>JAJYDC010000019.1 GCA_021777835.1 Bacteroidota bacterium | reverse complement strand
ACGGGAGTTGCAACACTTCCTTCTGGTACAGAGATGGTTATGCCTGGTGATAAAGTAAATCTTTCTGTTGAGTTGATTGGCGAAATAGCAATGGAAGAGGGACTAAGATTTGCAATTCGTGAAGGCGGAAGAACCGTAGGTGCCGGAATAGTTACAAAAATATTAGAATAAAATATATTTAAGCCGAGAAGGGAGTAGAAGCTCCCTTTTCGTGTCTAAAAATCAAAAGGAGTTCTTAAGTGCCAGGTCAAAAGATTAGAATTAAATTAAAATCATACGATCATATTTTGATAGACAAGTCTACCGAAAAGATTATAAAAACTGTTAGAAGCACGGGTGCAGTAGTTTCCGGACCGATACCGCTTCCTACAAGAAGAACTGTCTACACTGTTTTAAGATCGCCGCACGTTGACAAAAAGTCGCGGGAGCAATTTGAAACAAGAGCGCACAAGAGGATAATTGATATACATAATTCAAATAATAAAACCGTCGATTCTCTAAGCAAATTAGATATACCGGCGGGTGTAGATATAGAGATTAAGCTTTAATGAATTTGGGAGCCAAGATGTCAGGTATTATAGGAAAGAAAATCGGAATGTCAACAGTTTTTAATGCTGAGGGCGAAATTGTGCCTGTCACCGTGATAGAGGCTGGCCCTTGCAAGGTCGTTGCAATTCGCACGAAAGAGAAAGACGGCTACGAAGCTCTTCAGCTCGGGTTTGGTGAAAGAAAAGAAAAGAATACTACGAAAGCATTAAGTGGACACTTTAAGAAAAATAATCTAGCACCGAGTAAAGTTTTGAAGGAATTTAATTTTTCCGGTTCTGAATTTAAAATAGGTGATGAGATTAGAGTTGATTTATTTGCTGAAGGTGAAAAGATAAAGGTTAAGGGAAAGAGCAAAGGCAAAGGCTTTCAAGGTGTTATGAGACGTCATGGATTTGGCGGAGTAGGCGGTACAACTCACGGACAAAGTGACCGTTTAAGAGCTCCGGGATCAATTGGCGCTAGCTCATATCCTTCAAGAGTATTCAAGGGTCAAAGGATGGCTGGCAGAATGGGATATGATACTGTGACTGTTTCAAATTTAAAAGTTATAAAAGTTTTATTAGAACAAAATTTAATTATAGTTAAAGGAGCCGTTCCGGGTTCCATTAATTCCTATGTTGAATTAATAAAGAAGTAATTCGGTAATAAAATGATATTAGATATTTATAAAATTGATGGAACTCTTTCCAGCGAAAAAATGGATTTAGCGGATGATATTTTTGGTTTTGAACCAAACGATCACGCTATATATCTAGCTGTTAAATCATATCTTGCAAATCAAAGGCAAGGTACATCTAAAGCAAAAGAAAGAGGCGAAGTAAGAGGCGGCGGTAAAAAGCCATGGAAGCAAAAGGGAAGAGGAGGGGCTCGCGCCGGAACAACAAGATCTCCACTTTGGGTAGGCGGCGGAACAATATTTGGACCTCGTCCAAGAGACTACAGAGAGGATCTTCCTAAGAAAATTAAAAAGCTAGCAAGAAAATCGGCTTTGAGTTATAAGGTAAAAGATAATCAGGTTATTTTGGTCGAAGATTTTTCATTTGAAAGCCCAAAGACAAAGAATTTTAGGGATATTCTTTCAGCTTTAAAGGTGAATGGTAAGAAGGTATTATTGTTAACAAACGGAAATAATGATACGGTGTACAGATCAGGAAGAAATATTCCAAAGGTTAAAATTCTAGAAGCAGAAAAAGTATCGACGTATGATATTCTTAATAATCAAGTTTTAATTTTACAAAAAAGCGCAGTAGAAAAGATTAGTAAAGCGTTTGTAAAAAAAGAAGAGGCGGTAAATTAATATGCAAGATGTTTTAATATCTCCTATGATTACTGAAAAAATGACTAATCTTGCAGCAGATAAAGGAAAGTATGGTTTTTTGGTTAGTCCTTCGGCGAATAAAATTGAAATAGCAAAAGCAATTGAAAAACGATTTGAGGTACATGTTGTTAATGTAAGGACAATTAACCATCCGGGTAAAATTAAGACTCAATTTAGAAAGAGCGGAAGATTTACCGGTAGAACTGCAAAATTTAAGAAAGCAATAATTACCCTAAAAGAGGGCGAAAAAATTGAATTATTTGAACAAGTATAGAGATTGAATAAGGCAAACTAATGGCAATAATTAAATCAAAACCGATAACTCCTGGTACAAGATTTAAATCGACCTCATCTTTTGATGAAATTACTAAAACATCACCGGAAAAATCATTACTCGGTGTTATTAAGAGAAGCGGTGGCAGAAATAATCATGGTCGTGTTACAGCTAGGCATATTGGAGGCGGGCACAAGCGTCAATATCGAATAATTGATTTTAAGCGCGACAAAATAGGCATTCCTGCGAAAGTATTTTCGATAGAATATGATCCGAATAGAACATCAAGAATTGCATTGCTGCATTATGCAGACGGAGCTAAGAGATACATAATTGCACCTAATGGCTTGAAGGTTGGCGACAAGATAGTTTCAGGATCAGGTAGTGATATAAACATAGGGAATTCTCTTCCATTAAAGGATATGCCGTTAGGAAGTTTTGTTCACAACGTTGAAATTAAACCTGGTAAGGGTGGTCAATTAGGCAGAAGTGCAGGTTCAGCTCTTCAAGTAATGGCGAAGGAAGGTGGCTTTGCTCAATTGAAAATGCCTTCAGGCGAAGTTAAGCTTATTAGGTTGGAATGTATGGCGACATATGGAACGGTCGGTAATGCTGAACAAGAAAATATTAGTTTGGGAAAAGCCGGAAGATCGCGATGGAAAGGAATTCGTCCGCATGTAAGAGGCGTGGCAATGAATCCTGTTGATCACCCAATGGGTGGTGGAGAGGGAAAGACGTCTGGTGGCGGCCATCCTGTTTCTCCATGGGGTCAAAAGGCAAAAGGATTGAAGACCAGAAAACATAAAAAAGAATCAAACAAGTTCATTATTAAAAGACGAAAATAATTTTTAGAGATTAATATGCCAAGATCGGTGAAAAAAGGACCTTTTGTTGATATCAAATTAGCTTTTAAAATTGATCAACTAAACAGGACAAATCAGAAAAAGATTATCAAAACATGGTCGCGTTCATCCACAATAACGCCTAATTTTGTGGGACATACGATTGCTGTGCATAATGGTAATAAAATGATACCAGTGTATATCACTGAAAATATGGTAGGACATAAGTTAGGCGAATTTTCGCCAACGAGAATTTTTAGAGGTCATTCTGGCACTAAAGCTGAAAAGGCTTCAAAGCCAGTACCAGCACCGACACCGGCGCCAGCAAAATAATTTAGCGAAGGATATTTATTATAATGGAAGCAAGAGCTGTACATAGATATATTGGTTCATCACCGAGAAAGATGAGATTGGTAATCGACCTTATCCGAGGAATGTCCGTTGATAAGGCAATTGAGACGTTACATTTTCACTCAAAACATGCATCTAAGGATGCTGAAAAGGTTTTAAGATCAGCGGTTGCGAATCTTATGAACAAGGACGATGCGACGCGGTTAGAGCCTAACGAGTTAATAGTAAAAGAAGCTTTTGTGGATCAAGGTCCAACATTAAAAAGAATTTCACCTGCTCCAATGGGACGGGCGTATAAGATTAGGAAAAGATCTTGTCATTTAACAATTGTCGTGGCAACAAAAGCATAAATTTTAGGAGGATATTTTTTTGGGACAGAAAGCAAACCCTATAGGTTTAAGAGTTGGAATTATTAGAGGCTGGGACTCTAATTGGTATGAAAATAAAAGTTATGCTGCTAAACTAAAAGAAGATCAGAAGCTTCGAAATTATGTTAGAAACAGGCTAAAGAAAGCAGGCATCTCAAGAATTGTAATTGACAGAACATCAAAGAATGTAATATTGACAATATACACATCTAGGCCGGGTGTAGTAATCGGGAAAAGCGGTAAGGAAATTACGCAACTTGAACAAGAGCTAAAGCAAGTTACAGATAGAGAAGTGAAAGTTCAAATTTCAGAGATAAAGAGACCAGAGTTGGATGCATATCTTGTTGCTGAAAACATTGCAAGCCAATTAGCCGGAAGAGTTTCTTTTAGAAGAGCGATGAAGATGGCAATAACGGCCGCAATGAGAATGGGTGCAGAAGGAATAAGGATTATGTGTGCAGGCCGATTAGGCGGAGCAGAAATGGCACGTACAGAACAGTATAAAGAAGGAAGAATTCCATTGCATACTTTAAGAGCCAACATTGATTATGCGAATGGAAGAGCCGAGACAATTTATGGTTCGATAGGAATAAAAGTTTGGATTTGTCACGGAGAAATTTTAGGAAAAAGAGTCACAGAATAATATAGCCGGGAGTTTTTAATCATGTTAATGCCGAAAAGAGTAAAATATAGAAAATCACAGAGAGGAAGAAGAGCTGGAAAAGCTAAACGTGGAAGCACGATTTCTTTCGGAGATTTTGGTTTGAAAGCTTTAGAACCACATTGGATTACGAGCCGTCAGATAGAGGCGTGCAGAGTTGCTCTTTCAAGAAAAATGAAGAGAGATGGCAAAGTATGGATAAGAATTTTCCCAGATAAGCCAGTCTCTAAAAAACCACTTGAAACTAGAATGGGTAAAGGCAAGGGAGCACCAGAGTTCTGGGTGGCTGTTGTAAAGCCGGGCAGAGTGTTGTTTGAGGTATCCGGAGTTACAAAAGAAATTGCACATGATGCATTAAAAACTTGTGCTTATAAATTACCAATTAAAACAAAAGTTGTGGTTAGACCAGACTTTGAATAATTCTAAGGTATTAAAAAATGAAAATTCATGAAATACGCGAAATGAAAGATGATGAATTAATTAAACAAATTGATCTTCAAAAGAAGGAATTAGTTGACTTGCGATTTGCTCATCAGCTTAAGCAACTAACAAATACTTCTAAGCTAAGGCTGGTTAAAAAGGATCTCGCAAAATTAAAGACAATTCTAAGAGATAGAGAACTTGCAAATATAGCCGCAACGAAGAAAGAAAATCAAGAAGGAGTTAAGGCTTAAATATGGAACAGCGTGCGCTTAGAAAGACTAGAATTGGTGTAGTTGTTAGTAACAGGATGGAAAAAACAATAACTGTTGCAATTGAAAGGAAAGTTCCTCATCCTATATATAAAAAATATTTTAAGAAAACGACTAAATTGATGGCTCATGACGAGAAAAACGAATGCAATGTAGGAGATAAGGTGAAAATAATGGAAACGCGTCCTTTAAGCCTGAAGAAAAGATGGCGTTTGGTAGAAATTGTAGTAAAAGCCAAGTAGTAAAGTAAGGAGAAGGTTGTTATGGTTCAAGAAGAAACAAATTTAGTAGTAGCGGATAATTCCGGAGCAAAAAAGGTAAGATGCATTCGTGTTTTAGGCGGAAGCGGAAGACAATATGCTAGTGTCGGAGATTTAATTGTGGTTTCAGTTAAAACGGCAATTCCAAACGGAACAGTTAAGAAGGGTGAAGTTTCTAAAGCGGTTATTGTTAGGACAAAAAAGGAAGTTAGACGAAAAGATGGTTCTTATATTAGATTTGACGAAAATGCAGCCGTTTTAATTAATGCACAAAATGAACCAAAGGGAACCAGAATATTTGGACCTGTCGCTCGTGAATTAAGAGAGAAGCAGTTTATGAAAATAGTTTCGTTAGCACCAGAAGTATTATAAGAATTCGGAAATAAAATGAAAATTAGAAAAAATGATAATGTTGTTTTAATAGCTGGCAACAATAAAGGAAAAACCGGCAAAGTATTAAAGGTATTTCCAAAAGTGTCTAAAGTTATAGTTGAAGGCATAAATGTAAGAAAAAGACATACAAAGCCAAATCAAACAAATCCGCAAGGCGGAATTCTCGAGAAAGAAATGCCGGTTCATGTGTCAAATATCATGCTTGTTGACCCGAAAACAAATGTGGGAACGAGACTGGGATCTCAAATCATTTTGGATGACAAAACCGGAAAGAAGAAACGCGCTCGCGTTAGTAGAGCAAGCGGAGAAATGATTTAACACTAACAAATTTTTACTTAAGGTCTAAATAAAAAATGGCAGAAAAGAAAACAAAATCTACAGTGGCAGTTGAAAAACCTGCGAAGTCAAGTAAAAAGGCTTCATCCAAGGAGACAGTTGAAAAGGAAGCAGGCATAAAAGCACGCTTAGCCGACACGTATAAGAAAGAATTAGTTCCAGAATTAATGAAAAAGTTTAATTATAAGAGCATTATGCAAGTGCCAAAGCTTCACAAGATTGTAGTAAATATGGGCGTCGGCGCAGCAGTAGCCGATCAAAAGATATTGGAAGAAGCCGTTAAAGAATTAGAGACGATAACTGGTCAAAAGGCTAGTATTCGAAAAGCAAAGAAATCAATTTCAAATTTCAAACTTCGTGAAGGAGTTAATATTGGGGCAATGGTGACGTTAAGAAAAGAAAAGATGTATGAATTTTTAGATCGTCTTATCAATATTGCACTTCCAAGAGTTCGAGACTTTAGAGGACTCTCCGATAAATCTTTTGATGGCAGAGGTAATTATACATTAGGTATCAAGGAACAGATTATTTTTCCAGAAATAAATGTAGATAAAATAACTAAAGTATTGGGAATGGATGTTACATTTGTAACTACAGCAAATACGGACAATGAGGCATATGAATTGCTTCAAGCGTTTGGGTTCCCATTTAGAAAAAAAGAAATTAAAACAGCGTAAGTAGGAGTATTATGGCTCGTAAAAGTCTAATCGCAAGAGAAGAAAAAAGAGTTAAGCTTGTTGAAAAATATGCAAAGCTAAGAAAAGAACTTAAAGAAAAAGGTGATTATGTTGGGCTGCAAAAATTACCTAAGAATTCAGCAAAGGTAAGGTTGCACAATCGCTGCATGTTTACCGGTAGAGCTCGTTCATATTATCGTAAATTTGGTGTTTCCCGTTTGGTCATGCGAGAGATGGCGCTTAAGGGTGAAATTCCTGGATTAAAAAAGTCAAGTTGGTAGAAGGAGAAGTTTATGCCGGTTACAGATCCGATTTCAGATTTTTTGACAAGAATTAGAAATGCTTCAAAAGCAAAAAAAATAAGAGTTGACATTCCTTCATCTACAATGAAGAAAAGTTTAGCCGAGATTTTGAAGCGTCAAAAATTCATTGTTGATTATTCGGTTATTGAAGACAACAAGCAAAATATTTTGAGAGTATTATTAAAATACAGAAATGGTTCACCAGCCATTAGCGGTTTGAAAAGAATTAGCTCGCCGGGGCTGAGAGTATATAAAGCTTCAGATGAGCTACCCAGAGTATTGGGAGGTCTTGGGGTTGCGGTAATCTCAACACCAAAAGGGCTTTTAACCGATAAGGAAGCTAAAAGAGAGTCGGTTGGCGGAGAAATAGTTTGTTACATTTGGTAAATCAATTTAATGGAGTTTTAAATTGTCACGTATTGGAAAAAAGCCGATAATAGTTCCTAAAGATGTTACCGTAAAATTGAATGGTAATCAATTAAAAGTTATAGGACCTAAAGGTGAACTTGATAATCAATTTCACCAAAATATGAAAGTGGAAATTAAGGATAACGAAATTCTTGTAACAAGGCCTAACGACCTAAAGGAAAATAAAGCTGTACATGGTTTAACCAGAGCTTTAATTCAGAATATGGTTGATGGGGTCACTAAAGCGTATCAGAAGACTTTGGATATTGTTGGCGTGGGTTACAGGGCAGAACTTAAGGGCAAAAATTTATTAATTAACATTGGATTTTCGCACCCAATATATTTTATGCCTCCAGATGGAATTACATTACAGACCCCGACTCAAACTCAAGTAGTAGTTTCGGGAATTGATAAGCAGCTCGTTGGAATGGTAGCAGCGAAAATTCGGTCAATAAGACAACCTGAACCATACAAAGGCAAAGGCATTAAGTATTCAGATGAATTTATTCAGAGAAAAGCCGGTAAGACCGCTGGCAAATAATTTTAAGTGGAGAATATGTAAAAGATGATAAGTAGAAACGAAAATTCAAGACTTCGATCAAAGACAAAGATCCGGAAAAAAATTACCGGTACTCCGGAAAGACCTCGTTTATCAGTATACCGAAGCATGAAGAATGTTTATGCTCAGCTTATAGATGATACTACCGGAAATACAATTGCATCAGCTTCTTCATTATCTAAGGAACTGACGGAAGAATTGAAGACTGCTAATGGAAAAGTTCAAAAAAGTAAACTTGTTGGAATATTTGTTGCTAAAAAAGCTTTAGAGAAAAATATTTCATCGGTAGTATTTGATAGAAATGGTTACAGATACCACGGACGCATACAGGCAATAGCAGAAGGCGCACGTGAGGGAGGTTTAAAATTTTAGATGAGCTTGGGTAAGATTGCCGGGTCGTCTAATGGTAGGACTACGCCCTTTGGAGGCGTCTGCAGAGGTTCGAATCCTCTCCCGGCAGCAGAAAGAAAATTCATATGTCTATAAAAACTTTGAAAATTAATTAGAAGAGAGTGGTTCTTGGAAAAACAATCAAAAAATGTTAAATCGGGTGAGTCTGAAGGACTTAAAGAAAAAGTCGTTCACATCAACAGAGTCGCCAAGGTAGTTAAGGGAGGCCGCAGGTTTAGTTTTAATGCAATTGTTGTGGTTGGTAACGGAAAGGGCACTGTTGGAATTGGATTAGGAAAAGCAAATGAAGTTACCGATGCAATTTCAAAAGGCATTGATGATGCGAAGAAGAATCTTGTAACTGTAAACGTTATCAAGGGAACAATAGCTCATGAAATAATTGGAAAGTACGGCGCCGGAAAAGTATTATTAAAGCCAGCTTCTCCTGGAACTGGTTTGATAGCGGGTGGTGGTGTTCGTGCGGTACTTGAGTCGGCCGGAGTTCAAGATATTCTTACAAAATCATTAGGCTCAAGCAATCCTCATAATCAAGTTAAAGCTACTCTTGACGGACTTAAAAATTTGATAGATGCAAAGAAAATGTCTGCAAAAAGAGGAATGACGATTAAAGAATTATTCGAATCTTAATTGAGGATACTATGACAAAAATTAAAGTAAAGCAAGTAAGAAGTATAATTGATAGACCGGTTGATCAAAAGCTAACAATTAAAGCTTTGGGTTTAGGAAGACCGAACTGGGAAGTTATACATACGGATACTCCTCAAATTAGAGGAATGATTCGCAAAGTTACCCATCTTGTAAAAGTTGAAGAAGTAAAAGACTAATAAGGTTGATAAAATGGATATTCTAAGTAATCTTAAATACGCTCAGGGCTCAAGAAAAAACAAGAAAAGAGTCGCACGAGGTGCTGGATCAGGACATGGCGGAACAGCAACCAGAGGAATGAACGGACAGATGTCACGTTCAGGCGCAAAGCATAAAGCCTGGTTTGAAGGAGGTCAGATGCCACTTCAAAGAAGGATTCCCAAGTTTGGTTTCACAAGTCCTTTCAAAGTTTTTTCTCAAGTTGTAAATATTGAATCACTTCAGAAATTAGCTGAAAGTAAGAAAATTACTGAAATAAATATTGAAACATTGAAGAAGTTTGGTCTAATTTCTAATTTGAAAGAGCCTGTTAAAATACTAGGCAGCGGAGAATTGAAAATAAAATTAAAAATTCAAGCAAATGCTTTTAGTCAGTCTGCAATTGAAAAAATACAGGCTGCCGGCGGAACTATAGAAACGATTTAATCTGGAAACCAATGGCTAAAATTACCGAGACCTTCAGAAATATATTTAAGATACACGAGCTTCGCCAGAGGATATTATATACTTTGGCATTGCTTGTTATTGTTAGACTTGGAGCTCACATCACTTTGCCTGGTATAGACGCGGCGGTATTATCGGAAAGTACAAAAAATGCTAGTTCGGATAATCTTTTCGGTCTGTATGATTTATTTGTAGGTGGAGCATTCCAAAACGCTGCAATTTTCGCACTTGGAATAATGCCTTACATTTCATCCTCAATTATTATTCAATTATTAGGGGCAGTAGTTCCATATTTCCAAAAGCTACAGCAAGAGGGCGAAGATGGTAGGAAAAAGATAACTCAGCTTACTCGTTATGGGACAGTTGCAATTGCTGCTTTGCAGGCTTGGGGAGTTACAATCAAGCTTATTAATACAAATTTTCAAGGTATTCCTATTGTGCCTGCTGGCGTGCAAGGTTTTGCATGGACACTATCGACCGTATTGATATTAACAGCGGGTACGGTGTTCATGATGTGGCTTGGCGAGCAAATTACTGATAAAGGGATTGGTAATGGTATATCTCTAATAATTTTTATAGGCATTATAGATCGATTTCCATTTGCAGTTCTTGACGAATATAGATTAATTAATGAAGGCACAAGAAGTCTAAT
Source organism: Bacteroidota bacterium (assembly GCA_021777835.1). Taxonomy (GTDB): domain Bacteria; phylum Bacteroidota; class Ignavibacteria; order Ignavibacteriales; family Ignavibacteriaceae; genus FEN-1297. Next base: position 43,375 of record JAJYDC010000019.1, on the reverse strand, counting down.
AGTTGAAATCATAATACTCGCATTAATGGTTGTGATTATTGCAGGCGTAGTTATGGTAACACAGGGCACAAGAAGAATTCCAGTGCAATATGCAAAACGGGTTGTGGGAAGAAAAGTATATGGCGGAGTTACACAATATATTCCTCTTCGTGTAAATACTGCAGGTGTAATGCCGATAATATTTGCGCAGTCGTTAATGTTTATTCCGAACACGGTGCTTTCGTTTTTCCCAAACAATGAATTTATGCAAGGAGTGGCGAAATATTTTGTATATACTTCGCCGGTTTATTCTTTTATTTATGCATTATTAATCATCTTTTTCACATATTTTTACACAGCAATTGCATTCAATCCAAAAGATGTTGCAGATAATATGAAAAAGCAAGGTGGATTTATCCCAGGGATTCGTCCAGGTAAGCAAACATCCGAATTTATAGATAATATTTTGACAAAAATTACATTGCCAGGTTCATTTTTCTTAGCGATTATTGCTATATTACCTGCATTTGTCTCAACTTGGGGAGTTTCTGGAAGATTTGCGCAGTTCTTTGGTGGAACAAGTTTATTAATTGTTGTTGGTGTGGCGTTGGATACATTACAGCAGATTGAGTCGCATTTGTTGATGAGACATTATGATGGATTTATGAAAACCGGTAAAATGAAATCAAGAAGATAATAGCAAATTTGTGATTTACATTAAAACAAAAAAGGAAATTGATTTAATCCGGGAAAGTTCAAGACTTGTTGCAGAGACATTACAGTTATTGAAAAGAAATGTCAGGCCAGGAGTTTCAACAAAAGAGTTAGATCAAATTGCTGAAGATTATATACTTAGCAATAATGGGATTGCCGCTTTTAAAGGATATTCCCAGGGCGGAGGCTCGATAAATTACCCAGGAGCAATTTGTGCTTCAATTGACGACCAGGTTGTACACGGAATACCTGGAAACCGGATTTTAAAAGAAGGTGAAATTATTTCACTAGATGTTGGTGTAAAAAAAAGTGGTTATTATGGAGATGCTGCTTTAACTGTAGCGGTTGGAAATATTTCAGAAGAAAAACAAAAATTGATGGATGTAACAGAAAAGTCTCTTTATTTAGGAATTGAGCAGGCAATTGAAAATAATAAAATTTATGATATTTCGGCTGCAGTTCAAAAATATGTTGAAGCAAATGGCTTCTCAGTAGTAAGAGATTTATGTGGTCATGGTGTAGGTAAACACTTGCATGAAGATCCATCAATACCAAATTTTGGCAAAGAAGGCACGGGTCCAAAACTTAAGAATGGTATGACTATTGCTATTGAGCCAATGGTTAATTTAGGACGGTATGAAGTTAGGACGCTCTTTGACGGTTGGACTGTAGTAGCCGCGGATGGTTTGCCCTCTGCTCATTTTGAACATACTATATTGATCTCTAACGGGCAGCCTGAAATTTTAACGGTAGTTTAATGTCAAAACAGGGTCCAATAAAAGTAGACGGAATTGTATCAGAAACGTTACCAAACGCGCATTTTAAGGTTAAGTTGGATAATGGACATGAAATTCTTGCTCACATTTCCGGAAAAATGAGAATGCATTTTATAAAGATATTAGTCGGAGACAAAGTTTCAATAGAGTTATCTCCGTATGATTTAACAAAAGGTAGGATAACCTACCGGTATAAGTAGTGGAGTTTTAAATGAAAGTTCGATCGTCCGTAAAAAAAATTTGTGATAATTGTAAGATTATAAAGCGTAAGGGTGTCGTAAAAGTGATTTGCAAAAACCCTAAGCATAAACAACGTCAAGGTTAATTAAAAATTAAGGAGAAAACAATTGGCTCGTATAGCTGGTGTTGATTTACCGAAAAATAAAAAAGTTCTATTTGGCCTTCAATATATTTTCGGTGTAGGCAAAAAGAGTTCTTCTAATATTCTGGAGAAAGCGAAAGTAAATCCTGATAAAAGAGTTTCTGAATTAACCGACGAAGAAGTTGCAGAAATAAGAGCGGTGCTCACTTCAGATTATAAAGTTGAAGGTGCACTTCGTTCCGAAGTTCAGCAGAACATTAAGAGATTAATGGACATTGGTGCATATCGTGGTGTTAGACACAGAAGAAGTCTTCCATCAAGAGGTCAAAGAACGCGCACTAATTCTCGCACAAGAAAAGGTAAGAGGAAAACTGTTGCTGGTAAAAAGAAGGCCCCTACTAAGAAATAAAATTTGACAAACTGGAGGTTTAAGAGTTGGCTAAAGTTGTAAAAAAGGCAAAAAAGAAAACGCATGTTGATGCAAATGGTGTTGCTCATGTAAAAGCAACATTCAACAATGTGATAGTAACAATAACAGACATATATGGGAATACGATTGCGTGGTCATCTGCAGGTAAAAACGGATTTAAGGGTTCACGTAAAAACACTCCATTTGCAGCACAGGTGTCAGCCGAAGCGGCTGCAAAAGAGGCTTATGATTTGGGATTGCGGAGAGTTGATGTGTTGGTAAAGGGACCAGGTTCAGGAAGAGAAGCAGCGATTCGAGCGTTAAATACTGCAGGATTAGATGTCAGTTCAATTAAAGACGTAACACCGATTCCGCACAACGGTTGCCGTCCACCTAAGAAAAGAAGAGTTTAAAATTATTGGAGACTTATTAAATGGCTAGATACACAGACTCAGTTTGTAAATTATGCAGAAGAGAAAGACAGAAATTATTTCTTAAGGGACAAAAATGTTTTACTGAAAAATGTCCTTTAGAGATTAGAAATTATGCTCCTGGGCAACATGGAAATGGCAGAAGGGCAAAAGTCTCTGAATATGGAGTTCAACTTCGAGAAAAGCAAAAAATTAAGAGACAATATGGACTTCTCGAAACACAGTTTCGAAATTATTTTGAAAAGGCTAACAAACAAAAAGGAATTACAGGCGAAAACCTGGTGAAGCTTTTAGAAAGTAGATTGGATAATGTGGTATACCGACTAGGTTTTGCATCGTCAAGAAAGCAAGCTAGACAGCTAATCAAACATCGCCATATTGTTGTTAATGAACATTTAGTTGATATTCCGTCATTCATACTTTCAGCCGGAGATATGATTAAAATAAAAGAAAAGAGTAAGAAATTAGATGCAATCCACAGCTCGCTAAAGAGAGTTAAGGATAGTACATACGCATGGTTATCAATTGATAAAGCTTCGCTATCCGGTACTTTTATGCAAGTTCCGGAAAGAGCAGATGTTCCTCTAAATGCCAACGAGCAATTAGTTGTTGAGCTTTATTCTAAATAAAATCAAAATTTTAAGATTAATTTTAGAGGATTTATAATGAGTGTTTCAAATTTAAAAATGCCAGAATCTGTAGTCCTTGATGAGTCAAATTATACCAACACGTTTGGAAGATTTTCTCTTCAGCCATTAGAAAGAGGTTATGGAGTTACTCTTGGTAATTCTATAAGAAGAGTATTGCTTTCATCGCTATCTGGCGCTGCTATTGTATCAGTTAAGTTTAGCGGAGTACTTCACGAATTTACTACTATTGAAGGAGTCGTTGAAGATGTAGCTGAAATTATTCTTAACTTAAAACAAGTTAGGTTAAAGCTTCTAAATAAGAAGCCTAACAAAATTGATATTACGTTTCATGGTGAAGGTGAATTTACGGCGGCGGATATTCAAAAAAACAGTCCAGATGTAGAGGTATTGAATCCTGAGCTGCATATTGCAACATTGAACAAGCATGCAAAGGTAGATGTTGAACTAAGAGTTGGTAAAGGAAAAGGATATGTGCCAGCATCAGAAAACGTGGCTCCTGATCAAACAATAGGCGTAATTCCAATTGATTCAATATTTACTCCTATTAAGAATGTTAAATATGATGTAGAAAATGTAAGAATTGGTGATAAGAATGATTACGAAAAATTAACACTTGATATTTCTACAGATGGATCCATTACGCCAGATGATGCATTAACTCAAGCAGCAAAGATTTTGAAAGAGCATATCCAATTGTTTATCAATTTTGACATTGATCAGGAAGAAGAGCAGGCATCAAATCAAAAAGATAGTGAAAGAGAAAGAGTTAAAAAAATACTTCTTACCAATGTGGACGATCTTGAGCTAAGTGTTAGATCACACAATTGTTTAAAAGCAGCTAATATTAAAAATCTTGCAGAGCTAGTTAGAAAAGATGAGTCGGAAATGCTGAGATTTAGAAATTTTGGTAGAAAATCGTTAGCTGAGCTTATGGAAATTGTTGAAACCTTAGGGCTAGACTTTGGTATGGACGTTGATAAATATCTAAAAGATGAAACAGAATCTAATTAATTTTTGATAAAGGTTTACCGATGAGACACAGAGTACGTGGAAGAAAACTTGGAAGAACTGCAAGCCATCGCGCAGCACTATTGAATTCGCTTGCAACTTCATTACTTAAGCATAAAAGAATTCAAACGACACTGCCAAAGGCCAAAGAGGCAAGGAGCTATGTTGAAACTTTAATAACAAAGGCTAAGAAGAATGATCTCCACTCACGCCGTCAGATAATGAGTGTAATCAATGATAAGGAAGTTGTTAAAGAATTATTTAACGAAATAATCAATAAAATAGGAGATCGACCTGGAGGTTATACTAGGATTGTTAAACTAGGAAATCGAATGGGCGATGATGCCGAGATGGCAATTCTTGAATTGGTAGACTTTAATGATGTAATAAATGCCAAAGCTGAGGAACATAAAGAAAAACGAGAAACCAAAGCTAAAGCTAAAAAGGAAAATCAAGAAAAAGAATCAGCTGAAGAAGCAAATGTAGTCCAAGAGACTTCAGCTCCAGAAGCTAATTGATTTTTACTAATAACAATTTATCCAGAGTAATCTCGAATAATCGGGATTACTCTTTTTTTTTGCTATGCTTGACGAATCAAAATTTATAAAATCAGTATTCACAATAAATGAGCTTCCTAAAGACAATCTGCCCGAAATAATATTGTGTGGCAGGTCGAATGTAGGAAAATCTTCATTTATTAACTCTCTTTTTAACAGAAGAGATTTAGCAAAAACAAGCTCAACACCCGGGAAAACCAGATCAATTAATTACTATTTAATTGACAAGAAGTTTTATATGGTTGATCTACCCGGGTTTGGATATGCAAAAATTAGCAAAACCGAAAGAGAATATTGGGCTAAATTGATCAAAGAATTTTTAAGCAAATCAAAAAATATTTGGCTAGCATTTCATTTAGTTGACAGTCGTCATAAGCCAACCGAACTTGATTTCAAGCTTAATACATTGCTCCACCAATATGATATACCTTTTATTGTGCTTCTAAGTAAAATTGATAAACTTAAACAATTCGAAATTGCAGCGGCGAAAAGAAACGCAGTTGAAAGTTTTCCGGAATTAAGTCCCGAAGATAATCTCCTTACATATTCTTCAGTAAAAAATTTTGGTCGTAACGAAATACTTCGAAGGTTATCCAAGATATTTAATTAAATAATATCTAAATTTGTATGATTTGTTTGCTATTATATTTCAGTAAAATTATATTAACACTTAATTTTTAACAACCTGTAAAAATTTTATTAAAATGGATACACGGAAGCGGAATAGAATAATTATTTTTCTTATTGCTCCATTTTTAGCTTCTTTCCTATTTTTTGCAGAAGACCTCATTTTCAGAATAATCATTATTGCTCTACTTATTATTTACGTTGCCTTCCTAATTTTCCTACGTGATTCTATTAAATTTGAAGGGCCATATGTTGCAAAGTCATCTCCTGTGGAAGAAGATTCTTTACCTGAAGGGCCACATCAAGAATTTGATGAATCATTTAAAATTGTATCCAAAAATCGCGATATAGAAATAATTACGGCTGATAACTATGTTCCAGAACTTCGTCATTCAAAAATTACCTTAAAGCCGCCTGATCTAAAAGAAAGATTTGAAGAAATTGCTAATGAGTCTTTGCCTGAAGGAATCGGGCAAGATGGGCAATTTACCTTTGTCCTTGAAAAAATACTGACGGTTATAAAAGAGGCTTATAATGCTAACACTGCAATATTTTTCTGGTATAATAAGAAAAAGGAAAAGCTTTCCATTGAGAGATTTGTTTCCAATTCAACCGAAATAGAAAGAAGAAAGTTTGATATTGAAGACGATATTTTAAGTAAAATAGTTCAACTTGGAGAACCAGAATTATTGAGCGATATTTCACCCGCAGCTGAGTCTGATGTTATAAGATATTATACCACTGCGCAAGGAATAAGAAGTTTTGTAGGAGTGCCATTGTTTTATGACAAACAGCTAATAGCAATTATTGCTTTGGATTCAAAAATGGGCGATATGTTTGGTATAGAAACAATTTATGCACTTGGCAGATTTGTTCGCGTTTTGACTATGATTATAACCATTTTTGAGGAGAAACACACTGATTCGATTTCTCAGCAGCGACTAAAAGGCTTATTAAATCTTATTACACAAGACCAAAAATTTGAGTCAGCTGAAGACCTTATTTCCTCACTTCAAAATTCAATGAATTTCTTACTTTCATGGGACGCATTTGCGTTTGTTTTTTTTCATCCTGTATCTCAAAAATTTAAAACTTTCAAAATTATAAATAATACGTCATTAAAATATGTTGGCGAGGATTTGGATATTGAGCTTAACGGAACTCTGGTTGGTAAATCAATAATTACAGGCATTCCAATAAAGATTGACGACACATCTTCTGGAAATTATGTCCGTTTCTCTAAAGTTGAAAGTGTAAGTTTTGACGGCTCATTCCTTGCTATTCCGGTAGTCTACAATAATCAAAACTACGGTGTACTTTGTTTTGAAAGCTTAAAGAAGAATGTATACACTAATCAAGATGTTCAATTTCTAAAAAGTGCAGTTAGTATTTTTTCTTATATTATTTATTCATTTTCAACTCAAACTTTACTTAAAAGTTTTCTTGCTCTTGACATTGAAACAAGAACATTAAATGCAGAAACATTTAAGGAAAGACTGGCTTCTGATCTGTATAAAGCCTCCCAATTAAAAATCCCAGGAGCTTTAGCGCTCATTCGAATAGATGATTTTCTAGAGCAAGAATCATTATTTGACGGTAACCCTTTCCCAAGGGTACTACAAGCTGTTACCGAGACTATTAATGAAGAAATGACACCATTTAATATTTTTGGCAGACTTAGTGAAAAAGTTTTTGCTGTTTATTTCTTCAACGCAAACACAAAAGATGTTTTTCTTTGGGCTGAGAAATTACGAGTTAAAATTGCAAGAAAGCCAATTGCCGTTGTTTCAAAGCAAACAACTTACACTGTTTCCATTGGTGTTGCCTCTGCAAATGGAAAAGTAAATGCCGATGAAATTATATTTAACGCAGATCTTGCGCTTCAAAAAGCTTTAGAAAAGGGCGGTAACACTGTCCGTAACATTAACTAGATTGAATCCTAGTATTCATTTTATTTAATTATATCCGAAATATTTAAATGAATAATTTTTTCTTAGTTATATTAGATGGTGTTGGGATTGGGGAAACACCTGATGCCGATGAATATGGAGACAAAGGTAGCAACACATTAGCTCACATTGCAAATGCAGTGGGCGGCCTTAATTTGCCAAATCTTGCAAAACTTGGACTTGGAAATATTGATAACATAGTAGGTTTGATTAGGAATTCAAAACCACTAGCTTCCTATGGAAAGTTGAAAGAAATTTCAAATGGTAAAGATTCGACAACAGGTCATTGGGAGCTAGCTGGGCTTCATGTAACACTAGATTTTTCCTACTTCCCAAATGGTTTTCCTGATTCTATTATAAACAAATTCATTAAACTTACTGGATGTAAAGGCGTACTTGGTAATAAAGCAGCTTCTGGAACGGAAATAATTAAAGAACTTGGTGATGAACATATAAAAAAGGGATATCCCATCGTCTATACTTCTGCAGATTCAGTATTTCAAATAGCTGCACATGAGGATATAATTCCACTTGAAGAACTTTATGAAATTTGCAGAATAACACGTGAGAAAGTTTTAGATTATCCTCTAAATGTTGGGCGAGTAATTGCAAGACCTTTTATAGGTGAATCAGGCAAATATTCAAGAACAACGAATCGGAAAGATTTTTCTTTGCCGCCGCCTTCCGAAACTTTGCTGGACATTCTTTACAAAAATGATATTGATACCATTGCAATTGGTAAAATCAATGACCTTTTTAATTATCGTGGAATCAAAGTTCAGGAAAAGACAAAATCAAATATAGAAGGCTGTAAGAAACTATTGGAATATTCTTCTAAAGCTAAGAATAGTTTCATCTTTGCTAACTTGGTTGACTTCGACGTCTATTTCGGGCATCGAAATGATCCTGTTGGCTTTGCTATAGCACTAAAAGAGTTTGATGATTTTCTTCCAGAATTTTTAGGAAGACTTGACGAATCTGATTCTTTAATAATAACTGCTGACCATGGAAATGATCCAACTACTCCTAGCACAGATCATAGCCGCGAGTATGTCCCCTTATTATACTTCATCAAAAACCAAGAAGGAAAGGACCTATATATAAGGGAGACCTTTTCTGACGTTGGAAAAACTATAGCGGATTTCTTTAAAGTGGAAAATTCATTAAAAGGTAAAAGTTTTTTAATGACATTATTGAATTAAAAATTTGTTGCTAGTAAATTAAGGTTAAAAATTTATCAAATAAATAATAGCTATTAATTTTCATATAATTTTTAATTGTTTTTCGTGAGGTAGACACATGAGAATTACAAAACAATTTACCAATCGTGAAAGCCAATCGCTTGATAAATATTTACAGGAGATAGGTAAAGTTGATTTGCTTACTACCGAACAAGAAATTGAATTAGCAATTAGAATAAAAAAGGGCGATCAACATGCTCTTGAAATATTGACAAAAGCAAACTTACGGTTTGTGGTAAGTGTGTCAAAACAGTATCAAAACCAGGGACTTTCTCTTGGCGATTTAATTAATGAAGGAAACCTTGGATTAATTAAGGCAGCTAAAAGATTTGATGAGACTCGTGGCTTTAAATTTATTTCTTATGCTGTATGGTGGATAAGGCAGTCGATTCTTCAAGCATTAGCTGAACAATCCAGAATTGTAAGATTGCCGCTTAACAGAGTTGGAGCTCTTAACAAAATCGGCAAAGCGTATAGCAATCTAGAGCAAGAATTTGAAAGAGAACCCACAGCTGTTGAACTTGCAACCGAGCTTGAAATGGAAGTTCGAGAAGTTGCTGAAACCTTAAAGATTTCTAGCAGGCATATTTCTATGGATGCTCCTTTCGCTCAAGGCGAAGAGAATAGTCTTCTTGACATAATTGAAAATGATGAACTTCCAACGCCGGATTATACTTTAATGTTAGAATCACTAAAATCTGAAATAGATCATGCTCTAGCAACATTATCTGAAAGGGAATCAGAAGTAATTAGGCTATATTTTGGTTTAACTAAAGAGCATTCACTTACTCTTGAGGAAATTGGCGAAAGATTTAATTTAACTCGAGAAAGAGTAAGACAAATAAAAGAGAAGGCAATTCGGAGACTTAGACATGCTTCAAGAAGTAAAAATTTAAGGTCTTATCTCGGTTAAGATTAAATGAAAAAAATTAAATGCGGTTCCTTTATTATTTTTTTAATAATGCTAGTATTATTGACACCTAGTTGTGCTTCGACAACGAACACTGTCCGTTATAACACTTCTGATAGAAAAGTAGATAAGAGTTATTCAGTTATTCGATTTAATTCAGACAGTCAAAAAGACACTTTATCAAATATAGCACAGACCCAAGATACTGCTGCAAACAGTATCTCTGATTTAGAATCTGACACAGATGATATCCCACCTAACGAAAAAAGTTTTGATATATCTACTTTAATGAATAAACTTAAATCGAAAGACGAGAGACTAACATCTTATCAAATTACACTTCGAGACAAAATGCTGATGGAAATTATAAAGTACCTAGATACACCTTATAAATATGGAGGTAATACATCAAATGGGATTGACTGCTCTGCTTTTACTCAGAAAATATATTCTAAAACATTTTCAATCACCTTGTTAAGAAGTGCTCACGAGCAATATACTGAAGGCGAGCCTATAGATGAAATTAATGATCTCAAGTTTGGTGATCTAGTTTTTTTTAATACTCGAAGAGGAATTAAGCCGGGACATGTTGGTATATATATTGGAGATCATCTATTTGCGCACGCAAGCTTATCAAATGGCGTAATTGTTTCCTCTATAGACGATAGCTATTATGAAAAAAGATTTATGGGCGGCAGAAGGATTAAAAATACTTTTAGTACAAACACTATTACTAAGAAATATTAACTCTGTTTAACTGGGGTTTATTATTTCAATAAATGTCCTACCAATCTATTTCAATTGTCAGCTTAGTTGAATTTGTATTATTTTTCATTTGATATGGATTTATATTTATAATCGATTTTAGAATGTGAATAATAAAATTTCAAACAGAAAAATATATCATTAAAATGGATTATGATTTAAACAACTCCGACGCATATGCATCTTTAAAAATAAATGATTTTAAATGGTTTGTAACTGCTCGTTTCCTTCTAACTTTTGCAATACAAATGCAATCAGTCATAGTTGGTTGGCAAATTTATCAAATTACGCACGATGCCCTTTCTTTAGGTTTAATAGGGCTTTCCGAAGCATTACCCTTTCTTGGTATTTCATTATTTGCTGGTCATGTAGCCGATATAGTAACCCGGAAAAAGATTATACTGGTTTCTAATTTTATATACATACTATCTGCGCTATCGCTTTTTTTTGTTTCCACCAAATTCCATTTCGTTCTTGCTCAGCATGGAGTTTTTCCAATCTACTTAATAATTTTCATTACTGGTTTAGCAAGAGGATTCATGTCTCCTGCTCAAGGTGCATATGTTGCGCAGCTTGTTCCGCGCGAATTGTTTGGTAATGCATCTACCTGGAATAGTCTTGCTTGGCAACTTGCTGAAGTAACGGGACCTGCAACAGGGGGTATACTATATGGCTTTTCTGGTGTTGGGAATTCCTATTTAGCAGTTATCATTATGAGTGTAGCTGGATTTATATTCTTTACTAAAGTAAAAAATATGCAATTACCGGCTAGAACAGCAAAGGAATCTATAAAGCAAAGCCTTTCCGCAGGTATAAAATTTGTGTTTAAGGAACAAATTATTTTAAGCGCAATTACGCTCGATATGTTCGCAGTTTTCTTTGGCGGAGCAGTTTCTGTTTTGCCTATTTTTGCCGACAGAGTTCTTCATATAGGAGCAAGAGGACTAGGGTTTCTGAGAGCCGCTCCAGCAATGGGGGAGATAATTATGTCAATTATTCAAGCACACAATCCATTTTTCAAAAATGCCGGACGCAATCTTTTAATTTGTGTATTTGGATTTGGTATTTCTATGATTTTGTTTGCGCTATCAAAAAGCTTCTATTTTTCTCTTTTTGTTCTTTTTCTAAGCGGATTGTTTGATAATGTTAGTGTAATAATTCGAGCTACTATCATTACGCTTTATACTCCTGATGAAATGCGTGGGCGAGTCTCTGCTGTTAACGGAATATTTATAGGCTCTTCAAATGAGCTTGGCTCATTCGAGTCAGGTTTGGCAGCAAAATTATTGGGTTTGGTACCTTCAGTTATTTTTGGTGGTAGCATGACGCTTATAGTTGTTGCAGCTATACACGCGTTTTCTCCTAAATTAAGAAAACTAAAATTATAGAAAATCTATCTTTATTATGTATAGCTTAATTGATTGAGATTCATTTAAGCAAGAGGTAAATCATATATGATCGATTATAATGCTGCTAGTACTTAATAACGAAAAAAAAGCCGCTTAATATTAATGAGCGGCTTTTCATTATTAATTATTTTATCTAACGTCTATCAGCTGCATCCTGAAGTAGAGCCGCAGGTCATACACTTAAGGCAGGTACCGTTTCTCACCATAGTCATACTTTGGCATTCTGTGCAAATATCACCAGTGTATCCGCGTTCGATTGCCTGTCTCACCTTAATTTGCATTGTTGTTTGATGATTTGGCATTTTATGAAATTTCTCTTCACTTGAAGACAGCGAATAATTGTAGGTTTGGACATTGTCTCTATCAAGTTCAACTAGGCGTTCACTGACAACTTCTTCGCTTTCAAATTCCGGCTCGGCAAGTTTTTTAACTATTCCAGGAGAGGCCTTGGACTTTTGTTCGTCTGGTTCTACATGAGCAAGATCGTGTCTGCCTAAATAAGTAACCGCAAGTTCTCTAAATATATAGTCAATAACAGACGTCGCCATTTTGATTTTATCATTACCTGCCACAATTCCGCTTGGCTCAAATCTAGTAAAAACGAAAGCATCAATAAACTCTTCAAGCGGTACGCCATGTTGTAGGCCGAGAGAAATTGAAATTGCAAAACAATTAAGCAAGCTACGGAAAGCTGCGCCCTCACGGTGCATATCTATAAAGATTTCCCCAAGCTGTCCATTTTCATATTCTCCAGTTCTAATATATACCGATTGCCCATTTATTTTAGCTTTCTGAGTGTAACCTGTTCTTCTGTCCGGTAGTCTCCTTCTTTTTGCTATATACCGGTGTATTATTTTCTCAGCGATTTTTACAATGTCATTTTGCTCTTTATCTTCTAATATTGCTTCAATTTCTTCATCAGTAATCGTATTAAGAGGTTGAGACAATTTTGAACCGTCTCTGTATAGAGCATTAGCTTTAATCCCCAATTTCCAAGATTCCATGTAAGCTTCTTTTACTTCTTCAACCGTTGCTTGATTAGGAAAGTTTATTGTCTTAGAAATTGCTCCTGAAATAAACGGCTGAGCTGCAGCCATCATTTTGATGTGAGCAGTTGGTCGTATAAACCGCATTCCTTTTTTACCACATTTGTTTGCACAATCAAAAACAGGGTAATGTTCATGCTTCAGGAACGGTGCACCTTCTATAGTCATCGTGCCGCAAACATAATCATTTGCTGTTGCGATCTCCTGCTTTGAAAATCCCAGTGATGTAAGAACATTAAAATCAAATGAATCAATTTCTTCTTCGCTAAATTTTAACTTACTGGTAAGAAAATCTGTACCTAAGGTGAATTTATTAAAAGCAAAGGTCAAATCGAATACTGTAGGTAATGCTTTCTCAATCTTATCAAGTGCTAAGTCGGTAAAGCCCTTTGCTCTTAAAGATTCATGATTAATATATGGGCAACCTTCTAAGGAGCCAGTTCCTTTTGCGTATTTTACAATTTCATTCATCTGATCTTTATTATAGCCCAATCTTTCAAGTGCGGGGGGGATTGATTGATTTATAATTTTAAAGTAACCGCCTCCGGCAAGTTTTTTAAATTTAACTAAAGCATAATCAGGCTCAACTCCTGTTGTATCACAGTCCATAACCAAACCGATTGTGCCAGTTGGGGCTATAACCGTTACTTGAGCATTTCTAAAGCCATACTCGGTTCCTAACTCAAGGGCCTTATCAGCATCTTCCCTTGCAGCTTTTAATAGGTCTGATGGGCAATGCTTGGGGTTAATACCAACAGGAAAAATTGAAAGTTTTTCATATTCCTCAGTTGGAACATTATAGGAGGCTCTCCGGTGGTTACTAATTACACGCAGCATATGGGCTTTGTTTTTCTCATACTGGGGGAATGGTCCAAGTTCTTTAGACATTTCGGCAGATGTCGAATAGGCAGACATATGCATAATAGATGTTAAAGCGCCACAAATTGCAAAGGCTTCATTGCTATCATATGGAATTCCTTGCAGCATCAATAATGAACCGAGATTTGCGTAGCCGAGTCCAAGTGTCCTAAATTCATAGCTTCTTTGTGCAATTTCCTTGCTAGGGAATTGAGCCATTAAGACACTTATTTCAAGTACTATGGTCCAAAGCCTTGTAGTGTGACGATATGCTTCTATGTCAAACTTGTGAGTTTTGGTATCGTAATATTTTACTAAATTTATTGAAGCAAGATTGCATGCAGTATCATCAAGAAACATATACTCGCTGCATGGATTGGACGCTTTTATTTCCCCGTCTTCCGGGCATGTATGCCATTCATTTATTGTTGAATGATATTGGATTCCAGGATCAGCACTAGACCAAGCTGCGAATGCAATTTGATCCCAAAGTTCTCTTGCTTTCAAAGTTTTTGATGGTTTTGGAAATCGTTTTTCTTCTTTTGCTTTTTTCTTTTCAACTCTCCAAAAAAGATTCCAATCACCATCATTAATAACTGCGTTCATAAATTCATTTTTAACTCTAATTGAATTGTTAGAATTTTGACCGGCGACGGTAGCATATGCTTCTGATTCCCAGTCAGTATCATAAATAGGGAATTCAATTGATTTAAATCCAAGTTTAGCAAGTTGAATAACTCTTTCAATATAATTTCCTGGGATCATTGCCCTTCTTGCTTCAATGACCGCATGCTTCAATTTTTTATTAAGATTTCTATTGAATCTATCGTTTTCCGGATGCTCGTCGTAGCATGCTTTCATTATAGCATTTAAATGAAAATTGCATAACTTTGATCCAGTAACCAATGAAGCAACCTTTTGTTCTTCGGTTACTTTCCAATTTATAAAGTCTTCTATGTCTGGGTGATCGAGATCCAATGTTACCATTTTGGCAGCTCGTCTTGTCGTTCCGCCAGATTTAATAGCTCCTGCCGATCTATCACCAATCTTCAAAAATGACATAAGTCCGGAAGATCTTCCTCCTCCGCTTAATGGCTCGTCCGCGCCTCTTATTTCTGAAAAATTAGAGCCAGTACCGGATCCATATTTAAATAATCTTGCTTCACGAACCCAAAGGTCCATAATTCCGCCTTCGTTAACCAAATCGTCTTTAACAGATTGAATGAAGCAGGCATGGGGTTGTGGGTGCGAATAGGCATCTTCTGACGCTGTTAACTTACCTGTTATGTGATCAACAAAATAATGGCCTTGTGATGGACCAGTTATTCCATAAGACCAGTGTAGTCCTGTATTAAACCATTGTGGGCTGTTGGGCGCAGTCATTTGATTAGCAAGCATATATATTAATTCATCATAAAATGCCCTGGCATCCTGTTCTCCAGCAAAATAGTTTGCTTTCCAACCCCAATATGTCCAGCATCCCGCTAAACGATGAAATACTTGTCTCGAATCAGTCTCCGAAGAATACCTTTCTTTTGGTGAGAGTTTTTCTAGGTTAGAAAAATCAGGTTCTGATGATTGAAGCCATGTTGGCACTCCTTTTTCTTCAATCTTTTTGAGCAATTTTGGCACACCAGCTTTTCTAAAATATTTTTGTGCTATAATATCGGTTGCAACCTGCGACCAATTTGAAGGCACAAAAACATCTTCCATCTTAAATACAATAGATCCATCAGGATTTTTAATCTCTGAAGTGCGTTTGACAAATTCAAATGAAGCCAATGGGTCTTTGTTTGATTCGGTAAAATGCCTTTCAATTTGCATATGGAAAACTCCCTTCTAAGAATACGTTTACAAAATATAAAACAATCATCTATTTATTTCTTAATAAGAGGAAATAGCTTGAGGTAATTAACTTCGTTTTTATTAGGAATATTTTTTTGTCTATTTTCATTTAGAATTGATTTTAAACTAAATAAAAAAGAAATAAAAGGAAATAGAACACAAAATAATTTTTTCGTCAATCGGGGCTGTGAAAAAACTTTTAACAAACTTGACGATAAATATTTTAAAAAACAAATTAAATTTATTGGAGTGTCGTTTCTATCATAAAAAAGCAAAAAATATTTTAAAATTGTAGGATATTGGATGAAGTTTGTTTGTAAATTTCAATTTAGTATTTAATGAATTTTAATGAAATGCTTGTGCATAAATAAGTAAGTGATTCAAACTAAATTCTATCAAGTAACATTTATTTTAATATAATTCAAAACATTGTTTATACAAAAAAAATTAAGTATCGGTTTCAAAGAAGGTTATATAATTGTCTGATGAAAAAATAATAGAAATCCAAAATCTTAATAAGCAGTTCAAAGAAATTAAAGCAGTAGATAATCTAAGTTTGAATGTTTATAAAGGGGATGTTTTTGGTTTTTTAGGACCTAATGGGGCAGGCAAAAGTACTACTATTAGACTGCTATTATCCTTAGTCAAACCTACAGACGGCATCATAAAACTCTTTGGAAATTCTTTAAGAGAAAAAAGAATTGAAATACTAAAAAAAATAGGAGCTATAGTTGAGAAGCCTGATTTTTATGGTTATATGACAGCCTATAAGAATTTAGAAATACTTGGAAAAATTTCCGGCAGTAATATTTCTAAAGTCAGAATTATGGAAATGCTCGAATTAGTCGGGCTGAATAAAAGATATAACAGCAAAGTCAAAACTTTTTCCCACGGAATGAAACAACGCCTCGGCTTAGCACAAGCTTTGCTGCATGACCCTGAACTTATAATCCTTGATGAGCCAACAACAGGCTTAGACCCTCAAGGCATGAAAGAAATTAGGGATTTGATTCTTTATTTAAGTAAAGAAAAAAAGAAAACTATATTTTTGTCCTCACATATTCTTTATGAAGTCGAATTGGTTGCAAACCGAATGGTTATAATCAATAAGGGTCATACAAAAGTGGAAGGCAACGTATCTGACCTACTTAATTCAAATAAGCTTAAAGTAACTTTTGAAGTAAATGAAATTGAATTAGCAAAATCAATTATTAATGAAACTACTTGGTTACAAAAACTAGACTCCAGTGTTGGAAACAAAATGATTTTTCTTTTAGATTCGGATGAAATACCTTTTTTAAATAAGCTTTTTGTTGAAAATAATATTTTAGTAAGCTCAGTAATCCCTACTCGCTCACTCGAAGAATATTTTCTAAATATAACAGAGACTGATTCAAAATGATTGGCTTAGTAAAAATAGAACTTTATAAAATTTTTAGAAAATGGCGATCATATATTGGGTTTTTAGCAATTGTTGTGCTAGTCACTATAATCCAAGTTGCAATGCACATAGAAGGGCAACGGTCAATTAATTTCATGACCCACAATCTTCAACAATCCTTTCTACTTGTTGGTAATTTATTAAACGGATATTTGGTCTCGCATCTAATCCTAAATTCGTTAGTCATTCATATCCCGTTTTTAATTACATTGGTCGCAGGTGATTTGTTAGCGGGCGAAGCAACATCTGGTACATACAGGATGCTAATTACCCGCCCTGTATCACGATTTAATATCGTGACATCAAAATTTATTGCCGGTATTATATATACCTGTATGATAATATTATTTCTAGCAGTTTTTAGTCTTGGACTGGGATTGAGCTTTTTCGGGTCAGGAGATTTGCTTGTTGTTCAGAACGGTACAATAATAGTCTTTTCAAAAAGCGATATTCTTTGGCGGTTTCTACTAGCTTATAGTTTTTCATCATTAGCTATGATTGTTGTTGCGTCGCTTGCGTTTTTGTTTTCCTCCTTGGTAGAAAATGCAATTGGTCCAATTATATCAACGATGACAATAATTATAATTTTTATGATTATTTCGGGGCTAGATATTAGTATTTTTAGCGATATTAAGCCATATCTCTTTACCAATTATATGAATGGCTGGAGATTATTTTTTGATGATCCTATCAATGTAAGAGAAATAATAAAAGATTCATTAGTACTTTTAGTTCATATATTTGTATTCTTCGGTTCGACGGCAATAATTTTTCAGAAGAAAGATATTCTTTCGTAATGTTATCAGCTAAAAGTTTAGGTAAAAAAGGATCCAAAATGATGAAAATAATGCTATTACTAATTTTTTTCGTCTCAATCACATTTGCACAAAGTAAAAATCCAGATTTGATATTAAAAAACGTAAAGCAAGAATTTAATACTGTTAAAGACTATGTGGCAGATATAAAGATTAAAGTTGATGTCAAAGTCCTAAAGATTCCAGAAACTAGAGCAAAAATATATTTTAAGCAGCCGGATAAAATGCATATTGAATCTGAAGGATTTGCAATGATTCCGCGACGAGGTTTGGACTTTTCTCCGACATCTTTGCTTAAAGGCAAGTATTCGGCTTTTTATCAAAAAGAGGATTTTATCGATGGGATTAAAACAGCTGTTGTTAAGGTTGTTCCCCTTGAAGATAACAGCAATGTAATTCTTTCAACTTTGTGGATTGATCAAAATAGAAATGTTATTAGAAAGATTGAATCAACGACCAAAACTAATGGAACATTTGTAGTCAGTCTGAGTTACAACAATAATTATAAATATCCCTTGCCGGACTCACTAATTTTCCAATTTGATATGAGTCGAGTAGATTTGGCACCCAAACAATCTAATGATGGATCTGAAAAGAGAGGTAATAATAAAAAACCAGCTACAGGTATGGTTGGAAAAGTATTTATCACTTACTCAAATTACGTCATTAATAAAGGAATTCCTGACAGTATTTTTAAGGAAAAGAAACAATGAGTATTCATATGACTATGTATTCTCAACAACCACAGCTGTACCGTAGCATAGTACTTCACTTACTCCTGATAGGAGCTCAGTTGTATCATACCGAACACCCAGAATAGCATTGGCGCCTAGATTTTGGGCATGCTGTATCATCAATTCATACGAATCTACTCTTGTTTTTTCGCAGAGGTCTGTGAATAATGAAATATTCCCGCCAAATAAAGTCTGAAGAGAGCCTCCTATGGTCCCAAAAACAGATCTTGACCTGACAATTATCCCTCTTACAACCCCAAGGTGTTTTACAACCTTATAGCCTTCAAGTGAAAAAGTTGTAGTTACTAATGAATGATCCATAAACACCTCTACTTAAAATTAAAGTTTACAATTCTTATAAGTTTAGAAGATACAATTTTTAAAAAGATTTTATTCTAAATATTTCTTAAATACAACTGATGTATTATGTCCTCCGAATCCAAAAGCATTGCTTATTGCTATATTTACAGTTTTTTGTTGAGGTGTATTAAAAGTATAGTTCAAATCGCATTCAGGGTCAGGATTTGAAAAATTAATAGTAGGCGGAATTATATTATTTTTTATTGCTAGAATTGATGCTATAGCTTCAACCGCACCTGCAGCTCCTAATAAGTGTCCTGTCATACTTTTAGTAGATGAGACATTCATTTTATAAGCGTGATCGCCAAAAACATTTTTAATTGCTTTAGTCTCGGCAATATCTCCCAGCTCAGTGGAAGTCCCATGCATATTTATATAATCAACATCTTCCGGCTTGATTCCGGCATTTTCAATTGCCATCTTCATGGCGAGTATTGCACCAATGCCCTCCGGATGAGGTGCAGTTATATGATATGCGTCAGCAGATAAACCCATTCCGATTATTTCGGCATATATTTTCGCTCCGCGTTTTTTCGCATGTTCTAATTCTTCAAGTATAATTACACCTCCTCCTTCACCCATAATAAAACCATCTCGCGTAGAGTCAAAAGGTCGGCTTGCTGTTTCTGGTGAATCGTTTCTTGTAGATAATGCTTTAGCGGAGTTAAACCCGCCTATCCCAACTTCATTTATTGCTGCTTCGCTTCCTCCTGCAATAATTATGTCGGCTATTCCTTGCTTTATTAATAGGAACCCGTCAATCATATTGTTATTTGCTGTTGCACATGCCGATACTATACAATAGTTTGGTCCTCTAAATCCATAGTGAATGGAAATATAGCCTGCAGCAATATCAGGAATTAACATTGGTATAAAAAATGGAGATACTCTTTGAGGTCCTTCGGTGTAGTTTACTACAGACTGGTTATAAAATGTCTGTATTCCGCCTATTCCACTGCCGAATATTACGCCAATTTTCGCTTTTTCTTCATTTGTTAATGTCTCAGTATTAATTTCACTGTCTTTGATGGCTTCAGATGCCGCAGCCATAGCATACTGGGCAAAAGGATCAAGCCTTCGCGAAGTTTTCCTATCCATGAAATTGGTAGCTTCAAATCCTTTTAAGGTGCAAGCAAATTTTGTATCAAGCTTGGAGGTATCAAAGGAAGTTATTAGGGCGCCTCCGCTTTTGCTATTCATCATTCCATTCCAGAATTCCTCAACTGAAAGGCCTATTGGTGTTAAGGCGCCCATTCCGGTTACTACTATTCGCTTGGAGTTTTTATCCATTATGTTTTTCCTACACTGGTTACTTGAAATTAGTTATGAAAAATGACTATAAAGTTCAAAATTTTTCGACAAAGATAAGTATTTTTAATGAATAATTAGTGAAATAATACCCATAATATAATTACAAAATGGCAGGTTTTCCGTTATAATCCGTCGAAACAATGTTCTCAAAATTTTCACTTTTTAACTGCGACAAAAGTTTTTCCTTATCTCCGACAATTATTGTTGAAAGGTTACTTGTGAATATGTTTTCCAAGGCTGCTTTATTTACTTCTTCAATAGAGATTCTATTCAAATTTTCAATATAATTGTTGAAGTAATTATCCGGCAGAGAATGAATTACCATTGTGGTCAAATTTGAGGAAATCTGACGGTAAGTTTCAAAGCTCGAAGGAAACTGCCTAATTAAAAAAGACTTTGCAAATTCCAGCTCGTCTTCTGTTATACCTTCTCTTATTTTGTTTAGCTCATATAATATTTCTTTTATAGCGCTTGCTGTATTTTCAATTCCTACTGAAGTAGATACAATAAAGAATCCACTTTCCTGTAAATAGCCAAAACTTGAAGATGCACCGTAAGTGTAACCCTTATTTTCTCTTAGATTTAAATTTATACGGCTAGTAAAAGGTCCGCCCAATATTGTGTTTAGGACTAGTTTAGGGAAAAAATCATCCATGCTACGCTTTGAAGATGGGTAGCCCATTCTAATTTCAGTTTGTACTGAATCCTTCTTGTCTACAAGAAAGATTTGATTTGAGGTTCCCTGAGTATCAAAATTTTTCTTAATTTTGGTACCCTCTAGCCTCCACGATCCTATATTTTGCTCAAGTTTCTCAATTATATTTTTTGAAGACGAATCCCCAACAACTACAAGTGTGGAATTGCTTGGTGTCAAATGCATGTTGTAGTAATTCTTAATATCATTTATTGATATTAGTTCAATGTGACTGTCATATCCGCTTGTAGGGAATGCATATGGATTTTGTTCTCCGAATAAAACATAACTGAATACAGTATCAGCTATTTCTTCCGGGTCATCTTTAAGTTGAAGAAGGTGAGTTAAGGTTTTTCTTTTTTGTCTTAGGAAATCTTCTTCTGAAAAATGGGGTGATTTAATGACAGTACAAAATAATTCTAATGATTTATCGAAGTTTTCGGTTAAGGTTTGAAGTGTAAAATAAATTTTATCATGATTACTGTTTACCGAGAAATTTGCACCAAGTATATCGAATTCTTCGCTCAATTCAAGGGCGTTGTATTTTCCAGCTCCTTCGTCAATGACCATAGCTAAAAGATTAGATAGTCCCTTCTTGTTTTCCGGGTCGAATTTACTTCCTGCGTTAATTATTAAGCTAAGTCTAATAATAGGAAGTTTTTTCTTCTGAATAAATATAACGTCCAGACCATTTTGTAGTTTAAATTTCTCTATTTGCGGCAATCCAAATGAAATATTCTTAGCTGGTTTAGGTTTTACAGTTCGGTTAAATATCATAATGATTTATCCTTCGGTTTCAGGAATTACGTGTAGTTCTACGAAAGGTTTGCTGAAATATTTCTCAAATAAGCCAAGAATATTTTCACCGCTTACGTTCTCATATCTGCTTAAATCATAGTTAAATGAGTTAGGTTCATTTAGAAAATAGTTATATGAGTTCAATTGATCCGCCATCGAATCAATATTTTGCATTGAATAGATGAAGCCTGACTTAATTCCATTCTTTGACCTTAATAATTCTTTTTCATTAATCCCATTGTTCTTAATATTTTCAAATTCAGCAAAGATTTTATCTTTAAGCTCGGCCAATAAAATTCCTGGTTTTGCAGTGGCAATAACAACAAAATACCCTGCATATTTGCCTGAGAATTGATAGGCAGTAATGTCTTGCGCTACTTCTTGTTCAAAAACCAATTTCTTATATAGGCGCGATGTTTTAGAGCCGGTAAGTAAGTCTGTAAATATATCAAGAGCTGAATCATCTTCTGAGTATGCACATCCAGTATGCCATGCTAGGTAAATTCTCTCAAGTTGAACCTTATCCTTATGAACGATAAATTTATTCTCATCAAGTCTAATGGGTTTTAATTGAGGTGTTTCTAAATGATTCTTACCCTGTATTTCGCCGAAATACTTCTCAGTTAGGTTTTTAGCTTCATTAGGTTCAAAGTCACCTGCAATTACAAGGCATGCGTTTGCAGGGGAATAATATTTCTCAAAGAAGCTTTTAACGTCTTCGATAGTAAAGTTTGATATGTCTTCAAGTGAACCGATTGTTGCCCAACTATATGGGTGATTTTCAGGAAAAAGATTGGAAATCAATATTTCCCATGCAAGTCCGTATGGTTGATTATCATATCTTTCAAGACGCTCATTCTTAACAACATCGATTTGATTAGCTAATTTCTCTTGTGTTAATGCAGGGATGAAAAATCCCATTCTGTCTGATTCAAGCCAAAGAATCAATTCTAAGAAATTCGAGGGTACTTTTTCAAAATAGTTTGTTCTGTCTGTACTGGTCGATCCGTTTAGATTACCTCCTGCTTCTTGAATATATCTAAAATGCATTTCTTTTGGGACATTTACGGATCCTTGAAACATCATGTGCTCAAACAAGTGTGCTATCCCCGTTTTGCCTAACTTCTCATTTGCAGAACCAGCTCTATACCAAATATTTGTTGTTACAATCGGAAGGGTGTTATCACGATATAAGATTACTTCAAGTCCGTTCTTAAGTTTATACTTTTCATAATTAAGGTTTAATAGATCCATAAATATCTTTTTTGAAAATGTAATACTAATATTAAATGAGCGGCAATTAGTCGCCGATCTTTTGATTAATGCATTCTAATGCAAAAGGAACAGTATTCTATCGGGTCTTATAGAGCCGATTAAACGGAAGAAATCAGTAAATGGAATATCTCTATCCCATGAGAATAATGTAATAAAGGCTTCGCCGACAATGTTGTTCTCTGGAACGAATCCCCAGTAGCGGCTATCAAGACTATCATCTCTATTATCTCCCATCATAAAATAATAGTTCCTCTTGAAAGTATATGAGGTAACAGGTTTACCTTCTATAGTAACTTGGCTGCCGTCTACGGCCACTACTATCTTACCAAATTCTCTGTTAATAGTCATTCCCCATTGTTCAACGTTATCGGGAGTTAATTGAATTGTGTAACCTTTCTTTGGGACAATCAATGGACCATAGTTGTCTTCGTTCCAGGGCATCCCTTGAGGAAATATCCTTGGTTCGATTTCTCCTTTAGGTTCAGCAGGTCCTGCAATATAATCAATGTGAGGTGGAATCCAGAATTGCTTTCCATTAACAAAAACCACTTTATTAATTATTTGAATTGTATCTCCTGGCAGCCCAATACATCGTTTAACATAATTTACCCCGCGTTCATCTGAGTAGAGTTGATTCCTCATTCCGGGGAATTCAAAGACCACAATATCTTTTCTACGCGGCTCTCTAATAGCTGGAAGCCTGAAATGCGGAATCTCAATTTGAGTAAACGGGATGTATTTAGTAGACTCAGCGCCGTATATAAACTTATTGACTAAAACGAAATCGCCTACAAGAATAGTATCTTCCATAGATCCGGTAGGTATTCTTGTGTTCTGAACGATAAAAGTAATAATGAAGAAGGCTGCTATACCGGCAAATAAGAGTGATTCTATAAACTCTCTGACTTTTTCTTTAGGTGTTTTTACTTTCTTAAGTTCTTCTTCGGTCTTAATACCGAAAAACCTTCTTAGTCCTGATTTGAATGACAAATTTAAACTCCGTTTTTACTTTGTTATATTGTTTTTTAATGCTTCAAGTTTTTCACGAAGAAGCTCGTTTACTAGTTTTGGGTTAGCTTTTCCTTTAGTCAATTTCATTATTTGCCCAACGAAAAAACCGAATACTTTTTCTTTCCCTTCAAGATACATTTGGACTTCCGAAGAGCTTTTTTGTAATGTTTGGCTTATAATTCTTTCAATTTCATCGGGGTCTGAAATTTGAACAAGGTCCTTTTCCTTAACTATTGCAGATGGCTTTTTCTTTTCGGTAAGCATTATAGGAAAGATTTCTTTGGCTATTTTTCCGCTTATAGTACCGCTGCCTATAAGATTTATAAGCTCGCCAAGGTCTTCGGCTTTAACAGGGAAATCTTTTATATCAATTTTTTCTTCGTTGATTACCTTAAGAATATCGGTCATTACCCAGTTACTTGCAGTCTTATAATCATCTGTAACGGACACTACTTTTTCATAATAATCAGCAATGGGTTTGCTCTGTGTAAGTAGTTCTGCATCATATTTTGGAAGATTATATTTAACTGTCAACCGGTCTTTTCTATGCTCAGGAAGTTCAGGTAAATATCTTCTAATTTCTGATTTCCATTTTTCATCTACTAATACCGGCAATAAATCAGGCTCGGGGAAGTATCTATAGTCGTGTGCTTCTTCTTTGCTGCGCATGGGGAAAGCTTCGTTCAAATCGGCATCCCATAGAAGAGTTTGCTGAATAATAGTCCCGCCATCTTCAATAATTTCAATTTGTCTTTCTATTTCAAACTTTATTGCTCGCTCCACATTACGAAAGGAGTTCA
Source organism: Bacteroidota bacterium (assembly GCA_021777835.1). Taxonomy (GTDB): domain Bacteria; phylum Bacteroidota; class Ignavibacteria; order Ignavibacteriales; family Ignavibacteriaceae; genus FEN-1297. The sequence continues at coordinate 18,640 of JAJYDC010000019.1, read as the reverse complement.
TGTTCTTTATTTCTCTCTTAGTACCGAATTGCTTTGCTCCTTTGAGTCTTACAGAAATGTTTGCATCGCATCTTAAAGATCCTTCCTCCATGTTGCCATCGCATATTTCAAGGTATTGCACTAGCTGCTTGATTTTTGAAAGATATTGATAAGCTTCTTCGGCACATCTCATATCAGGTTCGCTAACAATTTCCATGAGAGGGACTCCACACCTATTAACATCGACAAGGGATTCAAATCCTAGATCGTGTATTAATTTTCCTGCATCTTCTTCCATGTGGATTCTTGTAATACCGATTTTTTTTTCGATATTTTCACTTAAAGCAACGGTAATATGGCCGTTTTCGCAAATTGGTTCTTCAAATTGGGAAATCTGATAGCCCTTAGGTAGGTCAGGATAAAAATAATTCTTTCTTGCAAATGTAGAACGCTGATTTATCGTACAGTTAGTGGCAAGTCCCATTTTAACGGTATATTCAATAACTTTTTTGTTTAATACAGGCAATACTCCGGGATGACCGAGACATATCGGGCAAACGTTACTATTTGGAGCATTGCCAAACTTTGTGGAGCATCCGCAAAAAGCCTTTGATTCTGTTAAAAGCTGTGCATGTACTTCGAGTCCAATTACTGCTTCGTATTTATCGTTCATTTTCCAGTTACTTTATTTAAGTAACAAATATAAAAAGGAATGATTTAGATTGAAAGCCTTATAAATTTACCGCAAATGGATTTAAGTTAAAGCACAAAGGCTTATTAGGATTGTCAATTCAGGCAAATTTGTTAAATTTATGATGAATAAACTTTAGGGAATTGAATGAACGGAAGTAAATTTAGTGCATTAGTGGTTAGAGAGGATAATGGAAAATTCATTAGGAGTATTGAAGAAAGAAGATTAGATGATCTTCCCGGAGGAGATGTATTAATTAATGTTAAGTATTCTTCACTTAATTATAAGGATGCATTGTCTGCTACAGGTAATAAAGGTGTTACTAGAAAATATCCTCATACCCCGGGTATTGATGCAGCAGGAATTGTTGTTGAATCTTCAGCAAAGGATTTCTTGCAAGGTGATGAAGTCCTAGTTACGGGGTTCGATCTGGGAATGAATACCGCAGGCGGGCATGGTCAATTTATTAGAGTTCCTTCACAATGGGTAGTAAATCTTCCTCAAAATATGACTTTAAGGGAGAGTATGATTTATGGAACAGCAGGTTTTACAGCTGCTTTGTCTCTTTATAATCTTGAATCGGAGGGATTGAATAATGAAGTTAAGGAGGATATCTTAGTTACTGGTGCAACAGGCGGTGTTGGTTCATTATCAATTGCTATATTATCTAAAGCAGGTTATAACAATATTACTGCTGCAACAGGGAAAGTGAATAAGGAGTCCTACCTTAAAAGTATAGGAGCCTCAACGGTTTTAAGTAAGGAAATCTGTGACGATAATACCGGCAGAGAGCTTTTACCGGTAAGATGGGCGGCTGTTATTGACTCTGTAGGAGGGAATATATTAGCTACGGCGATTAAATCAACTATCCATGGCGGTTCTATTGCCGCATGCGGACTTACGCAGTCTCCCAAACTTAACACTTCGGTCTATCCTTTTATTCTGCGCGGAGTAAAGTTATTAGGGAGTGATTCTGCGCATTGTAAAAGTGAATTACGGAATATGTTGTGGAAGAAATTAGCAGAGGAGTGGAAGCCCGCGACACTTGATTCAATAGCATCCGAATGCTCATTAGAAGAGCTAAGCGCAAATATTGATCTTATACTTGGGGGCAATATTACTGGTAGAGTAATTGTAAGACTTTAATTAGGAATCTTCTCTAAACGCGCTTGCATAATTGTGTTTAAGTATGGAAAGGTATCAAAAATCGATTTTTTCATTACTAATTAATATTAAATTAGAGCAACAAAGAAAGGTTATTTGGGAAATTTATGCTTACTAAAGACTACTTAATGCGGATGATTGATACGCTTGTAAAAGCGTTGGCGAAACTTGTCTTCCTAAAGGATGCAAAAGATTATAATGCTGCATTAGCTGAACTGAACAACATTACTAAGGAATTCTTCGGATTAGATTTGAATTTTATTGACAATATATCGGATAAGCAGCTTTTTGATTTAATTGGTAAGAATGAGTTATTGCTGCCCGGTAATTGCTATGTATTCGGAGTATTGATGAAAGAAGAAGGCGAGTTGTTTGAATTACAAGGTAGTATGAATCGAGCAATTAATCTTTACGAGCGGTCATTTTCTCTTTTTATTGAAGGACTAAAAAACTCTCCAACTATTATAGAGCCCGATCATCTTAATAAGATTAATTTATTGATTATTAAGCTTAATGAATTTGAAATAACAATTGATACTGAAGAAAAGCTATTCTTTTTCTATGAATTTACAGGTAATTATGCAAACGCTGAGGATGTTATTTATAATTTAATTGAGTATGATAATACTTACACAGAGAAAGGTATCCAGTTCTGTGAAAGATTATTAGATAAATCTGACGAAGAACTAATCGGAGGAAACCTGCCTCGTGAAGAAGTTGAGGATAGTCTTACAAGCCTGCAAGAAAGACTTAAATTAAAGAACAAACAGTCTTAGATAATACTTCCAATTTATGGTTTTGCAATTGAGAACTCTAACCAGGAGATACTTCTGCATCTCTGTCTAAAATATATTCAATGTGTAATTAACTAATGAGCCATACTTATAGGCTTACTGGCAGAAATATAAACAGGTATATTACATATAATAGTAGAGAGCATGATTGATTGAATATTGTGATAAATAATCAATGTTAAGACCGTCATATAGGGTGCTAAGGCTAGTGTAATAGGGGTAGGATAGGTAGAGGGACGTTTTCAGGACGTATTCAAGACGTTTTCATAACGTTTTCAGGACGTTTTCAGAACGTATTGAGAAATTTATTAAGGGAAGTCTAAAAATGTAGAAAAGGGAGTAATCATTGCTAATATATAATATATAAAAATGAAGGATATTAAGCAATAGAGTCTTAATAGTTGAGTTAATTGCTGAAATATATTACTTAAATCATTAATTACACATGGAAACCAATCGGCTAAGTCTTTTTTTTGTGCGAATGAAAGGGGCAAAAGACAAAAATTGCACATGAAAAACCAACCGGGTAAGTTATTTTATATGCGGATGAAAAGGGCAAAGGGCAAACTTCTTTTCTAAAGATTATAAAGTAAAATATTAAGTATGGTTATTGAAAATTGAGTGCTAATTTTTTGATTGTGCCAAACGTAACATTCTATTTAATTAAACTTAGATAAGTTCATAACGGAGGATGTAAAAAGCATAAGTATATAAATAGATTTAGTTAGCAATATTTTATTAATTATTAAATATCAGAGCGGGTTAAAATATGCGGTTTATAGTTTCAGGTTTTTTGGTATTAGCACTTTCGATTTCAAGCTTTGCTGAACTTACGCCAGGTACAAAGGCACCTGATTTTCCAAGCAATTCTATATGGCTTGGGGGCGGAAGTCACTCATTTAAAACTGACCTGAAAGGGAAAGTAGTACTCGTGGATTTTTGGGAATATACCTGTATTAATTGTATTCGAACTTTCCCTCATCTAAAAGAATTATATAGGCGCTATCATAAGTACGGTTTTGAAATAATAGGAGTTCACAAGGGAGAGTTTGCTTTTGCGTCAATAGCAGCAAATGTTGAAGCTGCGTATAAGCGTTTTAAGCTCCCGTATCCGGGTATCGCTGATGTGAATGATAAAGTTTGGAACGAATATAACTGTAATACCTGGCCCGATTCTTATCTTATTGACGGCAGCGGTGTTATCCGCCTTAATCATCAAGGTGAAGGGAATTACGGTGAACTTGAAAAGCAAATTCAGAAATTACTAAAACAGATTCATCCTGAATTAAATTTTTCAAATTATAAGATTCCTCCAGATAAAGATTTGTTTGCAAAAGGATGCGGTAAGCAATCTGATGAAATTTATATAGGTTACGAACGAGGCGGATTGTGGGGAGGTAAGATTGCGAATAGTGAGGGATTTAAGGATGATAAGATTGTTTTTTACAAACCGACAACAAAAAGAGTTCAAAGAGGATTCTTTGTACAAGGCAAATGGCATAACGGGCCTGATTCTTTTACTTCAGTTTCGTCTTCATCCAGTAAGGATATTGTATCACTGGGTATTACTTATTACGGCAGAGATGTATATTCAGTACTTGGCGACAAAGAGAAGCATCCAGTTGACATTATTGTAACCAGGGATGGAAAACCGGTACCTAAATCAATGTGTGGTAAGGACATGAGGATAAATAAAGAGGGTGAAACATATATCCGAATTTATGAGCCTCGAATGTATTATATTATTACCAAAGAAAATGCTAATAAGCATGAGCTTAAGTTTTTCCCGGCTGAAGCAGGTGTAAGTATCTATTCTTTTACATTTGGTAACAAATGCCTGGAGAATTTTGACAGACTTTAATAAATTATGGCGTGCTATTATTTTTGCCGGGGAATGAGTAGCTAGAAAAATTAAGAATAATAGGTTTACAAATCGGAGGATTAAGAGATGAAAAAGATAATTTATGCTCTTTTAACTTTTGTGATACTAACTATACCTGCCTGCTATACTGTACAGGATACAACAAGTGAAAATAATCCCAGTCAAACCTTCAGTCAACTTGATGAATACGGGCAATGGATGAACGTACCGGAATTAGGCACTGTTTGGCGTCCATATGCTACGCCTCAATGGCAGCCATATTCAGACGGACATTGGGTTTGGACAGCAAACGGATGGATGTGGGATTCATACGAGCCGTATGGATGGGTAGTATATCATTATGGTTATTGGGATAATGATCCTCAATACGGATGGATTTGGAGACCATCATATCAATGGGCGCCTGCACACGTTGAATGGTATAATCAAAACGGATATATTGGTTGGGCTCCACAACCTTCTCCGGGATATCCAAGAGCAAATGTTTACATAAATCAGACTAATTATTGGGTGGTAGTACCGCAGAAAAATTTCACTAATTCTGATGTAGTGAAATATCGGACAAATGAAAGCAATAGTCGAATAAGGGATATTAGAAATAATGAAGGCGGGCGTGCACCTGATGTTCGTGAAATAGAAACCGCAACAAACCAAAGGATCTTACAGGCAAATATAGTAAATGAAAAAGTTACAGCCGGGAGCAGGCAAATAATTCGTGCTAGAGTGCAAGAACAAGGAAACTCAAGAACGGATCAGAATAGAAATACCGGAGTAATTAGAAATGACAACAGGGCTACTCCACCACCCGTTACAAGGCCAGTTACACCGACTCAAGTTACGAGACCGGTTACGTCTCCGCCTGCAGCAAGACCGGTAAATCCGCCTATAAGGAATCAAAGGGATACCAATGTAAAGACGGAGCCCCAAAGACCAATAGATAACAGTAATAAGGTTAGGGAGAGCGTTCCAAAGAGAAATAATAGTGTAATACGCGGTAAGGTAACTCAAAAAATAAATAAGCCTAAAGTGGAAATCAAAAAGCAGCCTGCGGTGAAAAAAGAGAAAGCTAAGATAGAGAGACCGAATTTGAAAAAGGATTCAGTAAATAATCGCAGGGGAAATAGTAAAAGGTAAACAATTTAAATAAAAAAAAGCCCCATAATCGGGCGACTATGGGACTTTAGTTCCTTAAGTTAAAAGGCAGGGGAGAACCTTTTAACAGAACCATTGTAAAGATAAAATATTTTACATTATCCGACAAGATAAATATTTTTGGTGTGGCGCTGCTAACATTTTTAAATTTTTTTATTCAAATTTATCATTAGCATATTTTAGGAAAAAAAATTAAGTTTAGCCGGGAATATTAGAACAATTATTTTTTTATTACTGAATTAAGCCTTCTTGAAATAATAGGATAATTTAAATTTTGTTAAAGGCGGCAAATACAAGATTATTTATGTAATGTAAATAATAATTCAAGGTGATAAATAAGTAAGAGCGGATTTCTTTTTATAAATAATTCACTTCTTAAAATATAAAGGCAGATATGTTTGTGTATAGTATCACTTCAATTGTAAAGAAAGAAGCTGAGGATGAGTGGCTTTCATGGATGAAAGAATCACATATCCCCGATATACTTCGAACAGGTTATTTTAACAATCATAAATTCTACAAAGTACGGATCCCCACAAACTCAAGCAATGAAGTGACATACTTCAGTCACTATGAATGTGAATCAATAGATCAATATATTTCCTACGCCGAAAAGGAAGCCCCAAGACTTCAAGCTGAAGTACATGCTAAATTTCTTGGTAAAGTTACATCTGCCCGTATGGTGATGGAATCAATTTGACGATCCCGACAGCCCACATTATTTCCCGGAATATTCCGAAAGATTTTATTATTTATTAGGAACCTTACTATGTTTAACTCTCTTAATAGACCCAGTCTTTATTATTATTTATTGTTAATCCTGTTTACAAGTATGTGTTATGGGCAAACTAAAGATGTGTCGGTACTTAATAATAAGACCAGGGATTATGATCAGAAAAATATAAAACTCTTCTTACAGTTTAATGCTGATAGCAATGAAGTAATTGGAACTGAGGAATTTACATTTTCTCCTATTAAAAATAATTTTGACACACTTATACTTGATGCTAAAACAATTAAAGTATCCTCGGTGAAATTTGGGAATGTCAATCTTGCATTTTGGCAGAATGAAGTAAATACTTTCATTAAACTTGATAAAGACTACAATTCAGGAGACAGCTTAACAGTCCAAATTAAATATACTGCAAATCCTACAGATGGGTTATACTTTTTCAAACCATCGAAAGAATTTCCGACTATGCGTTATAATATCTGGAGTCAAGGCGAAGATACGGATAACAGGTATTGGTATTTAGCATATGACTTGCCGGATGATAAATTAACTTCAGAAATCATTATAACAGTTCCTGACAGTCTAACAGTTATATCCAATGGGAAACTGGTTTTTGTGAATGAGAATGAAGGTTCACACACAAAGACATTCGACTGGAAATGCGACTATCCACATTCTAATTATTTAACATCAATAATAATCGGTGATTACGTAACGCTTAAAGATAAAGTAAGAGGAGTTGAATTAGATTATAATGTTCCCAAGGAATGGGCTGATAAAGCAGACTATTTTTATGGTCGAACTCCACAGATGATAGAGTTTTATTCTGATTATATAGCGCCTTATCCCTATAATCGTTATGCACAAACGACAGTTCAGGATTTTGAGTATGGAGGGATGGAGAATATAACCGCAACAACCCTAAATATGAGATTATTAGAAGGAAAGAGTGCCATACCTAATTATATTCCGGATGATTTAACTGCACATGAGCTGGCGCATCAATGGTTTGGGGATTTGCTAACGTGCAAGAATTTCGATCAAATTTGGCTAAATGAAAGCTTTGCTACTTATTTTACTGACTTATATTATTTAACTCAGTTTGGGAAAGATGACTTTAAATTTTTAAGATATACTGAGAATCAATTATATCAGACGGAAGAATTGCAAGAACAGCCGCTTGATTCAATTAAGGCATATCAACATAATTATATACCGGTAGAGTTAGGAGAAACAGCTAATAAGTGCTATGAAAGAGGCGCCGCAGTATTAAATATGCTGCGCTATGAACTAGGAGACAAAGCATTCAAAAAGGGAATCCAAAGTTATGTTCAGAAATATAAATACCAGGATGTAACAACCGAGGATTTCAAAAATGCAATGGAGGCATCATCAGGCAATGACCTATCATGGTTCTTTAATGAATGGGTATATGGCGCCGGTTTTCCTGAATTCAAGGTATCTTACAAGTATGATGAACAAGCAGGAAAAGTATTCTTAACAGTTGAACAGTCGCAAAAAATACTGCCAGCGGTAGGATTATTTAATATGCACGTGCCGATTGAAATAGACGCCGGAAAGAATGTTAAAAGAGAGAGGATACATGTCACTAAGAGAAAAGAGACATTTGAATTTCAGTGTCCGGAAAAGCCGGATATGGTTCTTTTTAACAAAGGCATTTCCGACCTATGTACTGTTGATTTCCCTAAAACATTCAACGAGCTATCTTATCAGCTTCAGTACGATAATGATATTATAGGAAGAATTGAAGCTGCAGATTCACTATCATCCTTTGGAAATAGAGCAATACCTTTGCTAAGGAGGGTGCTGCTTCGGGATGGTTTTTACGGCGTAAGAATGCATGCAGTGGAAAGTTTAAGGAAGATAGGCGGAGCAGATGCGTATAATGCGCTTATGTTAGCGGCAAATGATTTTGATGCAAGAGTTCAAGAGGCGGCGATAAAAGGTCTTTCAATGTTTCCTTCGAAGGATACTAAAGACTTCTTGGTAAAGAAATTATTCAAATCAAAAAATGACTACGTAAGAGGAGCCGCAGCATATGCAATAGGAGCCGGAAAAATACCTGATGCTTTCAATATCCTTAAGAAGTCAATGTTATTTGATTCTCATAGAAATATAATTCGCCGTTCTGCATTTGATGGGTTGCGGATTTTGGGTGACCCGCGGGCGATTCAATTAGCCGATAAATATTCTAATTATAAATACAGCTTAGGCGGAATGCATTTATTGGACGTTGCAGCTCTTAATTGTGCTAAGAGTTTTATTAAAAAACATCGCAATAAAGTTATAAAAGTGTATAACGATGCTTTGAGAAATTATTATTGGAGAACAAGAATTTATGCGTCTAAGCTTATTGTTGAAGCAAACGCAAAAGAATCACTTCCATTATTGAAAAAAATCTTTAATGAGGAAAAGCGTGAAATAGTAAAGCCCGAATTGCAGAATGCAATTGATAGACTGGAAGGGAAATAATAGTGACAGGAAGAAATAAAATATTAAATAATCGAGCACAAAAATAATGGATAAATCTCAATCAAAATTATTTCAAATTGGATTAATACTAAGCGTAGCAACTATTTTATTTAATATAGCCGAAGGAATAGTTTCAATATACTATGGTTACAATGATAAGGCTTTAACTCTTTTCGGATTTGGATTAGATAGCATAATTGAAGCTGTATCTGCAATTGGAATTTTTGTTATGGTTAAAAGGATTATGAGAAATCCTAATAGTCAAAGAAATAATGCAGAAATATTAGCCCTTAAGATAACAGGCACTGGATTTTATATTCTATCTGCCGGATTAATTATTTCATCTATTTTAAATGTTTATTTGCATAAAAGCCCTGAGACAACAGTATCGGGAATTATTATTTCTGTTATTTCTATGGCAGCAATGTATATTTTAATGAAGTTAAAAATTTCAGTGGGAACTAAGCTTAACAGCAAACCAATAATTTCAGATGCGAATTGCACGAAAGTATGCATATATATGTCGCTCGTTTTGCTAACGGCTAGTTTAATATTCAGCTTGACAGGGTTTAGGTATATTGATAGTTTAGGCGCTTTAGGGATTGTTTATTTTTCTTTCAAAGAAGGAAAAGAGGCATTTGAAAAGGCAGAGGGAATCAAAGAATGCAGTTGTGAACAATAAGCATGCTACTAAAGAAGATTATAGTTGAATGAATCAAGACGTAATTCTTTAACAACTAAAAGGAGCAACAACGTGCTTAAAAAAACGCCGGATTTTAAGTTTTCGATATTACATTTTTATAATGTAGTACTAATTGTTCTTTTTTTATTACAGCAAGTAAAGGCACAAACGGCTGATGAAATTATATCAAAGAATCTTGCAGCGCGCGGAGGAATTGCAAAGATAAAAGGGGTTGAAACTCAAAGACTTGAAGGAGAGATTTCCTTTGGGCAGGATTCTGCAAAACCATTTATAGTTGAAATGAAACGTCCGGGCAAAATGAGAGATGAGATAATAATTAAAGGGGTAAAGATAATCAGAACAACAAACGGTAAAACAGGTTGGGTATTGAATCCATTAAGTGGAAGTGATACAGCTAGACCAATGAACACAGATGAGCTAGATAATAGTTCCGGAAGTGCTGAAATAGGGGGTCCGTTAGTTGATTATAAATCAAAAGGTAACAAAATTACATATGCCGGTAAAGAAAAAATAAATGGCAAGGAAGCGTATAAACTAATTGTCAATATGAAAGACGGCGACATACGGAATGATTTTATTGATTGTAAAACATATCTTGAGATAAAGTGGGTAGGCTATATCTTGTCAAAAGGGAAGAAGACGAAAGTTGAAACCTATTTTAAGAATTATAAGCGAGTTAATGGTCTGATGTATTCATTTTTGCTGGACTCAGATACACCAGGTACTACTTATAAGCAGAAAATAGTACTAAAGAAAATTGATATAAATATACCGCTTAAAGATTCACTATTTGGAAAACCGACAGGAAATAGTTAGCGCAGCTATCTGAACATGCGTTGAGTTTCATTTCTATGTAATTTATTAGTTGGGTTAGTAATCCTATCATTTTCATCTACATAATAATTAAGGCTAACCATATGATTATCAATTCTATGTTCCTGGGTAAGGATTTCTGAAGTTCTTCTGTAGTTATTGTTTAAAGGTGTTGGATTATGCATATAAGGTTTGACCTTATCTCGATTCTTAACCTTATAAGCTATAAAAGATACTGAGATAAAAATTATTGATAGAAACGCAACCCCAGTTAAAGTATATAAGATTATTTCTGATAAGTTCATTTTATTCCTTTAAATTATGCGGATTTTGAATTCTTATTAAATGTTTTTAATTGAATTACATTTATCAATTATCATTCCACTGGAATTATGAGAATTAAAAGAGATAAGTTGTAAATGAGCGCCTCTAAATGAGAATTTAGCTCAAAATAGGAAAAAAATGTAGAGGCAAGAAACGGTTCGACAGCCACAGGTAATTTATAGATGATAAAGAATCGTAATCTTTTGGCAGTAGAGTATTGTGCGAATGGGTCAATAAATAATAAAGAGAATTTAACGGCGGTTTATTTACCGGTAATTTCAATTTATTCACCGATTTATGGTTTTGAAAAACTATTGTGCAAGCTATTTTTACTAAGGAAAATATTTAGTGATAATACGAAGTATTTTTATTATTTTGGCTTATAAATTTCATCTTATTCATTTTTCTTTTTAATATAATTCAATTATTATGGAAACAAAAAATACAGACCTATCATCATTAAAAATAAATCGTACTGAGAAACAAGAATATTCTAGCAGCAATAAAAAAGTGATAAAAGTAGTTGCCATAATTATTATGGCTGCAGTGGTAATAATTGCCGGATACCTAATAGTAAGCCCAATAATGAATCCAAGCATTGAAGTAAAACTGGTTGAAGCATCTCTTCAATCGCCGTCATTATCAAGCACTGAATTAATCGCTAGCGGATATGTAGTAGCTCAGAGAAAAGCAGCTGTCGCATCAAAGGGAACAGGAAGGTTAGTTTATCTTGGAGTGGTAGAAGGTGATAAGGTCAAAAAGGGGGAAGTAATCGCTAGGCTTGAAAATAGCGATATTAAAGCGCAACTTGAGGCTGCGGAGGCAAATTTAGAATTGAGTAAATCAGGCTTAAAGAATGTAGAAGATACTTATAAGAGGGAAAAGGCACTATTCAAATCGGGTTTGGCATCACAGGCTGATTTAGATGCGTCGGAAGCAAATTATAAGCAGGTTCTTGCATCGATTGATCTAGCAAAAGCTAATGTTAATGCTGCAAAAGTTGCTATGGAATATACTATAATCCGTGCACCGTTTGATGGAACTGTTCTTACAAAGGATGCTGATGTTGGAGAAATAGTTGCACCTTTTGGAGCAAGTGTAAATTCAAAAGGGGCGGTTGTAACAATTGCGGATATGAGTTCACTGCAAGTTGAGGCAGATGTTTCGGAATCAAATATTGAAAAAATCTCACCTAATCAGAGTTGTGAAATAGTGCTTGATGCATATCCAGATTATAATTACCCGGCTTACGTTTCTAAGATTGTACCTACTGCTGATAGAACTAAAGCTACTGTTATGGTTAAAGTTGCATTTAAGAAATATGACAGCCGTGTATTGCCGGAGATGAGCGCAAAGGTAATGTTCTTAACGAAGTCTGGTAAACAAAATGTGACCAATCAAAAACCTGTTTTAACTGTACCTAATACTGCAGTTGCAAATCGAGATGGTAATCAGGTTGTCTTCATGGTAAAGAATGGAAAAGCAATACAACTTCCGGTTAGTGTAGGAAGAAAGTTAGGGGACTATTTGGAAATTAGATCTGGTATAGTAAATGGTGATCAGGTGATAGCCAATGTTACTGAGAAAATTAAGAACGGAATGAAGGTTGAAGTTAAGTAATTAGCAGTAAGAATGAAATTGAGAATAAAATTTTTTAGAATATAATGGAGTTAGAATGTCAGGTATAATTCAAGTAAAAAATGTATCTAAATCATACTGGAGAGACAGTATTGAAACTTCAGTACTTCATGACATATCTTTAGATATTAAAGAAGGCGAATTTACTGCATTGATGGGACCTTCAGGTTCTGGAAAAACCACATTGCTAAATTTAATATCGGGGATTGATAAGCCTAGCAAAGGAGAGATAATTATTAACGGCGCAGATATTTCCAAGCTAAGCGAATCCGCACTTGCTAAATGGCGTTCTACTAATATTGGGTTCGTCTTTCAATTCTATAATCTCATTCCAGTGCTTACAGCTTTTGAGAATGTAGAATTACCTATTCTATTGACAAAGCTTTCAAAAGCAGAAAGAAAGCAGCATGTAGAAACTGCGCTTAATATCGTTGGATTAAATGATAGAATGGATCATTACCCAAAACAATTATCTGGTGGACAGGAGCAGAGAGTAGCAATAGCAAGGGCTATAGTTACTGATCCGGTAATTCTTGTTGCAGATGAACCTACAGGTGATCTTGATAAGCATTCGGCAGATGAAATTTTACTTCTCATGGAGAGATTAAATAAGGAGTTTAATAAAACTATAGTTATGGTGACGCATGACCCTCATGCAGCTTCAAAAGCACATGTGATTAGGCACCTTGAAAAAGGAGATTTAATTCAGGAGACTGTATGAAAATCTTGAAATTAATATTTAAGAATACATTGCGGCATAAGCTGAGAACTGTTTTGACAATATTCGGGATTTCAATTGCAGTTATTGCTTTTGGAATTCTGAGGACAGTAGTTACTGCATGGTATTCAAGTGTAAGTGCTGCATCAGCAAATCGTTTAATAGTCCGACAATCAGTTTCGTTCATCTTTCCTTTACCGTATTCATATCTTGAAAAAATTACACAAGTGCCTGGAGTAAAAGATGTCACTTTTGCGAACTGGTTTGGGGGAACATATATTGATAAAAATAATTTCTTTGCTCGCCTAGCTGTCAACGCGGATAATTATTTTGATGTTTATAAAGAATTTGTTGTTCCAAAAGATCAGCTTGAAACTTTTAAGAAGGAGAGGAATTCTTGTGTTATTGGGTCAGACATAGCAAAAAAATATAATATAAAGCTTGGCGACGTAATGACTCTTGATGGGGATATATATCCCGGCAGGTGGGAATTTGTTGTACGCGGAATATATCAGCCTAAGTTTAAATCTACCGATGCAATGCAGATGTTTTTTCATTGGAGTTACCTTGATGAGACAATGAAAAAAGAAATGCCGGGCAGAGCCGGGGATGTAGGGTGGTATGTTGTTTTGATTAACGATCCATTGCAATCGGCTAGTATATCAGATCAGATAGACGCATTATTTAAGAACTCTTCAGCTGAAACAAAAACTGAGACTGAAGCTGCATTCCAACAAGGATTTATTCAATCTTCAAGTGCGATTATAACCTCAATGAATTTTATATCATTTGTAATTATCGGTATAATCATGTTAGTGTTAGGAAATACAATGATTATGTCAGCAAGGGAAAGAACACGCGAATATGCTGTACTTAAAACTTTAGGATTTAGCGGGAAACATTTAGCAGGAATAATTCTTGGCGAATCGCTTTTAATTTCTATACTTGGCGGAGGAGTCGGTTTGCTTTTCACTTATCCGATCATTAAAGGATTTAGCCAATTTATACCCAAGGGGATTTTCCCTGTATTTGAAATTGAGCCGATTACTGTAGTTCTAGCATGCAGTTCAGCTATTATAATTGGAATTGTAGCATCATTGTTCCCGATTCAAAGAGCATTGTCAACTAAAATTGTAGACGGAATAAGATTTACAGGATAGTATTTTTTGAAGCACTAATTGAAATTATGATAAAGATTTTAATACAATATTTTCTTTAAGGATTTAAATATGAAGATTCCGCTGAAATATATTATGCGCAATTTTATGACGCGAAAGTTAACGACGTTTATAACTATAGCAGGTATTGCGCTAGTGGTATTCGTATTTACTGCTGTATTAATGATGGCATTCGGGATACAAAAAACTCTGGTATCCACTGGTTCTGATGATAACGTAATGATAACAAGAAAAGCAGCGAATTCTGAAATTTCCAGTATAATCGGTCCAGATATTCAAAATATAATCCGAACCTTGCCGCATATAGCTACGGAATCAAACGGCAATTTGATTATTTCAAACGAACCGGTAGTAATAATTAATCTTGTAAAGAATGGCGGCGGGGTTAGCAATGTTACGGTAAGAGGAGTTTCGCCGGAAATCGACAAATTAAGACCTCAGGTAAAACTTATTGAAGGAAGAATGTTTAATTGGGGGCTTAGGGAATTAATTGTTGGTGACGCAATTGCAAAAAGATTTCCCGGTGCTCAATTAGGAAGTTATATTAAGTTTGCCGGCGGTGATTGGAAAATTGTAGGAATATTTACAACAAATGGCAGCGGGTTTGATTCTGAAATCTGGGGTGATGCAGTGCAACTTCAAAGTGCATTTAACCGAGTGAGCACCGTGTCAACTGTTACACTTAAATTAGATAACCCCGAGAATTATGATTCCTTTCGAAAAGCATTTATTGCCGATAGACGACTTCAACAATACGAACCTATAATTGAAAAAAAATATTTTGCTCAGCAATCAGAAATGTTGTCTACTTTTATTCGAGTATTGGGAATATTTATCACACTTATTTTTAGTATAGGGGCAACTATAGGAGCGACGATAACAATGTATTCGGCTGTTGCTAACCGGACAGTAGAAATAGGAACGCTCAGATCTCTAGGGTTCAATCGAATTAGTATACTTGCCGCATTTTTAATAGAATCGTTGTTCATTACAATAGCTGGTGGTGCGGTTGGTATTTTCTTAGCCTCTTTTCTACAATTTTTTTCAATCTCCACATTAAACTTCAGTTCATTTTCAGAATTAGCGTTCTCATTTGCATTATCTCCGACAATTATAGTCTGGTCATTAATCTTTGCAATTGCTATGGGATTTATAGGAGGATTTCTGCCTTCAATTAGAGCTGCTAGAATGAATATTGTAACTGCATTAAGAGCAGGTTAATTCAAAGATATTAAAATATTTAAGATCTTTCATTAAATCATTCCTGTTTTCAAATTTATTTTATAAATTGCCTTACTAATTTTTGTTGGTTCATTTTATAATCAGAGGAAATTTAAGAAATGGAAATGGAAAGATCTTTATATAATAAAGTTTTTGCTACATCTGAAAGTTCTGCACTCCCGCTTCGAAATGAAATTGAGGAACAATATAAATGGGATTTGTCACACATATACTCAAATGAAGATCTCTGGGAAATGGATTTCAAGTGGGTTGAAAATAATCTTATCAATTATAATAAATTTCAAGGGAAGCTAGCATCTAGCTCTAAAACGCTCCTGGAATGCCTAAGCTTTGACGACAATATAGGAATAAAGTTGGAACGACTTCACCTATATGCATCTCTTTCGAAAGACAGCGATATGAGAGATGCAAAATATCAAGCCATGGACGATCGTGTAATGAATCTATATACAAAAGTCTCGGCTGCAAGTTCTTTTATAAAACCTGAAATATTAGATATACCGGAAGACAATATTTGGCAGATGATAAATAGCCTTGATGAATTAAAAACATATAAGCATTTACTGGAAGATCTAATTAGAACAAAAACCCACACTCTTGATAAAGAAAAGGAGGAATTACTCGCTTTAACCGGAGAAATTACCTTAACCCCTTATAATACATATTCTATGTTAACTAATGCTGATTTCCATTTTCCCAAAGTATTAGATGATAACGGAAATGAATTAGAACTCTCACACACGCGTTATTACACTGCATTGTACTCAAAAGACCGTCATTACAGGGAGAATGTTTTCAAAAATTATTTATCAACATATAAGAATTTTGCAAATACGTTTTCAGTTTTGTTTAACGGAAATCTTAAAGCCAATATATTTTATGCTAAGGCAAAGAAATATCAATCAGCTAGGGAATCATCGCTCGATAAAAATAATATCCCCGTGTCTGTTTACGATAAACTTATTGAGTCCGCTAATATGAATTTGACCCCTCTTCATCGTTGGGCGTCATTGAAGAAAAAGATATTAAATTTAGATGAGCTTCATCCCTATGATGTTTATGTAGCACTTTTTCCTACTAAGTCGGAAAGGAAATACTCATATGAAGAAGCAAAAGAAATTGTTGTCCAATCTCTTAAAGTACTAGGAGACGAATATCTAAATAATATAAAAAAGGCATTTGATAATAGATGGATAGATGTTTATGAGACAGCTGCAAAAAGAAGCGGTGCTTATTCTTCAGGTACAACATTCGGTATGCACCCATATGTATTGTTAAATTGGGGTGGGCTGCTGAACGATGTATTTACACTTACTCATGAAATGGGTCATAATATGCATTCGTTTTATACTGGGAACAACCAACCGTATCCTTATGCAAATTATACTATCTTTCTAGCGGAAGTTGCTTCTACTTTTAATGAATCTCTTTTACTTGATTTCCTAATTGAAAATTCAGCATCAAAGGAAGAAAAGCTTAATCTACTTGAAAAATATTTGAATAATATTACTGCAACTTTTTATCGTCAGACTATGTTTGCTGAATTCGAGAAATTGAGTTATGAAAGAACTGAGGGTGGTGAATTTTTAACATCTGATTCTTTATGTAAAATGTACAGCGAGATGTATCAAAAGTATTGGGGCCCAGAAATGGTAGTTGATGAAGAAGAGAAATATACTTGGGCACGAATTCCGCACTTCTATTATAATTTTTACGTATATCAATATGCAACAGGATTTGCAGCATCTGAGATACTTGCGCAAAAAGTAAAGCGCAACGGTAAATCTGCAGTTGATAAATACTTAACATTCTTAAAATCCGGAAGTTCCGATTACTCAATTAATATATTGAAAGCTGCTGGCGTGGATATGGGATCTGAAGATCCTGTTAATGCGACAACGAAGAAAATGGATAAAATACTAGACGAAATTGAATCTCTTATATAAACTGAATAACGAAAGGGAAATATCGAAATGAAAATTTATTCAAAGAAAGAACTGAACGCATACCATCAATCACTAACTTATGATGATATAAGCCTAATTCCGACGGAAATTTCTCGAATTCGTTCACGTTCTGAGACAATAACATCAGCTGAATTTCTTGGAATGAACCTGGCTTTACCTATAATATCAAGCCCCATGGATACCGTAACGGGTTTGGAGATGGCAAAGGAATTAACTGTACTCGGATGCCTTGGCATTCTAAATAGATTTGATAGTTCATTAGAAGAAATTTTGGAGGATGAAAAAAATGGCAGGCAAGTGAAAGCAGTTTCGGTTGCGCTTAACACTCCTTTGGAAATAATCCAACAGCTTGCTGAGCATCAAGATATAATTTGTATTGATACAGCAAATGCAAACAATAATGAAGTACTTCATAAGACCGAAGAGATAAAAAGAAAGATTAATGTTAACCTAATGGTTGGAAATATTGCTCATGGATCTACTCTAAAACAGCTAGTTGATGCGGGGGCAGATGCGGTGCGGGTAGGGATAGGAAGCGGGAGTGTCTGTACTACTTCAATTCAAACCGGGATCGGAATAGGGCAGGTTTCTTCCTTGCTTAATGTATTGTTTGCCCGCAAAGAAATGAAATTGGATATAAAAATTATTGCTGATGGAGGTATTAAAAGTCCCGGTGATATTGCTAAAGCTATTGCACTTGGTGCTGATGTCGTAATGCTTGGGAGAATGTTATCCGGCACGCGTGAAACTCCAGGCGAGGTAATAAAATATAATGGACAGCTTTGGAAAAAATATCGCGGATCTGCATCATTCGGCGTAAAAATGAGGAATGAGTTTATAGAAGGCGAAGAAACCATGGTTGCTTATAAAGGGGTAGTAAAAAATGTAATTGATAACATCTCGGACGGATTGAAAAGCTCGATGAGTTATATGAATTGTTTCAATCTTGATGAGTTAAGAAAGACGGAAACATTTGCAGTATTAAGCAACAGTTCTTATTTGGAAAGGCTACCGAAAATATAAATAAGTATGGCAAGGAACTTTTGTAATGCTTCAAGGGAAAAGTTACAATTCATAAAAAATAATATAGATAAAAAGTTTTCATAATTTAAGCTGCTTGATTTATAGAGTTCCAATAATCTGCTCTTTTTATTTCTGCTTTTTCTAGT
>JAJYDC010000052.1 GCA_021777835.1 Bacteroidota bacterium | reverse complement strand
ATCTGATGCTATTAAGCTTGAATACAAACTCAAGAAGATGAAAAGTAGAAAATATCTTGAGTGGTTCATTACTAACGCTTAGCGCGTCCCGATTCAATCGGGAAGGTCCCCGGTTCGAATCCGGGCAATTCTACACTAACTAAAACTAAAAAATTATGCCTCAAAATCATTCATTCGATATAGTCTCTGATATTGACTTGCAGGAAGCAGATAATGCTGTTAACCAAGCAATAAAGGAAATCCATCAACGCTATGACCTTAAAGATTCAAACACTGAGATTGAACTTAACAAAAAGGACAAGCTAATTTCTATTAATACAAAAGATGATTACGCATTAAAGGCGAGTATTGATATTCTCCAAACTAGATTTTTCCGGAGAGGTATATCCGTGAAGGCTTTGAAAATTGAAGAGCCGCAACCGGCAGCAAATGGCAGGCTAAAATCTGAAATAACCCTACAAAGCGGTATCTCCGGAGATAACGCTAGAACAATAACCAAGATGATCAAAGAATCTAAACTAAAAGTTACTGCACAAATCCAGGATGAGAAAATTAGAGTTCAGGCACCAAAGATAGATGATCTTCAAGCCGTAATTAAATTGATAAATGATGCCGAATTGAATTTCCCAACTCAATTCGTCAACTTGAAATAATTCCCTAAAGCTCCCCTTTAACAGCCGGAAATTATAATACTAAATAATTTCCGAAGCTTAATCCATAATCATTCTTAAGAAAGATGAACTATCTTCATCATCATCTTTACTCTCAGAATTCACTTTATTCGTTTTATCCTTTGCCCAGTTATATCTAGAAGCATCTACGTTAAAGCCGCTTTTGGGTGTCTCCTCGTCTTTATCTTTATCTTCAATCGAAGATTTTGGACTCTTAACTCTGAAAAAAGTCGGCACTTCAAGATCATCCTTGTCTATTTCTGAATTATCCAAGAAATTAAATCCGCCTCTGAAAGCATCCTGATTCTTATACTTTTCCTGAGAATCTTTACTCGATTTAGCATTAAAATTCTGACGCGAACTTTCAAATCCCGTTGCAATCACTGTGTATGATACATAATCATTCATCTCTTCTTTTCTTACACATCCGAATATAACATTCGACTCCTCACCGGCAGCTTCAAATATAACATTATTACCTTCGTTGATTTCCTGCATAGTAAGATTGCTTGAGCCGGTAACATTTAATAGAACGCTTTTTGCTCCCTTAATATTAACGCCTTCTAACAATGGGCTGGATATAGCTTTTTGCGCTGCTTCAATAGCACGATTCTCACCGCTTGCTATTCCGCATCCCATTAAAGCTTCTCCGCTTTGATTCATTACCGCACGAACATCAGCAAAATCAACATTAATTAAACCTTCGATAGTTATTATATCGGCAATTCCGCGTGTCGCTTCATATAATACTTCGTTGGGCTTATCAAATGCCGCAAAAGCGTTAATACTCTTATCAAGAATGCTTAATAATCTTTCATTAGGAATGATTATCAAACTGTCTACATGCTGCTTTAATTCCTGAATCCCTTGCTCGGCATTCAACATCCTCTTTTTACCTTCCCAGCGGAAAGGTTTCGTAACAATTCCCACAACGAGCGATCCAATACTTTTAGCTATCGATGCAACAACAGGGGCGCCGCCTGTTCCGGTTCCTCCGCCCATACCGGCCGTAACAAAAACCATATCGCTTCCCGAAAGAACTTCAGCAAGTTTCTCTCTATCTTCTTCAAGAGACTTCTTGCCTACATTAGGATCCGCACCCGCACCAAGCCCGCGCGTTATGTTAGTACCTACTTGTATCTTATGCGTTGCACTGCTGCTATTAAGAACTTGTGCGTCAGTATTAACTGCAATATATTCAACTCCCACAAGTCCTCGCTTAATCATGCTTTCTATAGCATTGCAACCACCTCCGCCAACTCCAACAACTTTTAATATTGCGGACATAGATCTGTTTTTATCAAGTGTGGCAAATCGCGTCATTGTGACCTCCTAATTTTGAGTTTATAATTCATCAAAAAATTGTTGTACTCTTTTAAACATTCCTGTAAACTTGTTTTTACCCTTATCCTTTTTGGGTTTGATAAGAACCTGATACTCGCTTGACTTCCCTCCTGGAATTCCTCTTATTAAGCCTGCTACTGTTGCAAACTCAGGACTTTCTATTTCATTTGATAATCCGGAACCTAATTCCTGAGGCACTCCGATTCTAGTCGGAAGTCCGAATACTTCTTCTGCTAATTCTGTACATCCCTTTAATAGAGATCCGCCTCCTGTTAATACTATACCAGCCTTAATCTTATTCTTAAACCCTGCACTTCTTATTTCGTTATCAACCAAGGCAAAAAGCTCTCGCATTCTTAAACTAATTATTTGAGTTAAAAGACTAATGGGTATCTTAGCATTTCCTCTTGCACCAACACCACGAATTAAGATATCCTCATCTTTTATTATTGCATTCTCTGTCGCATAACCATAATCCCTTTTTAATTTCTCTGCTTCTTCTGTAATTACGCCAAGTGATTCTCGTATATCATTTGTTACCTGATTACCTGCAACTCCTATAACTTTTGTATGCTTAATAGCTTTATTATGAAATATTGCAATATCAGTTGTACCACCGCCGATGTCAATTAAAGCAACTCCCAAATCCTTTTCACTTTCTTCAAGAACAGATGAGCTTGATGCTATCGGTTGAAGAATGTAATCTTGCACTTGAAGTCCTGCTCGCTCAACTGATTTCTTAATGTTCTGTATTGCAGGTATCGATGCAAGCACTATATGATTAGTAGCTTCTAACCTTGAACCGGACATTCCAATAGGACTCTCTATTCCTCCCTGATAATCAACCATGAATTCTTCCGGTATGATATGAAGTATCTGACGGTCAGAAGGAATTCTTATTGTCCTTACATCTGCTTCAAGTCTGTCAAGATCAGCTTTAGTAATTTCTTTATCTTCTCCGCTTATCGTAACATAATTTCTATGCCTTATGCTAGTTATATGCTCTCCGGCAACACCTACATTAACTATGCTTATTTCAATACCCGCTCTGTTTGATGCAATTGAAACAGCCTCCTTTATTGCTTCAGCAGTTTTACCAATGTTAGCAACAAGTCCTTTATGCAAGCCCTCCGATGGAGCTACTCCGAATCCTAAAATATTAATACGATTACTCTCTTCAATCCGTTCTGCAATTACCGCGCATACTTTAGTCGTTCCTAAATCCAAGCCCGCAAGTATATTTCTTTTCATTCAGTTAAACCTGTTTTTTCAGCATTTCCAAGGAAAATTTCGTTCGCAAACCTTAAATCGATATAATCGCTATTATCAACAAGGTCATTTCCATTTGTCATTCCATCTATCATAATATCTAAATAAACCATTTTTTTCGCTTCTCCTCCCTTACCGAATATAACGGGAGGTTTAATTCCGGAAAACGATAATATAATCTCGCCTCCGTTTCTTAAATCAATCTCAGAGAGTTTCTTTGACAAGTCAGTATTTGATAATTTAGCAGCTTCAATGATTTTAAAAGCCTCAACAATGTCATCTGATTCACAATAAGAGAGTGCTGTGAGTTTATTTTGAAAATTAGCATTGCTTATTACCGGCAGATCACTATAGTCTGTATCATTCAGCATGGGTAATATTTGAAACTTATCAGTAATAAAATAAGGCTCACCATTATCAATTATTACCGCCGTTAAATTTTTCTCTGTTACAAAGACTTTAACTAAACCGTTACCTGCATATTCAACATCAATATTTTCAATATAAGGGTGCATGGCAAAACGAGCTTTAATTTCTGGTAATGTTAAACCATTATTAATAGACAGATCATTAAGTTTGGTGAATTTCAGATAGTCACCTTCTGAAAGAAGTTTATTACCTCTTACCTCTATCATCTTGACCTCATCATGATTTGATTTCTTATTACTAGAAAAGATCAAAAATATTAAACACGAAATTAATACAATGAAAAATAAAGTGCTCAATATTTTATTTTTATTTTCAATCATTTCTTCAAATTCTTAACAAGTTCAACAAATTTTTCTCCGTACTTCCAAATATCACCGGCACCCATTGTAACTATTATGTCTCCGTCCTTTTTCAGTTCAAGTAATTTCTTTGGTATATCATTTTTATCCTTAATGTATATTGTGTTTTTATGCCCAAACTTTTTCGCAGCTTCAATAATAAGCTCACCACTAACACCATTTATTGGTTCTTCTCGAGCTGGATAAACATCTGTGCAGATAAATATATCTGAGTTGAGAAAGGACCTTCCAAATTCATGGTAAAAATCTCTAGTCCTCGTATAAAGATGCGGTTGAAATACTGCGACTAACCTTCTATCCCAGCCGTTTCTAATTCCGGCTAACGTTGCACTCGTCTCGGTAGGATGATGCGCATAATCGTCAATGACTAAGATTTCTTTGTTATATTTTATTTCGAATCGTCTATAAACTCCTGCAAATGATTCCAAGGCTTTTTTAATTACGTCGAACTTAATTCCAAGCTCCTTTGCAATACAAATTGCTACCAAAGAATTCTTAATATTGTGAACGCCTGGAATTTTCAAGGTTATCTTTCCTAAATCTTCACCTTTGTATTTTACAGAATATGAACTTGAAAATTCGTTAAAGGAAATATCGGTTGCTCTGATATCAGCCTGGGTTGTTAATCCGTATGTCAAAATCTTCTTATTTATATAAGGAATAATGTCTTGAAGAGCAGGCTCATCCATGCACAGAACAACAAAACCATAAAATGGGACTTTATTCGCAAATTCAATAAAAGCAGACTTTATATCATCTAAATCTTTATATGTATCTAGATGCTCGCTTTCCAAAGTAGTAATTGCTGCTATAGTAGGAGTAAGCTTTAAGAAGGTTCTGTCGAATTCATCAGCCTCCACAACTATGAATTCCCCGTCTCCTAAACGCGCGTTTGTCCCGCCAAGTCCGCTTAACTTTCCGCCGACTATAATTGTCGGATCAATTCCGCCTTCAGTCAAAGTAAGCCCAACCATTGATGTTGTCGTGGTTTTACCATGAGTGCCTGCGATACCAATACCATATTTCATTCGCATGCATTCTGCAAGCATCTCAGATCTTTTGATAATAGGAATTTTCCTTTCAATCGCAGCCTGGACTTCAGGATTATCTATTACAACTGCCGATGAATAAACAAGCACATCTGCATCTTTTAGATTTTCCGGAGAATGACCTTCGTAAACTTTGATGCCAAGACTGCTAAGGCGAGCCGTTACTTCAGACAATGATTTGTCTGAACCTGAGATTTCAAAACCCTGGTTTAGGAGTATCTCCGCAATTCCGCTCATGCCGATTCCGCCAATTCCTACAAAGTGAACTTTTTTAATATTCTTGAACATTTAACCTTTCCTGGGTTTTTCTTTGAGCATTTGAAATTTTTTAATTAATGCTTCTTCATTTTCATAATCAGAAGGCCGAATAATAACCGGTCTACGCCTATCCTTAATTTTAAGTCTTATTAGTCGAAAAACTTTATTATTAAATCTTTCACGCCTCTTAGAAATCTTTATTTGGATTATATCTTCTATTCTAAAAACTTTCGATCTTGATTTCTCAATAAATGAAATTTGCTCGCCCGTAATTTCCAGGAACCTCTTCCTATATACATTGTAAAGCAAACCTGCTAAAGAGAATACTACAATAAATCCCAAAAAATAAATTATCGGATCCTTAACAATAAAAATAAATGAGTCCTCTACTAGTTCTCCGCGTATTATTACATATAATATAAATACTATGAAATAAATGATCGTCGACTGATAATAAAACGATAAATTATACCTAAAAATATTTTTATCTGATTCTGTCATATTGTAAGCGCATATTTAATTGCACGCGATGCTATTTCTTCGGCTGCATTAGGTTTGCCTAATAAAAGAGCGTTCGTTTTTAATTGTAATAATTTTTCCTTATCAGAAATGATGGAAATTACTTCTTCAGATAATCTATTATTCAAATTTTTATCTTCTATCAAAATTGCTGCATTTTTTTCCGACAATGACTTTGCATTATAATACTGGTGGTTCTCTGCAACGTTAGGAGAAGGCACCAAAATAGTCGGAATCCCAAGTACAAGTAATTCCGCAATTGTTGTCGCTCCCGCCCTGGCTAGCATTAAATCGCATGCTGAATAAGCTAAGTCCATTTTATCAATAAAAGGAATTACTAAAATATTATTCGATTTGTACACCTTATATTTATCGTAATAATTTTTTCCCGTCTGCCATATTACCTGAACATTATTTTCTGTCAGTACCTTCAGTGAGCCTGCAACTGCTGCATTAATTGAACCTGCACCTAAGCTCCCGCCAAGAATTAATAATGTCTTCTTTGAATCTGAAAAATTATATGCTTTTAGTGCATCACTCTTATTAAAAGTGCCTAAGTCTTTCCTTACTGGATTCCCGGTAAAGATTATTTTCTCTTTGTTCTTAAAATATCTTCTTGAGTCCTCAAAACTTATATGTACTTCTTTTGCAAATCTTTCTAACAATTTAGAGGTAACTCCTGGAAAACTGTTTTGCTCTAGTAGAATTATTTTTGCGCCTGCTATTGACGAACCGAATATAGCAGGACCTGCTACATAACCGCCTGAACCAATTGCTACTTGAGGCTTAAAGATTAAATTGATAAAAATTGACTGAACAACTGATACAATTAATTTTAATGGAAAAAGTAAATTCTCTAACGTAATTTTCCTTGAGAATCCCTTTATCCAAATTGACTTAAATTTATAGCCTAATTCAGGAACTACTTTACCCTCTATTTTTGATTTTGTACCTACAAATAATATTTGCGCGTTCGGTAATTTTGCTTTAATACACTCCGCTACTGCAACAGCTGGATATAAATGACCTCCAGTTCCTCCTCCGGCAAATAAAAATCGATATGTTTTACTATTCGCACTCATGTTAAAACAGGCTCATTTATTTTCTGATCAATTGGTTTTTTTTCCACAGCACTTGAAAATGCAATATTTATTAATATCCCAACAGAAATACAAAGAAAAATCAATGACGTTCCGCCATAACTAATAAATGGCAATGGAAGCCCTGTCGTCGGCACTAAACCTGTTGCCACGGCAACATTTACAAATGCATAAACTGTAACTGACATCGTTATTCCAAATGCAAGTAGTTGACCAAATCTATCCTTTGCTTTTTTAGCAACTAAAATTCCAGCAAGAAATAAAACTAAATAACAGATAAGCACTATGACCGATCCTAAAAACCCTAATTCTTCGCCCAGGATTGCAAAGATAAAATCGCCGTAAGCTTCTGGGAGAAATAAATTACTCTGAAGACTGTGCCCCATACCTACGCCAAAAATTCCACCGCTTCCTAATCCGAGTAATGCTTGTTTAACTTGTATATTTGCCGTTCCTCCATGCTGAGTTGCATGAATAAAAGTTAAAATCCTTTCTCTTGAATGAGCTATTGCCATAGCAATAATTCCGGCGAATATTAAACAGCCTAAAGCAGTAAGAAGTAGGTGACTTAATTTTGCGCCGCCTACATATAGTAACATAAAAGAGACAAATACTAAAAGAACTCCGTTGCTTACATTTGGCTGCGCTAAGACTAAACCGGCAATGACTAAAACCCAAAACAACAAATAAAGAAATCCTTCTTTATAATTTTGTAATATATCCTTCTTAACTTCTAGCAAAACTGCTAGGTGAATAATTAAAATTAGCTTTGCTATATCTGCAGGCTGAAAAGAGAAAAATCCTAAATTTATCCAGCGCCCTGCGCCTTTTATTTCCGGCGCAATAAACAAAGTAAGAAGAAGTAAAAATGTTATTGCTATAATTGCTGCCTTGCTGAACTTCTTATAAATTTCATAAGGGATTGCGCTGAAGAAAATTAAGCATGCAATTCCGATTATAACTTTTGCAAAATGATAATTAAATAAATGGAAGAGACTGTCAAACTTAAATTCGCTATAAGTGCTGCTTGCACTCATTACTATTATTAACCCAAGCAACATCAAAATGAATGCGTCAAAAAATATTATGATAGCTAACTTCTTCATTTATAATTTACTTACTGCTTCTTTAAAAACTTCGCCTCTGTGCTCATAACTCCGGAACATATCAAAACTAGCGCATGCCGGTGAAAGCAAAACAACTTCATTGGCTCTTGCCTCCCGGCTTGCTTCCAAAATTGCATCCTCAAGGGATTTCATTATTTCAACTTTTACTGTCTTATGAAAAAAATTAAAAATCTTTTCTGCTGAGGTTCCTATAGCATAAATCTTCTTCACCTTTTCAACAATTAGGTCTTTAATCTGATTGTAATCGTTTCCTTTATCGAGTCCGCCAAGTATTAAAAAGATTGGTTCATCAAAGCTGCGCAAAGCATACCATACAGCATCAATATTGGTTGCCTTAGAATCGTTTATATACTTTACTCCCGCAAGCTCTCTTACCAATTCAAGTCTGTGGTCCACTCCCGGGAATGACCCTAATGCTGCTATTATTTTTTGATTGTCCGCGCCAAATATTTTTGCTGCCATTATTGCAGCCATAGCATTGGCATAATTGTGTTCGCCTTTTAAGTTAATCTCAGAAGTTTTACATGTAAATACTAGTTCTTTATTTTCATAAAACAATATTTTCCCATCTTCCAAATAGCTTCCGTTATCTTCTTTAGATGAAATTGAGAAATAAAGATCACGGCTCTGATGCTTCGATAGTGACTTTACCAGAGACTCGCTGTCTCTGTTTAATATGAGAAAATCATTGCTGTTTTGATTTAGATAAATCCTAAGCTTTGCTGCGATATAATTTTGCAGTTTATAATCATATCTATTTAAATGATCTGGAGTAATGTTTAATATCATCGCAATCGTGGGCCTGAATCTGTCTATAAAATCTAGTTGAAAACTTGAAACTTCAAGTACTACAATATCATTTTCGTTTACATCAAGAGCTATCTCAGAGAAAGCTTCACCTATATTCCCTGCAACATATGTTTTGAATCCGCATTCCTTAAAAATATGCCCTGTTAAGCTTGTTGTCGTAGTCTTTCCATTTGTACCTGTAATGGCTACTATCTTTCCTTTACAAAAATTATAAGCTAATTCAATTTCACTAATAATCTTAATTTTTCTTTCAGTGGCTTTCTGAATGATAGCTGAATTTGTCGGAACTCCTGGGCTAATTACTATAAGATCGCACTCGAATATTTTCTCTGTATGACTGCCGAATTCATATTCAATCTCATTTTCTATTAAAACCTTGATTGAGTCTGCTAATTTATCTGCATTTCCGGAATCACTTACGAATGGAATTCCGCCAAGACGTTTTATTAGCTTTGCTGCGCCAACACCGCTCTTAACTGCACCAATGATCGATATTTTTTTATCTTTTATTTCCATTATCTAATCTTAAACGAAGCTAAACTTACAATGGCTAAAATTATTGCAATTATGTAAAATCGAATAACTATCTTTGGTTCTGGCCAGCCAAGCATTTCAAAATGATGATGCATTGGAGCCATTTTAAAAACTCGTCTACCTTCGCCGTATTTTTTCTTTGTGTACTTGAAGTATAATCTTTGAACGATTACTGAAATTGTTTCCATAAAAAATACGCCTCCCAATATCGGGATAAGCAACTCTTTCTTTATTAACACAGCTAATATGCCAAAAGCACCGCCTAATGCTAGTGAACCTGTATCACCCATAAATACTTGAGCTGGGTAGGAATTAAACCAAAGAAACCCCAATGAGGCACCTATTAGCGCAGCTATATAAACTGTTAATTCACCCGAGCCTGGCAAATAAATAATGTTTAGATAATTTGAATAGATTGCGTTGCCTGAAACATAGCTCATGAAAACTAGTGCTAACATTACAATAATTGTTACTCCAATGGCTAAACCATCTAACCCATCTGTTAGATTAACTGCATTTGAGGTCGCAGTTACTATAAATATTACAACCGGGATATAAAGAATTGAAAAATCAAAATTTACATTCTTTAGAAATGGAACCGTGGTTACTGAATGAACTCCTGCAAACTGCGGCGAAAAATAAATAACCGAACCGACAATTAATCCAATTAGTACTTGACCAAGTAGTTTATATCTAGCTATCAATCCATTTGGCAATTTCTTAATGACTTTCAAATAATCATCTAAAAATCCTACGGCGCTTAGCCAAATTGTTCCGACTAAAATCAATATTATATAAATGCTTTTTATATCAGCCCATAAAAGCACTGGAACAATTACGGAAAGTATTATTATTATTCCGCCCATTGTGGGGGTTCCGGCTTTCGACCAATGAAACTTTGGACCATCTGCCTTTTTAGCTTCGCCAATCTGATGCTTCTGAAGTAATTTTATTATCTTCGGACCTAAATAAAGCGATAGTATTAATCCGGTTATTGCCGCTAATGCCATTCTAAATGATAAAAATCGGAAGATCTTAAACCCTGGAGGGCTGAAAACTTTGTTTATATATTCAAATAGGTAGTATAGCATTATCTATTAGTCCTGTTTTCAAGTATTTGAACGAATTCTTCCATCTTCATTCCCCTTGAACCCTTTACTAGAATTACACTATTTGCAAAGTCATTTAGTCGTAAAAATTCCTTTAATGAATTTCTTTCATTGAAATGTTTAGCTCTTATTCCTTTGCTTTTTAACGACACGTTTAGATTCTTCATTAATGAGCCAATTGTATAAACGCTGCCAATTTTATTTGTTTTAATTGAACTTGCTAATTTCTTGTGAAGAATAGCTGAATACTCTCCTAGCTCAAACATATCGCCTAAAATTGCTACTTTGTTCTCATGCAAGCTCATTTTCGACATTAAACAAAATGCTGCCTTCATAGATTCCGGGTTTGCATTGTAAGTATCGTCAATTAAAATAGAGTCCCTCAATTTTTTAACATTTAGTCTTTTATCTGCAGGCTTCATTCTCTTTATGCCGGCTGAAATTTGAGCCTTACTTAACCCTAATTTTATGGCTATTGCAAACGAAGCAATAAAATTCTTTGCATTATTTTCACCATATAATGGAATTTCAAAAATCATTTTACGATTGTTATATTCAACTGCTATGATAGGCCTTCCATTCTCAGCATAGTCAATGATCTTCCCTTTTACATCAGATTTTGAACTAGATATAGAATATGAAAGTTTCTTCTTGAATCTTTTCCCCGTCTCCTTTAATAATTTATCATCGTTGTTGATAATTAAAGTACCGCCCCTAGCTTCTGTAATATTAAACAAAAATGATTTTTCTTTCAATACTCCTTTTCGATTCTTTAAAAACTCAAGATGCGAATCTCCGATGTTAGTAATCAAAGCAAAGTCTGGCTGTAAAATTTCAGCAGTATATTTTATCTCGCCGAAATGGTTTGTCCCGAGCTCAGCAACTAAAATATCATGCTTTTGATTCGTACTGAAAATAGTCATCGGTACGCCTATGTGATTATTATGATTTGCTACCGTTTTATTCACAATATACTTCTGACTTAATAATTCCGAAAGCATTTCCTTTGTCGACGTCTTTCCGTTACTCCCCGTAATACCGATTACTTTTGCTCTTAGTTTGTTTCTCCAGACTTTAGCTAATCTTCCTAATGCCTCTGTTGTATCACTTACTGTGATAAACGGTATCGTTAAATCAGAGAATTCTTTTAAGCGTTTTTCATCAATTATAATAACTGATGATCCATTTTTTATTGCTTGCTTAACGAATTTATGACCATCGAGATTATCTCCCTTAATCGCTACGAAGAGAGAATTCTTCAGAACATTTCTTGAATCAATAGTTACTGTAGTTACTGGATTAAGCTTCTCCGCATTATATATAATCGCAGTAGGCAATTCAAAAAAATCATTGAGAGTTAGGTTTAATTTCTTCATAATCTCAAATATTTCTCCGCAATTTCTTTATCGGAAAAATGATTCCTAACACCCTTAATTTCCTGATAAGTCTCATGCCCTTTCCCGGCTATTAATATAACTGCATTTTCTTCTGAATTTTTAATAGCTGTCTTTATTGCTTCTTCTCTGTTTTCAATTACTAAATAATTGTGAGTCTCTATTCCCTTTTTAATTTCTTCGATAATCATACCCGGATCTTCAAATCGCGGATTATCAGACGTTATGTAGATTCCTTTACTCAAACTCGCAGCGATTTTACCCATTATCGGTCTTTTCGTTTTGTCTCTATTCCCACCGCATCCAAAAACTGTATAAACGGGAATATCTTCATTAACAATTTTTTTAATTGCAAGAAGCGCTTTCTCCAAACTATCTGCCGTATGTGAGTAATCTACTATAATCTTTTTATTTCCCTTGCCGATTACTTCAAATCTTCCTGGAACTTGCCTCGTATTCTTAATCCCTTTTAATGCAACAACTGGGTCAATTCCTATTAAGGTTGTAACTGCAAAAGCAGCACATGCGTTGTAAGCGTTAAATTCACCTA
Source organism: Bacteroidota bacterium (assembly GCA_021777835.1). Classification (GTDB taxonomy): domain Bacteria; phylum Bacteroidota; class Ignavibacteria; order Ignavibacteriales; family Ignavibacteriaceae; genus FEN-1297. The sequence goes on along the minus strand of JAJYDC010000052.1, from coordinate 1,137 downwards.
CAAGTGATGTCGTTCCATTAAATTTTTCACCCTTATATTCAATCGAAAATGTAGTTCCCTCTAAGCTGAATTGAATATCTCTTAATTTATAATCTGAATTGGATGCTGCTCCATAAGAATAAACTTTTGCTTTAGAATCTTTTACCAGGGCTAAACTATTCTTGTCGTCCGAATTATAAACCCCAATGGCTGACTGCGATAATGAATCGAATAGAATTTTCTTAGCATCAAAATAATTCTCAAATGTCTTGTGGAAATCAAGATGATCGGAAGTGATATTTGTAAAAACTGCTGTCGCAAAATTTAAACCATATACTCTATCTAATACCAATGAATGAGAAGATACCTCCATGATTGCGTGTGAGCATCCTTCACCATACATTTCAAGAAATAAACTGTTCAAGTCGTTTGATTCAGGCGTGGTCAAAGTTGACTGAATCTCTTTCTCTCCTATGTAATTCGAAATTGTTCCGACCAATCCTGTTTTATGCCCGGCAGTCTCTAATACACTCTTTATGAAATATGAAGTGGTTGTTTTACCGTTTGTTCCTGTAATTCCTATAAGACTTATTTTTTTCGAAGGCTCTTTATAAAATGAATTTGAGACTTCGGCTAATGCAATGCGGCTGTTAGAAACTAATATTTTGGCAATCTTTTCATGTGTAAATATATCGTCGGGTACACTTCGGTCATCTTCCAATATTATCGCAATAGCACCTTTATTTATTGCGTCAAGAATAAACTTATGACCGTCAGTATTATATCCTTTTATTGCAGCAAATATGGAATTCTTCACCACTCTTCTTGAATCGTAAAATATGCCGGACACATCTTTCCTCTGAACCTCGCCGGTAACTTGAATTACTTTTATGCTGTCTAGTAGTTTTGTTAATTCCATTAGTATACTGATGCCCCCACTAAATCAGGCTCTTTACAGACAACTACACATAACGCACCTTTATGAATATTCACGCCCGGAGTAATACTTTGTGAGACAACTTTTCCTGAACCATTAATTTTGCATTTCAGCCCTAGTCTTGATATTACTGAAATTGCTTCTCTCAATGAATAGTTCGATAAATCAGGCATCAAACCTGATTTTATGTCAACATTATTACTTTGATTAATAGTATTCGA
>JAJYDC010000051.1 GCA_021777835.1 Bacteroidota bacterium | reverse complement strand
TAATATTAACCGCCTGCCCGGAAAGATAATCGTACCACGTTCCCATAAATGGAATAGAAGAAGTAGATGCGCTAAGAGTATCTACAGAGAAATTTCCAACAACAAATACGTTCTGCGTATTTCCGTATAGAGAAATAGTTTTAACTGCTCCGGAAAGATTTGTATTTATTCCTGTTGTATTGAAAACATCATTGTTAATTTTAAGATTTATAAGCGCTTTTGTTACTTTGAATAAACTCATCCTATTAGGGTCTTTAAGGTAATCCCATCGAATTGGTTTATCGCTAAGATTTCCTCCGTTGTAAGTTATAGAATAATCATAGCCTAATTCTTGAAATTGCCATAGCATTTTAGGTCCGGGTATTGTATAGAAAAATGCTTCACATAATTTTATACGATTAAGTCCGGTTGGAATATTTTTTATATTATAGGTACCGTTTGAATTTCCAAATTGTTCATTCTTATACATTAACCTTTCTTCATCATGACTTTCCATGTAAGCAACTAACCCGGGAGTATTCCATCCCCAATACGAATAAGAAGTACCCGATAAATCCCAGGAAGGATTTGAGTATCCCATAGAGGCTTGTTCGTATGCAGAACTCATATTATCCCAAACCATCATCCCGTAATTAGCAACTATTTTCTCTTCACTACCAGCGACGAACTCTTCAAGAATAACATAAGCATTCGGGCTAACATTCCAGACTGCGTTAGCAATTCTTTCCTGGTTATCTATTCGTGACTGATCGAAACTTTGCCAAGCATTGGCGTCAGTCGGGTTATAAGTTTGTGTATATCCGCCTGCTAAATCAAATCTAAATCCATCGACATGATATTGAGTGAGCCAAAACTTTGTAGTTGCGTCAACAAAGTAATGTGTAGCAGGGCTAGTATGGTTAAAATCATAACCAACATTATAAGGGTGTGTTGGATATTGATTAAACCATGGGTTATTAGCCGCAGGGACATTATGAACAGGGTCCCAATAGAGTCTTACTAGCGGGCATGAGCCAAAAGCATCATTAAAAGGTATATCAAGAATTACAGCTATACCGGATTCATGTGCCATATCAATAAATTTCTTAAGATCATTTTTAGGTCCGTAGTACTTAGCAGGAGCATCAAAGAAATTTGGATTGTATCCCCAACTATCATTTCCTTCAAAATTCATTACCGGCATAAGTTCAATTGCATTTACTCCAAGGTTCTTAAAATACGACAAAGTATCAGCTAAGGTTTTATAATCGTGTGTTGCAACAAAGTCACGTATTAGTAATTCATAAATAACAAGCTTGGTTTTAGCCGGTCTAACAAAACTAGTGTCTTGCCATTGATATGGAACTTGCGCGGTTTCTAATACAGACGCAATCTGCGTGGTTTTGCCTACCGGATACTTTATAAGATTCGGATAAGTAGAGTCAGAAATATATTTGTCATTGTTTGGGTCACTGATTTTTTCTGAATATGGATCAGCAATCCTAATTGACCCGTCAACAAGATATTGGAATATGTATTCCTTTTGAGGTGTTAAGCTATCAATTTCAATCCACCAGCGGGTGCTGTCCGGAGTTTGTTTCATGTAATATTTTTGGTTCACAGTCCAATTATTAAAATCTCCTATTACATATACATTCTTTTTATAAGGAGCATAAAGAGAAAGTATAACCGATGAATTACTTATATAATTTATGCCATCAATAATCCCGCTAGGTTCCGCCTGGGAAGTGACAGGTGGATTAACAACAAAATAACTTGAATCCGTTGCTGTATTTCCACTTGAATCTATAGCGACCGCTTTTATCCAAGTGTTACCATTTGCTGTTGCTATTATGTTAAATGTAGTGTCGTTATTTGAAGTTTGTGCATAAAGAGCATTATTAAGATACATTGAAACTGATTTCGCATTTGAAGATGTAATTTCAACTTTAACAGTATCATTTAAATTTGTAAAGAATGGCGCGACAGGCGATGCTATTTTTACATTCAGACCGCTTGAATATAATGGTACAAAAATATCAGGGCTTGTTTGTTTAGAAGCATCAGCGCTTCTAAACACGAAATCAAGTTTAGTAATATGATCGGAAGCAATATTTACGTTATAAAATTTCCTGGGATATCCTATAGTAAGATGGTATAGATTTGCTCCATCACGAGTTAATGCCGGTTGAGTTGTATTACTTCCCCAACTGCCAATTACATTTTGCCAGTCAGTACCATTAATTGTTACACCAGTATGGGCGTATAAAGTACCGGTATAATTTAGAAGTGCTGAAGCTCCGGGTTGAGTTGCGTCGAAATAAACTGTTATTGAATCGTTCTCGGTAGGAATCTGTGGAGTAGTTTCTACTATCTGAGAAAAACTAGCTTGAATAAAAGCTAAAAAAAATATTATCGTATATCTAAGTTTCATACATATTATCCTATATAAATTATAATTATTAAAAGTCCGCTTTAACCTTAAGAGTGCATTTCATCAACATCATTTACAAACATTACAAGAATGCCCGCAAGTATCATAGAAGCCCCGCCCAGCAGTAATGCGTACATAGCATCGTCGCCGAAAAGGTTTTTGACAAACCATCCTAAAATAGCCGCTGCAGTAATTTGAGGAATTACTATAAAGAAATTGAATATTCCCATATAAACTCCCATCTTTTCAGGCGGAAGTGATCCAGCTAGTATTGCATAGGGCATAGCAAGTATTGAAGCCCAGGCAAGTCCGATTCCTAATTCAGAAATAAGCAGTAAGTTGGGATCTTTTATTACATAGAAAGAAAGGAAAGCTATTCCGCCGCATATAAGGCTTATCATGTGAACGGATTTTCTATTAGTCTTTTTTGCCAGCCACATAAGTACGAATGCCATTACTGCCGCGAAGCCGTTATAAACAGCCATAAGGACGCCGACCCAATCGGCACCTTTATTATATAATTCGGATGTTGTATCTGTTGCTCCATATATATGGTGGGTAACTGCAGGGGTTGTATAAATCCACATTGAAAACAAGGCAAACCATGAAAAGAACTGAACAAAAGCCAGTTGTTTCATTGTTTTGGGCATCTTAAAAAAGTCATTGAACACAACAACAAGACCGCCGTCTGTTTTTCCTCGCTTAGTGAGAAAAGAAACTATAAAAAGCAGGATTCCGAATACTATTGCGCCAACAAATAAAACGTACAAACCATAATCGGTTATTTTCAAAATAAGGAAAAGAATTAATGCGCCAATTACTCCCAATAATGTCCAGATCATTCCTCCGCGTAAAAACTTTGAAGAAGAAATAAATTCATTATTGGATATATTACTTTTGGAATGAATCGAATTTTGATCCGACTCAGAATATTTTTTTAATTCTTCCGGCGAATATTCTTTAGTGCTAAACACAGTCCACAATACGGAAGCCAGAAATACTGCGGCTCCGATATAAAAGGAGAACTTAACAGAAGGCGGGATTTGTCCTTCAGGTGCTGTATTTGCAATCCCGATCCAATTCTTCATTATATAAGGGAGAGCAGAGGCAATTATAGCTCCAGTTCCAATAAAGAAACTTTGCATTGAAAAACCGACTGTTCTTTGTTCCGAAGGAAGCATATCACCAACAAATGCACGAAATGGTTCCATCGATACATTTATAGAAGCATCCATAATCCAGAGAGTTCCTGCCGCAATCCAAAGCACTGGAGAGTTCGGCATAAATATTAAAGCTATTGAGGCAAGCACCGCACCTGTTAGGAAATACGGTCTTCTTCTTCCAAGCTTTCCCCAGGTTTTATCGCTCATATGTCCAATGATAGGTTGAACAATTAATCCTGTAACGGGGGCTGCAATCCAAAGGATGGGGATGTTGTCTATCTTAGCGCCGAGGGTTTCGAATATCCTGCTTACATTTGCATTTTGAAGTGCAAATCCGAATTGAATCCCGAGAAATCCGAAACTCATATTCCATATTTGCCAGAAACTAAGGCGAGGTTTATTCATTAACGTGTTCCTTTATTATTAAAAGCCGCATTTAAACGTGTCGAATATAAATAAAATATTTTTTTGAACAACCTACCCGTTTAGGTAGTTATATTATTGAATTTACATTATTATTTTTGTCTTAAAAATAAACGCGGAGCTCGATATGCATGTTAGGAAATATTACTTTTTTATTTATTCGGTATTATTATTTTTATTTATAATATCTGCAAATTCTTTTGCGCAAAAAGAAACAACAGTCGTTCATCCTGAGTGGAGCAAAAATGCCACTATCTATGAAGTTAATGTAAGACAATATACTCCTGAAGGCACATTTAATGCTTTCGCGAAACATTTACCCGAATTGAAGAAAATGGGAGTAAAAATTTTATGGATTATGCCGATAAATCCAATAGGGATTGAGAATAGAAAAGGGACGCTCGGAAGTTATTATTCTGTTAGAGACTACAAAGCAATTAACCCTGAATTCGGGACACTGCAGGATTTCAAAAATCTTGTTGATAAGATTCATAAAATGGGAATGCACGTAATAATAGATTGGGTCGCAAACCATACTTCCTGGGATAATAAGCTTACAAAAACTAACCCTGATTTTTATAAACATGATTCACTCGGGAATTTCGTGGCTCCGGTTAAAGATTGGAGCGATGTTATTGCACTAAATTATAATAACCCTAAACTTTGGGATTATATGGAAGGAGCAATGGAATACTGGGTAAAGGATTGCAATATTGACGGATTCAGATGCGATGTTGCAAGTATGGTTCCTGTACCATTTTGGAATTTTGCCAGAAAAGAACTTGATAAAATTAAACCGGTTTTTATGCTTGCCGAATCTGAAAATCCCAATTTGCAAGAACATGCTTTTGACATGACTTATTCCTGGGAATATTTCAGCATAATTAAAAATATTGCTAAAGATAAGATGAATGTTAAAGATCTTGATGCATACTTCAAAAAGGATAATGAGCAGTTTAATCCGGATGCTTACAGAATGGTGTTTACTACAAATCACGATGAGAATAGCTGGAACGGATCATTAGAAGAAACATTCGGCGCTGCTGAAAAAACTTTCGCTGTTCTTTGCGGAGTAATTAAAGGAATGCCTTTAATTTATAGCGGACAGGAAGCGGGACTAGATAAAGAGTTGAGATTCTTTGACAAAGACACTATAGACTGGAGACAAAGCAGCTACAGAGAATTATATACTAAACTTGTTCATCTCAAATTAAAAAATAAAGCTCTGTGGAACGGATTGAGCGGCGGAGAAATGCAGAGAGTAAAGACGAATAATGATAAAAATGTCTTTGCTTTTATGAGAGAAAAAGACGGTAATAAAGTATTTGCAATTTTTAACCTCTCTAATGAGAATGTTCACGTAACATCTAATAGTGATGCTGCTGAAGGCAGTTATAAGAATTTATTTAATGGGACTCAGATAAAATTAAGCGATGAACATAAGTGGGACTTGAAACCCTGGGACTATAAGGTCTATTATAAATAGAAAATCGACATTAAAATTTATAGATAAAAGCACTATTCTTTGATAGTGCTTTTTTTATTCGTTTATTATTAATTATTAGAAGAGCTTTTATAGTAATTTAGCAATAGATTATATCTCCTCAGCTTCCGGTAGTTAATATATAATTGGTCAACCTTCTCAAATCAGTGGGATTTCCTCTAAAGAAAATATTTCATCCCTAATTCCTGATCATGTTTTATTTCAATCAACACTTTAAATTAAATAACCAACAGCTGGTCTGCTTCCTTAAGGAGCAATGTTTACACTTTTTAGATAAGGATCGACCCAATCAACATTTGGCGCCATTAAAGGAGCTGCCGGAATCCTGCCGCCGAACCCTAGCAATCGGTAGCCAAAAGCATTTATATTAGTTACCTTAATAGACTCTAAGAGAGGCATGTTAATTGAAATGCCGAACTTTTGTGCTAAGTGAACCGTATAATTAGTAATTGCCTGATGCTCTTTTTTCATGGCAAGGTAATGACTAAGCTCTTCTTTTGATTTATCAAATGGAAGTGCTGTATCAACTTTTGAAGGACGTTTACCAATTAACTGAAAAACTGAATATCCCTCATTAAGTTTTAAGGGTCCGTATATGTCTCCGACTTTCATTGTTGAAGCAATCTCACCTATTTTACCATATTTAGTTATAGGGAAATAACCAAACTCTCCATAACTATTTTTAGTCCATTCCCGTTCTGAATATTTCATAGCTAATATATGCATATTAACTCCGTTCTTTGCTTCTTTAAGAACTTTGTCAATTATATCAGGATTCTTATTAAGCACTTCTACAATATTTACTTCTTCGGGATAATATTCATCCTTATTAAATTTCTTATAATAGTCGTAGACAGTCGAATCCGAGATCTTTGCAGAATCTATAAATTTGTTCTGAAGCAGTTGAGTAAGATAATTTTCACGCCACATTTTTAAGTCCTGTTGAACACTGGGAAGAAGATTTAATTTTTCTTTATAACCTTCTCTTGCAATAAGAGCGTGTTCAATCATAGAACGAGCTACTGTGTTAATAAGCTCTCCTATAGATCTATAATCAGCTTTGTATGAACTAAAACCCTGGAAAATTAACTTCCGAATAAAAGTATCGAGTGAAATTGGATCGGTTTTAAATTCTATGCAAGACATTGCCAAAGAGTCCGGACCAAACTCTTGTTCTAATTTCTGGACATCTTGAACATCCATAAATATTGGATCTTTATCAGCTATTCTAAGTTCAGCTTTTCTTTTTCTGAAAATTACCGAAAGTTTTGCAGCTAAGTTTCTAAGCAAATTTGCATTAGCCTCAACTTTTTTATCTTTGAAAAAGTTGTAGAAAAACTCCTGGTACAGTTTTCTTTCTTTAATTGCTTTTACTGTTGTACGAACTGACTCTACACTATTGTTTTGACCGGTTGCAGTATTTTCCGAAGAATGAATTTTATTAACCATCTTAAAAATATACCAGCCATCCGGTGTAAATATTGGGGCTGTATACTTTCCAACCTTTAGGGCATACAGAGTATCTTCCAAATTTTCAGCTAATTGACCATAAACAATTTCTTTAGGCTGCGCTTGCTCAATTTTCTCAGGCCTTACGGCAAGTAAGGTGTCAAACGGGACACCATCATTCAATAATTTATATAAATTATATATTTCTTTTTTATTATTTGATACTAAGTAGTTGACTTCAAGACTTGTCTGGCTTCTCATAAAACCAGTCAGCAGATCTTTATCGGTTATTTTTACTTTATCCTTTATATCTTTCCTATAAAGGGCATCGCGAACAAACATATCCTCATACTGTTTTGTAACAAATTTCATTACGGAAGTTGTATCATAGCCCAATTGGTGAGCCTGATCTGCCCACAGTTTTTCTGCTATCAGAGAATATAAGAATTCAAGCTTCAATGACGGGGTCATTCTTGTTATTTGTTTTCTGAAAAGCGGCGTCATTTCATAACGATCTAAAAATTCCTTTGCGGTTATAGATATATCGCCTGCTTTTGCAACTATTTGATCATCTTTGTCCTGTGAGAGTATATTATTTGAAGATATGATTAACAGCAGCAATATAATTGTTATAATAAAAGATTTTCTTTTCATATGACCTATCAAGAAGTTAATTAAAATTCGTGTCGAAATTATTTCCGTTTTTCGTTATTATAATAAAAAACATAAGATTAAATTTACTAAAGGACTGATTGAAAAAGAAAGGTAATTTTTATTTCAGTAACACAAATTTTTTAGTGTCAACAAAATTTCCCGCTCTTAATGTATAAAAGTATATACCACTCGAAAGCTGTCTATTGCTTGAATTCTCCAATGAGTTGAATTTAATTTCATAATTACCAGGACTTTGTTCCTTATTTACAAGTGTAGTTATTTCGTTTCCAAGAATGTCATATACTCTTAATATAACCTTGCTTCTTAACGGTAATTGATAATTAATTGTAGTCTCAGGATTGAAGGGATTGGGGTAATTCTGCAGAAGGTCATAATTATCACTGTTTAAACTAGAATTTGCTTTACTATTTATCAGCGTAGTGCCTTCCGCATGTTCAATAACTACCATATCCCAATAATATAATTTTGGTATTACAAATGATACAGAATCATTTTGCTGGCTAAACGCCAAGTTTTCAGCTGAACCATCTTCAAAATCAGGGGAAGCAATCCAAACTCTGCTAACTTTAGAATTTACAACTGCAGTAATCTCGATATTACTTAAAGTATCCGGAGCCAACTGTGTACCATTTGCATCTCTCCATGCCATTGAGTTGGCATTAACAAAGTTAATAAAATGTATTATATCATCATTTCCTCTTCCATTAGGTAAATACCAAATATTCCCAACTGTGGGCGGGAAAAATGAAAAATGATAACTGGAATTTGAGGATATTTTGATTTGCTTCAACTTAACACTGTCTCTTAATAAATTTTCGTAAGCTACCATAAAATCATAGTAGTCTACTAATTTCTTTTTTAGATCATCAGTCATCTTCAAATTATTATTTGGAAAATATTCGTTACCAAGCATATGCTCGCCAAGCTCAATGTGCGATGCTCCTAGTGCAAAAATTGCTGCATCAAGAAATAAAACTCCTGGCGTATTGAAATAGTTTTGGCTATTTGAAAGATTGTAATTAACATATGCAGCAAGTACAGTTTTAAGATTCCAATTGCTTAAAGTATTATTCTTAACAATAATATTCTCTAAGTCAGCAAACGTATTATTGGGATCCCATACCTCGGTATATAAAAAATCAACCGGGGCTTTCAGTATTTCTGACTGACCGTATTGATTTACTGCATTCATTACAAGCGGCACTGATAATGAGTCTTTAGCTGTCTGCAAAAAGTCCTGAAAACTGGAGGCAACATCAACATTGTTTCCCTGATAATTATAAACAGTTCCCGGGTCTCCGACTTGGTCCACATGCCATCCGTCGAAAGGCAATGCTTCAAAAACCTTTTTCTCTTGAGAAATTATATATGCTTGCCATGCTTTGTTCGATGGGTCCATAAAATAAAGATTACTTGCCCAAGTAGATGGCAGCGTATACATCCATCTATTTTGATGACTAGCATCTTTATACAATCCCCATTGATCCGGAACTCCATCTAAATTTGCATCGCTATAGGCTCCGTATAGAAGATTATAAGCCATAGTTTTGATATTACACTTATGCGCGACATCAATATAATCCTTCACGGTAGAAAAATATACAAGCCTATTAGCGATATCGTGCCAATAAGGTGCAGGGTTTTGTGGAGTTCCGTCAAGGGGCATATTATGTTTATATTGCCAATCATAGAATTGAATTCCATTTATATGATATCTATTAAGAGTTTCAATTACGTTTTGAACGCTATCCTGACTAAGAAGAGGGTAGTTTGAAAGGAATCCATAACGCGGAAAATAATTCCAATTCGAAGAGACATCTACAGCAATGTTAGTCCTGTCCAAAGTTTGGTTTCCTGATATTAGATATATTTCAACAAGGTAACCGCTAAAATCCGATTGAGGGACTATCCAATTCCAGCTGATATTATTTGTTTGATTCAGGCTAATAATTTGTTGATATACTTCATCATCCAAATGAAAATATTTAATTAGAATACTTTCACCGGGCATTGGATTATTAAAGATAATATTGAATTTAGCCGTATCTCCGGGCGAATATCTTGCCTTGTCAGTATTAACATTATTGAAATAGCCGTCAACTTGATAATACCTATTAAATTTAACAGGCATCGACTGCATATATTGATTCGGGAAAACCAGAGCTAAAAATATCAGAAGAAATATTTTCTTTATTATTTTCAAAATAATTATCCCTATAAATAATATCAGCGTTAATTAATCTTTATTAACCTTACAAAATCAAGCAAGGCTGAATTAGTCTCAACATTCATATTATTATCTGAAGGAACAAAGAGAATTTGCAGCTCATGCCTACCTTTACTAAGATTTTTAATAATTGAGTTTGTGAAACCCCAGTCTTTCCAATTGTCTGTTCCTCTTTGAGGCATAATTACTGGGCCGGCTATTTCATTATCAATTTTAAGAGTCCTTATTGCACATTTGTTATCTGTGTTTATAGGACCATTTCCATTTGCGTATCTGAAATCAATAGCATAATCACCTGTAACAGGTGCGTCTACATACATTTTCACTATTTGATTTGGGTAAAGATTCTTATCCAGTACTATATAACCTGATCCCGAATACCCAGAATAATTATTTTGCACATTATTATTGTTTTCTTCAGCTTGAACTATAATTTTCCCATTGTCCGGAATTTCAATCACAGGTTCACTTAAGAATGATTGAGTACCGTTCTTACCAATAGCCAGCACTTGATAATCGCTATAAGTTTTATTACTTCCGATATTAAATTTAATATTTGAAGTTGTGGCAAATTCGCTTCCATTTTTATAAATCTTATATTTGCTCACATTTAATATAGGATTCCAATTTATATAATCCCCAGATATTTTAACATTGGGAGACTCCGGAGAGAAATAATCTTCTACGAAATTTATTGAAGTTTTGGGTAATATTTTATTATTCATATCCAAAATTATTTTGTGCTCACCTATTAAATCAGCAGGAATTTTATTCCCTGAAATTTCCTTCCCATCAAGAATAAATGATTTTATGTTGCTTCCAAAACCATTGATTGTTATAGACAGAACGGACTTTCTGTATTTAAAATTATTGAGAATTCTTACTCCCGAATACTCTTTAGGAATAAATGGACTGAATTCAATATAATTAGGATTTAGAGTCATTCCGAATATAATACGGTAAATTAAAGCTAAATTTCCTGCTATACTCCACAATTGACGATCTGAGTTAATTTCTGTTCCTAGATAGTCGCCGGTTGATGCAACCATATTTTCTTTATTAGTCATAAATAATGACGAAGCTCTATAAACTGAAGCAAGAGCAAAATTAACTGAACTCACATTCTGTTCTTTGGCAGATGCCCAGGCCCAATAAGATTCAACAAAAGGCCAGATTGCATTATTATGATACGGAGGAATATTCGGAATTTGAGGATATATACAAGTTATTCCATATTTGGTTATAGGTGTTTTTTCAATAATTCTATTAGCATTCTCTGCTGAGGGTATTCCAAACAAAACGCTTAGTCCTTCTCCAAGAGCTTCCGACTTAGGTGACAATGAAAAAGAATTCCTTCCGTATAAATATTGCCCATAGTAATTATTATTTTTCAACCATAAATACTTGTTCATACCCTCTTTTACTTTGCTAGCTAGCTTTGTGTATTCCGAGAATGGCTTTCCTAATATTTTTGCCATGCTAGCTAGAATTTCTAATGCCCGATAGTGAACAGCATTTGTCCCTAGGTTTTCTGAAGAATAAATATCTTTGGGATCCATCCATCTTGGATATGTTTGTTCTCGCCAGTCAAGGAATGAGGACTCACCCTTAAATAAACCGGTAGATTTATCAAACACAGTATTAATATCATCATTTATGGAATTTTTAATTATTTTATAACTTGATTCAAGCCAGGCACTGTCTCCTGTAGTTAGATACACCTCCCAAGCAGCAATTGCCCAAACTAATCTATCAGATGAAACCGGCCATGCGCCGCCTGTTCCGGTGTCTTGAATAATTCTGTCATTCTTTACTTTTGCCATTAAACTGGTTTTAGATGCATCCGGATTCACCATCGCCAGCGAGAGTAAAATACTATAACTTATATCGCGCGTCCATACACCAGGCCATTTTGCACCCGCCATAAATGCACCATCAGGGCGAATATTTAGGACCATTTCTTCTAAAGCATGGTTATAAAGAGCATCTACTAAAACATCCGGAGACTTATATGATGGATAACTTGAAATATCTTTACTAAGTCTCCACCTTTTCCATTTGTCTTTTCTTAATCCCGGGTATTGCGAACTATTTATTTGAATCTTAATTTCATAAATGCCATCCCCGTTATCTTTCATCTTATATTTATTGTTCCCCAGCAATGCTGAAAAATCCCAGCTAAGAGGAGGGGTTCCTCCTGCTACATATACACCTTTGAAATCCTTTTCATAAATTTTATTGCCATCGAAAGTTTCGTAATAACCTTTCTTCTTAAAATTATTAAGAACATTTCGCATGTCTACACGCAGTGTAAGTGAAGTATTAGATGTAAGACTGCCAATAGTTTTATTCCCTATCGCAGTTAATGGGTCATTTTGACCGAAGATATAAACTGGCGAAGTATAACTTCCATTTTTTGGCTCAATAATTAAGTGATGATCCTGCCCGTGATCCCTTTCATTATCAAGTCCGTTTATACTGAACTTAAAATCAATTTCATTGGAGACCGATTCTTTAAAGTTGCTTTGATAAGAAGACATAATTTCTTGAGGCGATTTAGCTATAGCCTCATAATTGTCCTGAACTACTTTATTTGAAAATACTGTATAGCTCTTTGACTTAAATAATATTCTTTGTGCGTTCAAATTAAAGCTGATAGCAAACAACATAGAAAAAATAAAAAGGAATTTCATTTTACTCCCTGAAATTTATCAAAATTGATTCCGAATAATTCATCAATGGCTTTTCTTCAAAGTCATATTTTTTGGATTTTAATTGCATATAAATCATTTGGTTTATAATTACTTTGTAATAAAGAATTAACTAAAGCCGGCAATATTTCATGCCGGCTTTAAAAGTTATCTTATCACTTAAGTAAAATCATTTTCTTTGTCGCATTAAAACCAGCTGTATTCAAATTATAGAAATAAATACCGCTTGCCAACTTATCGGCGTTGAAAGTAACCTGGTAATTGCCAGCATTCTGTCTATTATTTACAAGAGTTGCGACTTCTTGTCCAAGCAGGTTGTATACCTTTAAAGTAACTAATTGTGATTTTGGAACGCTATATCTAATAACTGTTGATGGGTTGAATGGATTCGGATAATTTTGATCCAGCGTATACTTTTCAGGAGTCAAATTGTTTTCTTTCTTTACTCCAGTTAATGAAGAATAATTAGTCGGGTCACCGAATTTATTGTTGACAATAACTGTATCTCCAGCCTTAACATCTACCCAATGATTAACAGAACCGTCAAGGAATTCATTATCCATTGGATGATAGCCTCCGTTTAAAGTATCTTCACCCGCATAATAGAATCCATATTTAAATAGACCAGGACCACCAACATTACCGACGGGGAAAGTAACTAATCCTGACCAAATACCATCACCGGCAACTTTATCACCATTTTTACCACTATCATTTAACGTAATTAATGTTGCTTGAGTTGAATCAGTAGTTACCGTATCTGAAGGAAGCCAATTACCTGCCCATCCGCCTAAAACGGGATTCTGACCTTTCACACCAACTATAAGTATAGTCTTGGGGTCAATTTTTTGCTGTGTATATTTATTTACTGCATTATTCATATCAACTTGAAATAGAACATGTCCGACAGTAGCTAGCGCTGGTTGAATTGGAAAAATTGTCGGAACGAATGTCGGTATTTCCGTTGTCGAACTATCGGGACCGATTGCTGTTACATAGTTATTTGCTACTTCCCACCCGCCGTTAAAGAAATTGCTGTCAGGAAATGCCCTAAGTTTCCATTGAGTTGAATCTCCCTGAACATCCTTTATTACTAAAGAAGTGGAATATATCCATGGATGAATAGGATCATTTGCCGTTAATGTTCTGTTTCCGCTGACAACTGATCCATTACCGAATAAACCTTGAAATACAAGTGAGTCTACATTAGGATCAAAAAAACCTTTACCTGTACCATAAATTGAAGATAGATCTACTGTTACGTTGAGAATATTCGTAGCCTGAACAATAAGAACGCTATCGTCATTGTAATATGCAACAGGAAGAGTCATTGAAGGCGCAGTAACTATAAGGTGTCTATTACCATCAGGATATGTTGCATTTGTAGGAAGTGATTCCCATCCACCGTCATTTAATACAAACTTGTAAGCAACATCTTTGCCAACAAGACTGTCAGGAAAATTAATAGTTAAACTGTATATAGAATCCTGATTGGGACTGGTTGCTGTAAATGTTGTGCCTGACCAATCTGAAGCATCACCAACATCGACCTGAAAATTTCCTCTTATATAAATATGATCAGTTAGAGGATTAAAATATCCTTCCTCAGCTTGAATTTTCATATTTACTGCAAAAGTAATCGGAATTGTAGTTTGCGCAAACAAGGACACGCTCAGAAATGCGAACATAATAGTAAGCATTATTTTTTTCATTGTGAACCTCTCTTTTTGTTTTTTAGAAATTAGTTAGTTATGACCTCTATAATCCAATTGATATCGA
>JAJYDC010000092.1 GCA_021777835.1 Bacteroidota bacterium | reverse complement strand
TATCAAAATTTAAAAACTATGTGTTAGCAAAGTAGAAATGTCAGTAGTTTCAGCCATTTAGAAATGTCAGTAATTAATTTAGTTAAATAATAATTAAAGTATTGCATTAGGGTAACGCAAGGAGGGCGTAGCCCGACTGAAGTTACCCTAATGCTGCGCGAAAATAATTCCTCTGCTTGTCATCGGATATCTTCTGATTCATTTTCCTCCAGGGATGATCCTTTGGAACTGTATGCAATTTATATCCTTTTTTACCAGGCTTACCTTTTAATTTCTTATAGTCTAATTCCTGATCGTTGAAATAAATATGCATCTGTCCATCAAACCATTTACTGACGGTTACATTTTGCTTTGGTCTTGGAAGTGGGGACTGTCCATTCAGTAATTGAATATATCCGCCTGCCAGATTTATCGTAAAATCATTCCTTACCTGTCGCTCTGTTTTATAACAGAATATTTCCTGAAGATTATATCCTTCTGTTGCTCTATGTACATCCGTTAAATTCTCGTTGACTGCAAATCTTTCATTGTATTCAGCTATAAAGGACTTTTGTAGATACTTATTGGCTGCTGCTATATTCGATATACCTTCACGTCTTAAAGCTTTTACCAGCCTGTCCTGGAGTGTTCTGTTTGATCTTTCTACTCTTCCTTTTGCTTGTGGTGAATTAGCAAAAATGGTTTCTATATTTAACTGCTTCATTGCTCTGCCAAAATCTGTAAGAGTCCCTTCAGCATAGTAAACACTGCCATAATCAGTGTATATGCTTCTGGGAATACCGTATTTATTTATATATTCCCACATCGTTAGCATCGCATCCTGAGTGTTTTCCGATATCCCAAATTTTATATATTCTGTCCCTGTCGCATCATCTACACAGTTTAGTAAACAGCATTCTGCCCCACGGCCCTCAAACCAGTCATGATGACTACCATCAAATTGAAGTAATTCTCCAAAGCAGCTCCTTCTTTCCCTCTTTTTCCTGTGAGGTCTTTTTTTCCTTATTGATGTTGTTATTGCATTGTCTCTTAACCATAAACGCACTGTTTCATGAGGTATCGATAGTTTATGATATTTTATTAACATCTCTGAGAATAAAGTAGGCCCATAATCCTCATACTGCTTTCTATATAGCCCGATTATTTTTTTCTTAAATTCTTCCGAATATCCTCTGTTTGATTTCCTTCCTCTTAATTTATGTATTATCCCTTTTGATCCTTCGGTCTTTATTTTTTTTATTATCCGGAATGTTTGTCTTTCGCTTATTTTCAGTAGCTCGGCTGCCTCTGATATTGTCAATTTATTTGACTCTACTTGTGCAACTATTTTTAATCTATCCAATTCTCGCAAACTCATTGTCAGTATTCCTTTCATTTTGAGGCTTCTCCTTTTTTGAAAACCTCAAGTTAATTCCCTTTTTACTGACATTTCTACTTTGCTGAATTCATGACATTCTTAATTTGCTATTACACCATAATAAAATTATTTATAAAATCATTGAACATCAGAAACAAAATTCTTAAATTCCACTATGCAAAAAGTTCAAAACCAAATAAAAACAACAAATTATCAGATGAATACATCTTTAAGTTTTAGTGGTAAAGCATCCCAGAACTTTCTTAAAGACGAGTTCATAATTATTGTATTGGCTGAGTCCATACAAACTCCATACACATTTTTAGAAAAGTCATCGGGATTCTTACAGCAGCAATAAAAAAAAAGCTCGAATACGTTAAATATTCAAGCTTTTTTAGTGCACCTGTAGGGATTCGAACCCCAAACCTTCTGATCCGTAGTCAAAAGTATTATTTATTTTCTGCGAAAATTGCTCGATTTCCAATCTTTTTTTCTCTAATCGCCTTTGGTTTATGTCCATTTCGAGAACTTTTCGAGAACATTTTATCATCATTGTCTAATTGCATTCGCAGCCTATCCGCATTTAATCTTGTATAATATTTCCTTGTAGTTTCTATATCTCTATGATCCGCGAGAGCCGCTACATCATATAAAGAATAATTCTTATCGATTAAACCGGTAATAAAAGTTTTTCTCAAATTATGTAATCCATATCTTTTTTCATTCCATAGGCCCTCTTGGTACTTATACCAAAATTTCAATCCATCTTTTGTATAATTAAAAACTCGTCCTTTTTTATGAACATCTATTTCTTTAATTAATTCTTCTAAATTTTTGGATATTGGGTATATAAAATTCCGCTTACCTTTTTGATTTGGCATATCGATTATTTTTTCATTCAGCTTTATATTTTCCCAATCCAGTTTTAATGCTGTTCCTCTTCTTATTCCGGTGATAGCCATGAATTTAATTAATCCGTATGCTTTTATATTTTTAGATTTAATATATTCTAATAACTGTTCCAGCTCTTTTTCTTTAATTATTTTTACCGGTTTTTCTTCAACAGGTATCCTAATTATTATATTTTCTTCAATCCACTTTTTCTTAAGGAAAAAATTAAAAAATGCGTTTAAGTTTCTCATTATTATTGATTGTGAATTTTGGACGAGATTTTTCTTCGTTAAATATTCTACTAACTTTAAATAATCCTCTTCATTATATTCATTTACTCTTAAATCTCCCGCAGCACTTATCAATAGATCTTTTGCGTAATTATAACTTACGATAGTTTCTTCAACTAACCTTCTTGTGCTTATATAAAGTTTAACTCCGTCGCTAAATTTTATAACAGTCCTATTGTTTGTCTGCCTTAGATTCTTCCCGTTTATCAGTTCCGCCTCAAACTGCCGCTTGATCTCATTTGCCTTCCGTCTATTCTCACGTGTGTCTTTTAATTTAAGAGCCACCGGTATAGTATAGCCGTGCCGCTTATCATAATAGCGCATCCATAGCATGTTATTTTTTTGAAATATACTTGCCATAATTCTACCCGCCTTTATTTATTAATTAAATAAATAATTTTTTGTTGACCCGGATTTTTTAATTTTAGGAAGACTTCACCCGAAATGTATTTCACACCCTATAACTCACGACCCTATCAATCAATTCCGCGA
>JAJYDC010000004.1 GCA_021777835.1 Bacteroidota bacterium | reverse complement strand
GAAGAGCTAATGCAGCTCGCAGTTATGTATTGGATAATTCTGGTATAATTCAATCCCGGGTATCGAACTTTCATGCCCCTGCGCTGGCAGGTTTTCGTGATTCTTGACAATTTGCAAATTAGGTAGGCAATACTTTTGGTCTCCGGCACAATGTAAGTTAACCTGTAGTTCTTATCTCCCCCAATAAAATAATTTACCAAACACTTACTGGTAATAATTCAATTATTTCTATTGTATTATTTAACTTACTCTTTTCACTATTCTTTATGAGGTACACACCTTATCATAACGAAATTAGAAATGGAATCCTGTATAATTGAAATAAAGTAACTCCTAATGCATTGGGAAATGCAGAAACAAAAAACCCTCAAAACAATCTGTTTTAAGGGTTTCTAGTGGGGGCTAATGGATTCGAACCAATGACCCTCTGCTTGTAAGGCAGATGCTCTGAACCAACTGAGCTAAGCCCCCGTGCAATAACTTTATGATAATATCAAAAAATCGCGTGGCAAATATCAGACTTTTTAGAAATAATTCCAAATGTCATCTATTTCTTGAGCGAGCGACGGGGTTCGAACCCGCGACATCCAGCTTGGGAAGCTGACACTCTACCAACTGAGTTACGCTCGCAGCGCTAAACTAATACTCAAACTTTCTAAATTCCTGACTGTAAAATAATCAACAACTGATTATATATCAATTTCGTAAAATTATTTATTATCATTACACAAAAAATATCTCTCATAATCATGGCGAAATGAGAACGATTCCCCTAAGATCATTTATTTAAATGCTTCTTCAACTAATTCAGCTTGTTGCTTTGCTGCTTTTTTAGCTGAACCAACTGCAGGACTTGCACTTTCCGGTCTGCCCGCATAATTCAATTTTTGACCCTCTGATAGGTCTTCAACTAATCTTGAAGCTAAGAAATTCCAGGCGCCCATATTTTTAGGCTCTTCTTGTACCCAGGTTACTCGCTTTGCATTCTTGTATGACGCCAATATTCCCCTTATCAATTTTGATTTATAAGGATAATACTGTTCCATGCGAATAACTGCTGCATTAGAAATTTTATTTACTTCTCGGAATTTAATTAGATCGTAATATACCTTTCCGCTCGTAATAATTATTTTCTCTACTGAATCCTTATTACTTATTTTTTCATCATCAATGATTTCATAAAATTTCCCATTTATAAAATCATCTTTTTTCGATTTAGCTTCAGGAAGACGCAGTAGACTTTTAGGCGTCATTATAATGAGTGGCTTACCCATTGCTTGCTTTGCTTGACGCCTTAGTACGTGGAAATACTGCGCGGGTGTAGTCAAATTACAAACTTGGATATTATCTTCTGCACATAACGTTAAATAACGCTCTAACCTTGCGCTTGAATGTTCGGGTCCTTGTCCCTCAAAACCATGAGGAAGCAGCATTACTACTCTATTTGGAAGCTTCCATTTCTCAAATGATGCAACTATGAAATTATCAATTATTACCTGAGCACCATTTGCAAAGTCGCCAAATTGTGCTTCCCACATTACCAGTGCTAACGGATCCGCAGTACTGTAGCCATATTCAAAACCTAATACAGCAGCTTCAGATAAAAAACTATCAAGAGCCTCGAGTTTCCCCTGCCCTTGTTTGATATGATTTAAAGGAAGATATTCTAATCCGGTTTGTATGTCAGTTAAAGCAAGATGACGTTGGCTAAAGGTTCCCCTTACACTATCTTGTCCGCTTAGCCTAACAGGAGTACCTTCTATCAGTAGACTTCCAAAAGCAAGTGACTCAGCTGTAGCCCAATCAGCATCTGAGCGTCCATCCAAAAGCTCCATCCTTTTTTCCAAAAACTTTTTCAATTTCGGATGCACAGAAAATTCCCTTGGAACCTTTGTTATTCCATTAATAATCTCCTTGAGCATATCTTCCGAAATACCTGTTTTGTTTGTTCCAACAGCTGCCTCCATTTTCTCCTTTGAAACAGCTAACGGTGCATCTCCGCTAAAAGAAGTCTTTCTCCTCTTTATCTTATCAAATGCTTCACTCAAAGAATCATTAATAGCTTGATTCATTTGGTTTATTTCATCTTGAGAAAGTGTTTTGTTCTTTATTAAGATATTAGAGTAAATTTCTCTGACGGAAGGATGAACTTTTATTTTCTCATAAAGTAATGGCTGCGTAAATCCAGGCTCGTCACCCTCGTTATGCCCGTGACGCCTGTAGCCAAAAAGATCAACAACAATGTCTTTTTTGAATAGCTGCCTATATTCAAATGCTAATTTAGTTACCCACAAAGCCGCTTCGGGATCATCGCCGTTTACGTGGAATATTGGCGCTTGGATCATCTTAGCAACATCTGTAGCATATTGCGATGAACGTGCATCTTCGGGCGTTGTTGTAAATCCAATTTGATTATTGATTATAATATGAATTGTACCGCCGGTGCGATAACCGCTTAATTGAGAAAGATTCAATGTCTCTGCAGAGATTCCCTGCCCGGCAAATGCTGCGTCTCCGTGAATCAATACAGCCATCACTTTTCTGTGTTCTTTTCTATCGCTTAGACGGGTTTGTTTCGCACGGACAATTCCTTCAACAACAGGATTAACCCATTCAAGATGACTTGGGTTTGACGCGACAGAGACCGCAATACTTTCTCCGTTTCTAGTCTTATACCTGCCTGAAGCACCTAAATGATATTTCACATCCCCTGAACCTTCAATTGAATTTATATCAGGTATGTCCTCAAATTCAGTAAAAATAGAATCGTATGATTTACCTATAATGTTTGCAAGAACATTCAGCCTGCCCCTGTGTGCCATTCCTAATACTATTTCAAGAATTCCGGATTCACTTGCATCATTTAATAACAAATCAAGTACTGGAATTAAGGTTTCAGATCCTTCTAATGAAAATCTTTTGTGCCCTATAAACTTATTATGAATGAAATGCTCAAAAGATTCAGCCATAATTAATTTATTCAATATTTCTTTTTTCATTCCGGGATCAAAGTGAGGTATATTCTTCACTGGCTCCATCTTATTCTGAAGCCATAACTTTTCAGCAGGATTTTGAATATGCATATATTCAACACCTATCTTTTCACAATATGTCTTCTGCAGAATTTCTAAAATATCTCGAAGCGTAGCGGTTGGAATCCCTCCAAAACCACCTGTGATAAATTCACGGTCTAAATCCCAAAGCGTTAGCTTGTAGCTTGCTGGATCTAATTCTGCATGATAGGGAAGCTGCGAACCCAAAGGATCGAAACTAGCTATTAAATGACCCCTCACTCTATAAAGGTTGATTAGCTGCAATACCCTTCCCTGCTTTTCAATCTCTTCTCTATTTGAATGATTTCCTAAAATCTGAGATTGAGAATCTACCTGCCATGCTAGCGGAACTAAGGGAATTTTTAGGTCTTCAAAAATCTCCTCATAAAAAAAGTTTGCGCCTAAAAGCAAATCATTAATTTCTTTAAGAAAAAATCCGGACTCAGCTCCTTGAATTATTCTATGATCATAAGTACTTGTTAAATTCATTACCTTGCTTATACCCAACGCAGAAATTGTTGATTGCGCCATTGCTTGGTATTCTACCGGGTACTGAATTGCACCCGTCGCAACTATAGTCCCTTGACCTAACATTAATCTAGGTACCGAAGATATCGTACCTATTGTTCCGGGATTTGTAAGCGTTACTGTAGTGCCCATAAATTCTGACGGATCAATCATTCCTTTTCGCGATCTATCAACTAGGTCATCATATGCCTTGACAAATTCGCTAAAATTCATTGCGTCGGATTTCTTAATATTCGGCACTATTAGAGAATGCGTACCGTCTCTTTTTTCAATATCAATAGCTAATCCAAGATTAATATTTTTTCTTTTAATAACATTCGGTTTCCCTTCAATAATGGTAAATGCATTATTCATTACCGGATTGGTCATTATGGCTTTCACTATTGACCATGCAATCAAATGTGTATATGAAATCTTCCTCTGATTTTTCTTTGATAGGTTTTGATTGATTAATATCCTATTCTCTTCAAGAAGTTTTACCGGTATAGCCCGCTGTGATGTGGCTACTGGAATTGTTAAACTAGAGTTCATGTTCTCTAATATTTTTGCTGCACTTCCCGCAATTATCTGAAGATTGTCGTCAGGTTGCGGCTCAGGCATTTTCACATTGGAGAATTGATAAACAGGTTCTTTTTGCCCATTTTTACTTTCGCCGTTATTCTTCTTGCTAGAGCTTACTTTACCAAAGAAATTTTGCCATTGTTCAGAAACCTTTTCGGGGTTTTCTTCATATTGTTTATGCAAGTATTCTACGAACCATGTATTTGCGCCAAATTTCTCAAGTTCTACTTTTTGCTCTTTAGTTAGATCACTTGATTTCATAATAATTTTTATATTTTAATAGTTGATAATAAACTAATTTATAAAACAGAAAATACAGTTTTAAGCTGAACTATTATTTACTAAGATGTACTTTTTTGCTTCTATTCAGGAGTTTGTTTAACTGGCATTTAAAGTTATAAAACTTACACACTAAGAAAAACATTTACAGATAAAAAAGATATGATAAACAATACAGACATTTCAATAATTAGACGCAATTATTCTTTGGAGATTCTCGATGAGTCTAATGTAGAAGCTAATCCTTTCAAGCAATTTTCCAAATGGATGGAAGAAACACTTAAATCAGATTTAATTGACCCAACAGCAATGGCTTTAGCTACTTCTGATAAAAAAGGAATCCCGTCATTACGCATGGTCTTATTGAAAGGATTTGATGAACAAGGCTTTGTGTTCTTTACTAACTATGAAAGTCATAAAGGAAACGACTTAATTAATAATCCAAATGCGTCTATACTTTTTTTCTGGAAAGAACTTGAACGTCAGATCCGAATTAGCGGCACAATTGAAAAAACTTCTGCTAAAGAATCAGAAGAATACTTTCATTCCCGCCCCATAGAAAGTCAGTTAGGCGCTTGGGCTTCAAGACAAAGCAGCATAATTGCTGATAGGAAATATCTTGAAAATGAATTTCATAATTTAAGTATTATGTACCGGGATAAACAAATACCTCTACCTCCGTTTTGGGGTGGATTTCGTCTTATTCCGATTTACTTCGAATTCTGGCAAGGAAGAGAAAATAGATTGCATGATAGAATCTCTTATAGAATTAATAATAATAATTGGGAAATAGCCAGGCTTTCTCCATGATATGTTTCCTTACTATACCCTTTAGCAAGACTTTATCAGGATTTACTCTTACTTTATAATTACAACAAAGGTTTCTATAATGTATGATATTTTAATAATAGGCGCAGGACCTGCGGGAATTAGTATTGCAGTTGAGGCAGTACATTCTCAAATAGGAACAGATAAAATATTGCTTATCGAAAAAGCCGAAGAGCACTCCTATGCAATAAAAAAATATTACCCCGATAAAAAACTTGTTACAGCAAACTATAAAGGATTTGAAGCCAAATGCACCGGTGTAATGTGTATCCCGGATTTAACAAAACAAGAAACAATATCGTATTTGGATAAGGCTATTAAAGAAAATAACCTCAATGTAAAATATAGTGAGACAGTTTGGAAATTCCATCAAAATGAAGATAAAACATTCGTTGTATATACGGACAAGAGTCAATATGAGGCACGAATTGTAGCAATTGCAATTGGTATATTGGGAAAACCAAATAAGCCGGAATACATTATTCCTTCAGCCCTAAAAAACTCCGTTTTTTTCGAAGTCACTTCAACCCAAATAATTGATTCAAATGTTCTTGTTGTTGGAGGCGGAGATACTGCATCAGAATATTGCCAGTATCTTGTCCAAAACAACAATGAAGTCACCTTAAGCTATCGCAAAAAAGATTTTACTAGAATGAATGATATAAATCGAATTAGTATTCTTGCTCTTGAACAGGAGAATAAAGTAAAAATATTCTACGAATCAGATATCGTGTCACTTGAGAATAGAGATGGAAAGCCTTTAGTTAAATTCAAGCAGGAAAAGTATCCGGATATGCTTTTTGATCGTATAGTCTATTCGCTAGGAGGGACAACCCCGAGTAATTTCTTAAAGATGATCGGCATTGAGTTCGACGGTGAAGAGCCTATTATGAAAGAGCATCACGAAACTTCAGTTCCCGGGCTCTTTTTACTCGGAGACTTAAGCGCAGGAAAAAAAGGAGGCTCTATTATTTGGGCATTTAATTCAGCTAGAAAAGCGATTACAAAAATCCGCAAAGACTACATTATATCATAAAAGCTGCTTGTGATTTTAAACAGCAGTTTATTATTCATTCTTATTTAATCTTTTTTTAATAGAAAAAGATTCAAATATGAATGTTCTGATAGAGATAGCAGAAATAATTATTATCCCGCCTATTATTGCCATAAATGATGGGACTTCACCATAGCCTAGAAATACCCATAAGGGATTCAACACTGGCTCGATCATTGAAATTAAAGATGCTTCTATTGCATATACCTTTTTTAGTCCATAACTAAATATCGCATACGCTATTCCGATCTGAAATATCCCTAAATACGATACCATCAGAAAATTATTTAATGTAAAGTTCTGAATAGAAAATATTGAAGGCAGACAGATCAATGCAACCAATATATTCCCATAAAAAATCGAGCTGAACTGATATTCCTTTTTATTTTTTCTCATGCCAAGTAGAAAAGCTGCGTAGGCTACCCCCGAAAGCAGCGCTATAATATTCCCGTCCCTGTACCCTGCAGAGAGCCTCGTCATAAAAAATAAAGTCATACCTATAAAACAAACCAGTATCGTAATTACATTTATTTTTTCATACTTAGTTTTGTTAATTAATGGCTCAAATATCAGGACATAAATCGGCGCCGTATATTGAAGAAATATAGCATTAGCAGCAGTAGTTAGCTTGGTTGCAATCACAAATAGTATTAGTATTGCTGAATAGAATGCCGCATTTATAAATGTAAACCCGTTTGCATATATAACATTTTTCTTGAAAATAATTATAAAAACTATTGCAGCAAATACACCTCTGAAAAAGGATATTTGCATTGCGTCAAAGGTAACTAGCTTAATAAAAATTCCGCCGGTGCTCCACATTAGAGCCGCAACAAATACAGCAAGAATTCCTTTTTGATGTTCCTGAAGACTATTCATTAATTATTTAAATTTAGTGTGATCCAAATTGGACATTAATTTTAAAAAAGTCCTTAATATAAATACTAAAATATAAATTTGGTTGCTATTATTCTAAAGGAATAAAAATGGAAAAAATGATCGAGGGAATTCTAGAGTTTAGAGAAAAGGATTTTGAAGAATATCGTTCCTTGTTTGAAGGGCTTGAAAGAAAACAGAATCCGCATACATTATTTATCGGCTGTTCTGACTCAAGAATAGTCCCAAATCTTATTACTAAGACTTTACCCGGGGAATTGTTTATGATTCGGAATATTGCAAATATTGTCCCGAAATATCGACAATCGGAAGAATTTCTTGCTACTACATCAGCTATTGAATACGCCGTCCAAATATTGAATGTAGAAAACATTGTCGTCTGTGGTCATTCAAATTGCGGAGGCTGCGCGTCTCTTTACTTTAACGATAAAGATTTAGAAAAAATCCCGCATACAAAGAAATGGCTTGAATTAGCTCACCCGGTTAGAGATTTGGTAATACGCCAATTCCCTAAGAAAGATGACCCCACAAGAGAATGGTTGACTGAACAGCTAAATGTTGTTGAACAAATTAAGCATCTTTATTCATATCCGTTTATTAGTAAAAGGGTTGAAGAGAACAAAATCAAAATTTTTGGCTGGTATTACCTTATACAAAGAGGTGAAATATTTAACTATAATGAATCTAAACACTTATTTGAATTGATTAAATAATAGTTGGGATAGCCTAATTAATTAATTTTCTTCTTTTCTCAAATCTTGCTTCATTTTATAATTGCCTTTCAAATTATTTGCTATGATTTGACTTAAAAACAAATTAGTTTTATAATGAGAATGTTTATATTCTGCAAAGAATTATTTAGAAATCAAGAAAGTTTTGATGTTCCAAAAAAAATATACTTTAAAGAGAATTAATACTTTAGGACACTCAATTCCTAAAAATATTGACGAAAATAAATTCGCAATAAACTATAAGGCTGACCTTAATTCAGCTCAATTTGAAGCGGTTTCGGCTATTGATGGAGCATATCTAATAATTGCAGGTGCCGGTACTGGGAAAACAAGAACTTTGGTTTATCGAGTAGCAAGATTAGTCGAGCTTGGTTATGATCCAAAATCAATATTGCTGCTAACTTTCACAAGAAAAGCGGCTAACGAGATGATGAATAGAGCATCTCTTTTATTAGATAATAGATGTTCTAAGGTTAACGGGGGAACTTTTCATTCATTTGCAAACTTAACTCTACGAAAATATGCGAAAGTTTGCGGACTTAATTCATCTTTCACTATCCTTGACCAGGGCGACACCGCCGATGTTATCAATTTAATTAGGTCCCAAGCCGGTTTTATTTCAAAAGAAAAAAGATTTCCCAATAAACAGACTCTTGTAAAAGTTTTTAGCCTAAGCGTAAACACTGGTAAACAGGTTGACCAAATAATATCAGAAGAATACCCGCATTTTAAAGACTACATCGATAAGATTTTAGAAATTCAAAATATCTTTACCGGTTACAAACAAAAAAATAATCTTCTGGATTACGATGACCTTCTTATTTATCTAAGAAGATTCTTATTTGACCTAAGCCCGGGCGCCAATTCAATTCTATCTTCTATTAAATTCGTAATGGTAGATGAATATCAGGACACAAATAAAATACAAGCCGAAATTGTGAAAGGCTTAACTAAGCTGAATAATAATATAATGGCTGTTGGTGACGATTCACAATCGATATATTCTTTCCGCGGAGCTGATTTCAGAAATATAATGGAATTCCCCAAGCTTTTTAAAGATGTTAAAATTATAAAACTTGAGGAAAATTATCGCAGCGTTCAACCCATATTAAATTTTACAAATCAAATAATAAGCGGCGCAGTCGAAAAATATGACAAAAAACTTTTCTCTAATAAAACAGGAGGTGAACTCCCGAATATTATTGCCGCTTCAAATGAAAACTTACAGTCTAAATTCATAGTGGAGAAAATCCTGGAAATTAGAGAAGAAGGTATTCCGCTAAAGGAAATTGCCGTTCTTTTTCGTTCCTCTTTCTTTTCTTTCGACCTTGAAATTGAATTAAGTAAGGCAAACATTCCGTTTCAGAAGTTCGGAGGTATGAAGTTTATCGAGACCGCACACATAAAAGACGTAATGGCATTTTTAAGAATCGCGTCAAATCCTAAAGATGTTGTTAGCTGGTATCGAGTGCTTCTTCTCCATGAAGGCATTGGACCTAAAACAGCACAGAAAATTTTAGATGAACTAGCTGCTTCACAAATAACAATCAAGACAGACCCGGCATCCGCTAGTTCTTCGAGACATAATGAAAAAATCACAAAGCTTTTTCAACTGCTTTTTAGAATTCATACTGAGCAATCTCTCCCTTCTGAGAAGTTACAGTTAGTGTTGAATTATTACCACCCTTTATTTAAAGTAAAGTACGATGATTTCAACAAACGCAGCAAGGACCTTGAGATATTTCAAAATATTACTGAAAAATATAAATCGCTCGATAATTTACTCTCGGATATGGCTATTGAACCGATTATTGACAGTGTTGTTGATATTGGCGACGAAAGCAAGGAAAATGAGTTTGTAACTTTATCAACCATCCATTCCGCAAAAGGTTTGGAGTGGCATTCGGTTTTTATAATTCATGCCGTTGAAGGCTTCTTCCCCTCTGGTAGATCTGCCGAAAAATTAGAAACTCTTGAAGAAGAAAGAAGACTAATGTACGTTGCCGCAACTCGTGCTAAGCAAAACCTTTTTATTACTTATCCTATGAATATGTATGAACGTGAATCGGGTACTACCCTTTCAAAACCATCGCGTTTTATTTCTGAAATGAACTCCGACCTGGCTGAAGGTTGGCTTTTAGAGGAAGACTTCTAAGTTTATTTATGGAACTATTACAAATTATTTTATTCTCCGCAGCCATTCTTTTAACATTATTTAATCTTATTATCTACTTTGGTTTAAATAGAAAAATAACCATCAACACCGGCGAAATCGGGACCTCTAAATTCTCTATAATAATTGCCGCAAAAAATGAAGAGAAAAATATCCCCCAACTGATAACATCATTAAAAGCCTTGGAATATCAGCCAGAAAGTTTTGAGGTTATAATTATTGACGATAATTCGATAGACAACACTTTCAAAGTAAGTTCTGAATTAACCTTAGGCTTAAGTAATTATCATACTTTCCAGGCTTCCGGTAAAATGTATCCCGGCAAAAAAGGAGCATTAAATTTCGGCATTTCTAAGGCTAAAAACCCCTTTATATTAATTACTGACGCTGATTGTAAGCCAATGCCTGGATGGTTAAATGCCTTTTCTGCAATGTTTAGCAAAGGTTATGACTTTATCTTTGGCGTTGCGCCTTTTGATGAAGGCTTAAATATAGTAAACAAAATATCCCGCTTTGAAAATTTAAGAAGTTCATTACTGACTTTTTCTTATGCTAATCTTGGATTTCCATATTCTGCTGCTGCAAGAAATTTTGGCTTCAAAAAAACATCATTTGAAAAAATCAAAGGATACAAAAACACTATTGAGACTTTAAGTGGAGACGATGACCTGCTTCTTAGAGAGGCAATTAAGAATAGAATGAAGATTGGGACCTTGAATGAAATTAACTCCTTTGTCTATTCTTCAACTATGAATAATTTTAAGTCCTATATCAAACAACGATCACGACATACTAAAACTTCACTCTATTATCTTCCTTCAAGACAAATTATAATTTCTTTTTGGCATATATTAAATATTGTCTGCACTCTCTCATTTTTTTTCTTTATGCTCAATCCTTTCCTAATTATTCCATTTTTAGTAAAGATTCTTCTCGACATAGCTATAGTTATGTTTTACCAAAATAAGTTTGGATATAAATTTAAACTTATTGAAATACTATATCTTCAGTTCGTTTACGAAGCTTTCTTGATAATTAACTTTACTGGAGCAATTTTCAGAAATGATGCCTGGAACTAATTATTTGGCAAATCATATTATAAGAGTGTCTATATCAATTCAATTTTTTAATGAAAAAGAATATAAATAAAAATTGAGGGAGAATAAGCATCCATTTATTAAACAAAGACTAACTAAAGCTTTCAATTAAAAGATCCCCGTAATCTTAAAATATTAAAAATGATCAAATTATCTATCAATTAATTTGAGATAATAAAGAAAAAATTAATAAGTCTAATTTGATTTGAAAAACTAAAAACATATTTTTGAGCCAAAGGAAATTAAAAGTCAAATGGAATATAAGAAACTAGCAGAATTAGCAACCGGAGCAAAACTAAGTTCACATCCACCCTACTCAAATTTTCATGTTGGTGCTGCTCTTCTAACTGAGGGAGATAAAGTTTATTTGGGTGGGAATATTGAAACTTCCTCCTATAGCTTGACAATTTGCGCTGAACGCGTAGCAGTATTTAAAGCCTATTCAGAAGGTGAAAGAAAATTTAAAGCTATTTCAATTGCTAGTGATGCACCAGGCTTTTGTCCTCCCTGCGGGGCTTGCCGCCAGGTAATGCTTGACCTTTGCGGCGATATTGACATTATAATGATAAATAATAAAAACGAAACTAAAACCTTGAAGCTTTCCGAATTGCTTCCTTATCCTTTCGGAGCCAACGAACTTCAATAACAATTTAGAAAGGTATTATGATCGATAGAGCTCCTCATTCTATGCCCAAAGAAACCGGCTGGATAGAAGTTATTGCCGGATGCATGTTCAGCGGTAAAACCGAAGAATTAATTAGAAGACTAAGACGCGCGACTATTGCAAAACAAAAAGTTAAAATATTTAAACCGAAAATCGATACAAGATATTCAGCATCAGATATTGTCTCACATAGCGAACAATCACTCCCTTCAATTTTAATCGAAGATATAAACGAAGTACTGAATTCTTCAGATGATGCTGACGTAATTGGCATTGACGAAGCACAATTTTTCTCAAACGATATTGTTAGCATTTGCAATAAACTAGCAAACCGCGGCAAGAGAATTATTATTGCTGGTCTCGATCAAGATTATCGCGGTATCCCGTTTGAGCCAATGCCCCAGCTTTTGGCTATTGCCGAATATATAACTAAGACTCTAGCTATTTGCATGGTTTGCGGAAACCCTGCCGATAAAACACAACGCAAGACACAATCTGCCGAACGGGTAATCGTAGGAGCAGCAGATATTTACGAAGCTCGCTGCCGTAAGTGCCATTATATACCAAAAGAATCTTAAAGACTAATTATGGATTTAATTTCTATTCTTCGTGGAACCCTGGGCTTAGTACTAATAACCGGGATTGCATTTCTCTTTTCGAACAACAAAAGAAAAATTGATTGGCGCCTGGTCCTAGTAGGTCTTCTAATGCAGCTTTTAATTGCTGTATTCATTATTCACGGAGAAGCTTTACGCGCATGGTTCTTTCCGCTTGGCTGGGTTAAGGATATTGTAAACTGGCTCGGTGCCGCAATCGTTGCAGTTTTAGGATTCACTACCGAAGGGAGTAAATTTGTATTTGGAAAACTTGCCGATGGCTTTAGTAGCGACAGTATGGGCTTCTTCTTCGCTTTTCAGGTTCTTCCTACTATAATTTTTGTATCTACTTTAACCGCTCTGCTTTATTACTTTGGAATCCTGCAATTGGTCGTCAGAGGAATGGCTTTTATAATGTCAAAACTATTGGGCACTAGCGGGGCAGAATCCCTATCTAATACTGCAAATATATTCCTTGGACAAACCGAAGCTCCATTATTAATTCGTCCTTATATCTCAAGAATGACAAATTCGGAAATCCTTACCATTATGATCGGAGGAATGGCAACAATTTCTGCCGGCGTTATGGCTAGCTACAGCCAAATTCTTGGACAGGCTTATGCACAGTGGGCAAAAATACCTCTCGCTACAGCTCAACTTAAGTTTGCAGTCGACCTTCTCTCAGGTAGCGCTATGGCTGCTCCTGCTTCAATTGTTATTGCAAAAATTCTGTTCCCGGAAACCGAGGAACCGGTTACTAAAGGTACAGTTAAAATTAAAGTAGAAAAAAACTCTTCGAATGTTATCGAAGCAGCAGCCACCGGAGCATCCGACGGGCTTCAGCTTGCTTTAAATGTTGCAGGTATGTTGATTGCTTTTATCGCTTTAATTGCTATGTTTAATTATATCCTTCAGAATCTGGGAAATAATTTCGGAATAAATTCAATGCTGCAGGCTAACTTTGGACAGCCTCTTTCTATGCAGTTGATTTTTGGAATACTATTAAAGTATGTTGCAATAGGAATTGGAGTCCCTGTAAAAGACGCTCTTCAATTCGGAAGCTTGATAGGGACAAAAACAGTATTAAATGAATTTGTCGCTTATGTCGATCTTTCTAATATGATTAAGCTTGGACAAATATCGGATAAGGGAATAACAATGGCAGCTTATGCACTTTGCGGATTTGCTAACTTCTCTTCAATAGCCATCCAAATCGGAGGCATAAGCCCAATGGCACCTAACAGAAAAAAAGATATTGCCGCTTTGGGTTTGAAAGCTGTATTAGGAGGAGCACTTGCAACTTTAATGACTGCTACTCTTGCAGGCATCTTAGTACGCTAAATGCAATAGTTATTTAGAAAAATTCACTAAATGATAAACTTAAATTTAAAATATAAAGAGTTATTAAATATGCTGGACGGGCTAATTGCTGATAAGCCCGATATTTCCATTGTACTTGGCAGCGGATTAGGTGACTTTGCAAAAAGCATAAATATCAGAAATACAATTTCTACTTCCTCCCTCCCGGGTTATCCTGCTTCGACAATTCAGGGACATGAAGGGAAAATTATTTCTGGAGAATATTCCGGCAAGAGTATATTACTCTTCCAAGGAAGAATACATTTTTATGAAGGTTATAAAATAAATGAATGTTTGCTTCCTGTACTAATCTCAAAAAAAATGGGGGCAAAGAAGATCCTTCTTACCAACGCAGCCGGAGGAATCAACCCTAATTTCCATCCCGGTGATTTAATGCTTGCAACTTCTTTTAATAGTATCAATATTAAGAAGGAATTACTCGAAGTAACCGGGCTTCCCACAGCAGAAACCAAAAACTTTCTTTTAGATTTTCCTACTGAGGAAATTAACAAAATAATTAGATTGTCTGCCGAACAGGAAAATATTGATATTGTCGAAGGAACTTATTGGTATACAAAGGGACCTAGTTACGAAACTCCTGCTGAAATTCAAATGATAAAGATATTCGGCGGCGATGCCGTTGGTATGTCCACTGCTTATGAAGGTATTTTTGCAAGCCTGTTAGGCTTGCAAACTGGTTCTATTTCGTGTATTACAAATTATGCAGCCGGAATATCTAATAAGAAACTGAACCACTCTGAAGTGACCGATACGGCTAATAACGTAAAAGATAAGTTTGAAAGATTGGTAAAAAGGGTAATAAGCCTTATTTGACCTCAATTAAATAATAGATTCAATTTTTATTGACTTTCTTAGCGTCAACAAGTAATTTTGGCTTTCAATTAATTTAACGATTCATTTTAGAAGCAAAATCAAAACATGAAAGAATATAGATTTAGACTAATCCTGATTCTTGGAGCCGTTGTTTTAAGCCTTTACCTTTTATACCCCACTTACGTTAACTACAATAACCAGAAAGCAATTTCTAAAGTGGTCTCTGAAAAAGAGAAAGAAATTAAAACTTCCGATCCGCAAATTTCAGAAGTCAAGTTAGACAGCAGACTGAAGGCAGTTGAAGACAGCTTAAAGAATGCTGACCCTTCGATAAATAAAATGAAACTTAAAAGTTTAAAGCTAGGCCTGGATTTACAAGGCGGTATGCGTGTCGTCCTTGAGGTTAATACAGGTAAACTTCTTGAAAAATTAGCTAAGAACCCGGATGATGTTTTTAAAGAAGTAATGAAACAGTCCGAAAAGGAAGCTTCAATCTCCGAAGAATCAGTTGTTGATATTGTTGCTAAAAAATTCGCCGCACGGGGAATTAGACTGAGCAGATACTTCGGTAATATTAGACAATCAGATAAAGAGATTGTCTCTGATCTGCAAAAAGATGCTAATGACGCTGTTACTAGAGCAATGGAAATTATCAGAAACAGAGTTGATCAATACGGCGTTTCTGAACCGACTATTCAAAGACAAGGTTCTCGTAGAATAATCGTCGAATTACCGGGTATTGCTAGAGAAGAAGAAGCGAAACAACTTTTACAAGGAACTGCCCTTCTTGAATTTAAGCTCGTTAAAGATCCTGAACTTACTATCTCAATCATGAAAAAAATTGACGACGTTCTGGCTGGAACTTATGTAGATTCTACTAAATCCGATTCTACATTAGCAAAAAGCAGTTCTGCTAAAGCAAAATCAAGCAAGGTTGCCTCTAGCGATACTTCCAACAAACAGTTGACTGCGGAAGAATTTGCTGCTAAACATCCTTTCTTTGCTATCGCAATGCTCGATCCAAAAGGCAAAACAGCCGACGCTTATGTTAGAGGCGACGAAAGAGATAAACTTCAGTTAATGCTTAACCGCCCTGAAGTTCAGCAGGTTATCCCCAATAATATTCAATTTGTCTTTTCGGCTAAGCCAATTGCTAACCAAAATGGACAACCTATTTATATGCTTTATTGCGTAAATAAAAGTCCTGAATTAACAGGCGGTGTTATTACAAATGCAGTTGCTACAATTAGTCCTGAAACATCGGCACCTATTGTTAACATGGAAATGAATTCCGATGGGGCGGCTGAATGGGCTCGCATAACCGGAGCAAATATTGGTAAAAGAATAGCCATCATCCTTGACGGTGTTGTTTACTCTGCACCTGTTGTACAAAATAAAATTACAGGCGGCAATTCTCAAATATCAGGCAGCGGTGATTTACAGGAAGCACAGCTTTTGGCTATCGTTCTTAAAGCAGGTGCTTTGCCTGCCCCTGTTGACATTATCGAAGAAAGAACTGTCGGACCATCGCTTGGTCAAGACTCTATCAATGAAGGATTTAATTCAACATTAATAGGCTTCCTAGTAGTAAGCTTTTTCATGATTGTGTACTATCAAAGAGCTGGAATGATTGCAGCTGGTTCTCTGCTGTTTACCATTCTTTTTATACTTGGATTCTTAGCCGGATTTAATGCCACTCTTACCCTTCCCGGTATTGCTGGTATTATTTTGACTATAGGTATGGCCGTCGATGCCAACGTTCTTATATATGAGCGTATCCGCGAAGAAATGGAAACCGGTAAAACTCTTAAAGCTTCTGTTGATAGCGGATTCTCTAAGGCATATTCAGCTATAATAGACTCAAACATAACTACTTTTATTACGGCTGTCATCCTTTATCAATTCGGTACTGGTCCGGTTCAAGGCTTTGCCTTAACTTTGATGATTGGTCTAGGTGCAAGTTTATTTAGCGCTTTGGTAATCGCGAAAGTAACTTTCGATTATATGGTCGCTAAAGGTATGAAAGTAACAATTGGATAATATAACGGTTTAAGGAGCTAATTAATAAATGCGAATTTTTGAAAATATTCATATAGACTGGCTTGGCAAAAGAAAAATATTTTACGTCATTTCTATTTCATTATTTGTAATAGGATGGGCTAATGTATTAATTAGAGGATTGCACTTTGGTATTGATTTTAAGGGCGGTACGGAAATTGTCCTGCAATTTCAAAAGCCTGTTAACGTTAGTACCGTAAGAAACTATGTGGAAAAAATAGGCTTGGGGTTTGTTGAGATTAAAACTTTCGGCGGTGAAACTGGAGTTTTGATTAGAACTGAATCCCAAAATATTCCAAAATCAATTTTCCCTAAAGTAGTAGATAATATTGATAATGCAATCGATAAAATTTACCCGGGCATTCCGAAAACTAAAGTAGATACTACTGCAAGTACTATTACTTATGCCTTCTCCAATGCTGATACTACCAATAGTCTTATCTCTGGACTTTTATCAGCAGGCTATCAAGCCGGTAAGGTCTCTGAAGAGCTGACTAACAAACAGATGGTCGTTAGAGTTGGTATTGCAGATTGGATCAAAGAAAATCTCAGAACAAACATGCCTGATAATCCATTCCAAATTATTAAAGAAGACCACGTTGGTCCAAAAGTAGGTAATGAACTAAAAACAAATGCGTTAATTGCAATTGCTCTTTCCCTAATTGGAATTTTAATCTATCTGGCTTTCCGGTTCAAATTCATCTTTGCTGTGGGAGCAGTTGTTGCCCTATTCCATGACGTTTTAATTACCATAGGATTATATGCCGCTTTATATGGCGTTATTCCTGGACTAAATTTGGAAATAGACCTGACTGTTGTTGCTGCATTTTTAACCCTTATCGGTTATTCAGTAAATGACACTGTTATCGTCTTTGATAGAGTAAGAGAAAACTTGAAAATTCATAAAACAATGCCTCTCGAAGAACTCATTAACCAAAGCGTTAATAGAACAATGAGTAGAACTATTCTAACTGCCGGTACGGTTTTATTAGCAGTTTTAGTATTGTTAATATTCGGCGGTGAAGTGTTAAGAGCATTTTCGTTCACACTCTTCTTTGGTACTATCATCGGAACCTATTCTTCAATCTTCGTAGCTAGTGCCTTGGTACTTGAATACGCTAATAGATTCCAGAAAAAAGTAAACTTCTAAATTTTTTATCTCTTTTATAAAAGCCGGCAGATTCAACTGCCGGCTTTTTTGTTTTATGCTGCTATCTTTGTTATTTGTATCACAGAAAATACCCCATTCAATCTTTTTTCTTGACTAATTACTCCGCTGAGTATAATTTTATGTCGGCTCTTTCAAAAGGTTCTCCCCTGCCTTTTGAATTAAAAGAGTTAAGTCCCGATGGTCGCCAGATCATTGGGCTTTATTATTTTAAATCCCATAATAGAACATTTTTTGCACTTCCACCGATTATTCTCAAAAATGACATTTTTCTAGCCCTTATGAATTAAATTACTTTTGACTTATCTTTGTATATTAATTTTGTAACTTTAGGTATAAGTTATGTTTATCTCTTTAGACAACATTTCTTTTTATCTCCTTGAGAACCGCAAGAATTATTATCGAATTAAATTTCAAATTATCTTATATAACAATGCTGCATTTATTTTTTTGGATTAGTAATGTCCAATCAATTATTATTTAATGTGTTAACATTACAATTAATGTTAAAAGAAAGAAAATACTTATGTTAAACAATAGCTTCAAGGACCTGGGACTTTCTGAAGAAAGTATTCACTCAATTAAGTTAAAAGGCTTCGAAGAACCTACAGAAATTCAGAAAAAAATAATCCCCTTAATCCTTGAAAATAA
The DNA here is from genome assembly GCA_021777835.1 of Bacteroidota bacterium. Taxonomy (GTDB): domain Bacteria; phylum Bacteroidota; class Ignavibacteria; order Ignavibacteriales; family Ignavibacteriaceae; genus FEN-1297. The sequence continues at coordinate 152,730 of JAJYDC010000004.1, read as the reverse complement.
AAGTGATTTAATCGGACAGGCACAAACGGGCACCGGTAAAACTGCTGCCTTTGCTCTCCCCTTAATTGACCTTATTTCAGCAAAATCCGATCATCTGCAAGCATTAATCCTTGTTCCTACTAGGGAATTAGCAATACAGGTTTCCGAAGAATTTAATTCTTTGCGCGGACATAAAAATATCCACATAGCTCCGATATATGGCGGACAGTCTTACGAAACACAACTTAGAATGCTTAAGAAAGGTGTTGATATTGTTGTTGGTACCCCGGGAAGAATAATCGATCATATGACTAGAAAAAGTCTGCGATTAGACAAAATATCCTTCGCCGTTCTCGATGAAGCTGATGAGATGCTTAATATGGGCTTTATTGAGGATATTGAAAATATCCTAAGTAAAACAAATCCGGCTAGAAGAACCCTCTTGTTCTCTGCAACTATGCCCGATAGAATTCTAAAACTTTCTAAAAAATATATGGGCAAAAGTGAAATTATTAAAGCTGACAAAGCCGGTCAGACTATTTCACTTACTGATCAGATTTACTTTGAAGTAAGAAACGCAGACAAGTTTGACACTCTCTGCAGAATTATTGATACCACCGCTGACTTCTATGGTCTGATTTTTTGCAGAACTAAAGTTGATGTAGACTTCGTTACTACAAAACTTAACGATAGAGGCTATGACGCAGAGGGACTGCATGGCGATATTTCTCAAATGCAAAGAGAAAAAATCTTAAATAAGTTTAAGAAAAGAAATATCAATATCCTTGTTGCAACTGACGTTGCTGCTAGAGGACTTGATATCTATGAAATGACACACGTTATAAATTATGCTTTACCTCAAGACCCCGAATCCTATCTTCATAGAATAGGACGTACAGGCCGTGCTGGTAAAGAAGGCACTGCTATTACATTTATAACATCTGAAGAACATAGAAAACTTCAGTTTATTAAGAACATTACTAAAACTGAAATTAGGAAAGAAAGAATACCAAATGTAGTTGATGTAATAAACTTCAAGAAGGAAAAAATTTCAAGTGAATTGAAAGCTTTAATCGACCTTGATATAGCACCGGCTTATATAAACTTGGCTAAAGAGCTGCTAGGCGATCAGAATCCTGTTGAGGTAGTTGCATCATTGATAAAATACTCTTTCCAAAATGATTTGGAAATTGATAATTATGCGCATATTCAGGACCTATTCGAATCGAAAAAATCAAAGAAAGAATTTGAACCTACTCGAAGAAAAGAAAAATTCGGCAGCGAAAAAGGGTATGCCAGATTATTTATCGCTCTTGGTAAAAAAGATGGGATTACCCCTCGAAAGCTTTTAGATTTACTCAGCAAAAAGGCTAAGATAGAATCCCGTAATGTAGAAGCTATCCAAATAATGGACGCATATTCTTTCTTCAATGTGCCCCAAAAAGACAGCGACATTATATTAGATAGAATGAATCCCGGAGATAAAAAACAACGTCAATTAGTTGAAAGAGCGAAACCAGGCAAAAGAGGCTAATTGTTTTTCTTGCCCCAACTGTCTTTTAATGTTACAGTTCTATTAAATACTAGTTTATCGCTGATCGAATATTTAGTATCAACACAGAAATATCCATGCCTCTCGAATTGGAATCTATCACCCGGCTTAGAATTTCTTAGCGATGGCTCAATAAGAGCATTCGGTAATATCTCTAAAGAATTAGGATTTATAAATTCCACAAACTCCTTCTCCTTATCGGTATCCGGAGATTCAACTGTAAATAACCTGTCATACAATCTAACTTCAGCCTTAACTGCATGTTCTGCCGACACCCAATGAATTGTACCCTTTACTTTTTTGGTGCTGGTTCCTGTCCCGCTTTTTGTATCAATATCATAAGTGCAATGAAGCTCAACGACCTCTCCCTTAGAGTTCTTAATTGCTTCTTCACACTTAATAATATATGCATAACGTAGCCTTACTTCGCCTCCAAGTGTTAGCCTATGATAACCTTTAGGAGGAATTTCCATAAAATCAGTCTCTTCTATAAACAGCTCTCGCGTAAAAGGAATCTTACGCACTCCCATAGACTGATCTTCCGGGTTATTTATAGCATCAAGTTCCTCACTACCATTATAATTTGTAATTACTACTTTCAAAGGTCTAAGCACTGCCATGGCACGGGGTGCATGCTTATTCAAATCTTCTCGAATAGCATACTCAAGCAACGCAATATCCGTTGTGGCATCACGCTTAGCTACTCCTATAATTTCAGCAAAATTTACTATTGATTCGGGTGTATACCCTCTTCGTCTAAATGCAGAAATAGTAGGCATGCGGGGATCATCCCAACCATCAACATACTTCCCTTGCACAAGCTGCAGAAGTTTTCTCTTACTCATTACAGTATAATTTAGATTGAGACGCGCGAATTCAATTTGCTGCGGATGATAAACTCCAAGCTCATTTAAGAACCAATCATAAAGTGGTCTGTGATTTTCAAATTCAAGTGTGCAAATCGAATGAGTTATCCCTTCTATTGAATCCTCTAGCCCATGCGCCCAATCGTAAGTAGGGTAGATACACCACTTGTTCCCTTGCCTGTGGTGCTCTGCATGAACTATGCGGTACATTATAGGATCCCGCATGTTGAAATTTGGAGAATTCATATCAATTTTAGCACGTAATACTTTTTCGCCATTTTTGAATTCCCCATTCCTCATACGCTTAAATAAATCAAGGTTTTCTTCAATTGATCTGTTTCTAGCAGGACTTTCTTTTCCTGCTTCTGTTAGCGTTCCGCGATGTTCCCTTATCTCATCGGCGCTTAAATCATCTACATACGCCTTCCCCTTCTTTATTAGCTCAACTGCCCAATTGTACATTTGCTCAAAATAATCAGAAGCATATAAAATTCTGTCTTCAAAATCAGCACCTAGCCATTTAATATCTTCTATAATTGAATCTACATACTCCTGTTCTTCTTTACTCGGATTTGTATCGTCAAAGCGGAGATTAAATTTTCCATTATAGTCCTTCGCTATTCCGCTATTCAGACAAATTGATTTTGCATGACCAATATGTAAATATCCGTTTGGCTCAGGAGGAAATCTAGTGTGTACACGACCTCCCCATTTATTGCTCTCTAAACCCTCATCAATAATTTCACGTATAAAATTTTTAGGCTTACTAGCAGATTCTTCAGAATTCTTATTAACTTCCATATTCCCTATACTGTATTTATTATAGAAACTTTAATTTTCATCGTAAAATTACAGAATTATCATTGCTGTCCAAAATCAATAACAATCCTAACTGAAGTCCAATTACTTTCTACTTAAGCAACTGTTTTCAGCCCATTCTTGCGTTTGCATTATATATTAGAATTTAATATTTTTCACAATATTGAAATTTGATTCAATTCCATCATCTTAATGGAAACTTTAAATTAGTATAGACTAATTCAACAAAACCTTCCGAAAAAATAATCTTAAAATAAAAACCCCCTGAAAATGTTCTGAATGCACTCTGAATGCACTTTGAATACACTCTGAATGCACCCTGCCTCCCACATAACATCCTTCGCACCCACCTCTACCGCCTAATACATCCCTCCAGCACATGCAGAAATATATTCCCTAACACTGAAAAATCTGCGTACACATAACTAGACATTTAAGTACAAAATATTTGACAAAAACCAATCAAATAAGCTTAAAATGCATGTAACAATAGAAAAAAGGACAAGCTAAAAGAGGCATACTTATTGTACCAAAGAGGTGTCATATTATTCAATATTCAGGAGTCAGAAAAAATGAAAAAGCTAAGCAGGTCACAAGTTCAAAGGGGCAACAATATACCCTATATTCTTATTATAATTATTGCATTATTTCTATCTGGTGCATCAAGTACACTGCACGCCCAGGTACACCTCAGCATACACTTCAACCTAGGAAGTCAGCCAGCGTGGGGCCCTGCAGGATATGATTACGTCGAATATTATTACCTGCCAGGAATTGATGTTTACTACAGTGTTCCCCTACACTGCTATTACTATAATGATGGAGGACGTTGGGTACGAAGTGAGTACTTACCTCCGAGATATCGTGATTATGATGTCTATAACTCTTATAAAGTCGTCTTGAATGAGCGAGATCCATGGAGACATGATAGGGTATATCGAGAAAGATATTACTCATATAGAGATCGTCATGATCAACGTGATATCCGCGATAACCATGATGCAAATTATAATCATTACGATCATCAGCAATGGAATGACAGACAGAGACATGACAATGGTAATCACAACGGCTGGTACAAAAATCAAGAAAAGCATGATAGAGGTCATGAAGGTGACCACGGTAACCATGATCATTGAAAAAGAAAAGAATCAATTGTATGTTCAACAAGACATGTATAAACTTATAGGAGAACTGTTATGTTTAACAAAGCGCTTATAATATTGTTCATATTCTTTGGGGCTTCAGTTCTGATAAAAGCTCAATCTTCATCCTATCTCGGTCCTCAAGTTGGATGGTACAAATCCTCAGATGCTGATAACAGTAAATTCATGATTGGCGGAGCGTTTAGAACAAAATTGTCTACAGGCTTTGGGCTTGAGGCATCAATCAATTACAGGCAAGAACAATATAACAATGGTGATGTTACTGTAACAAGCTGGCCTGTAATGGTAACTGCGCTTCTATACCCGATTGATTTCCTTTATGGTGCAATCGGAGTAGGTTGGTATAATACTGCATTTGATTATAAACCTACAATATTTGATCTTAACGGAAGTTCGGATACTGAACAAAAATTTGGATGGCATTTCGGAGCCGGTGTTCAATTCCCTTTAAGTGGCAGCACAGATAACCCAAATACAATCCTAACTGCTGATTTAAGATACGTCTTTCTAAATTATGACTTCCAGCAAATGCCAGGAGCATCAAACCTTAAAAGTGACTTCGTTGTACTTAATATCGGATTACTATTCCATTTATAGACTCATATTATATTGCCGCTCGGATACTCTCCCGAGCGGCAACATCTTCCTTACTTATTTAATCATACAACTTATTAAACATATTATAAAGTATACATCTTTAAGACTATGTTAAGTTCGGTAAATGCCATACCATAGTAACTGCTAAACCAAAAAATCAAAATTAATATTGATTTATTATAATTTATTCTTATGTTTAATAAGGTCATAGATTGTCATACTTAATTGCGGGGTCAAAAGGATTGTTTTACAATATTGATAATTGGAAGGGGAAGTCCATCCACCGGTCAAATAATTCTTTGCTGGTTACTCATTTACTAGACTCACTGTTAATGTTTCAATCAACATAATAAATAATTAGAAAATAAGATATAATTTGTTTTGTTCTCTAAATAGAAGGAGGAGTTATGTATTGGGAAGTTCTAACAGTTTTAGCATTTTCATCCATTATCCCGCTTGAGTATTTTATCAGGGAGAAAAAAGGTCCACCTCGACTTGTTAAGACACGGACACAGAATCTATTCCTCAGCGTCTTTTTTTCCTCACTAGCCCTAACTGGTATTGCAAGTTTCTTTATTTCTTCTCTTTGGATTAACTTATTATGTATTATAGCAGTCTCATCTATTTTCAGAACACTTTCACTTAAATGGCTTAAGATTCCTAAAAAGGGTGAGAATGTAATCGCTCTATGGAATGGCTCAAAGATAAATGGAATATTCGAAGGAAAAAGAAAAAGTTACTTGGTTGTGAAAGATAACGAAGGACAAGAGTTTTACTGCAATCCTGGATTCGTCTGGAAAAAGTCAGTAAATAAAGTGATCATGAAATATATACTTCCTTATGAAGTTCTTGCTAGTGCAACAAAATGTTCACGAATTAAAGACGGATCTGAAAATTTCCCCTGCTTGGACCAACCAGAGATATGTTGCAAAATTGAAAATATTATCGATGAAAGGATTGCATCAGTTAAAAAACATGTACCTTCTCAAAATTTATTTTGTAAATATTCAGTCAACGAGGGAAATGATAAATCATGTACATGCCCCGTTCGCATAGCTCTGTGGAATACTTATAAAGTCTAATAAGACAAATTCAAAAGCACAAAATATAATAATGAAATTTTTTCATTCTAATATTCATGTAACTAATTCCGATTGATTCTAATATTATATAAATAATAAATTTGTCCTAATACTATTGACAGTAAAGCTTTGACCTCGTTGATAGTATATAACAATAAGTACAGAAAATCATTCTCATTATTTCCATATTGATAGGCAAACCCCGAGATACTATATTATATTTTGAGAGAGTTTATATCTATATCACCTGCTAAATGATATTTTCTATTAATTATTCCCATAAGGAGTGTTAAATATTGGCTTAATTGATATTTTTAAGTACTAAATTGATTGCGTAGAACTGCAAACTTTATTAAGTTTGGCATCACTAATTTAGAACTCTTATTTTCTAATTGATTAGCTTCTATATCGACAGAAATAAGATAATAAAAATTGAATTTATTACATATTTAATTTCGCACTAAACCAATATTTAAGACTTGCCGGAGTGGCGGAATTGGTAGACGCGCTGGACTCAAAATCCAGTCTGGCTCACACCAGGTGCCGGTTCGAGTCCGGCCTTCGGTACTTAAAAGATTAGAATTCGTTAAGTTTTCTAATCTTTTTCCTTTTTATACCTACTTATGATTTTAAGCCAAAAATAAGTGATATGTTTATTGATATGTCATTTTACAAATCAAAATAGTAATCAAATTTTTTCAACAATTCAATGAGCTTGGAAACGAAAAACCCTTACCGGAAAATCTTAGCCGACTAAAGCTATAAAAACCGACAAGGGCAATCGTATAAAAAATATTTTTCAATTAGTCGGTAAGATTTTTCTACTAAAATACACTTCTAATTTTTATTGTCAATATACACTAAAAATAGACACTGCATTAATCTATTAAATTTAAATGTTTTACATAGAGAAAAATATTTTTATATGATCACTTAAAATCTAAAAGACAGATAGAAGATACTTTAACAACTGAAAACTTCTTTAATAATTATTTTAAATGAGTTAATTAGGGGAAAAATTGTCAATGTTTTTAATTTTTCAATAATACCCAAGATTTATATGACTTACATCTCTCACACCCTTAGTGAGAAAATAAAGTAATACGTAAAATAGTATTATAGAACCAACAAACAATGAAGTATTCAACTTATTTATTTTCTGTATTTGAATTTCGTTTATATCTTTAGAGAAAATTACTTGTAATTCACCGCTATTATCTTTAACTAACCATCGTTGAGTTCCGTTTGTTTTACTCAAATCAATAATTTTATTTTCATCAATTTTTAACATATCATTATCTTTTAACCAATATAAGTCATGAGGATTCGGTTTGCTATTAATAAAGGTAATTGAATCTATATTTCTCTTATTTATAAATCCTTCAAAATTATTTGGTTTTATTTCTTTCCCGTGATATAATAATCCTGCCCCATAATAGAGTGCTGTATCTTTGTCAAATAGAAAGCAATTTTTAGAGAGTGCATTTACTTCTGAATCATCTTTTAGGATAAACTTAGTCCGTTTATATTCTTTAAGACTTTTTGCTTTGTTTTTATTATCATTTAAAGAATAATATGAATAACACCCAAAATTAATTATTGGAACCTCAATTAGTATACAAAAGATTAATATGTAAGATATTATACTTTTTATTCTTTTTGGTTTGCTGATGATAGTTTTTACTTTATTTAAGGGATTCATTTTTTTACCCCTTAATAAATTTTAATTGTATTTAATAAACTCATTTATAATATAAATTAGTAATTTCTTTTTATTGTCAAAAAAATGTCAAAATTCTGTAAGTATAATGCTTAAGTTGGAAAGTTACTTTTGAAGGAATAAATTATGTATAACAAACTTCAGGAGTATAGATGAAAAAGGAAAAAGGAAGTTCACAGCAGCTCTACAAAAAACATTGCTTTGAAAGATATATCTTCATTTATATAAAGGATTTTTGCATTCCAATTCCTTATTGTTTTTCTTACTAAGATAAGCTCCCTTTTATTTTGCATCCCCTGAATCAACTCCATATAACTTACAACTGAGATGAAAAAAACTTTTTGTTCTTCTATTACATTATAAACTTTAGGATTTCCTTTCATATACCATATAATAACATCGGAATCAATCAGTAACATGGATTCTGCTCTTTCTTAGGTTGCGTATATATTCATCAACATTTTCCAGATCCTTACGATCCTTCCATATGCCAAATAATTCATTTTTTGAATCTTTATCTTTTATTGTCTAATTTGAATAGGCAAGGCTTTGGAAGCTTTTCTTGTCTTTATTTCATCTTCACAATTGGAAAGGAATTTTAAAGCTTCGGATTTTATTTTTTCCTTTGTAGAGATGCACGTTAATTTACCGTTTAGTTGCCGGTAAAAAATATAATAAATGCCATTTGACCGCTTAGAATGATACATTTGAAAAGCTCCAATCTAAGCTCGAAGAATTGAAAATCTTTAATCAAAAAACATATCAACCTATTAAAACTTATTTGAAATCCATATATTTCGCTGGACTCAAAATCCAGTCTGGCTCACACCAGGTGCCGGTTCGAGTCCGGCCTTCGGTACAAAAGCTCAATCAATGAAAGATTGAGCTTTTTATTTTATAATTTTAATTGTCCTACCTCAATGCAAATTTAGGATCGCTTATTTTCGGTAAATCATACCATAATGAATTAAGAAATTCCGTTTCTTCTTCATCTATACTAACCTCAATGGCTTTAAGACTATCACTAAGCTGTTCCGGTTTACTTGCCCCTACAATTGCTGAAGTTATCACAGGATTATTAAGTACCCATGCAATAGAAACGTGTGTTAATGATTTGTTTCTCTTGTCAAAGAATCCTTTCATCCTTTCGACAGCATCAAATTGAGCTTCCTGCCAATAACGGGTCCGGTACATCTTACCTGCTTCACCTAATTTAAATCTACCCATCTCATTCGGTTCCTTATCGCGTTTATGCTTGCCTGTTAAAAATCCGCCGGCTAAAGGATTATATACTATTACTCCTACACCCTCTTCCCTGCATAACGGAAAGAGCTCCTTTTCAAATTCTCTAAATAATAAATTATAACGAGGTTGAATACAGTTATACCTTTCTATTCCGAGTTGGTCACTTTTCCATAAGGCTTTGGCAAGTTGATATGCCTGATAATTACTACATCCGATATAACGTACCTTTCCTGCTCTGACAATATCATCTAAAGCTCTTAATGTCTCATCAATCGGAGTATTTGGATCATAAAAGTGTACCTGATATAGATCAATAAAATCTGTTTGTAGGCGCTTTAAGCTTTCATCAATCGCATCCATAATATGTCGCCGCGAAAGGCCCTGGTCGTTTGGAGCATCACTCATTTTCCCGTTGCACTTAGAAGCAATAATAGCTTCATGTCGTCTTCCTGGATTACTCTTTAACCAGTTTCCAATAACCGTTTCTGTTGCACCAACTGTTTTAAGATCAACCGGCAATGGGTATACATCAGCGGTATCAATAAAATTAACCCCTCCATCCCACGCTTTATTTAATATTTCAAATGCTGTGTTCTCATCGCATTGATAACCAAATGTCATTGTGCCTAAGCATATTTCACTAACTTTTAACCCCGTACGTCCTAAATTTTTAATCCTCATTGCATTTTCCTTTCCAATAGTTGAAATTTTGAATAATACTTAAATTAAATCATTTCCTAAATTTTAACAACGCAATGTATGAATTATACTATTACAGCAAAAACATTATAATGCTGAGGAAAAGATATTATTACCCTTTAACTTGAATTTCCCTTATAATTAAAATATATTTTGGTTAACAACACAAGAGTTTTAATTTGTTGCCGCACACAATGCTTGCATCAAACTTATACGTTAGTCTTACCATACAGGCTTAATATTAAACTTAATCCAGTAAAAAAGAATTTATATCCGTGTATCAGAATATTAGAATATTAGAATATTTTATCTTTCATTAAAATGTACCCTGTTCTTTATAATTAAATAACTCTATTCAGTATTTAAACTAATTTATAAATAAGACCATGGAAAAAACTAAAAAATACATACTGTCGGAAAATCAAATCCCAGAACAATGGTATAACATTCAGGCAGATATGCCTAATGCAATGTTACCGCCTCTGCATCCGGGGACAAAGCAGCCAATAGGACCTGCTGATTTAGCCCCTCTCTTTCCCATGGAATTAATAAAACAGGAAGTATCAAAAGAAAGATGGATAGATATACCAGAAGAAGTAAGAGACGTTTATAAATTATGGAGACCGTCTCCGCTTTTTAGAGCTACAAATTTTGAAAAACTACTAGATACACCTGCAAAAATTTATTACAAATATGAAGGTGTAAGCCCTGCCGGCTCGCATAAACCGAATACCGCTGTTCCTCAAGCTTATTATAATAAAATGGAAGGCGTAAAAAAGATAGCAACTGAAACTGGGGCTGGTCAGTGGGGTAGTGCTCTTAGTTTTGCATGTAATCATTTTGGAATAGATTTAGAAGTTTATATGGTAAAAGTAAGTTATGAACAAAAGCCATATAGAAAATTTATGATGAACACTTGGGGAGCAAATGTTTATTCTTCTCCTACGAACAGAACTGAATCTGGAAGAAAAGTTTTAGCAGATGATCCTAATTCACCAGGAAGCCTTGGTATTGCAATTTCAGAGGCTGTGGAAAGAGCAGCTACAAGCACAGATACAAAATATTCGTTAGGTAGTGTACTTAATCATGTTCTGATGCATCAAACTGTTATTGGCCTTGAATCAATTAAACAAATGGAATTAGCCGGAGATTTCCCGGATATTGTTATTGGCTGTTTTGGAGGAGGCTCAAACTTTGCAGGGATCTCGTTTCCGTTTCTTGGATTAAACTTCCGTGAAGGCAAGAAGGTAAGATGCATAGCAGCAGAACCTTCGTCTTGTCCGAAACTCACCAAAGGAGAATTTAGATATGATTTTGGAGATACTGTTGGTTTAACTCCCCTAATTCCTATGTACACCCTAGGACATACATTTATGCCTGCACCTATTCATGCTGGTGGTCTCCGATATCACGGTGCGGGAGCAATTGTCAGCCAACTGTTAAAAGATAAATTAATAGAAGCACAATCTTTTCATCAGATTGAATGCTTTGATGCAGGCGTAAAGTTTGCAAGATCTGAAGGGATAATTCCTGCACCGGAATCAAACCATGCAATTGCCTGTGCTGTTAAAGAAGCTCTTAAAGCCAAGGCAGAAGGGACTCCAAAGACTATTTTATTTAATTTAAGCGGTCATGGCAATTTCGATATGAGTGCTTATGATGCATATTTCTCAGGCAAATTGGTTGAACATCATCTTACGGAGCAAGAGCTTCATGCAGATCTTGAAATGCTCGAAACTCCGGTTATTGCTTAGTTCTTAGGAAAAGTAATGTAATCGTTCCTTTATTTAATGTTCCATTATAGAGAGTTTTTTGTGAAACTACCTTATTTAGTTCAAACTTAATCCGTCTGATTCGATTTTGAATTGCGCTGTCGCTGCCTGGAGTTCATCTGCCATTCCTGCAAGACCACCTGCAACACTTCCGACTTCTTCAGCTTCACGGGTAGCTTTAACTGTCCTTAATGAAATTTCATTTATAGTTGATGCATTCCTATCGCTGATCGATGCTACATTCTTAATCATCTGTACTGTGTGTTGAACACTTGCACTTAATTCTTCCGTAGCACTCATATTCTGATCAATTACAAGCGAGATTTTATCAATTAACTTGACGAGGTTAGACATTATATTCGCAACATCCCTGTTTGCTTGAGCCATTCCTGTAATTTGTCCACTCATATCTTGAGATGAAGACAGAAGTTTTTCTATCGCTTCACCAGATTTTTTCGCAATATTTGAACCTTCTTTTACGTCTTCAACAAGATGCTTGATTGATCTTCCTGATTCTGAAATATCATGCTGAACTTTATTTATTAATGTAGAAGTTTGCTTAGTGGCTTTAGCGGAGCGCTCAGCTAAATTCCTAACTTCATCGGCGACAACCGCAAAACCCCTTCCGTGTTCCCCTGCACGAGCTGCTTCAATGGCTGCATTAAGAGCTAGAAGATTCGTTTGTTCAGCTATCTCTTCGATTGTTTCTATAATTTCTTCAATTTGCTCAGATTGTTTAGCCATTCCCTCGATTTGCGACGCAAATTGGCTTACAGTCTCTTCAATTTTTTTCATCTGCCCCAAATTCCGCATTACCATTTTTGCGCCCTGTTTTGCAATTTCAATTGCTTCCGATGAAGAATTTACAACCTCACCGGCACTTTTATTTGCGGAATCAACAGCATTAGAAATTTCAAAAGCTGAATTAGAAACAAGCTCTGCTGCTAATTTTTGTTCATGTGAATCCTTTGCAATTCTTTCAATTGATGTAGCTATTTGAAGCATATTAGCACTAGCAGTATTAACAGATGTGGCTTCTTCACTTAATCTTTGAGCCATATTTTTGACTGTATTTGAATTGTTGTTGAAAGTTTCTACCGATTGCAATGCCCCCTTAGCAAGAGTTTGACTTACATTTAATAATTTCTTTGATCTCTCTTTCAAAGTCGTAAAAGTTCCACGAAGGCTTATTGGTTCACTATTAAAAGATGCTACCACTAAACCTTTATCAACCGCTTTATTAATATATGAGACAAGATTTTTGTCAAAGATCCCAACGCTAACTGCGTCATATTTCTTTGCGACGCAATCTTCTATCGCTGGTCCATATATTCTAGCAGTTACTTCATTGCTGTTCTTAGCTCCTGCACCTTTCGGAATAATCCATTCAACACTTGCATTATAATTTTTAAGTTGAACTGCTGCAGCATCCACTCCGGATCTAAATGCATTCCAGAATGAATCCCCTTCTCTCCCAATTACTGCAATTTTAATTGGCTTACTTGATTTTTGTATAGGCTTAGGTCTTCTTGAGGAAATGGCTTCTGATTCTATTACTCCTCTTTCGGGCTGCCAAAATTGTTTGTAGTTTTCCTGCGTAACGATATCCATACGGCTTAATAATCTTGGCTGGCTAGGTTGCCATTTTGAAACTAAATGATTGAAAAGGTGAATAACAGGATCGTGTCCTTGGGCGAAAACATCCTGCGAGAGAGTAGCAGTGATTGTTCCTTGTTTAACATAATTCATTGTTTCATCAGCAAGGTCATGGCAAACTATTTTTATTTTCCCTGACTTGCCTAATTCAGCGACTGCTTTAGCTGAAGAAATTCCGCCGTACGTTACATATATTCCATCTAGATCAGAATATTTTCTTATTAAGACCTTTGTTTCATTATATCCAACTTCTGCATTTAATTTAGTCTCAATTGTTTCAAGAACTGTAATTGAAGGAAATTTCTCCCTTATAGAATTTTGAAATCCTTTTCTTCTTAATTCATGACTAATTGCATCAAATCTTTCAAGGATTATTACAACTTTACCTTTGCCTTTTAATGCCTTGCCCATTTCTTCCCCGCAAGCACGACCTTCTAAATATGAATCAGCACCAACATAAAAAAGCCTCTGACATGGCTTATCTGTGGCTGAATTAAATTCAACGCTTGCCTCATTTAGATTTTCGATAATTGAGTTTAACCCTTTTACCATTTCACCTACCCTGCCGTTAACTCTGGAGTTTATAACAACGGATTCCAATTTAATTCCTGAAGTTAGATTCCCATGTGCCATTTCAGTTAGTGCAGCAGATAGGGAAACGAAATCCTTTTCCGCCATAAATTTTACTTTTTGGGAAAGTAACTTAAGAGGCTTAAATGTTGTAATCTGCAAATAAATAGCCATAAGGAAAACCATTGATGAGCTTCCGATCAAACCAATTGTCAGATAGTTTTTTGCTTCTGCAAAAGAATTTATCCAGGACAGTACAATTAGGTTGTCAATCTTCAGAAATCCTACAACGCTGACAACTAAAAAACCCAAAGTCACTAAAAAACCAAAATGCAATAGGTACTTTTTCAAAAACTTCTTTATCATATTTATCCTTTAACTTTAGGAAAAAAATTTCTCTTAAGAAATAAGAACAAAAAAAATTACACATTATCATTATCGAAAGAATTGACTTTCAGTTTAGAAATGAGTCAGGTAAAGACATTTATTTTCAATATTTAGGGCGAGAATCTGTAACTCAGCCAAAATATTTGTGTTAGTAAAAAGAGATAAAAAGGCTAGTTAATTATTAAATATGAAAAGGAGGAAGAAGTTCTTAAATGCGGCTATTTCTCAAATAATATATTTTACTTCCTTTAAAAATTTGACTAAAACCATTGTCATATCATCATTTTGCTCAGCAGCTCCCTTAAAATTCTTTACAGACTTCCAGATCTCGTTCATAATATCAGTTGAATGATTGGCTGAACTAGTCTTCAATATTTCTTGAAGCTTCTCTTCTCCGAAAAGATCATTATTTTCATTCATTGCTTCAGTTATCCCATCTGAAAAGAAGGCGAAAGTCTGACCTGGCACTAAAGCAATTTCTTCTTCAAATAATGTATTTTCAAAAATATTACCTTTCTCCAAGCCGACACCTATCCCTCGCGTTCGGAATGAACTTACATTACCATTTGAAGCCATAAGTAACGGCAAATGACCTGCACGACAAAACTTCAGCTTCTTAGATTGAAGGTCGAAAAGGGCAAGCGTCATCGTAACAAACGAATTTCTTTCGATACTCTTATAAAAATGTTTATTGAGTTCTACTAGAATTTCCTTAGGTGACTTAATGTTATCGCAAGACAACTGTACCATAGTTTGAAGTTTAGCCATATATAAGGATGCAGCAAGACCCTTGCCCGATACATCTCCCACAACAACAAAAAGTTTTGACTCTGACACTGGAAGTAGATCAAAGTAATCACCCCCGACTTGCATTGCTGGGATCATTTCACCGCAGATATCCAGACCATTTACCGCAGGCATGCATTTAGGGAGTAACCCCTGTTGTATTTTTCTCGCAAGGTCAAGTTCCCTTTCAATCTTGAATTTTTCAGCTTCCGATTGATAAAGTCGGGCATTTTCTATAGATATTGCAGCTTGATTGGCAGCGGCAGACAAAAGTTCCAAATCCTTCCCCGCAAACTGAGAACCTGAATGTTTGAGACCAAATAAAAGCATACCTATTGCTCTTGATTTTATTACCATCGGAATGATAGTATATATATTTCCCTCAATTATATACATGAATTCAGAAGGAAATACTTTTATAAAATCTTCTCTTTCTATGACCGGCTGTTTTGAAGAAAGTGATTTTTCAGATATAAATTCCTCGACTAGTCTACCATTAATCTTTAAGCCCAAATCTTTAATACCAACACTTTTTACGAGATAATATTTATCAGATTTCTTTTCCCTAATCATAATGCCAAAATTGTTTAATTTCAAAGACTCAACAAAAGTGTCTTGCATTGAACTTAGAATGTTCTCAAGCCCGACAACCGTTGAGACTTCATTACTAAATTTTATTAAGACTTTTTGATAGGCAAACTGTTCAGGATAAAATCTTGCAGTAAGGAAATCTTGGAATCTATCTTTCGTTGATTGGAATACAAGTGCAAATGTTATAAATATAATGCCTGCAATTGCAGTTTGAAACTGAGTGCCAATTGCTTCACTGATACTTTGCCCCAATACATAAATAACAAAGAAATAAAGTGCCGCTAAACTGACGGTAGCAACTCCGTATACAATGGTGTTTTTCACTACAACACTTACATCCATTAGCTGATATTTGAATATTGAGTAGGCGAAAGCAAATGGAATTATAATAATAAAAATTATCGGCGTGTAATATTGAGGAGAATTAAATATCGTATCTGAAATCGCAGGTGCTATTTGGGAGGTATAAATGACAGCTATGATTGCAACAACAAATGAAATTAATATTATAAGAACCGGTCTCTTCTCTTCTTTGGTTTTTAATCGAGTATAATTTATTACTAGAAAAATTATTGCAATTATTTCTATTACAAGCTGTAAGTTATCAAAATATCTCCTGATCTTAACATAATTTTCAATTGTCCCAATACCATATCCGTAAATAGCGACTAAAGAGGAAATGTTCAGAAGTATTAAAATTATTGGACAAATTATTAGCAAACTAATAACCCATCGCTTTTCAATAATTCTAAATGGCTTTGGAAAGATTAGAAAGAATGCGATTAAAATAAATGGTCCAGCCCCAATTCCAATCGACCAAAGGAAAGACACTGCTATATATGGCAAAGGATTTGCTCTTACCGCTTCAAGGGATGCTGTATGATTTAGGAATATGATTAAGGAACTAAGTATCATGGAAACACCAAGTCCATAAAATAATTTTTGAGCTTTACCTGAAGGCTTGGACATAAGTACAATAAACCCAATTAACATTTGCATAAGTGCAAGAATAACATTTGCAATGTTCCCGATCTGAATTAATTTCTTTACATAAACCTTAGTGTGAATAATCTTTCCGGATTTCTTAATTGTATAATCCGCGAAATCTCCCGCTTTCACCTTATTTAGAAGAAGTTGTGCTACTGAAGTATTAGGAAGTGGATGATTATTTATTTCTATTAACTGGTCTCCGTCACGTATACCTGCATTCCAGGTAACTCCGCCGATTTTAACAAAATTGAAAATGATTGCAGTACTATCTCTAGAAACTTGTGTAGGTACCCATAGACATTCGTCATTCGATTGCACATCAACTTCAACAACATAATAAAATTCTGCTACTGCAGTTATAATTAATGCTGCTGAAATAATTATAATGAAAAGCTGTTTATTCCTTAAATAATATTCTTTAATATTTCGCATTTGTACTAATTAAAATATAATAATAATTTGATAATTATAAGTTTTTTTGAAATATATCTTTGTCGAAAGGTAATTAAATTAGTCAAAAGAAAAAATAATACTACAAAACTTTTATGACCACCATTGTAATATCATCCGACTGCAATGTGCCTTTTGCGAAATTTTGGACTTCATTTTTAATGTTTTGAAGGATATCATCGGCAGCAAGGCTTGCAAGTTTCAAGCCTAAAGATTCAAGCTTTTCATCTGAAAATTCCTCGTCGTTAAAATTCTTAGCTTCTGTTACTCCGTCAGTAAATAATATTATAACGTCTTCCTTTAACAGATGAACAGTCTCAGTTAAATATGGTGTAAATGTTTTCATGACACCGAGGATAATTCCGCCTTTATCAAGTTTGCGGATCTTTCCCTTTCTAATAAGCAGCGGAGGATTATGCCCGGCATTTACATACTGAATCGTTTTATTTACTTCATCCAGCATGCCCCAAAAAAAAGTAATAAATTTCCCATCCGTGATGTTAGAAGTAATCAGATCATTGATAATGCCTGTAGCCTCAGCAAGGTCCATTCCATGCTTGCAGATTACTCTTAAGAATGCTTGAATATTAGCCATTAATAGTGCTGCGGGGACTCCTTTACCGGAAACGTCACCTATTGCTATACAAAAATTATTTTCATTTAAGGAAATAATGTCATAATAATCACCTCCAACATGCTGAGATGATATATTTACGGCAGCAATTTCAAAATTATTATATTTAGGTATTGAGTGCGGCAGAAGATTCTTCTGTATGCCCCGGGCAATTTCAAGTTCTTCTTCAAGCTTTTGTTTTTCTAATGCTTCTTTAAACAATCTCCTATTCTCAAGTGAAATAATAGCAAGGCTTCCCACCGAATAAATAAATTCGACGTCCGTTTCGGAATAAGAATGATTATTAATTCTTTTTCCAAGTAGAATTAGTCCTTTAGTTTCCCCTTGCAGTTGCATTGGGACTATAAGATCGACCCCTAATAATTCAAGATCATAAAATTTGTTTGTAATTTCATCTTTGGAAATTGCGTTCTCGTAAGAAGTAAAGTCATAGCCATTAAGTGCTCTTGTGAGTTCCGCATTATCAAACTTTGATTCAAGAATTTCAATTGCCCCCGGTTGAAATGTAATAACCGCAAACTTAGAAACAAGGAATTGACCAATTACAGAATAGACCAATAACCTTGCCACTTTTGTCGATTCTGAAAACATTCCGAATTCTTTGCTTAATTCAAACAACGAATTAAGCCTATGAACACGGCGGTCAAGCGATCGATTGACGTGCTTCAGTTCATCTATCATTATTGAATTATGAATTGCAGAAGACGAAATATTCAAAATGGTTCTTAGAAATTCTATATCATCTGCTGTAAATGGGCTCTTGTTCAACTTCTCACCCAGGCACACTATCCCGAGGCATTCTTGAGATGAACTGATCTTTTCAATTGTTACAATATGGTTTTCACTTAAATAATTCTTGAACTCTGGGTTCTCAATTAACCCCTCCCCGCTTTTTAGCTTCGGAAACTTATTTATTGCTTCAACAGAAAGACCTTTAAATGATTTCGGCACAATTGTCCCATTAATCTTTAATGCGACAATCCCCTTCGTGGCAAAGAATTTGCCAAGACAGGTTAATAGTATATTATTTAGGATAAAATCCAGATCAAGACTAGAGTTAATAATTCTGCTAAAGTCTACAAGGGCAGTAAGATTTCGTTTGACTTTAATATTTTCTGTGTCGTTCATCTTAATTAATGCGTGGCTGGCAAATTCTTAGATAAAAGTACTTGATTATATTTACCCGGTACTGAGACATATTTGACTTCATCCATTAATGATTTCATCAAAAACATTCCTAATCCGCCTACACGATGCTGTCTATAATAAGTTTGTAAATCGGGATCAGGTATTGTTTCAGGCTGAAATGGTACACCGTGATCAATTATAATTACTGTAAATTTCTCCCTTGAAAATTTTAATCTTACTATAATTTCTCCTTCCGGGAAATATTGATACGCATGTTTAATAATATTAGTACATGCTTCGTCTACTGCCAGGATAATATTCTCTACTACTTTTAAAGATATACCCAATTCAAGTGCACCGGAGGAAACAAAATTACGGATAGCCGAAAGGTTTTCCGTCCGGCTTTTAACTGTCAATTCTTTTTCTTCCGATTTATTATTCTTACTTTTCAAGGTTCTTTGACTCGATAAATTTGTTAACTGCTTCATCTTCTGTTTTGTATATTTCGTATAACAAAGGAAAGCCGAGCAAATCAAATATGTTATATACTTTTTCGCTCATGCTGGTTAATTTTATATCTCCGTTGTTTTCTCGCATTTTTTCTATAAAAGCCATAAATACACCTAACCCGGCACTGCTTATATATGCAAGTTCCTTAAAATTGACAACCGTACAATATTTCCCGTTTTCAATCAAATTAGAAAACGTATTCTCTAACGAGGGAGCTGTGTGTGCATCAAGGTAACCTTGTAAATATATAATACTAACTCCACCTAAATCTTTGGTTGAAGTGCTGAATTCTGCCATTCCTTTTCTCCATCAATTTTTAATTTTTGTTTCCATTTAAGTATGACTAAAGTTATATCGTCATGCTGTGGATGATTTTGTGAAAACAAAGTTACTTCACGAATAACCTTGTTTGCAATATCGTCTGCATCTTTATCACAATTTTCTATAAGTATTTTCTCAAAAAGATCACTTCCAAAGTCTTCAAGAAGTTTATTTTTAGCTTCGGTAATGCCGTCTGTATATAGGACTACTATATCATTTTCTCTTAAATCTATTTTGATCTCTTCAAGAGTATTAGAAAAGTGTTCCGAAAAGTTAAGTCCCAAACCAATCCCCGACGGTCGTAAATTTTCAATAGCATTATTCCTTATGAGTATAATAGGACAATGCCCCGCCCGAGAAATCAGCATAGTTTCATTTTTCACATCAAGGAAACCGTAAGCTGCACTTACAAAGTTTTTCCGGTCTAAAGTTCGCTGCAGAATTTCGTTTGCCTTTATTAATATATTCTTAGGAGTCTTGATAGTCTTAGATAGTGATTCAAAAATTCCTTTTACTTCTGCCATTATAAATGCTGCTGAAATCCCCTTCCCAGATACGTCCGCAATTACAAATCCGAAATTATATTTGTCAATCTCGAAAAAGTCGTAGTAGTCACCTCCTACTTCGAATGCCGGTATAAAAACTGTTGAAATAGTTAAACCCTCATAGTCAGGATTTTTAGACGGCAAAATCTTTCTTTGAACTTCTCTTGCAAGATCAAGTTCCTTTTCCAAACGCTCCTTTATTATTGATTCCTCAAAGAGTCTTGAGTTTTCAATAGCTACGGAAGCATAATCCGAAAATGTATCTAATGCATTTTTATCTTCATCATCAAAAAGAAAATTATTTTTCTTCCCTGTTAAAAGATATCCTTTGAGTTCGTTATGCGCTCTTAGAGGCGATACTGTAATGTTTGAAAAAGATTCTCCTAACTGTGACTTTTTCCGGAATCTATCCAAGCTTATGAAAACAGTTTCGTTTAGATCATACTTCTCTTTATTCTCTGCGACAAAAAACGTTATTAAATCAGCATCTAAAAATCCAATGCTGTTATTGCCTACTGATTTTAATCCATCGCCTTCTTTCCAAGCAATCCAGGCCGCATCAGCATTACTTAATTTTGCAGCTATATCTGTTATTGTCCTGACTAAATCATCAAAATCTAAGACCTCGGTAATTAACTTACTAAAATATTGAAGCGAAGTAACTTCCTGTGCTTTTCTATCAAATGCTTCTGCAGTAGGTATATGAAATAACGTGGTAAAAAATAATATGCTAAAATAAATCGACCCATATATACCGATGATCTTAAAAAATTGATTTAGTATCGGTGAAAACTGACCTAACATATTTGGGCTTTGGTTGGATATTTTCACAATGTTTGACACAAAAAGAATGGCTATAATTATTGACAGAAAAAGTAGAATCTTCTTTTCTCTTTTTACTATGAAAGCTATCCATGAAATTTTAATAGAATTAATTATTATCAACAGAATAGATATTATAAAAAAGGTGTCCTTAATATATAATAGATCAGCATTTTGCTGAAGCAAGGTTGAATACGATGCAAGAATAAAAAACACAACCATAGTATTAAAATAAGTCTTGATATCGCGTTTTTGTTTAAAGGAATATAGTTCTCGGAAAGCAAGGAAAATGTATGAGAGCGACCCTAGAATTATAAAGGAATATATAAAAGTGACCAAATTTGAAATGAAATTTGTTCTTAAAGAATTTGGACTATTATTAATCGCTAAACTACTATTGATTGCCCCGGAAAATGTGATAAGTAAAAAAATCAATGCCGAAAGTATTCCAATATTCATAACTAAAGAAAGCGGATTAACTTTCTTTAAATGCATCCAATCCTTTAAATAGAATACAAAGGTTATAACCGTAAGCCCAACCAGTACATCGTCAATCAGCATGTATGCTGTTGAATCAGAACTGGCTATAAAGAATTTGAAACCAAACAATAATATCGAAAGCCCAATAAAGGTTTGCAGTTTCTGATTCATCTTCAAGGCCGGTATTTCGAGCTTCATATTTTAAGAATAATTCGTTTATTTTTAGCTACAACATTTAAATGAATTAACCCCAATTAGACAAGATATATAATTTTGCCTTTCTTGCTAAAAGTAAATTAAGCTAAAAAAAGCTTTTTGTAAAGGAGAGTTGTATGAACGGAAGAAAAATAGGATAACTGATAAAATACGAGTTTTAACGAAAATTCATTCTAATGCATCTTTTAACAGAAATACGCGCAAGTATTATATTTCAACTGATTTAGAACTCTTCAAATGCTTCTCATTCTTAGGAAACTGTTTCTGAAGTTTATCCATTTGTTTCTGAAATAGTTCTAATTGACGCTGTACTTGCTGCAATTCCTTTTCAATTTCCCTTTGGTTAAATGCTGTGGAATCTCCAAAAAATGATTTGTAAAAGCCTTTTAAAGAATCCGGGCTGTTAAAGTTAAATCTCCTAAAGTTTTTCCCAAACATTGAGTCCATCTTATGATTCTTAAAATTGAATGTGGAATCTAATCCAAAAACTCTAAAATTAAAGTTATAGCCTTTACCAGAATCACTATAGAAATATTTGTAGTTAAAATTCTTTCCCTTACTCATTTCTGGAAAATTGAAAGAAAAACTTCTAAATAAATCAGCTGCCTTACCTATATTCGCTGACATACTATCAAGATTCGGTATTTGGATTTGAGGAACAAAAACTTGAGGAAGATGAATAAGACATGAATTACTGTCTACATATATCTTAAACTGACCGTTATAGGACGGTATTTTTGTCTTATTAACAAAATTAGAATCCATATGGAAATTAAAAGAGAAATTCTCACCGCTTTTATTCATCTTTTTCATTTCTTCATTTAATTTTTTCATATCCTGACTGAATTTCTCTTTATCAAAGTTAAATGAATCTGAAAAAATTGTATCTGGAGTTATGAATATATACTTATTACCATTTTCAGATCTGACTTCATTAACCAAACGGGCTACAGACCCATTGTTATAATATGAATCAAATCCTGCTGGCAAAACATTTCTCATTTCTTCCTTGTTCGCTCTTGCTGCAAACGATACAAGGTCTGCAATTAGTGCCTTATTGTAATTCCAAATATTTGAATTTATAGCAACTGTGTTTTTTTCATTAACTAAAACTTGAGATTGCAGATCGATAGCATAATTTGATAGAATCGAATCAACTTGCTGTTTTTGTATTGCGTTTAGATTTAATCCTTTAACAAATTTATCAAGGTTGTTAGTATTGTTAAACTTGTAATTGCTTTTAATTTCGCAAAACTGGCTGCCGTTCTGCCCTGTGCCTAATAATAAATACTGACTTTTCTGATTATCCAAAGGTAATTGATGATAGAATGCAAAATTGAAAATGTCTTCGTTTGTCAAATCTGCCGCATATAATAATGGCTTTAAGTTTTGTGTATAAAATTCAGATATGTTTGATTTTTGCCTTTCCAAAAGACTATTAATAATTCCTGGATTCACTTTTAGAACAACCATCAAAGCAATGCTCAGCGCAACTATCCCAACAACAGGTATATATTTCCTTATTCTAAATAACCATGGTCCGTCATTTCTAATTGCTGCAGATACCCGCGTGTCAAAATAATGATTTTCAGGCACGCTCTTAACAGACTTTGAAGTTAATTTTTTTACTCTTTTTAAATCGTCAAGCTTTTCCTGAAGGTCTTTAGAAAATCTTAGTTCATCCTCTAATTTCCTTATTTCAGTATCAGAAAGTTCGTCGTCTACGTAAGCCGACAATAATTCATATTTTTTAGTATAAATTTTCATCACATTAACTCTTTCTCATAGGGCTTCAATATATTTCTTAGCCCTTCTCTCGCTCTAAAAATTCTGGACTTTACAGTCCCGATTTCACATTGAATCGATTCTGCAATTTCTTGATAACTTAGTCCTTCAATATCTTTGAGCAGCAGTGGTATCTTCAACTTTTCTGGTAACTGATCAATTGCCTTTCTAACTATCTCAGCTACATCTTTTTCATCTGGTGAAGTGCTGTATCCAAAATCTTCTTCTTCATCTTTAATCGAAGTAAATATGCTTCGTATCTTTATTTTTCTTAAATGGTCTTTGCATTTATTAATTGTTATCCTGTAAAGCCATGTTGTAAATTGTGACTCAAACCTAAAACGGCCTAAGTTCTTATATACCGTTAAAAAAACTTCTTGAGCAATATCATCTACTAATTCATGATTATTCAAAGTAAGGTATATTATATTTCTTACTTTTTCCTTATGGCGAACAACCAGTAAATTAAAGGTCGATTCATCGCCTTCAATGAATCTCTTTATTAAAGAGAAATCATCATCTAGGTTTAATATTTGTGGTAGTTGCAATTCCGTTTTCTTCTTTTTGTTTTTCATGCTTTTAGACGAAGATTATATGTTTTTGTTCCGAATGTAATACCTAATTTACTACGTTTATATGACTTTTACACAAATGAATTTATAAAAGGATAAGTGATAATTTAATAAGATAAATGAAATAAAAAATTGCATTTTTTTGCCTTCTAAAATGACTAATTTCATATGCTTTGTGACTTGATCGACGGTAATAGGTGTCGCTTTACCTTTCAATATTCTTATGCACTGTGTATATTTAAGTTTAATCATTTGAGAGTTATGAACAACATTAGAAATTTCTGTATTATCGCCCATATCGATCATGGTAAATCAACGATCGCTGATTGCCTTTTAGAACAAACCCATACAATTTCAGAACGGGAAGCTAAAGCCCAAGTACTTGACGACTTAGAACTTGAGCGTGAGCGTGGTATAACAATTAAATCTCATGCAATCCAGATGCGATATACTTCCTCTGATAAAGTAGATTATACATTAAATTTAATTGATACTCCAGGTCACGTAGATTTTACTTATGAAGTGTCCCGGTCTCTTGCTGCATGCGAAGGAGCTGTCTTAATTGTAGACGCCGCGCAAGGAGTAGAAGCTCAAACCATTAGTAATCTTTATCTTGCTATTGAGGCTGGTCTTGAAATTATCCCTGTAATTAACAAGATTGATCTTCCAAGTGCCGAAATTGAAAAAGTAAAAGGTCAGATAATAGATCTTTTAGGTTGTGACTCTGATGAAATAATTTTAGCAAGCGCTAAGTCAAAAATCGGTATAGTGGAAATTTTAGAAGCTGTAGTTAAAAAAATACCTTCACCCAAAGGAGATCCAAATGCCCCTCTCCAAGCTTTAATCTTTGATTCTATTTTTGATATCTACCGCGGTGCTGTGGCTTACATACGAGTCTTTAATGGTACCATTAAAACTAATGACAAGTTGAAATGTTTTGTCGTCGATAAAGAAATTGACGCTGAAGAAGTAGGCGTCCTTGGCCTTCGGAAAATTAAGATAGATGAACTCTCTGCAGGAAATGTCGGATATTTAATTCCCGGGATAAAAGATGTGCATGATATAAAAGTAGGTGATACTGTAACTCACCAGAGACAAGGCGCTACTCAGCCGCTTCCGGGTTACAAAGAAGTTAAACCTATGGTTTATAGTGGACTATATCCGACTGATGCTGATGAATTTGAAGATCTTCGCGATGCGCTTGAAAAATTTAGATTAAATGATTCCGCGTTACAGTATCAACCTGAGACTTCCGCTGCTCTTGGGTTTGGATTCAGATGCGGGTTCCTTGGTCTTCTTCATATGGAAATAGTTCAGGAAAGATTACTTAGAGAATATAACCAATCTATTATTACAACTCTTCCTAATGTTGAATACTATGTTTACAAAAAGAATGGCGATAAATTGGTCGTTGATAATCCTGCTATGATGCCTGCGGTAGGAGATATTGAACGTATCGAAGAGCCTTATGTAAAAGCTCAAATTGTTTGCCCAAGCGAATACGTCGGCAATATCATGAAACTTGCTACAGATAAACGCGGTACCTACAAGAACACTACATACATTGACCCTACGCGGGCTGATATCCAATATGAGTTCCCTCTCGCCGAAATTATTTTTGATTTCTATGATAAACTAAAGTCTACTACTCGCGGTTATGCATCCTTGGACTATGAATATATTAGCTACCGCGAATCTGAGCTCGTGAAACTAGATATTCTTCTTAATAACGAACCTGTTGATGCATTGTCGATGATAGTTCACAAAAGCAAGTCCTATGATTGGGGAAGAAAGGTCTGTACTAAATTAAAAGACCTTATACCGCGTCAAATGTTTGAAATCGATATTCAAGCTGCAATTGGCTCTAAAGTAATTTCAAAATCTGTAGTTAAGGCTTTAAGAAAAAACGTTTTGGCAAAGTGTTACGGAGGTGATATTACTCGTAAGCGTAAACTCCTCGAGAAACAAAAAGAAGGTAAAAAGAGAATGAAGCAGGTCGGAAATGTAGAAATTCCTCAAGAAGCTTTCTTAGCTGTGCTCCAAATCGACGAATAATTAGGGTAGAATGATTTGGCTCAGTCTTATCAAAACGATATTACGAAACTTCTAAAAGCAGATGCTGCCAAGCCTGAAAAAAAACCGGATATTAAAAAATTCCTAAAAGCAATTTTAATTGCTTTTATACTTGCTCTACTTGTCAAATCTTTTTTTGTCGAAGCTAATACTATCCCCTCTGCATCTATGGAAAATACGCTGCTCGTTGGCGACTTTGTACTTGTTAATAAAGCAGCATATAAATTGTCAACCCCTGGTAGTATTCCATTTATTAATATATCAATTCCAAAGTTAACGTTGATTTCATTAACACCCCCAAAAAGAAACGACGTTATCGTATTTAGATTTCCTGGTAATCAAAATGAAATAAAGCCGACGGATAATGTAAACTTCATAAAAAGAATTATTGGATTACCCGGCGATACTATTCAAATTAAACAAGGGATAGTCTACGTAAACAATAAAAAAATACCTTTGCCTAAAAATGCATTGTTGAATAAATCCAAAACATTTTCTGAAACACCTGATAGTAGAATTTTTCCTCCTGATAACAAATGGAATAGCGATAATTATGGACCTGTAATCGCACCCAGAAAAGGAATGACAGTTAATATTTCCAATAATAATATTAGAAAATGGCAAATTATTATAGATCGAGAACTAGGTAAGTCTGCTGTAAGTGTCGAAGGAACGGTCATTACTATCAACGATAAGCCTGTTAGAAGTTATACTTTCAAAAAAAATTATTATTTTGTATTAGGCGATAATCGAGACGATAGCATGGATAGCCGGTTTTGGGGATTTGTACCTTCGGATCTTATAGTTGGGAAAGCTATTATGATATATTGGTCTTGGAATGAGTCTGCGTCATCTTCCAAGTTAAGTGAATTACTTAATCCAATTAGAATAAAACGAATCTTTTCTGTTATTCATTAGGTATATAATTATTTGATTTTTTACTTTAATGTATGAGGGATATATTTCAATCATGAAGAATTATAAACTTTAATAAATTAACTTTGAAAATTTAAAGATGAGAAAACTAATACTATTCTTTTTATTGGTTACAATTTCGCTAACCTATTCACAGACTAAATATCTAATTTATTTTAAGGATAAAGGAATAGCACCCGGAAAAGCTTTGTATAAGACGGAAGCCGTTTACCAAAGTGCTTTAAAATTATTATCCGCTAGAAGTATTGCAAGACGCGAAAAAGTAATGGGAAAAAATATAATAACCTATCAGGACCTTCCAATTGAACAAAGCTATGTTACTTCATTAGAAAATCTGGGCGTTAAGATTGAAAACAAATTAAACTGGTTTAATGCAGTTTCGGCATATCTTACAAACGATCAAGTAAAGCAAATTTCAGCATTACCATTCGTAAATAAAATTGATACGGTAAAGATCCTTAAATTTAAAAATTCAAATTCCATTGAAAAAATATTTCCTCAAAAAATAATGGGCACAGCTTCAGATACCTTATATGGACCTTCTTTCCAGGAATTTAATTTGTCTGATATTCCTGAAGTCTACGCAAGAGGAATTACAGGTAAAGGTGTAATTATAGGAATTCTTGACGACGGTTTTATATGGAAACAGCACGAATCTCTTGTAAACGATAGCGTCATTGCAGAATATAATTATGTTTTTCATGTTACCTCTACAGCCCCGCAGCCCGGTGACGATCCAAGTTCCGGTGATCATGGAACCTTCGTCTTTTCTTTGATTGGTGGATATAAACCCGGAAACATAATCGGCGTTGCTAATGGTGCTCATTTTATTCTTGCTAAAACTGAAGATGATAGAAGCGAAAGCCATATCGAAGAGGATAATTATGCCGCCGCACTTGAATGGATGGAAGGAATGGGCGTTGATATTACTACAAGTTCTCTTGGTTACAATATTTTTGATGATACTACTTATTCATATACCTACAAAGACATGGATGGTAAAACTACCATTTGCGCTAAAGCTATTGCCCTCGCTTTTCAACGAGGCGTTGTAACAGTTACTGCCGCCGGTAATGAGGGCGATAATACCTGGCATTATATCGATACTCCCGGCGACGGAATAAACGCTCTTACAATTGGCGCCGTCAATGATAATAACCAGGTCACACCTTTCAGTTCCTGGGGACCTACTTTCGATGGCAGAATAAAACCTGAATTGGTTGCTTTGGGTGCAAATAATTACGGCGCTGACGTGGCTAGTGGATTTAGTTCTTATGGAATAGGCAGCGGTACTTCCTTTGCTACTCCTATTGCTGCCGGTGTTGCGGCTTTGTTGCTTTCTACATATCCAAAATTAACAAATGTCCAGATCAGGCAAATTTTAATTCATACAGCCGATAATTATTCACAGCCAAATGATGATAGAGGTTACGGTCTTGTCTCTGCTGAAAAAGCTATCGGCTATCCAAATTTGTATTATGATTCAACTCAAAATCAATATACTCTTAACAAAATATTCTTCCCCAGTAAGGGAATTCAACCCTCATCTGCAGTCCTTCATTATTCGGTTAACTCATCAAACTATCTTGCAGCAAACCTTGGTTATGACGGCACACTAAAATATTCTTATGTACTTCCGTTTGTACCTTCCGGTGATAGTGTAAAGTTTTACTTCACGTATAACGATAGTCTAGGAAGCCAGGTGCAGGAACCCGCGACCGGTTATTACTCTTTTAGTGGAGGAACGAATATTGTAAATTCGGTAAGCGATACTTTACCAACTTCTTCACAAGATATATTAAGTAATAGCTATCCCAATCCTTTCTATCCAATACACCAGAAAATGACGATAGAATTTTATTCGCAAAATGCTCAAAGCGCAAGAATTATAATTATGAATGGATTAGGCCAAAAAGTTAAAACTCTCTTCAACGGTATGGCTCAATCAGGATCAAATACAGTTTCATGGAATGGGAAATCAGATAATGGGATGCCTTGTTCAAGTGGTGTCTATTTTTATATGCTTTCAATTGGAGGGCATAACTACAGCAATAAATTATTATTATTGAAATAAATATTATATAAGAGGTCTTAATATGAATAATATTATTCTCCCTTCTCAGTTAAAATATTTGCAAAGTTTTCAATCGGAAAATGACCCTCTTATTATTAAGCTTGAAGAGTTTGCAAAAAATAATAATGTGCCTATTTTATCAAAAGACTCCGCTAAGTTTTTAGAAATCCTGATCTCAATGGCTGCACCTAAACGAGTTCTTGAACTGGGTACTGCCATTGCTTATTCTTCTATTAGAATTGCTAGAAATCTAAAGAAAAAAAGTATCCTGCATACTATTGAAAAAAGTAGTGATAATATAAAATTAGCAAAAGAGAATATCCTCAAGGCCGGCCTTAATGATAAAATTGTTATAATGGAGGGAAATGCATTTGATATTATGCCGGGACTCAAAAAAAAATACGACTTCATCTTTCTTGATGCGGACAAGAATGACTATAAACAGTTGTTTGATTATTGCTTAATCCTTTTGAAAAAGAATGGGATAATCTTTGTAGATAATCTTCTGTGGAAAGGATTTACTGCATCTCAAAAAGTTCCTGCTGAGTATAAAACATCTACAAAATATATTCGTGAGTTTAACCAATTATTCACTTCACAAAAAACCTTAAACTCAACTATAATTCCAATAGGTGACGGTATTGGCCTTGGAGTAAAATCATAAGTTTACAGAAAATTTAAAAGACGATATGAATGATGTTTATTTAATAAAGCCTGAAGATTTTGTTAATGAAATAGAAAGATTTTCAAAATCAAAATTAAAAAGAAAAATTGAAGTTTTAAGAATTTTCCAACTTGCGGTTGATAATTCCAATCAAAGAGGATTTGAGGATTTATTATTCTCGGCAAAATACGCAATGGGCTTAATGCGTATAATTAAGAATCACTCAGGAAATTCCGAAATTAAAAACTTTGAAGATATAAGAAGAGATTTCTCTTCAACAATGGAAAAAATAACTTTGCAATTAGGCCAAATAATTCAGAAATCCGACACAGACTTAAAGAAACACTTTGAGGAGAATTTCTTTCAACTTAATCAGCAAAGTTTTTCCAATCTAACGGATCTTATTTCAGATCTGGAATTAACAAAAATGTATCTGAATGATTTCAAAAGAAGCCAAGCTGGATAATATCAGCCTTTAGATATCCATTTCTCTAATGCTTCCATCATGTCTGACATTGCATTTAACAGAGGCTGATGTTGCGACTCATCAATATTTTCCAAAATCTCCTTGTGAACCTCAACATAAGCTTTGTTTAATTGCCCGACAAGTTGCTTACCCTTTTCAGATAAATCAAGCTGCATGTTGCGTCGATCAATTTTATTGATATTCCTTACTACGTATCCCTTATTGACCAATCCGTCAATTATACGCGTTAAACGACTCGGACTTAAATTCATTTTCTCCGCAATGCTCTTATTATTCATAGGCTCATTCAAACCAAATAACCTTAAGCAGCGGAATTCTACTGAAGTTAATCCGTAAGATTGAGCTAACCGAAGCTCTTTTTCCTGACAGCTTCCAAGCAGAGTGAATGTCAATTCGGCTAATCTATTTGCGGTAACATTATAATTGTTTTTCACAAACCTTCCTTTTAATAATTATTGCTTTAAGCAAATATGTGCAAAGTTTTCAAATTAGTCAAGGTATTCATTCAAAACCGATATTTATCACTTATAAACTACTATATTCTCTATCGAAATACCTATTTCCCCCCTCGATAATTCATATAATTCATCTGAAACTAATTTCACTTTCCCTGGATCAATAAAGTAACTAAACTTAACTCCCTCTCCGAATTTTACCTCATCATTTATTGCTTCATACTTTAATAAAAGTTTCTTTACTTGATTGATCAGCAAATAATTGGACTCAATTGTAATCTTATAGTAAGGCTTTTGAATAATAATGTTCTCTGACTCAATCACTTGTAACGCTGAATTATAGTAAGCTTTTCCGAGTGGACCTACCCCAAGTTTCGTTCCCCCGTAATACCTGACAACGACCAAGAGTACATTAACTAAATCGAAATGTTCTATTACATTTAATATACGAATACCCGCTGTGCCGCTGGGTTCCCCGTCATCTGAGTATTTTAATAAATTGCTTGCTAACTTATAAGCATAACAATGATGAGTTGCATCAAAGTATTTCTTACGAAGTAAGGCTAATTTTACTGTAACATCTTCAATTGACTTAATTGGGTATGCAAATCCTAAGAAAATTGAACTTTTTTCCTTAAATTTTACTTCTGAATATGAAAGTATAGTCTTTATTTGAATAATGCCGTTCATGATTTTCTCGATTAATTCATAAGTGCACTTCTATTTAAATTGCATTTCTAATACGGTATAACTAAAATGAATGTTTACAAATTTAATATTAAAGTTAGCATTGGAAAAAGAAACTATTATCATTAAAGGTGCGAGGCAACATAACTTAAAAAATATTGACCTCGAAATTCCACGTGATTCATTAACCGTAATAACTGGCCTTTCAGGCTCAGGAAAGTCTTCTTTAGCATTCGATACAATTTATGCCGAAGGTCAGAGACGCTATATTGAATCTCTTTCTGCCTACGCGCGTCAATTTCTTGATATGCTTGAAAAACCTGATGTCGATTTGATCGAAGGTCTTAGCCCTGCCATTTCAATCGAACAAAAAGCTGCTTCAGGTAATCCCCGATCTACAGTCGGAACTGTTACCGAAATTTACGACTATTTAAGATTACTATATGCAAGACTCGGAACCCCGTACTGCTACAATTGCAGCAAACCTGTTGTGAAACAATCTTCGTCTCAAATTATAGATACCGTTTTAACATCATTTAAAGGGAAAAGGATATCTGTTTTAGCTCCGGTAATACGTGGAAGGAAAGGACATTATAGGGAATTATTTGAAGAAATATCCTCTGACGGTTTCCTGCGCATAAGGGCAGATGGAGAATATTTTGAACTTACGAAAGGCTTCCATCTTGACCGTTATAAAATTCATAATATTGAAATTGTAATTGACCGCTTAGTTGTTAATGAAACTTCTAGGACAAGATTAACCGAATCTATAGATGTAAGTTTAAATTATGGTAACGGAATTGTCATAGTCAACGACTCTATCGAAGATCATCTTTATAGCCGCCACCTTGCTTGCCTTGATTGCGGAATAAGTTACCGAGAATTAGCACCTAACTCCTTTTCGTTCAACTCTCCTTACGGTTCTTGTCCTGATTGCGAAGGATTAGGTGAAAAAAAAGAGCTGGATATAAACTTAATGATTCCAAATTGGGATAAATCAATAAATGAAGAAGCCCTTGCCCCCCTCGGTAAGCCGCGCTCGATATGGTTTTTTAATCAACTAACTGCTATAGCGGAAAAGTACAACTTCACTTTCGACACAAAATTAAAAGACTTAACTCCAGCACAAAAAGATGTTTTGCTCAATGGAACGCAAGAGAAAATTGCATTCTCGTATTCATACGGTAACACAAAACCCGTCACTTATTTACATCGATTCTCAGGCTTATTTAATTATTTAAAAAATTATTATTCCACAACCAGCTCAAATAATATTCGTGATTGGGTTGAGTCATATATGAATACCGTATTATGCCAAACTTGCGGAGGTGGGCGGCTAAAGAAAGAATCACTTGCAGTAAAATTTCAAGGTTTGAATATTAGTGAAGTTACTTCCCTTTCAATAAAAGGCTCTGCTGAATTTTTCGGAAACCTGAAAATGCAGGGTAAGAATTCAATTATTGCTAAACCAATTTTGAAAGAAATTATTGAGAGACTTAAATTCCTTTTAAATGTTGGCTTAGACTACTTAACTTTAAACCGCTCCGCAAGAACGCTTTCCGGCGGCGAGTCTCAAAGAATCCGACTTGCAACTCAGATCGGTTCACAGCTTGCCGGAGTGCTTTATGTCCTTGATGAACCCAGCATCGGACTTCATCAAAGCGATAATATTAAATTAATTAACTCCTTAAAACATTTACGGGATATTGGTAATACCGTTATCGTTGTAGAACATGACAGAGAAACGATGGAAAGCTCCGATTACATGATAGACCTTGGTCCGGGTGCGGGCGAACATGGCGGCGAGGTCTGTCTTGCAGGTAATACGTATGAGTTAATAAATTCGCCAAACGGTTCAAATTCGTTAACGCTGCAATATCTTACAAATAGAAAAGAAATACCGGTTCCAAAAGAAAGACGAAATGGTAATGGTTATTTTATTATTCTAAAAGGCGCTCGTGGAAATAATCTTAAAAAAGTAGAGCTAAAAATTCCTTTAGGTACATTGACTTTAATTACAGGAGTAAGCGGTTCAGGGAAATCATCACTTGTTAATGAAACGCTAGTTAAAATTTTGATGAATAAAATTTATAAATCAAAAACAGTTCCGCTTCCCTATGATTCAATAGAAGGACTTGAAAATATTGACAAGATAATTGAAATCGACCAATCCCCTATCGGTAGGACACCCCGTTCTAATCCGGCTACTTACACAGGATTATTTACACATATTAGAGATTTATTTGCACAACTTCCCGAATCCAAAATGCGGGGTTACAGCACCGGCAGATTCAGTTTTAATGTAGAAGGCGGGCGCTGCGAAGAATGCGGAGGGGACGGCTTAAAGAAAATAGAAATGAATTTCCTTCCCGATGTTTATGTCGAATGCGAGTCCTGCCGTGGTAAAAGATACAACCGGGAAACTCTTGAGGTCTTGTTCAAAACAAAATCAATCGCCGATGTTCTCGAAATGCGAGTGAGCGATGCACTTGAATTTTTTAAAGACCTCCCTAGAATCAATCGAAAAATAAAAGCTATAAATGACGTCGGCTTAGGATATATTAAACTTGGACAGCAAGCAACAACACTTTCAGGAGGCGAAGCTCAGCGAGTAAAACTTGCAACAGAGCTAAGCAAAGTAAGCACAGGTAAAACTCTTTACATTTTAGATGAGCCGACAACTGGGCTGCATTTTGAAGATGTGAATATATTATTGGATGTATTGAATAAACTTGTTGACAAGGGAAACACTGTTGTTGTTGTTGAGCATAACCTCGATGTTATAAAAACTGCCGATTGGATTATTGACCTTGGCCCTGGCGGCGGCGACGAAGGCGGTAAAATAATTGCTGAAGGTACACCCGAGAAAATTATCCAAAATAAAAAAAGCTTGACTGGATTATTTCTTAAAAAAGAATTCCATTAATTGTTCATCATTGCTTAAATACCTCTATTTATGACAGCTTATTAACTTAGTAATTGCGAGTTTTCTAAATAAGTTTTTGCTATGACTTATTTAAGAGAATGACGACCATTCCATTGAGAAATGGTCTAAAAAATTTTAGAGAGAACAATTCCTCACAAAGATCTCTATTCCCCCAACTAGTTTTAATCCTATTGAGTTATTAAAATAATAGAGCATGTAAAGTCCAACCGTATTCTAAGCAGAATAGCACTCATAATCCATATAACTGAATGTCATATCCAGTTATAGTCATATAACTAAATATTTTTAAAAAAGAATAGTACTAAAGAAATTATTACTGAAAACAATTTAGCAGATTTAAGATATTATGTGATTTAGGTCAGTCGACTTACTTAACAAACTTGGAAAAAGATTTAACTTTTATAATATTTCAACGCGGAATTCTTAATCTAAATACCTAAGATCAAAGTATATTTTTATTCGAAGAAAGAATTAGTTTGGAGAATAATTCTACATGTACTTATAATAATATTTTTTTTGTAGCACTCGCCCAATACTTTTCTGTAACATACCACGAAAACGGACACGTCTTTTATGTATTATGTTTTTAAAAACCAATTGTGGAGTTAAAGAAAAATGAAAAACTTACTCTCCATGATAATGCTAATCATTATATCTATAAATCTATTTGCACAGACGGAAACAATGCCCTCAGGCAGCGGCACTGCGAATGATCCTTATCAAATAGACTCACTTGCAAATCTTTACTGGATAACCCAAGATACAAGTTCCTGGGGTTCATATTTTTTGCAGACGGCTGACATAGATGCATCACCAACTAGTACCTGGTTTTATTACAATGCCGGCGGGAGTAATTACTATTACAAGGGATTCCCTCCCATAGGGAACTCTTACACAACATATTTTTCGGGGACATACGACGGCGGCGGACACACTATTACTGGTTTATATTCTTTTTTGAGCGACCACTACGAGGGATTATTCGGAAGATGTTTAGGCGCTACAATAAAAAATGTTCATTTAATAAATGTAAGCATTAAAACTGATTTTTGCGGCGGCGGAGTTGCGGGATATTTGCAGCAAGGCAGCATGTCAAATTGCTCTGTTATAGGGGGCACAGTTTGGGGTGAAGCTGCTTTTAGTCCCGCTGGCAGTCTTGTTGGTCAGTCAAGACTAGGATCTATAATTGACCAATGCTTCAGCTTAAATGTAGATGTATTGGCAGGTAATTCTGGAGAATTTATTGGGGCAGTTGGGGATGGGAGTAACCCATCGAGTACAACAATAGTTTCAAATTGTTACTGTATAGACACCACAAAGGTTGAAAATACACCAGGATTTGTATGTGACAATTGGGGAACCGTTAAAAATTGCTTTACCGTATACGGCGATAACGGAGGGTTTGGGCCATTTTATTACTCAAATAGTGGAACTATAACCAATTGCTTTTACAATGAACAAACTGCTAATGACACATCTCAATCATCCGGCATAACCACCGCACAGATGAAATCGGATTCAACTTATATAAATGCAGGATGGGACCCTAACATTTGGTATATGGATAACAATATAAATAGCGGTTACCCATATTTAGCCTGGCAGAATTCGGGCGGTACTCCTCTGCCGGTAGAACTATCAACATTCACAGCCAAAATTCTCAGTAATAAAGTTGAACTGCAATGGCAAACAGCGACGGAAGTGAATAACTATGGATTTGAGATTCAGAGAACAATCCAAAATTCAAAATTGAATATTCAAAATTGGAATGATATCGGCTTTGTTAAAGGCTGTGGCAACAGTAACTCACCAAAAAATTATTCATTTATAGATGATAACCCGCCAGTCGGCACAGTCGAGTATAGATTAAAGCAAATAGATAACGATGGAAGTTTTAAATATTCTAGCACTGTAGAGGCTTCATTTATGAAGCCGGATAATTTTGCACTAGCCCAGAATTATCCTAACCCGTTTAATCCAACTACTACAATACAATATACTATTCCGAATGCTGAACATGTTACAATTAAGGTATATGATGAATTAGGAAGAGAAATAACAACACTTGTAAATGAGAATAAAGAAGCCGGACACTACATTGTAACTTTTAACGGCAGCAGTCTTGCTAGCGGAATTTATTATTATAGAATTGTTGCTGGAAATTTTGACGAAGTAAAAAAGCTTCAACTGCTGAAATAAAGAATGACTTAATTCCTAAAGTATATTACTGATTTAATAAGAAGCGTTTCTTAAGTGTTTGTGTAAAAGAAAATATTTTAACCTGTTGTTCGAAATGAATAAAAAAGTTTATAAACTGTTGAAACATTTGAAGTGTATATGTTGGTACCATTAACACCGGGATTAATCCCGGTGTTAATGGTGTAAAAAAACGTCATTGTAACCGTTTCAACGGTTTTAATTTTAATTTCGAACAACGAGTTATTTTAATAATATCTCTATGCGGATTCTTCAAAATAATTATTTAGTGAAGTTACGAATCAGTCTTATGTATTGATCGCAATCTTACTTTTAATCTAATTTGGGTGGAAGTGCTCCAAGTCCCGTTGGCAGTTTTGCTGGATGGGCAAGGATAGCATCAATAATTGTCCAATGCAGCAGCTTGGATGTAGATGTATTTGGAGGTACGCCGGGTGAATTTATTGGGCTAGTATCGGACGGGTCAGCTTTAATAAAGAAAAAAATTACTACTATTGAAATGATGGACAAGACACTCAATACTTAATAAGTTTTGAGTGACTTTATTCTTATGTTATGTAGAGTTATCCATTCTATAATTTGATAACTAAACTTTTTGAAATCGAATTTGATTAAAACGTTTAAAGATATTATAATAATTATGTGGATAAAATATTTTTGTATGAATGATATTTAATTCTAAATTTGATTCATTCCGGATAATTATTAGACTGAAATGTACTGAGTGTGAAGTAAATATCTGCCATCATTATTTTATTTATAATTCTTTAAGAAATCACAATTAGATTATTGAAACAAGAAAATTTAAATAGTATCATTGAATAAATTATTATCTTACATTTTTTTAGCTTCATATTTAGTAATTTATACTGGGGTTTCATTCTCCCAACAAATTTATTTCGAACATTATAGTAATGATCAAGGCTTATCCAGCGAAAGCGTAAATTCAATACTTCAGGATAATTTTGGATTCTTATGGATTGGTACGGATGCCGGTTTAGACAGATTTGATGGTTATGACTTCAAAGTATACGGAAATGAAATCCCTTCATCAAGCGGATTGGAATCAAACGAAATAACTTCATTACTGAAAGATAATTCAGGATGTTTGTGGGTTGGGACAGATGGCGGGGGATTATATCGTTATAACAGAATCAAAGACCGGTTCGTAAGATTTGGTAATGACACTAACTTAAGGCAAAGATTATCCAACCAGCATATTAATGCCCTATTAAAAGATTCACGGGGAATATGGGCGGCTACCGATTA
Organism: Bacteroidota bacterium; assembly: GCA_021777835.1. Lineage (GTDB taxonomy): Bacteria > Bacteroidota > Ignavibacteria > Ignavibacteriales > Ignavibacteriaceae > FEN-1297. The sequence continues at coordinate 114,981 of JAJYDC010000004.1, read as the reverse complement.
CGGATTAAATCTGATAAATACAACTACTAAGAATATATCCTATTATAAGAATAATGATCCTAATCAGAATAATATTACATCAGTATGCCCCTCAGGTAATAACAAATATTGGATCGGAGTTGAAAAGGGAGGCGTATATCAATTTGATCCAAATACTGGAATATATACACCTCTACTAAAGCATCTAGAAGTACATAAAGTTTTTGTTGATTCGCGCGGTCTTCTATGGATCGGAACTTCCGATAAGGGATTAATATGCTATGATGTTAAAAAAAATACTTATACGTATTATAAGAATATCCCTGGTGATAATTCTTCTATAAGCGGTAATAATATTATGGATATTTTTGAAGATAATTCGCATATTTTATGGATTGCAACATATAGTGGTTTAAATAAATTTGATTATTCTTCTAAGAAATTTGTAAGATATAAAAATAATTCGAGTAATTTTTTCAGCATTAGCAGCAATATTGTGAATACTATTTATCAAGATCGCGAAGGATCTTTGTGGGTTGGAACTCATAACGGCGGATTGAATAAGACAAATATTTCGCAGGATCATTTTGAAAATTATTTGAATTCTAATATAACTGGCGACAGAACAAATGTTGATGCTTTTCTTGAAGACTCAAAACGACAATTATGGGTAGGTACATTTGGCGGCGGCATATATATATTTAATCATAATATGAAGTTAAACAAAAGAATTCTTTATAGATCTAACAATTCAAATGACATCAGCAGTAATATTATCACACACCTTTATAAAGGCAAAAAAAGATATATTTGGATTTCAACGGGTGATAATGGATTGGATCGATATGATCCGTTAACCGGAAATATTACTACATTCAAGAGCGGTTCGAAAGGTTCAATTTCAGGAAATTTTGTTACTGACGTTTATGAAGATAGTAATGGTGATTTATGGGTTGGCACTTACGGCAGCGGCTTAAATAAATTTAATCGCGCAACAAATACATTTATTAGCTGGAAACATAATCCGCGAGACCCAAACAGCCTGATCAATAATTTTATAACTGGAATTTTTGAGGATGAACTAGGAAACTTTTGGATAGCAACCAAACAAGGCTTGGATAAAATGGATAGGAAATCAGGAAAGTTCTCTGAGTTTGCAAAATCTATTGGGAAAGGACATAGCCTGTCTGATAAAGAAATACTTTCAATGTTTGTTGACAGCAGAAAGAATTTTTGGGTAGGCACGTACGGGTCCGGTTTATATAAAGTTGATCGTAAAACAGGAAATTGTACAAAATATACTGAGCTCAACGGCCTGTCAAGTAATGAAGTATATGGAATCCTTGAAGATAATAAAAGTAATCTGTGGCTAAGCACAAATCATGGAATAACAAAATTTAATCCACTGTCAAAAAAAACTGTTGTATATACAACAAGTGATGGTTTAGCACAAAATGAATTTTCGGAAGATGCATATTTTAAGGATAGTATGGGTGAGCTTCTGTTCGGTGGAATTAATGGAATTACCTTATTTAATCCAAAGAATTTTGTATACAATAAGACTAAGCCAAATGTCTTTATTACCGGATTAAATATATTAAATAAGCCTGTGGATTTATCAGACACCTCAATTGCAAAAGGCTTATTATCCCGCCAGCCAAAAATCGAACTACAGTATGATGATAACACATTCTCATTCAAATTTGCATCTCTTAGTTTTGTAAATCCCTCAGCAAATAAATATGCCTACAGATTAGAAGGTTATAATGCAAATTGGTTATATACTGAAGCTTCAAACCGAACAGCTACTTTCATAAATATACCGCCGGGTTCATATATTTTTCACGTTATTGCTTCGAACAATGATGGGATTTGGAATAGAGATGGAGTTCAAATTAGTATAATTATTGTTCCTCCATGGTGGAAAACTTGGTGGGCTTATCTTATTTTTATAATAATTTTTATTGGACTGATTACTTTCATTATTAAATATCAGATTTACCATACCAAAAGAATTGAGAAAGCAAAATTTGAAGAGAGAGACGTAATCCGCAAAGAGTTGGCAGCAGATTTTCATGACGGTTCTGGTGATAAACTTGCACAGATATTAATGTTTAGCAAATTTTTACAAAGCAATATTGGAGATCAATCTAAAGAAATTACTAACTCAGTAAACTGGATAGTTGATGCATCTGAGAAATTAAAATCGGAGACTGAAGACTTTCTATGGACTTTGGATTCTGAGGTTAATTCTCTTTATGACGTTTGTATAAAATTAAAAACTCAGGGCTTCAATCTTTTTGGCAAGATCCAAACACACGTAGATTTTCGTGTCGTGGGTATAGACAGCTCTTTCAAAGATATAAAGCTCTCTTTAGATTGGAAAAGAAATATTCTTTTTATTTTCAAAGAGGCACTGAATAACAGTTTAAAATATAGTAACTGTTCAAATGTTAGCCTTGAGTTTGAAATTGAGAAAACATTATTAACGATAACTTATTGCGATAACGGTATAGGATTTGATGAAGGAATGATTTCGGAAGGAAATGGCTTGAAAAACATGAAGAGAAGAGCTTCAAAGATTGGAGGTGAATTCTCTATCAAATCGGAAGCTAATAAAGGAACAAGAATTATTTTTCATACTACCCTCCCTAATTAGGTAGTTGTGGAAGCAAATAACAAAAAATATATTAGTATACTGAGAAAAGGATATAGCGGATTGTATCATTCATTAAGTTTTCAATCATCTTTTTATATAAATATTAACATATTACTTAAGTCGAAAACTTTCGGGATGAGTTCACTTTCATCAATTAAAATTGAAATAACTTCATTTTGAATTATGCCTAATACAAAATTAAATAGTATCTACGTTTCTATTGTTGAAGATATTGATCGATTCAGAGATATATTTAAATTCATAATCGATGGCGCTGAAGATATGAAATGTATAAGTGCTTATGCTGATTGTGAATCCGCGCTAATAAACCTGCCTGAAGATAATCCTGATATTATTTTAATGGATATTGATCTGGGATCAGGAAAAATGAGCGGTATTGAGGCAGTAAAAATTCTTAAAGAAAAACTTCCTAAAACAGAAATATTGATGTTAACGGTTCATAAAGATTTCAACGACTATATATTTCAATCTCTAAGTGCTGGTGCGAGCGGTTATTTGACTAAAGATATTTCACCTGAGGAATTACTTGCCGGAATCCGCCAAACATATTACGGCGGTGCATCTATGAGCCCGGAGATTGCTAAAAAAGTCGTCCAAGCTTTTCAAAAACCCAAGAATGAAATAAATACTCTTACAGAACAGGAAAAAAGGATATTAACTCTTGCAGCTGCAGATAAAGTCGATAAGGAAATTGCAGGCATACTATCAATATCTCATGAAACAGTCCGGTTTCATTTTAAAAATATTTATGATAAGCTTCATGTACATTCAAAACATGGTGCCGTCTCTAAAGCCATCAAAGATAATTTGCTCTAAAACACACAGAACCTCTTACCTCCCTAAATAAGTAGTGGCGATAATAATTAGATATCTACAAATTTAAATTGACTTTCTTAATTCATTTAGTGACTCGAATTTAAAACTAAATTTTTTCTTCTTTCCCTGTACAAGCATTGCGGAATGCCGGCAGGAAAATAAAATAATCCATTTGCATTAAATAACGATCATAAAAATTTCATAAATATATTGAAAAATAATTATAAGGAGTTCTAGTGAACAGATTTACTATTATTTTTAGCTTCCTATTAATATTAATTGCCGTACAATTATATGCACAGGTACCTTCAGCAAATTTAAAATTGTGGCTTAAAGCCGATGCCGGAACTTCGACAACTACCAACGGACAATCTGTGTCTACTTGGGCTGATCAGTCAGGAAACGGCAATAACGCGACGCAGCCTACAGCAGCTAACCAGCCTACATACACTACAAGCACATTGAACGGTTACCCGGCTCTTCATTTTACTTCAGCTAATGATTCTTATCTAATATTGCCTACGGACTCGGCGCTGGGAATACAAAATTCTGATTATGAGATGTTTATTGTGGCAAGAACCGATAGTACCAATATAAGTTTTTTAATATCCGGAAATTTAGAACAATTTGAAATGCATTTGAACGGAGCTGCGGGAGCTCGCTTTATACCTATAAGCTCAACTTACATTGATGAAGGCACAAGCGGGGAATATGCAAATAACTCACCTCATATTTTCGATGCTCAGGCTTCTTCAACTGAAGGTTTAATTAGGGTGGACGGTGTCAATGGCGGTAATACTTTAACTAACGTAAGAAGTTCCTCTAATAGTTCGCTTATTCTTGGAATGCGCCTTTCAGTCAATAGTTATTTTTTTACCGGAGACATTGCAGAAGTAATTATTTATAATAAAGTACTATCCGCTTCGGATAGGATACTTGTTGAGTCTTATCTAGCATCGAAATATGGAATAAGTTATTCTAATTTTGCTGTAACCAATACCACAGATGCGGATACCGGATCTTATAATACCGGTACTCTCCGGTACGTTCTTAATGCTATAAACACAAATGCATCATCAAATACCGCTTATGTCGATATGACAGGAATATCAGGAACAATAACCCTTACTAGTGCGCTTCCTGCAATTAACTACAATACGACTTTAACCGGGCCGGGGCCAAGTAGTCTAACAATCAACGGTAATAATCTATATCGACCATTCTTTATAGGTGACGGAGTTTCCCCATTTAGTTCTACAGCTCCAGCCTCACCGGAAGTTACACTTCAGAATTTTACAATAAGCAACGGATACGGTGTAGGAGGCAACGGAATTAACGGTGGGGGCGGAGCTGCAGGAATGGGAGGAGCATTATTTATAAACTCTGGAACAGTGTTGGTAAATAATTTAACTTTTAGCGGGAATAAAGCTGCTGGAGGAATCGGTGGAAACTACTATGGAACTGTTACGGGCGGCGGAGGCGGATTTGGCGGAAGCGCAATAGTATCAGGCGGTGGATCCAGTGGACTTCTTGGAGGGATAGGAGGAGGAAATGGTGGAGATCTTTATAATGTTGATGGCTATCCTGGCGGATTTGGAGGCGGGGGTGGTGAAGGTTTTGACGGCGGAGGTGGAAACGGCGGAAGTGGAGGTTTTGGAGGTGGAGGAGGTTCGGGCTCTAATGATTGGGGCGGAGGCGGCTTTGCGGGTGCTGGTGGGTTTGGAGCAGGATACGGTGGCGCGAATTACGGCGGTGGAGGTGGTGGTGCAGGATTAGGCGGAGCTATTTTTAACAATAATGGCGCCATGGTTATAGAAAACTGTATCTTTAATAATGATACTGCAGCTGGTGGAACGGGTGTATCTGCTAATGGAACTAGCTACGGCGGTGCAGTATTCAACTATTCCGGCAGTTATCTTTTTAGTAATGATTCTTTCGGAACAGGTGCAAATGCAAACAGTTCTGCAAATAGCTCGGATTATTATATCTATTCAGGAAATATTGTATTGCCTACCGCTTCAATTCTTCCTGTAACTAATCTAACTGGAAGCTCGGCTACTATCAATGGTAGCGTAAATACTAATGATATTTCTACTTCATATCGTTTTATCTACGGCACTAATCCATCCGCATTAGCTGATACTTTAGGCTCTCAAAGTGCTGGAAGCTCCGGAACTGTAGATGTGAGTGCAAATCTAACCAGTCTTACTGCCGGAACATTTTATTATTTTAGGATTTTAACATCAAACTCTTATGGATCTGATACCTCTTCACTTGGTTCATTTATCTACGATACTTCAATTTCCAGTACAAACTTAAAATTATGGCTGGCATCTGATAGTGGCGTAGACACATCCGGAGGAAAGGTTTCTGAATGGTTTGATAAATCTGGAAATAGTAATAATGCAACGCAATCGACATCAGCCGATGAACCCTCATACCAGGCCTCAGTGATAAACTCCAAGCCGGCACTAAGCTTCGATGGTACGAGTACATACCTTGCATTACCATCAGCAGCTAGTTTAGGATTACAAAATTCGGATTATGAAATGTTTATAGTAGCTAAATCATCCTCTAGTAGTCTGCAGTTTGTAGAAGGAGGTACTGCAGGCAATTACGAATTGCAGTTAAACGGAAGTTCAGGAGCACGCTTCATTCCTGCAGGAAGCAATTATTTAGATGAAGGAAACAGTAACGATTATACAAATGGACTAGCGCATATTTTCGAATTAAAAGCTAGTTCATCGGAAGGTATTATTCGCGTTGACGGATCAGCAGGTGGATATGTATTATCAAATACTCAAAGCTCTGATGCAGGCAATCTTGTTATTGGCAGAAGAGGAGACGGCAGCTACTTTTTTAACGGTGATATTGCAGAAATAATTATATACAATGCAAATCTGACTTCAAGTCAAAGGCTGGCAGTTGCAAATTATTTGTCTCAAAAATATAACATAACATACACGACAGTAAGTACGCCAACAATACAAGCAAGCAACATGACGATAAGTAATGTAACAAATAATTCAATTAACTTGCAGGTAACAAAAGGCAACGGTGCACAGCGAATTATTATTGGGAAATCTGGGAGTGCTGTAGATACGGCTCCTTCGAACGGACAGGTGTATACAGCTAGTTCAGTATTCGGATCAGGTTCCCAACTCGGCACTGGGAATTATGTCGTTTACCAGGGAACAGATAGTGTAGTTACTGTAACCGGGCTTAGCAGCCATACAGATTATTACTTCAGTGCATATGAATTTAACGGAACCAACACGGATCAGAATTATCTGACCACATCACCAGCAACCGGGAATTTTACAACAAATTATACTCCACCAACTGATTCTATCTTATCGGATTCGGCAATCACTGGCTCATCAATGTACTTTCGTGGAATTGTAAATCCAAATGGTGCTTCTTCGACATACAGATTTGCTTATGGAACTAGCCCAGATTCATTAATTGATTCAACATCAGTTCAAAATGCGGGGAGTGGTTCCTCGGCGGATACTGTTAGAATGCAAATAACGGGATTGGCATATGGCACAGTATACTATGAAGAATTAACTGCAACTAATTCCGGAGGAACATCTACTTCTTCTGTATATGCGGCAATAACTGATACTTCCTTATCAAGTACAAATCTAAAGTTATGGCTGCGCTCGGATGAAGCGACATCAAGCACAAAGGACAGCACTTCTGTTTCAACCTGGTATGATGTCTCGGGAAATTTAAATAATGCTGAGCAGTCTACCCCAGCTGATGAACCATTATACAGGACTTCCGGAATTGATTCTAAGCCGGCACTAAGTTTTGACGGCTCTAGTTCATACCTTTCACTTCCAATATCTACAAGCCTGGGTATTCAGAACTCAGATTACGAAATGTTTATTGTAGCCAAATCATCCTCTACAAATACTCAGTTTATTGCGGGCGGAACTCCAGGTAATTATGAATTACAGCTTAATGGCGGCCAAGGAGCACGCTTCATACCTGCAGGAAGCATTTATTTAGATGAAGGAAACAGTAATGATTATACGAATGGGCAGGCGCATATTTTTGATATAAAGGCAACCTCATCAGAAGGTGTAATCCATGTCGACGGATCGGCAGGAGGATATGTATTATCAAATACTCAAAGCTCTGATGCAGGTGTATTAGACTTAGGACGAAGAGGAAATGCATCCTTATATTTCAATGGAGATATTGCTGAAGTAATTGTTTATAATTCAAACTTAAGCCTTAGTCAAAGACAGTCTATTACGCAATATCTATCTCAAAGATATAATATTCCGGTTACAACAGTAACTGAACCTACAGTTCAAGCAAGCAATGTTTCCTTCAGCAATGTGAAGGATGTATCAATGTCAGTAAAAGTAAATAAAGGTAATGGCGCTTATCGGCTAATCTTAGCTAAAAGTGGCAGTGCGGTAGATTCAGCACCAACAGACGGGCAGGCCTATACTGCCGATTCAATATTCGGATTGGGGTCTCAAATAGGTACCGGGAATTTTGTTGTTTATAGTGGTAGTGATAGCGTTGTTACAATTTCAGGCTTATCCGGCTCTACGACTTATTACTTCAGCGTGTTTGAGTACAACGGAACAAACACCGATCAGAATTATTTAACAGTTTCGCCGGTAACAGGAAGTCAACAAACAACTGTTCCCTTCCCTGTTGTAACACTTCAACCCGATTCAATATTAAGCAGCACATCGGTTATTCTTCGCGGAGATGTAAATCCAAGCGGCACAGCAGCTACCTATAAATTTTATTATGGTACAAATGTAAATTCATTAATTGACTCAACAGCTTCTCTAAGTGCGGGCAGTGGCTCAACTACAGCTAATGTTAGTGCAACATTGACCGGGCTTATTACCGGGAATATATATTATTATAAACTGGAATCTACTAACACCGGAGGAACTTCTGTCTCATCTGTTGGAGAAGTAGGCATTGATACATCAATAACAAAAACTTCGTTGAAGCTATGGCTGAGAGCTGATGACGGTGTAACGGGAACTATAGACAGTACCGATGTAGGTACATGGTACGATGCCTCTGGAAATTTAGATAATGCTACTGAGTACAATTCAGCAGCAAAGCCATTATACCGGACAAATCAAATAAATGGTAAATCAGCTCTTGTATTTAATGGTTCTGCTTCCAGGCTTAATCTGCAGTCATCTTCTGCAATCGGAATTCAAAATTCAGATTATGAAATATTTATTGTCGCAAAATCATCTTATACAGCACAACCCGAGTTTCTCTTCAGCGGAACAGGTGCGCAATATGAGATTCAGTTAAACGGAGTTGGTGTTAGATATATTCCGCTTACTACTACTACATACATAGATGAAGGTACTGCCGGTGAATATTCGGATGGTAATGCACATGTTTTTGAAGTTAGAGCATCATCCTCCGGAGGCGCTGTAAGTGTAGACGGTTTGGATGGCGGAACTTCAGCCACAGATTTAAGAAATCCAAATGATGTATCGATAAGTATTGGGACACGGCAGGACAGTACTTATGCTTTTAATGGAGATATTGCTGAAATTATAATTTATGATTCATTACTTAGCTCCTCAGATAGAAGTAAAGTTGAACAATATCTAGCGAACAAATATAATATTAGCAGCGGCGCTCTGCCTATAGAAATGGTTACTTTTACCGCGAATAACATTGGAGATAAAGTAGAACTTAGTTGGAATACTGCAACTGAAGTGAATAATTTTGGCTTCGAAGTTCAAAGAGCAATTCAAAATTCAAAAGTAATAATTCAAAATTGGAATGACATTGGATTTGTAAAAGGTTCCGGCAACAGCAATTCTCCCAAGAAGTATTCATTCATCGATAGTAATCCTATAGGCGGAAATAACTTTGAATATAGAATTAAGCAGATTGATAATAATGGTCAATATAAATATTCAAAGGTTGTTGACTTAAAACTTATACCAGCTCAGTTTGAATTGTATCAGAATTACCCTAATCCGTTTAACCCGACTACAACTATTAAATACGATCTTCCTGTAGAGAGCCGCGTTGTTCTAAAGTTATACGATGTCCTAGGGCAGGAAGTTGCTACACTTCTTAATACTGACCAGCAAGCTGGCATATACAATTTTCAGCTTTCTTCAGAGAAATATCATCTTGCAAGCGGAGTATATATATACAGGCTACAGGCTGGTAAATACAATGCTATAAAGAAATTTGTTCTATTGAAATAAATAATACCTGAAATTTCAGACTGTCACTAAAATGTATTATTCATGCATGCTGAATTTGGCAAAACTGCTCCCTATTATGATGGAATCTTTGGGTACTCAAAAGTAATGACGGCAAATTCAGATGCTCAAAACAGTTAGATAACTATGGCTCAAACTAATACTCCAAAATTGTAGGGGCTTCATTTATGAAGCCCGCATTATAATGTAACATTCAATGCTTCTAATCTTGCCAGCGGAATTTATTTTTATAGGATAAGCGCAGGAAGCTTTAATGAAGAAAAGAAGTTAATTCTATTGAAATTATCCCTCATACTAATGATGACACCTTAAGTAAAGATAATTCTACTTGGGGTGTTATCATTAAAATTAAAGTAAAATATTGAAGAAAATTACCGATATCATTTTATCTCTTATTATAATTCTTGTGTCTTCTCCATTTATTCTTATAATACTGTTTGTTTCTTTCTACGCGACAAAACAGTTCCCCCTTATTGTCCAAAACAGATTTATAACCCTGGAAAAGAAAAAGGTTAAACTCTACAAAATAAGGACAATAAAAAGCTCAACAAATTTTTCTAGACAAGAATCGAATTCAAACAATTTCTACTACAAGAATGACTTTGCTGAATATGTTCCCCGGTTTTGCAGATGGCTTAGGCGCACAGGACTGGATGAGATCTTTCAGCTTATAAATGTTATTAAAGGTGAGATGTCTCTAGTTGGTCCACGCCCATTATTAGAAAGAGATCTTCTTTTAATGAAGAAATGTGAGCCGGACTTTTATATTAAACGGACAAAAATAGAATCACTTCCCGGTATAACAGGTTACTGGCAAGTCTATGGAGACAGATCGAAAGGCTCTCAAAATTTAATCGGACTTGATGAGAATTATGAAAAGCAAAAATCATTTCGCCTTGATGCTAAAATAATACTTAAATCTATTTTAATTGTATTAACGGCTTCACATTCTGACTCAATAATCTTTTCAAATAAAAATCGTCACTTACTAAAAAGTAAAATAACTTTATCGCAGTAAGCCTGGACTTTGCTCAATCTATAACTTATGAAATGTATTCTATTATGCAGCAGCATATATCCTAATTGAAAGAATATAATTGTTCTACCCCCCCTTACCCCCCATCATCAACCCTCACGACACTTACCATCCGGTATTGAATATTTATAATTCCTTCTTGTCCTGTCCTGAAATAGGTTGCCCTGAAAAACAATGAAAGGAAACGAGATGGACATGACAGAAAATAGCAATGAATTTAGTTCTAGGAGTAAATATAATCGTTGCTTTAGCGAAGACTTTAAACGAAGTAAAGTAAAGGAACTCGAAGAGAAACAAATCTCGATCGGTAAACTTGTATCTTTGTACGGTATTTCCAGAACAACAGTATATAAGTGGCTGTATAAATATTCCAAGGGCTATAAAAAAGGAACAAGGTTAGTCATGGAACTTGAGAGTGAATCAAAAAAGACAGAAGGACTCCTTAAGAAAGTCTGTGAACTAGAACAGATAGTTGGTCAAAAACAGATTGAAATAGACTATCTAAACAAGCTAATAGAATTAGCCAGTGACAAGTTAGGTATAGACTTTAAAAAAAATATTATCACGAAACACTCGAAAGGTTCAGAGTCAACCGTGAAAAACACAACTGGAGATTGAAACAACTTTATGAAATGGTTAATATATCCAAACAAGGGCATCTTTCCTTTATTGACCGCCATAGTAAAGAAGATCAGGACAATATGTTAATCTTATCTGCTATAGCCGGGCTAAGAGTTTTGCACCCACAAATGGGTGCAAAGAAGATGTACGAATTGCTGCGTCCTGAGAATATCGGCAGATATAAATTCATTACTTTTGCTGTTGCCAATGGCTATGGTGTTCAAAGAATAAGAAATTTTCAAAAGACAACTCATTCATCAAGGATTTATAAATATCAAAATCTTATTAACGGACTTGTTGTATATGATATAAACAATGTTTGGGTCAGCGATATTACATACTTTGAATTGGGAGATACTTTTTATTATTTACAATTTATAGAGGATGTTTATTCACGTAGAATTATTGGAAGTATTGCTTATCCAACACTTCAAGCAAAGGCAAATTTATACGCGTTAATAATGCCTTAAAAACAAGGGGCATTAGCAATTACCAATCGCTTATTCACAATTCTGACAGAGGAATTCAATACACAAGCAATGAGTATGTAAAAGTTTTAGAAAGCCGGAATATTAAAATCATCATGTGCAGCTCTGTCTATGAAAATGCATTTGTTGAACGAGTAAACGGAATTATTAAAAATGAATATCTGAATCATTGGACAATCAATGATTACCCATCCTTAAAACAGAAGCTTAAGCTAGTCGTTTATCTTTACAATAATGAACGGCCTCATTGGAATCTAGGAAAAATGACTCCGCTTAGCTTTGAAAATTATAAAAAAAAACTGCCTATTGAACAAAGAAAAGGTTTACATATGTACACCATTGATAACGAAGAGAAAGATCTTATAAATGTAAATCAACTATGTTTATTTGATTAAAGATTAATAAATTTGGGCAACCTATTTCAGGACAAGACAAGCTTCACTCGTCACTATTTCCCCTTGACAATTATAAAGATATTTTAGATGTTGCTTCTAACAAACACATCATTAGTAACGGATTACACTTTTTATTAATATGAAGCTGTCGTTTTTCGAACCTTATGTCGGATTGAAGCCTTTCATACATTACATTTGGGTGTTCGAAAGCCCTGTGGGAATGCCGCCCTCGGATTCCAATTTAGCTGTACCTAACGGCTGTTCTAAACTCATAATTAATTGTGAAAATTCAATCATTTCCGAAGTCAGGGGAATCCTTCAGAATAGTAAGGAACACACAGTATACTTTGCCGGTAGTAGAGATATCCCCGTAAAGCTAAGTACTCCTAACAAAAAGACCGCGTTCATCGGTATTGAGTTTTATCCTCATGGCGCATATCCTGTATTTGGAATTCCAATGGCTGAAACTACAAACCAGCTTTTGAACTTCGATGATTTATTAGGGAAATGGGGCAGAGAAATAAATGATACTGTCTGCAGCCTAAATAGCGCAAAAGACAAAATAGATTTAATCCAGCGTCAAATGATTGAAATTCTTCGGCAAAATCAACTTAAACAAAAACGCCCCATTTCAAATAATCTTTTGGTAAACTATTGCGTCAACTCCTTAAAATCTACAAACGGGTTAATACCAATTTCAGTCTTAGTAAATAAAACTGGATACTCAAAACGATACCTTGAAATCTTATTCAAGAATCATATCGGCTTCTCTCCGAAGGTTCTTGCAGGAATATTCCGCTTTCAAAAATTCTATAAGAATTGGGCACAAGGTCGCCTCTATAGCGAAATTAAAAACGAGCTGAATGAATATTATTATGATCAAGCACATTATATAAAAGATTTTAAAAGAATGACTGGGTTTTCTCCCCTTAGTTTTTCCCAAAACGTTTCAAACGAGTTCGGACGGCGATTGTCACTACAATAACACTTCGCATTTTTACAATATTTTAATTCGGGGAGACTTTAGATTAGCCTTAGAAAAATAATTTTATAGGAGATGTATATGTCAACTTGTTCAAGAATCAAAATTTATTATATATTATTAACCGCCTCTGTATAATATTCTCAACTCACTAATGTTAATGACCGGGTAAATATTATAATCGACACCTAACCGTCCTCAATAAAATTTAAATTAACAACAACGAGAAATGAAATGACTAAAGTAATTTTTGGAAACCATTCGGCAGTAAGAGTCCCCAGAACCGAAAGGGATAGTATACGTAAATTCTATTGCTATGTTCTGGATTGTAAACTCACAAGAGAGTTCAACGATAAGGATGACATTCAAATCGGAGATAACTTTTACATTGCATTCCTTTATGGCGACGGCAACGGGCAAGGAGCCGATAAGGGTGTGAATTACTCCCCCGAAAGTACCTTAAGTAAGGACGACTTTTTGAAGTCGATCTTTTTGGAGCTTAAGACTGACAACGTAAACGAAATGAGACAGAGAATTGTCTCCTACGGCGTGAAAGTACTCAATGTACCCGATCCCCACCTCTATTTTCAAGCTCCGGGCGGACAGGTATTCAGGCTTGTTGAAATTAATGAAGACCTCTCCAAACATGAGCGGAACGTTTGAATTAATTTGCAATACTTGGAAATTTAAAAAATTAAGGAAAGGATATAAAGATGCTTTGCGAGATTAATTTATCACATCAAAAAATGAACAATTAAGAGATACACAATAATGGGAAAAGATTTTAACTGTAATATTTCTGCAAATATTAGCATAAGAAAGGCTATAAAAAGGATTAGTAATGTATCTGAGTGGTGGGGAATTTCCTTTAGTGGAAATTCCGAAAAACAAAACGATAAGTTCATCGTAAAGATGGGTGGCGATTCTTTCTTTAACTTTACCGTATTTGAATTAATCCCCGGAAAAAGAATTGTTTGGTTAGTCACAGATTGTTATTTGCCCTGGTATACCGATAAAAAAGAATGGGCAGACACAAAATTAATTTTTGACCTCTCTGAAAATAATGGAGTGACCACGCTGAATTTTATTCATGAAGGTCTTACACCTAACGTTGAGTGCTATAAGGACTGTGAAACAGGTTGGACTCACTGGATCACAAAAAGCTTATTATCTTATTTTACTACGGGAAAAGGTGAAACGAAAGATAAAAGTTATAGGGCAACGATTGAGTTTTCAAAATCTCAGAAAGATGTTTTCAAACACATCAACGATGTTTCAAAATGGTGGACACAGATTGCAGATGGAAAACAAACCGAATTTGAAGGACAAAGCACAAAACTTAATGATGAATTTGTCTTTAAACATGGCGAAAATCATTATTCAAAACAAAAGTTGATTGAAGTTATACCTGATAAAAAGACTGTTTGGTTTGTAACCGAAAGTAAACTCAACTGGATTAAGAAAGATAAGTCTGAATGGACAGGCACAAAAATGATTTTTGAATTAACTTCCCAAGCCGCCAAGACTGTGCTTAATTTTACTCATCTAGGTCTTGTTCCCGATAAGGAATGTTATGACCACTCTGTTCTGTTTTGGGAGATGGTATTAAAAGAGTGGCTTTTCAACTTTATCAATGATGATTAAACTCATTTCCAACTATTTTAATAGATATAAATTATGGCAAAGGTAATTATTGGAAACGCTTCAGCTATTATGGTTCCGCGGAAAGACCGGGACAGCATTCGTAAATTCTATTGTGATATCCTCGGTGGCAAAATTGTGAAAGAGGATAACGAAAAGGACATCTTTCATCTGGAAGAAGAATTCTACATTCTGTTTAGGTATGGCAATGTCTCTGATGAAAGTGAATTCTTAAGATCACCAAGAACCCTCTGGTTGCAAATCAAATCCGACAACGTTGAAGAAATGAAGCAAAAGATTCTCGATTTCGGCGCTATGAAGCTTGATATACCTTCCGGACTGCCTCAATCAGTTCCATATCTTTATTTTCAAGCGCCGGGAGGACTAGTTTTCCAGCTTCTCCCAATTAACGAGAATCAATCATATTATAAGGGAACCGAAGAAGGCTCCAATACTGCTAAAGAAAAAGAAGCCGAGGCTTTAAAGGAGAAAGCGATGAGTGAAGCGGCATTAAAACATCATCATAAGATATAATTTTAATTAACCAAATTGCAAAGGAGTAAAAATGAAAAATCAAGATTATCAAAAAAGCTTTAGCTCAGGCGTGACAGCTAAAGAAGCATTTGAATATATTACTAAAGTTGCCGACTGGTGGGCATCCAGCTTTAAAGGCAGCGCAATAAATTTAAATGATGAATTCAATGTTACATTTGGAAAAACTACAGTTGACTTCAAAGTGATCAAATCGGTTCCTTATAAAAAATTGGTCTGGCAGGTTACCGATTGCTATCTGGATTGGCTCCAAAATAAAACCGAATGGAAAGACACAAGTATAGTCTGGAATATTTCAGAGAAAAATAATATTGCCACAATTGAAATGACCCATAAAGGATTGGTACCGAATATAGAATGTTACAAGGATTGTGAATCAGGATGGAATGAATATGTAGGAAAAAGTCTGCCAAGACTAATAACTAACGGCAAGGGCATTCTCGATAAAAGCTAAAGAGGTTAGCTTAAAAGAGAATCACAATAAGTATAACATTAGTCGAAAACTAAAGAGGTCAATAATAAGTCATCTGTTCATAGATGAAGTTTATAATTATTTTTTTTCACAAATTATGCATTATGCAATTCGCACTCCTTTTTAAAGCCTCGACTCTCAAAAACTATACGAAATAGCGTAGGTTTCGAGCCTTTTTTTCGCTTATAAGCCCTTTTCTTCTAATTGGGTGACCATTTATACCCTTTTTCTAAAAAAGTTCCCTCTAAACTGATTTTCCTAAGTTTCGATAAACTTTCAACTCCAAATAATTAAAATAATTTAATTCAATTATGTGTATAGAGAATTGACAATTTATAAATACTAATAACAATATTTAATAAGTCCTAAATAGTATATCAACGAATTCTCTGGCATGCTTATAAATTTTTCAGCTTCTTAATTCCACTTCTGCTATATCTTTTAAGCAGAAATTCTTTCATGTCACTTAAGGGAAAGTGAGTCTTATCGAAGAAATAATCAAATCCAATTCCGTCAAGCAGTCCTCCAAAAAATCTAATCTCCATCTGCGGATTCTTAAATCCGAGGTCCTCAAATATTGCTTCCATCTTATAAAGGTACTTTTGATTGAATTCGGTTGAAAGCTTCTTCCCTTCTTCCATAACTGCAGGCTGAAACATAAACGAAGCGTATAGCATCCATAGTTCTTCGTTTTCTTCATAATACTTAAAAGTGAATTCTATGATGAGCTTTAGTTTTTCATAAGGATCGTCAACAGTATCCATTATTTTTATAAATTTTTCTCCCTCTTTGAATAATTGCTCAAATATCGCCTCAATTATTTTTTGCTTGCTTTCAAAATAATTGTATGCTAATCCTTTTGATATTTTTGCAGCCTTCGCAATATCACTTATCGAAGTTCCTTGAAATCCCTTCTCTGCAAAAAGCTTAAGAGACGTATTAAGTATGTTCTCTTTGGTTTTCTTTCTTATCTCTTCAAATTGTTCTTTTGATCTTGGCATTTCCGGTTAAAAATATTTTTATTGATTAAATGTTCAGTCATAAAATATTTGTAATTACTTTATAAATCAAGCATTTTGAAATTGACTGACTTTTAAATAATAAATTAATCTTCAGTCTTGACAAATTATCTTATAGTATTTATTTTTGACTGAACGTTTAGTCAATTATAAATAACCAATGATTATTATGAAAAAAATACTTATTCCCCTGTTGATGTTATTACTAACTTCTTTTGAATCTTATTCCCAAACAGCAGAAGAAATTGTTAGTAAAGCCGAAAATGATGTGAAGGGCAAATCATCTTACGGCACTATTGAGATGATTATTACAACGCCTGATTATACACGTACTCTCACAATGAAATCTTGGTGGGTCGGAAATGAAAAGGCTTTGATAGTAACCGAAGCACCTGCCAAAGAAGCCGGCAATAAAACTCTTAAAATCGGCGAGGAGGTTTGGACTTACTTGAGAAACACCGAAACAACAATTAAGATCCCGCCGTCAATGATGCTCCAGTCATGGAATGGCTCCGATTTTACAAACGATGATCTCGTAAGAGAGTCAAACCTTGTTAAAGATTATGACATGAGAATTTTAGCCACAGAAAAAATTAATAACGTAGACTGCTGGAAGATCCAGTTGATTCCTAAACCGGATGCGCCAGTTGTCTGGGGGAAAATTTATTACTGGGTTAGAAAAATCGATTATCTGCCGACCGTTGTTCAATATCTTGATGAAAAAGGAAAATTGGTAAGATATATGACCTATTCTGATATAAAAGATTTTCACGGAAGAATTATGCCCTCTAAATGGATTATGTATAATGTTGCTAAGAAAGGTCATTCAACATCAATAATTGTTGATGATATGCATTTCGATACTAAAATCTCCAACAGTATTTTTTCATACCAGGAGCTCGAAAAAGGTAACTAATTTTTTTACTGAAATATTTAATTGTATATGTACAAATTATTTATCGCTTATATATGTTACTGAAGCTAGCCTGGCGGAATATATGGAGAAATAAGAGACGCTCCCTTTTAACCTTGGCTGCTGTCGTCTTTGCCTCCCTTATGGCAATTGCTATGCGCGGCATTCAACTTGGCACTTTTGCGTTGAATATAAAAACCGTAGTCGAACTTTTCTCGGGATATATGCAAATACAGGAAAATGGCTACCATGATAACCCGTCTTTGAATAAAAGTTTTATTGTTGACCAATCAATGATTTCGTCTTTACAAAATACAAAAGGCATTCTGGGATTTGCACCTAGACTGTATGCGGACGGACTAATTAGTTATAAAAATGAATCAAGAGGCACTGCTATCTTTGCTATCGATCCCGATAAGGAAAGCCTTGTAACTAATTTTATGCAAAACGTCGACAGAGGAAAGTTCTTTACTTCCGACTCCTCCCACGAAGTTGTGCTTGGTTCTCAATTGCTCGAAAATCTAAAAGCTAAGATCGGTGATAATGTCATTATTCTCGCTCAGGGATTCGACGGCACCCTAGGAAATCAAAAATATAAAATTGTTGGGACGGTAAAACTAGGCGTTCAAGGAATGGAAGCCGCCACTGTGTTTATGGGAATTAAGTCCGCACAGTCCCTTTTGGGTATGGGAAATCGCGTTAATGCTATAGCTATTAAAGTACATAACATTAATCAATTGAAAAAAGTAAAAAAATCCCTGATTCAAGTAATTCATGATCCCAATTTGTCGGTCTTATTATGGAATAATGTTAACCCAGGACTGCAGCAAATGCTTGAATTCAGCAGCGTGAGAGGAATTATTTTTCTAGGCATTTTATTCGTGATTGTCGCCTTTGGAATATTGAATACCGTATTAATGTCGGTTACGGAAAGATTCAGAGAATTCGGTGTGGTTTTATCAATCGGTATGCCGCAAATAAAACTTACGTATCTTGTATATATAGAAACCTTATTGCTGACATTATTCGGATTGTTGCTGGGAAATTTATTGGGCTTTGTATTAAATTCATATATAGTTGATCATCCTATAATGTTTGGCGGTGAAATGAAAAAAATGTATGAGTCATACCATTTCCTCCCTCAGGCGCAGTCATCTACCGATTTTAAGATTTTTCTTTATGTCTCGCTTGCAATAATACTTATTTCGCTGTTTGCTTGTATTTACCCGGCGCATAAAGTTTATAAGTTGGAACCTTTAAAAGGAATTAGACATACTTGAGCCAATTTAATTCAAAAATATAGCTAGCCTTTAATTTGTTGGACTAGTATTATATTTTTCTTTATAATATAGTTATATGTACATGAATACTTTTAATTTTAAATTATAAATGTGTAGTTATGTTGTTAAAGTTGGCATGGCGCAATACATGGAGAAACAAACGACGCTCGATTATTACGCTTGCGGCAATTGTATTTGCTACTGTAATGGCAATTGCAATGCGCGGTATTCAGCTTGGGACGTATACTCTTAATATACGTTCAGTAGTTGAATTATTTTCCGGTTATCTTCAAATACAAGATAAGCGTTTCCTGGATAACCCTTCCCTTGCCTCCAGTTTTGTAGTTGATAAAAATATTACTGGCGCATTAAAAACTACAAAAGGAGCCCTTGCCTACGCCCCGCGAATTTATGCTGACGGCTTAATAAGTTTTAAGGACAACTCGCGCGGCGTCGCAATCTTCGGTGTTGAGCCTGAAAGAGAAAAAGACGTTACTACTTTTATAAAAAATATTAATTCCGGCAGGTTCTTTATTTCTGATTCATCAAATCAAATTGTCGTTGGTGAGCAGCTGCTTAAAAATCTTGATGCAAACATAGGCGACGAAATTGTTCTGCTGGCACAGTGTTACGACGGAACATTGGGAAATCAAAAGTATAAGGTTGTGGGAACTGTTAAACTGGGCGTGCAGGAACTTGAATCCTCTGTAATATTTATGGGATTGAAGTCCGCGCAGTCTTTGCTGTCTATGGGCAGCCGGGTCAGCGTTGTCGCTGTTAAAACTAATGGACTAACTCATCTTGCGGAAATAAATAGGTCATTGTCCGCGAAAATCGAGAATGCTAATCTCAATGTTTTATCATGGAATAAAATAAATCCTGAGCTTGAACAGGCAATTCAACTGGATAATGTTAGCGGAATATTATTCCTCGGAATATTAATCGTCATCGTTGCCTTCGGAATTTTGAATACGGTACTAATGTCCGTCGTTGAAAGATTCCGCGAGTTCGGAGTCGTGCTTGCTATAGGCATGCCTCAGTTGAGCCTTACTTACCTCGTTTACATTGAAACCTTTATCATTACTGTAATCGGACTGATTGTGGGAAATATTCTAGGGTGCATTGCTAACTACTATTTAATTGTTTATCCGATAACCTTCGGTGGTGAAATTAAAAAGCTTTATGAAATTTACCATTTCCTGCCTCAGCTTAAGTCTACGCTGAATCCGTCAATATTTATAAGTGTTTCTTTTTTGATTTTAATTATTTCCGTTCTTTCGTGTTTGTATCCGGCATATAAAGTTTATAAGCTAGAGGCTCTGAAAGGAATAAGACATACATAAACCAATTTCTGCGTAAAGCAGAAAAGCCCAAGGCTAATTAAATTAAATTGGATGTTTTTTGAGATTCTATGATGAAATAAATGAATTTATTATTTAATGACTGTATGAAAATCATTAAGCAGTATTAATTACAAAATAAAAAGTGAATTTTGAAAAAATGAAAGATAATTTATTATGTTATTAAAACTTGCCTGGCGGAATATTTGGAGAAATAAGAGACGCTCCCTGATCGTTCTTATTTCCCTTGTTGTCGGTTTAACCGCTATTGTTTTAACCGACGGTTTATCTAACGGCATGATGAGACAAATGCTGTTTAATCAGATAAATTTGGACATATCTCATATTCAAATCCACAAATCTGGTTTTAACAACAACAAGATTGTAAAGAATTTTATTCCCGATTATAAAAATGTTGAATTTGTTCTTCAAAAAAATCCCGGCGTTGAGGCTTACAGCAAAAGAGTATTTGCGACGGGAATTTTAAGCAGCGCCAATAATTCTTCCGGCGTGACTATCTATGGCATAGTTCCCTCCGAAGAAGCAAAGGTATCGATAATTAAAAGTTCTATCATTGACGGCAAGTATCTCGGCAGTGGGAAAAGAGAAATTATAATCGGCAAAAAGCTCGCCGATAAACTCGGTGTTGAAGTCGGCGATAAAGTAGTTGCAATGGCAAATAGCTCAAAAGGAGATATTGCTTCGGATGCTTTTAAAATTATCGGAATTTTTCAGACATCAAATTCCGAATATGATAAGATGACTGTTTATGTGCAGGCTGCAACCGAGCAGGATATGCTCGGCATAGGAGATAATTATCATGAGTTTGCTGTTATTACAAAAGACTACAACAAGGTCGCATCAATACAAAACAATTTTGAGAAGAGCCTGGGCACCGGATACGAAGTATATACATACCGCGATCTTTTACCTATGCTTATTTATCAGATGGATTTATATAAAGAATCAATGATGATCCTAAATGTTATTATCGGATTGGCGCTGATTTTCGGAATAATAAACACAATGCTCATGTCCGTATTTGAGAGAATTCAGGAATTCGGCGTACTCATGGCCATCGGAATGAAGAATAATCGCCTATACCTTATGATTGTGTTTGAAGCTTTTATACTCGGTGTAATCGGTACATTGGCAGGATTGGTCTTTGGGTTGCTGCTTGATATTCCACTGGCTCATTCGGGAATAAATCTCAGCATCTTTGCTACTGGTCTCGAATCTTTCGGAATTGGAGCAGTAATATATCCGGTTCTATCTGTTGGCAATATTATAAATGCGGTTTTGTTTATGCCTATTGTTGCCGTGCTTGGCGCTCTTTATCCTGCGTATAGGGCAATAAAACTCGAACCCATTTACGCAATAAATTATGTGTAAGAAATTACTTTATTAAAGATATAAATCTAATTAAAGGCTTAATAGAAAGAAGAAAAAATTATGGAAATTGTAAAAACAGAAAATTTGGTGAAAATTTATCAGGACAACGGCGTTCCTGTTGAGGCTTTAAAAATGATAAACCTATCTGTTTCCAAAGGCGAGTATGTGGTTATTGCAGGCCCCTCCGGCTCAGGTAAAACAACTCTTCTAAATCTTCTCGGAGCATTAGATAAACCTACTAAAGGAAAAATATATTTTGAAGGCGAAGACATTACATTGAAAGAGAAAAGTGACCTTGCAAAAATTCGACTTCATAAACTCGGTTTTATTTTCCAGGCATATAACTTGATTCCGGTACTTTCTGCCATTGAGAATATCGAATTCAGCATGATGCTGCTTGGAATTCCCGAAAAAGAAAGAAAAGAAAAAGCACTTTCCCTGATGGATGAGCTGGGAATAAAGGAACTGGCTGACAAACGCCCAAATGAGATGAGCGGCGGACAGCAGCAAAGAGTCGCCGTTACCCGTGCTATTGTGAACAACCCGTCTCTCGTTCTTGCCGACGAACCGACTGCAAATCTTGACTCCGTAACTGCCGGACATCTATTGGACTTAATGGAAAGAATGAATGCGGAAAAAAATATTACTTTTATTTTTTCCTCGCACGATAGACAGGTAATCGATAGAGCTAAAAGATTAATTATTTTGAAGGATGGATTGATCGAGAGTTAGTAGATGTTTACAAATAATATTTTAATATGCAAACTATGAGAAAATTTTATTATAACCTTTTTAATGTTAACCCTCCGGACTTCTATAGGTATGCTCGGAAACAGTCGACTCATCGTTGGTCGCATTCTGCTGGCCTTTTCCTGCTAATATTTGTTATATTATCATTTTCAAGGACTGCTTTTGCCCAGTTGAACTATTCTTTTTCCGGTTATGTTGTTGATCTTCCCGTCTATTCCATAAGCAACAAAGAGCTTTCAAATTTATTATCGATAGATCAAAACCAATTTTTGAATTTAACCCGCTTAAGACTTAGACCGGAAATCTATCTTTGGGGCGGAGCAAGAATGAATATCGAATACGAAGCAGATTTGTTATACTCTAGACAGAATCCGTTTCTGTTTATTAATCAGACTAGCAGCCGCCGCCAGATTGTAAATATGAAATGGGATTTAATTAACAAGGATAACATTGATGTATCCCATTACATTGATCGTCTTTATTTAAGACAGGGATTCGGCTGGGGAAATATTATTGTTGGAAGACAAAGAATTGCCTGGGGTGTCGGCAGGGTTTGGAGTCCGACTGATTTGTTTAATCCCATCAATCCTGCTTACTTCGGTAAGATAGAAAAAGACGGAGTTGACGCCGCCTCGGCAACATACAGTTTCGGAAACTTTACAGATTTAAATGTCGTTTATAACCCCCAGGGAAAATTAAAGACAAGCAATGCGGCTTTTAGATTCAGAACCAACTTTGATAAGTATGATTTCGCGGTTGTCGGCGGATATTTCGATCAACGGGTATTTGCCGGAGGAGACTTTGCCGGTAACTTATTTGAAGCCGGTATACGCGGCGAAGGGATTATCTCAATGGATAAAAATAATTTCAACAATAATTTTATAAGATTAGTATTCGGATTGGATAATCAATTTACTTCAAAACTTTATGCCCTTTTAGAATACCAGTTCAACGGACAGGGTAGCGCCGATAAACTTAAATACGATATATTGGGGTTATACAATGGAAACATAATAAATCTGAGCCGCAATTATTTAGTCGTAAGCGGAAGTTATCAGATTACTCCCCTATTTACTGCAACCGTTTCAGACAACGAAAACCTAAATGATGGGAGCGGCTACTTAAATATTATCGGAGTATATTCATTAAGCGACAATGCAACTCTTACTATCGGAGGACTAAAATCTTACGGAGCTACTTTAAGCGAATACTGGTATTATCCTTCATCCTATTATTTGGAAGGACAGCTATTCTTCTAAATACTTATTATAGAACACTTCATAATCT
Organism: Bacteroidota bacterium; assembly: GCA_021777835.1. Classification (GTDB taxonomy): domain Bacteria; phylum Bacteroidota; class Ignavibacteria; order Ignavibacteriales; family Ignavibacteriaceae; genus FEN-1297. Next base: position 91,090 of record JAJYDC010000004.1, on the reverse strand, counting down.
TTATACATTTTCTTTCCCATTTGAATCCCTTAACAAAATTATTGAAACGTTGTGTGTAACCAAGTTTTCAAAAATCTAGTCTACTACTAATGCCGGGTAAGTAATATTAAAAGCAACTGATTCTATCATATAAAAAAATAATTATCACCACCTTTAAAAAATAAAAAACCCGGTTCCACTGAAACCGGGTCCTTATTATCTATTTCATGAACACTCTACCTGTCAGAATCGCCATCTCGAGTTTAATGCAACTGATAGATATTTCCCTGAGTTGCTCACTAGAGATTGCATATCAAGCGTACTTAAGTTGAACTCCAGTACTCCTGCCTCAATTCCTAGTCCTAAACCCCAATGAAATCCCGTTAATCCTCCAAATGAAAATCCGGTTCTTAGATAAGGAATCCAATTCATTGGCTTCCATTCAGCTCCGATTGATACTCTTGTCTTTGTAGAATTACCTGGTACATCATTAAAGCCCTGGTTAATATCCATTGCAACAAGCAATGTACCCGGCCAGCTGTTTGCTCCAAAATCAAATTTATAAGCAGCTCCTAACCTTAATGCGGTAGGTAAACTTGTTGAAAAACTGCCAGTACTATCACTTGTTCCCTTAAATTTATTCTTCAGCGAATCCATCTGGCTCTGCTGAAGTAAATCAGTAGCAGTAAATTGTCCCGACGAAGACGTAATAGCCGCGTTCTTATCCCAATTTATATTTCCGATATCTGTTATTGAAACACCAAAATTCCATTTGCTACCAATGCTAGCACTCAAACCGAAATCAATTCCAAGTCCCGTTCCTGCTGGCGTCGGAAATGGGGTCATATTAGCTTTGGTGGTGTCTGTACTATAACTATATTTTACATGAAAATTATCTGAAAATGCAGATAAGAAACTATTATTCGCAGTTACAGTAAGTTGATTTTGCGCACCCGTTGAAAGTGATGTGTTAACCTGCTGCGTTCCAACGTATGCAAAGCCCTGTACCATCTTAAACGTTATACCCGCTGCAATTCTTGAAAAGATATTCTGAGGTATTTCAGTTATTTCTCTCGCATATGTGAAAGAATAATCCCTCAACCACCATGCACTTGCGCTCATGTCGTTAAAATTAAAAGTTGAGTTTGTTGTGTTACCGTCAACGATTAATTGAGAGAGCGCTTGTGGAATTGTAACATTCGTTGATACAACATCATTCATTGAAAACCCAAATGTTCCGATTGATGGAGCTAGCTTTACCCCAATTGAGAAAAGAGTAACATTGGCATTTCCTAATACCAGCCCCCCGCCTGAAAATAATGAGCTTAAATTTTGTACATCATTATCTGTAAGTACCCGCGATTGACCGTTTACTCCTCCGAAATAATAATTGAAATCATTTAGAGTCATAAAACTGGTTCCTCCCGTAACAGATATATTCGGTATTGGAATCACGGTTGTGAAGTTTACCGTCTGGTCTGTGTTAAGGAGATTTGCCGGATTAATTCCGATTGAATATATTCCTCTTGAAATTGCATTAGAAGTATTTCCTAATGACATTCTCCTAGCATCGCTTGCTCCGCTGGAACCGTATTGCGCGAATAAAGTAGCAGAGGTTACAATTACTAGTATAACTATAGCTTTTAAATTTTTCATTTTGTTCCTCCTTTCTACTTTAGATTATCGTTGTTAATTCTAAACTTCACGTCACCGTAAACTTGTATCAGTATTACATCACTCGGGCGAATTGCCACAGGCGATGAACCCGGCGTCTGTACACTCACCGTATATATAGCATATTGAGCTTGCGACAGGAGATTTGTTTGACTTGAGTCCAACTGAACCGTGAAGTTAGTACTGCCGGGTGCAGATACATTACCGTTTTGATCTACACTTGCTGGAGCTACTGAGAATGAATCAGCTCCCGTAGTATTATCAACTAGCGTGAATAACGGTCTATAAAGTGAGTCTACAATATTTACCCTAACTGTAGCATCAAGAGGAATACTGTTTTGTAAACCAACCGATATATAAGCACTCTGAGATGCCTTAATTTTAGTCCTATCATTACTGCTGATTTTCCCTATGCTTGATGTATCTGTTATTGACGAACTGCTTATTGCTAAAAAGCTGGTTGTCGAAAAATTAGCTGAAAACTTTACTGAATCGCCAGCAGCAACTGTACCGTTGGCATTGTTCGGATTCATTATATATTCCGCTGATACAGATATGCTGTCCGGCAGAAATGATATGAAACTTGTTATATTGCTATTCGATGCGTCAAAATCAAAATGCTTATCCGTCCCGCTGAATATAAATGTTTTTGCACTATCGGGTATCGTCAACTGAAGCGTCTTTCCGTCACTTCTAACACCGGTAATAGTTAAATTGTTAACTTCAATGGGAAATGGATTATTGTTCGATGCAGCAGGAACATATACTGCATTTAATTTCAAATCTGCGTTCTTAAGTGTAACCTTGTCTCTATAATCTTTTGCGTTATTTATGTTCAAACTAAATGAGCTTGATTTTACTCCCAGCGATTTAGCCGGCAAATAACCCGTCGCACTGCTAAAATAAAAATTAGAGGTCGTTAGGTTAATTCCAATAACAGCAGGAGTCCCGGAGGTTGCTCCAACTTGTACCTCTAAATACTTTGCGTCAAAAAATGGATTATTTACTTGATCCGCCGGAAGTGAATATGTAGCACCGCTAAAGTCAACACTATTAGTTACCGAAGCTCCTGGAGCTAATGGGATAGTCGTTGAAAATGACGTTCCGTTGATTGAAATACCCGGGATAGCCAGCGTCACTGTTACCGTCTGTACTGATGGATTACTAAATGAATATGATAAATTTCCGCTGCTGAAAACAGCACTGTAAATTTTCACATTGTTAGGAAATTGTACAAATAATTCTTTAGTACCGGCTCCGCTTATTACATTATCATTAGTACTTTGACTTCCTAATGCTTGGACGAATGTAGATACATCTTTTGAAATCGAGTAACTATCCGATTGTATTAGGTATATATCCGAAGGCGTTCCTGAATCCTGTATAGAAATGTAGTTTTGTTTCTTAATAATATCACTTAGCTCGTAGCTTCTATTAACAATAGGGATATTTAGAGAAACATCCCATTGCGGTACTATAGGCTTCGTAGGTAAATTTACGCAACCCATCTTGAAAAACGCCGCGATTATCAATAGAGGAATAAACAAATATGAAAATGGTCTTCGCATGAATCCTCCCAATTAAGTTTGAATGTGTGCATGTTAAAAAAATGCGGCTGAATTTCAGCCGCATCTAAAAATTAAAATTGATTATTTCATGAGTAGCATCTTACGAGACAATGTAATGCCGTCTGTTTTCAACTGATATATGTATAATCCTGAAGAAATATTTCCCGGATTAAATGTTACAGAGTGTACCCCGGCCCCTACCACTGAGTTAACTAATGTAGCAATCTTTTCACCAAGTATATTATAAACATTTAAATGTACAAAAGCAGTCTTTGGCAATTCATAAACTATGTTTGTTGTTGGATTAAATGGATTTGGATAGTTCTGCTTTAATACAAATTGTGTCGGCATATTAGAAGCAGGTTGTTCTTTTACTGCTGTAACTGCAGTTGATTTTGTACCGACAACATTTGAAAAGTGGCTAATGTATGCAGTCACACTGCTTGTACTATCATATGTTGTAATACCCGATGATACAAAACTTGTATCGGAACCTGTAACTTCTTGATAGGCAAATTTTAATGCATCCGAAAGGTTTATTCCTGATGCACTAAGGAATGCATTAAACATCGTTGACTTATTGATCTTTACTACCGCATATGTAGAAGGATTCAAATTAAATGGTTCAGGCTCTAGTGCCCCTGTCGAATCATAAACTAAAAAATTGACATTAAAGAATAGATTTGCACCATTCGTCATGCCATAACTGCCCGCACTTAAATCAATATTTGAAATTACAAACTGAAGTTTAATGTTATGGTTAAGCGAACCTGACTGGAAATAAAACTCGCTTCCGGCTAGCGCATCATAAAGAGTCGTAGCCGCTGAGTATCCTGTAGGTAAGGTCTCAGATTTAATTGTGTAAACTTGACCTTCAGTTAATGTATCATTATATATTTGTGCTACTCCATAACCATTTGCTTGTACCCAAAATTCAACCGCAATTTTATGTTGAGCCTTTGTTACTCCTACAAAACTTGCAATTACTATTATTAAAAAAATGTAAATGCTTCTTTTCATATAGTCTTTCCTTTATATTATTTATTTATTTTAAAATATGTGCTTTATCTTATAAGTGTCAAGTGACAACTATCATGCTTATTCTATATCAAATCAGTTCACTCATAATCGTACTTAAACCCTGTAAATCCGCTTTAAGAAATATATCAATTGTTTTGATAAAACAAAATATGTTTAATATCAATTTATAGTATCGATGTATCAACATCACATCAATAGCCCTAAAACTAAATTTTATCTTCCTTGTTTCGATAATTAAAATTTAATATGATTTTTAAAAAAACGACTGTTGTTTTCAATTGCTTCTGTGTTCCTGGCGATAACTTCGTATCACTCCTAATATAAGTAGTAACCTAAAAGCTATATCTGTTTACGTTATGAAAACGTTCCTATATGCTTCAACTACCCTTCCACCAGCCAATATACATGACACTGTCTTAATTCTTGAACCTAAACTTAATACCGTATCAATTTCTCCGCCCAAAATTCTCTCACCGCATATTAACATTTTAATAATTTACTATTTCTATTTTCAAATATTTTCTATTATTTTGTAATTGTAACTATCAATTTTCTCATCTAATAACTATTTAGGGAAATTGCCATGAAAAAAACCTCACTTTATCTTGCTCTTCTTTTCTCAATTACCATTTTTTCTTCACTTAAAGCTCAGAACGATTTAAGCTCAACGTTATCAAGGCTTTCATCAGGAGCAGCACAAGCTTACGTAGGTCCGGTAGTATCTGCATTTGGAGCAGATTTAAACTCGGGCTGGGTTGATCGTGTTACAAGTTCATCAATGCTTGGTTTAAATATCCAATTTAAAATTGTTGCAATGGGTACCTTCTTCTCCACCCAAAATCAAACCTTCTCTACATCATCTGCATTCAGGTTTAATCGCGATCAAGCAGCCACAATGACACAGTCTATTGTTAATCCGATCGCGCGCAATGATATTGAAAATCAAATTATAAGTCAGGATTTTACAGTTGGTCTTTCGGGCCCGACTATCGTCGGAGATAAGAACCAATTCGTGTCAGTTAATTTTCCGGGACATACATTTACTTCCTATGGTCAACAGTATACTGTACCGACACAAGATATCGTCACTCAAGTAAATGGCCTCCTTGGCAACTTACCCGCATTACCTTTAGCCGCCCCCCAATTAACTGTCGGAACCGTCTATGGCACTTCGGTCTCACTTAGATACCTTCCAGATATTCAGTTAAACTCCGACTTAGGCAAATTCAGCTACTTCGGCTTCGGAATACAGCATAATCCAGCGGGCTGGTTTGACGTCCCCCTGCCTGTTGACTTCTCAGTAGGCTTCTTCGTCCAGAATATGAAAGTCGGCAGTGTTTTCACTAGCCACGCAACTATGGTAAATATAAATGCAAGTAAAATGTTCGGTACTAGTTTCCTTAACGTTACACCGTACGCAGGCATCGGTTTTGAGAGTTCAACGATATCAGTAAACTATACTCAAAACATTGATTCCCCTGCAGGTCCCCAGCAAGTAAACATTTCTTTTGATCTTAAAGGTGAAAATAAAACCAGGTTTACTCTTGGAGCATCTTTCGGACTGGGAATAATTAACTTAAACGTGGACTACAGTCTTGCGAGTTTTAACACTCTAAGCGCTGGTTTAGGATTTAGGATATAGAGCACAAAATTTCTTAAATGTTTTCCAACTCAGAGCTGTTACAATTAACGGCTCTTTTTTTTCTCTTAATTCAACTTTTTGCACACACTTCAGATTTGAATTCCCTTCCATTTTCGGTAAATTTGTAGTTAATTTAAAAAGAAGAAAATATATAATGCGTTACCCTTTCTCAGAAATAGAATCCAAATGGCAAAAGTATTGGGAAGATAATAAAATATATAGAACCAATCTTTCAGACACTGACAAAAAGCTTTATACCTTGGTTATGTTCATTTATCCTTCAGGCGCTAAACTTCACTGCGGACATTGGTATAATTACGGTCCTACAGATACCTGGGCACGCTATAAGAAGCTAAAAGGATTTAATGTATTCGAACCTATGGGATATGATGCCTTTGGTCTGCCCGCTGAGAACTATGCAATCAAAACGGGCATTCATCCTTTCGATAGCACAATAACTAATATCAATGACATACGCGAACAATTGAAGAAGATGGGATGTATGTATGATTGGGACTCAGAACTAATGACTTGCGTCCCAAAATATTACAAGTGGAATCAGTGGCTATTCCTGCAGCTATATAAAAAAGGCTTAGCCTACAGAAAAAATGCACCTGTCAATTGGTGCCCGAAGGATCAAACTGTATTGGCAAACGAACAAGTCCAATCTGACGGGACTTGCGAAAGATGCGGCACCTTAGTTATCCAAAAGAATCTAACACAGTGGTTCTTCAAAATAACTGACTATGCAGAAGAACTCCTCAAAGGATTAAATGAAATCAATTGGCCTGATAAAACAAAGTCAATGCAGAGGAATTGGATCGGCAAAAGCACTGGTACTGAAGTAAAATTCAAGGTAGATAACAGCGATGAGACTATTACTGTATTCACTACAAGACCTGATACGCTTTTCGGCGTTACCTATGTTGTAATTGCCCCTGAACATCCGTTAGTAGACAAACTGACTACACCTGAATTCAAAGAGAAGGTTGCTTCATATAAGGATTCAATAAAGTCCTTAACTGAAATCGAAAGAACTTCAACAGTAAAGGAAAAAACCGGCGTGCCCATAGGTTCTTACGCAATTAACCCGGTAAATGGAGAGAAGGTACCAATATGGATTGCTGATTATGCCCTGCTAACCTATGGCACAGGATGCGTAATGGCAGTACCAGCCCATGACGAAAGAGACTTTGTATTCGCAAAGAAATTCAATCTGCCGATTAGGAAAGTCATATTAGGTGGCGATAACACTAAACCTGAAGATGAATTTGACGCAGCCTATACAGAAAGCGGCACAATGATAAACTCCGGCAGCTTCAATGGTTTAGCTTCAAACAATGGAATAGATAGCATAAGTGATTTCCTTGAACAAAATAACCTTGGAAAAAGGAAAACAAATTTCCGTTTAAGGGACTGGCTGATCTCTAGACAGAGATACTGGGGAACCCCAATACCAATTATTCATTGCCCTAAATGCGGTGAAGTACCTATTGATGAAAAGGATTTACCGCTTGAGCTTCCTTATGACGTTGAGTTTAATCCTTCGGGCGAATCCCCACTTGCATCAAATAAAACATTTATGAATGTTAAATGCCCTAAATGTGGCAGTGAAGCAAAGCGTGACCCGGATACTATGGATACCTTTGTTGACTCATCATGGTACTATTTCAGATATCTTAACCCGGATTTTACAAGTAACATCTTTGATACTGATCTAGCTGAAAAATGGACCCCTGTAGATATGTATGTAGGCGGAGCTGAACATGCAACTATGCATCTTTTATATGCAAGGTTCATACATAAATTTCTAAGAGACCTTGGTTACGCAAATTCAGATGAACCTTTTACTAATTTGATACATCAGGGAACTATCACAAACCAGGGCGCTAAGATGTCAAAGTCTAAAGGAAACGTAGTTAATCCTGATAAATTCACGTTAGAATATGGCTCAGACGTATTCCGGCTTTACCTTATGTTCATGGGTCCCTATGAACTCGGCGGCGACTGGAGTGACAAAGGAATAACAGGATCAGATAGGTTTGTTCAAAGAACCTATGAGCTGTTCAATCGCTTCCCCAAAATCTTAGAAAGAGTATCACCAATACCAAAGTATGAAATAACACAGCTATTCGAAGAAGAGAAATCTTGTTACAGAAAAGTAAATGAGACAATTAAAAAACTTGATGAAGAATTAAATAACTTCAGATTTAATACTGCTATCGCTGCCATGATGGAGCTCTTGAATGAACTCACAAAGAATATAGAAAAATGTAATGCTGATATTCAAGCTTATGCACTTGTAAGATTTGGAGTAATGCTTGGTCCTATAGCACCGCACCTGGCAGAAGAGTGTATGGAGATTATCGGACTGAAAGAATCTATCTTTAAGAATCCTGTCTGGTTTGAACCTGATGCCGAAGCATTAATAAAAGACTCCGTAAATATTGCCGTTCAAATCAATGGTAAGCTAAGAACCACGATCGAATTACCTCTAAACAGCGAACAAAGCTCGGTCAAAGAAGTAGTCTTCCAGGATGAGAAGATAATTAAGAATCTCGACGGTAAGCAAATAGTAAAAGAAATCTTCGTAAAGAATAAAATCTATAACATAGTTGTAAGGTAAAAGGAATTGTACGAAGAAATTTTATGATCGGTTTTGATTATGAATGAGAATTTTAAATATTCTGATCTGACTGAGCGAATTATAAAGGGATTTTTTAACGTTTATAATAAATTAGGAAGTGGATTTTTAGAAAAGGTTTATGAAAATGCTTTGATGATTGAACTTTAAAGACTTGAACTAAATTGCCACAGGCAAAGAAAGATTGATATACATTACGATGAGATTTTAGTCGGAGAATATACGGATATATTAGTTAATGATGCAGTCATTATCGAACTTAAAGCAGCTGAAAATTTAATTGCAGAGAATGAAGCCCAATTAGTAAATTATTTAAGAGGAACTGATCTTGAAGTTGGTATCCTACTCAATTTTGGTAAACAGCTGCAATTCAAAAGAAAAGTATTAACAAACGAATTTAAAAAATCAAACGCATCAATTCGATCTTAAAAAATCTTAACTGGATCATATAGAATCTGCGTCCCATAAAAACCAGAGGTACAAATGTTAGATGTAAAATATATTCGTGAGAACCCTGAACTAGTCAGACAAGGCTTGATAAATAAGAATTCTAAAGATGTAGTTGACGAAGTTATATCGTTAGATGAAGAACGTCGAAAGTTTATAATGCAGACTGACGAGTTAAAATCTAAACGGAACCAGGTTTCCGCTCAAATACCAATTATGAAAAAAGCGAAAGAAGATACTACTCCTATCCTGGCAGAAATGAAATTGGTATCGGATCAAATTACTCAGCTTGATGAACAGCTGAGGAAAGTTGAAGAAAATATAAACAAAATACTTCGCCACACACCAAACATAGCCCATAGCTCCGTTCCTGTGGGAAAGTCAGCGGACAATAATGTCGAGACAAAGCAATGGCTTCCGGAACAGTTTTCCTTTAAGTATGACTTTAAAGTTCTGGATCACATTGAACTAGGCAAGAAATTAAGAATTTTAGACTTTGAAAGAGGGACTAAAATATCAGGCTCCGGATTTCCTCTTTATATAGGAAAAGGCGCTACACTAGAACGCGCATTATTGAACTTTATGCTTGATTACCATTTGGAACATCATGGATATTCAGAAGTACTTCCTCCTATTCTGGTTAATCGAGAATCAATGGAAGGCACTGGACAAATCCCAAAAATGGAAGAGGATATGTACTTTATTGAAAAAGATGGATTATATCCGATTCCAACGGCCGAAGTTCCTATTACTAATATTCATCGCGGAGAAATATTAACTGAAAAAGAATTACCTATTAAATACGTAGGATACTCTCCCTGCTTCAGAAGAGAAGCAGGATCCTACGGCAAAGAATCAAAAGGATTCTTACGCGTACACCAATTCAATAAAGTCGAAATGGTAAAATTCGTTAAACCCGAGACTTCCTACGACGAACTGGAAAAGTTAGTGGTGGATGCAGAAGATATATTGCAGGCATTGAAGATCCCATACCGACTTCTATTGCTTTGCACCGGAGATCTAAGCTTCTCAGCGGCAAAGTGTTATGATATTGAGACATGGTCGCCAGCAGAAAACCGTTGGTTGGAAGCCTCCTCATGCAGCAACTTTGAGAATTTCCAGGCCCGCAGAGCCAATATTCGTTATAGAAATGAGATCACAAAGAAACCGGAATTCTTACATACTTTAAACGGATCCGGTTTAGCTACCAGCAGACTTATGGTATCAATACTCGAAAATTATCAGACACCGGAAGGAAAAATAATAGTACCGAAAGTTCTGCAGAAATATACCGGATTTGACGTAGTCGACTAAGACACCATTGCACGCTTCATTCTGTTTCCTTATTTTTGAATTGTCCTGTACGCGGACAGGACTTATTTAATATTAAAAAAATATATGAAAAATCTATTTTCTCTTAAGAAATATTTTATTAGATATAAAAAGAAATTACTTCTGGGAGCTTTGTTTGTAGTATTATCAAACGTTGGTTCTATTTATATTCCATTAATTATTAAAAATGCAATCAACGCGTTAACAGTTAAAGTTTCAGTTGCACAACTAATCCATTATTCCATTTTAATTGTACTTGCTTCATTGTTTGCAGGCTTTTTTAGATACCTAATTAGACAAATGATAATTGTCGTCTCTAGGGAAATTGAATATGATTTAAGAGAAGATTTCTGGTCACATATCCAAAAACTGCCGCTAAGATATTTTCAGAATAATTCTACCGGCAACGTAATGGCCCATGCAACAAACGATATAAATGCAGTAAGATCATTTCTTGGACCGGCTGTTATGTATTCAACTGATACTGCGTTTCGTTTGGTAATTGTTATTGGCGTAATGATCTCTCTTAATCCAAGCTTAACTCTTTATTCTCTACTCCCCTTGCCTCTTCTTTCTATACTAGTATACAAAATCGGGAAACTTATTCATGAGAAATTTACCCTTATTCAAGAGAAATTCTCGGAATTAACAACCAAGGCTCAAGAAAACTTTGCCGGCATTAGAGTAATTAAATCATATGTTCGCGAAGAAAATGAAATTAGCCAGTTTAAACAACTCAGCAAAGATTTCTTAAACCGCAATATGGATATGATAAAAATCCAGGCATATCTCCAACCTGTACTATTTTTAGTGACCGGACTTTCGGTAATTATAGTAATCTGGCTTGGTGGAGTTAAGATCATTAACGGAAGCTTAAATCTCGGAGATCTAACAGCATTCATTGCTTATCTTGGGATACTAACATGGCCTATGATTGCATTTGGCTGGGTTATAAACATGATTCAGCAAGCCGAGGCAAGTATGAAACGCCTAAATAAGATTTTTGCAGAGCCTTATGAAATTCAAGACAATGATACTACAAATAATTCTATAAAAGACTTAACTGGTAAGATTGAATTTAATAATGTTTCATTTAAGTATAACGAAAACCTTCCAAATGTGTTAAATAACATTAACCTTACTATACCGGCTGGTTCTACACTTGCCATAATGGGATATACAGGAGAGGGTAAAACTTCTTTAATTAATTTAATTCCTCGTCTTTATGATTGTACAGAAGGAGAAGTTCTAATTGATGGAGCAAACGTAAAGACAATACCGCTTGAACTATTAAGAACCAGAATTGGAATAGTTCAACAGGAATCGTTTTTATTTTCGGATACTATCTCTAATAACATTACCTATGGGTTAAGAAAACACGACCAAGAAAAAGTTTTGAAATCATCTAAGATAGCGCATTTTGATAAAGATGTAGAAACCTTTCCAAATGGCTACGAAACAGTAATGGGCGAAAGAGGAATAACATTATCTGGCGGACAAAAGCAGAGAGCAAGTCTCGCCCGTGCAATTGCTATTGACCCTAAAATTCTGATACTTGATGATTCTTTCTCTGCCGTTGATACTAACACCGAAGAAGAAATATTAAAAAGCCTTAAAGAATTTATGAAAGATAGAACAAGCATAATTATTAGTCATAGAATTTCAACAGTTAAAAATGCAGACAAAATTATCGTTCTCTCCAAAGGTGCTATCTTTGAGGAAGGGACGCATGACGAACTAATCTCGCTCGGAGGAATCTATGCAGATCTTCATTATAAACAGCTTCTTGAAAAAGAACTGGAAGAATTAAACTAAGGATAAAGAATGCTAAAAACATCCGTTGCTTTTTTTGAAACTACTGAAAAAGAGAAAAAATATCTGAAGAAGAAATTTGATAAGTCTTTCGAATTATTTTTTTACCCTGAAGAATTAAATGAAACTAATTCAAATTTAATTGCAAAAGTAAATATTTTGTCTCCCTTTATTTATTCTAATTTAAACTCTAAAGTTTTGGAGAAAGCAAAGAAGCTTAAATTAATAGCAACACGCAGTACGGGGTACAATCACATTGATATTAAGAAAGCACAGTCAAGAAATATTTCGGTTGCCACTGTTCCCTATTATGGCGAAAATACAGTAGCTGAGCATACCTTTGCATTGATGTTAGCTCTCTCACGTAATATTCATAAGGCTTATGTAAGAACTACTAGGAATGACTTTGCATTAGCCGGTTTGCAAGGATTTGATTTAAAAGGTAAAACATTAGGCGTAATTGGAGCTGGCAGTATTGGTGTTCATGTGATAAAAATTGCTAAAGGTTTTGGAATGAAAGTAATTACTCACGATCCAAAGCCAAATCACATCTTAACTGAGCTACTCGATTTTCGTTATGTCGCACTAGAAGAACTTCTGACAAATTCGGATATAATAACAATACACTGCCCGTACAATCAGCACACCCACCACCTGATTAACATGAATAATATCCAACTCATAAAGAAAGGTACTTTATTTATCAATACTGCTAGAAGCGGAATAATTGAACCTCAGGCACTATACTATGCAATTGATAATAATATTTTCGCCGGCGCTGGACTTGATGTATTTGAAGGCGAAGAACTACTTAAAGAAGAAAATCAAATGCTTACAAAAAATGTTGCCGTTGAACACCTTGAAGCTTTGTTAAGAAGAAATATTCTGTTACGTAGGGAAAACGTTATAATCACACCACACATGGCATTTGATTCAGTTGAAGCAGTAGAAAGAATTATGGATACTACAGTTGAGAACATAAAATCATTTTTAACCGGTAAGAATTATCATAAGGTAATTTAGTTTATGGCAGCTGATAATATAGAAGATGAAATCTTAGGGAAAGCGTATGATGCAAAACTTATGCAGCGGCTGCTTGGTTACATAAAACCATACAGAAAATACGTTATCTCGGCAATTTTGCTAAACGTTGTTGTTGCTGCACTCGGTCCTCTTAGACCCTATTTAACCAAAATAGCAATAGATAAATATATTGCTCATTCAAATTACCACGGACTTTTTCTTATAAGTTTGATGCTCTTTGGCTCTTTGATTTTACAGGCATTCATACAATATTTCTTGACCTACTATACTCAATATCTGGGTCAAAAAACTATTTTAGATTTGCGCACACAAATTTTCACTCACACCCAAAAATTGGCTTTGAGATTCTTCGATAAAACACCTATAGGAAGGATTGTTACAAGGGTTACAAATGATATTGAGTCGTTGAATGATCTATTTTCTTCCGGAATCGTTATGGTCTTTAGTGATGTATTCATTGTCATCTGGATCCTCGTGTTTATGTTCTTTATGGATATCAAGCTTTCACTTGTTACATTATCTGTACTTCCTATTTTAGTCTATGTAACATTTCTTTTCCGAAGAAAAGTAAGGAGTTCTTATCGTAATGTACGCCTTCATCTCGCAAGACTAAATTCGTATATGCAGGAACATATCACAGGGATGGCTGTCGTTCAGATTTTTCATAAAGAAAAAGACGAAATAGATAAATTTCTCGATATAAACAAAGAATACCGTGAAGCAAACATTAAATCGAATCTTTACTATTCAATATTTTATCCTAGCGTGGAATTGTTAAGCTCTACAGCTACAGCACTTATTATTTGGTATGGTGGCGGAGAGATTGTAAGAAGTAGTCTTTCTCTAGGTGTTCTTGTCGCCTTTGTTCAATACACTGAAATGTTTTTTAGACCGATTAGAGATCTTTCTGAAAAGTACAATATTCTTCAAACTGCTATGGCTTCTTCGGAGAGAATATTTAAGCTTCTTGACAATAAGACTTTTGTGCAAAACCCTGATCATCCGCATGATTTAAAAGACGTTCATGGAGAAATAGAATTTAAAAATGTCTGGTTTGCTTATAATAATGACGAATATATACTGAAAGATATTTCATTTAAGATTAATCCGGGCGAAACTGTTGCTATTGTGGGACATACCGGAGCCGGTAAGACAAGCTTGATAAATATCCTTACAAGGTTTTATGATATTCAAAAAGGAAATATTTTTGTAGATGGCATTGATATAAAAACCTTGGATAAAAAGGAATTAAGAAAATATATTTCTATAGTGCTTCAGGATGTATATCTTTTTTCAGGCACTATAAAATCTAACATAAGTATGAACAATAATGACATACCGATTGATAAGATACAAGAAGCCGCCAGTCTTGTTGGTGCTGATAGGTTTATTGAACAATTGCCGAATAAGTATGATGAAATTGTAAAGGAACGCGGTTCAACTTTGAGCGTAGGACAGAAACAGTTGATTTCATTTGCACGTGCACTAGCATTCAACCCCCATATTCTTATTCTGGATGAAGCAACTTCAAGTGTCGATACTGAAACGGAAATTATAATTCAAAAAGCAATTGAAAAACTCCTTGTCGGAAGAACTGCAATAGTTATAGCTCACCGGCTTTCAACAATCCAAAGTGCAGATAAAATAATAGTAATGCACAAAGGTGAAATTAGAGAGACAGGAAATCATCAGCAGCTTCTTGCAAAAAAAGGAATTTATTACAAACTGTATCAGCTTCAATATAAGGACCAGGAAATTTCGAAAGCCGTATAATATCTAGCTCTGATTCTACTTTAATTAAATCAATTGGAGATTTATCTGTTTCGCCAATGCAGAGCGATTAACAATTGTTTAGTCATTTCCAATGCGCTATGCCTGTTTTACATTATATTTCCAACATATTCTATGTCTCTACCTAGAATAGAAAATTTTCTGCATTTTGGCTACCTAAAAGGTAAGTGAAATTATAACAGGACAATTTTTAAATACTACTGCTTAGTAACGGACCACTATTTTTATTATTATAATCTTATTCCCATTAAAATAAGAAAATAAAATGCCTTCGTCTTCCAATACCTTCAAAGTCCTTAAATCCAACCTTCTTTTTTGTACCAATCGCAGGTTCTTTTAATCCCTTCCTGTATTGATATTTTTTGATGATAGCCTAGATCTCTTACCGCTTTGCCCGTATTGCAAATCCAAAATTGCTGTGTTATGTCCTTAGCCTTTTCAATATTTAATGTAGCAGGTTTGCTGCTGAACATTGCAAAGAATTGTGCAATGACGGCAATAACGAAAACTATAGAATGCGGGACTTTTACACTAAAGGGTTTCTTGTTAAGAACTTTAGAAGTTATTTCCCCGATTTCCTGCCATGTGTAATATTTTTCTGAGCTAATAAAATAAATTTGACCTGCGGATTTTTCAGATATTGCAGCCAGGTAAAATCCTTCTACTAGGTCACGAACATGGATTAAACTGATTAACTTTTTACTAAAGCCAATGGTAGTCATCAATCCGCTGTTAAATGTTTTAAAGAAAATTAATATTTCTGTATCACGTTCACCGTAAACAGCAGGAGCCCGGCATATAGTAATCGGTAGTTGAGCCATATATTTCTTTGCTAATTCTTCTTCCGCAAGTTTGCTCTTTCCGTATGTCGTAATTGGCTTACAGGCTTTATTCTCATCCACCGGTTTTCCATCTAATGACGGACCTGAAACTGTTTGACTACTAACGACTAAAAATTTCTTTATTTTATCTCTAAATTCAACTGCAACTTCTAAAAGATTCCTTGTGGTTTCAACGTTTCCTAAGAAATAGCCTTCAGGATTTTTTGATTTTACAACACCGGCTACGTGAAAGACATAGTCAACTCCTTCAAATGCTTTCTTTAAACCTTCCTTGTCGTTTAATCCGCAATAAAATAATTCTACTTCCTTACCATTCAGCCATTTTAAGCTGCTCGTTTTTCTAACAATACATCTGACGATAAAACCTTTATTTAGAAGATAATCAACTAAATGGCTTCCTACGAAACCTGAAGCGCCGGTTACTAACGCTATCAATTTGTTTTCCATATTATACTTTATTTGATTTTAAGGGTATTTAATTTTACATTTTATCGCTAAATTTAAGAAAATTATTCTATATTTTTACTAAAAATTTGAAAAGTACTTAAAACTTTCAAGGAGGAGTGTTGGATTTATTTAGAAAATGTTATGATTTTACTAGGGCAGATGAAATAAAGGCATTAGGGTTATATCCGTATTTTAGACCAATAGAAGCAAACGAAGGTCCGGTTGTACAAATTGAAGGAAGAAAAGTAATAATGGCAGGCTCTAATAATTACTTAGGGCTTACATCTCATCCAAAAGTAAAGGAAGCCGCAATTAAGGCAGTTGAGAAATATGGAACTGGCTGTTCCGGCTCACGTTACCTAACCGGTACCCTTGATCTTCATATTGAATTAGAAGAAAAATTAGCTAAGTTCTTTAAAAGCGAAGCAGTGTTGCTTTTTAGTACTGGCTATCAAACCGCACAGGGGATTATACCTACATTAGTTCAGAGGGGTGATTATGTAATTTCCGATAAGGATAATCATGCATGTATCATAGCGGGAAACTTAATGGCTAAAGGTGCTACTGCCGAATTTGTCCGTTACAAACATAACGATATGGAAGACCTTGAAAGAGTAATAAAAAAACTTCCTGCTGATGCCGGAAAGTTAGTTGTAAGTGACGGAGTTTTTAGCACTGGTGGAGAGATAGTGGATTTAATTCATCTGAATTCAATAGCTAAAAAGTACGGTGCGAGAATTTTAATAGATGATGCTCATGCGGTCGGTGTTATAGGTAAAGGCGGACGAGGCAGTGCAAGCGAATTTGGACTTGAATCTGAAATAGATATGACGATGGGAACATTTAGTAAAACTTTTGCATCCCTGGGTGGATTTGTATCCGGAGAAGCAAAGGTTATTAATTACATTAAACATCATTCTCCTGCATTAATCTTTAGTGCATCTCCAACTCCATCTTCTGTAGCTGCTGCTCTTGCCGCTTTAGAGGTTCTTGAAGCTGAACCGGAAAGGGTTACTAAGCTAATCAGTAATGCAAATAAGATGAGAATGGGCTTAAAAAAAGCAGGCTTCACAGTCTTAGAAGGTAGAACAGCGATTGTCCCGGTTATTGTTGGTAATGATGAGATTGCTTTTAAAATGTGGAAAATGTTATATGATGCCGGGGTATTCGTAAATGTGTTTATTTCACCCGGGGTTCCTCCAGGTAGACAAATGATGCGAACAAGTTACATGGCAACCCACGAAGAGTCTCATCTAAACGAGATTTTAGAGATTTTTACTGATACAGGCAAAAAGCTCGGGTTAATTTGATGTTAAGCATTGGTAAACAACAAAAGCATATCTATCTTAGATATGCTTTTTCATTTTTAAACTATATAAGGGTCGAATAAAATGAGTTCAATAAATATTTCGGTCGTAAAAACACAGCAAGATTTAATGCGCTTTATAAAATTTCAATGGAAAATTTATAAAGGGGACGCTAATTGGGTACCTCCATTAATTATAGATAGAAAGAAAATATTAAGTAAAGAAAAGAATCCCTTCTTCAAACATGCTGAGGCAGAGTATTTTCTTGCAGAAAGAGACGGCGAATTGGTCGGCAGAATAGCGGCTATTAAAAATGATTTACACAATAAATATCACAACGATAAAGTAGGATTCTTTGGCTTCTTTGAATGCATTAATGACCAGGAGGTAGCAAATAAATTATTTGATACGGCAAAAGATTGGCTAAAGAGTAAAGGGCTTAATTCAATGCGGGGACCAGCAAATCCATCGAGTAATGACGAGTATGCTATGTTATTAGAAGGATTTGATGATCCGCCGCGATTACTAATGACATACAACCCTAAATATTATTTAAAGCTTTGTGACAATTATGGTTTTGCTAAAGCAAAAGACTTATATGCTTACAAACTTGAAAATAAAAAAGTTGTTGGCTCAGACAAAATTAAACGTGTTGCTGAGATTGCCAAAAAGCGGTCGGGAATAAAAATTACTCAGCTAAACATAAAAGATTTCAAAAACGAAGTTGAGAAAGTAAAAATAGTATACAATAAAGCATGGGCACCGAATTGGGGATTTGTACCAATGACAGATGAAGAGCTTGATGCAATGGCAAAGGATTTGAAACCTCTTGTTGAACCTTCTCTTGTTTTGTTCGGAGAAATTGGCGATAAATTAGTAGGATTTGCATTGGTACTGCCCGACTATAATTATATTTTTAAGCAAATTAATGGAAGACTTTTTCCCTTCGGACTTATTAAATTATTTACCGAGAAGAAAAAAATTAAATGGAGTAGAATTATTACTCTGGGTTTAATTCCTGAATATCAAAAGAAGGGACTTGATGCAGTATTTTATTGGGAAATAGTTAACCGGGCACATAATATAGGAATTGATCTTGGAGAAGCTAGCTGGATTCTTGAAGATAATGATATGATGAATCGCGGTGCTCATGCAATGAATGGCGAGCTTTACAAGAAATACAGGATATATGAAAAGAAAATTTAATCTTTTGAAAAAAGCCTCTTATGAGGCTTTTTTTTATTAATTGTAATAAACGGAAAGTCAAATAGAAATTAGCGACAACTTTAATTATTATAATTCATTAGAACATTAAGGGGTAGCATTTATTGCTGCATCATATCTTGACGTATGGGACGGATCAATCCGCTTAAGAATAGTATAAATATTACTGTCAGGATATCCTTTCAAATACTCAACAATCTCTCCGCTTCGCGCATCAAAAAAAGTTTTAATTAGTATACTTAAAAAATCAATTTTATCCCGCATCGAGTAAATTGTATTTATTAAAGAAACAATTTTTTGTTGACCGATTTTGGGATTTATCGGAAAGATATCTATGCCATAGTAATATTGATAGAATGCCTCACGAAAAGGTCTATACTTGTCATTCAAGAGATCCTCAACCAAAGCTTGCCTGCTATAAGAACCGCTCGTTCTTATCCACCCCTTTGATGACGAAGATGTTGTAGCAAGGTTAACAATATTTATTGCCTTATTAAAAAAGGGTGTGCCTCCGAATTGATAGTCTGACTCCATATCGAAACCTATTATCATATATGCATAGTAATCAAGAAAACTTGTTAGCGGATTAAATGAATTTTGATTTAAGAATAACCCTTGACCTTTTTGGTAGGAAAATATCCACATAGGATCGTTTATGCTTAGCATCAAAGTGTTTTTAACTGATCTGTAAACAGGGCGCTGGCTTGTAACTATCACTTGAGCGGTATAATTGAAATCTGTTGTACCTGTCAGAAATAAAATAGTAAATGAGCAATTTATTCGATCGCCCTGCCAGTCTTGTGAAGTAAACCTGGTTTTATTTAAGTAGTCAGATATTGTATTTTGAAAATCTGAAAGCAAATCTCGGCTAGCATTTGTAAGATTATCCATATTTACAGTTACTTTACAATTAAGCTCCTGAGCAAAAGAAACTGCCGTTAATATAAAAAAGATAACTATTATTTTTTTCATCACTTTTCCTAAAGGTCAAAATAAATATTGATTTAATATATAAATTTAACTATAATCTAACAACAAATTTAGGGGTACCTGGGAATTGCGCATCATCTTGATTACTTTAATAATGCTTTTTTACAGCAGTATTAATTTTCCTCAAATAAGTCCGGGGGCTAAACAAGTTTCTCTTTCCAATTCAGACGCTTCGACTAATGGCGACGTTTTTGCTTTGTTTAATAATCCAGCTGGTTTATCACAATTTATGAAGCGTGAGGCTGGTGTTTATTACTCCCCCGCTCCGTTCGGGTTATACGAAATGGCAAATGGGTATGTTGCTTACAAAGAACCATTTTCGTTTGGCTCATTTGCCGTTGGCGGAATGACCTACGGTTTTGAACTCTATAAGGAGAACAAATTGTCAATTGGCTATTCATACAACTATCAAAACAAATTCTTATGCGGCGCTGCAATAAATTTGCATGGCGTATCAATAAGAAATTATGGTTCAACTTCAGCTTTATATATAAATATTGGCGGGATTGCTTTTCTAACTAATGTACTGCGTTGGGGATTTTACCTGCATAATGTTAACCGTGCTTCCTTCACAAGCGAACCAAATCAAATCCCAATCATTCTCAATACGGGATTGAGTTATATAGTCACTGACAAATTAACAATTCATCTGGCTATGAATAAAGACATAATTCAGAATGCTTCTATATTATTCGGAATAGAGTACAATTTTGTAAAATATTTTTCAATACGTACTGGCTTTTCAAATGAGCCTTCTAAATATTCAGCGGGTGTTGGTGTTAATTATTCTTTCCTAAGGTTTGATTATGCGGTCTTTACTCATCAAGAACTAGGGATAACGCATCAGATTGGTATTATATTAAGTTTTGATAATAATAATCAAAATTTTAAATATGAATAATCGTTAAAAAATCTATAGACTAATGAGGGTTAGTAAACTGAAGGTAATATTTCTACTTTTATTTTCGTTTTCACTTAATATTTATGGACAAAGTGATTCCGTTAGTTATAACATGGAAGATATTATTGACGATTATGTAAAGGAAAATGCCGATCAAAATGATCCAAATCCGTCTATTGATTTGATTGAAAGCCTAATTAACAATCCAGTCGATATAAATAAAGCCTGCATCGCAGAACTTCAAGCAATCCCTTATGTTGATTTATCAATCGCTCGGACTATAATAAAGCAACGCGACTCTTTCGGCCCTTTTTTCTCAAAGGCTGAACTTTTCTTCATTAAAAATATTCCTTCAGAGTTAATTGAAAAAATTCTTCCATTTATCAAAGTTGAAATAAAAAGTTCTGTAAGTAATAAAACTAAAGCGAATGTATATTTTTCGTTGCCGGAAAAGAATTATATAAGATTTTATTTGAAAAATAGAATGACTGAAGATTTACAAACAAGGAGCGGGTTCAGCGAGCATAAATTTACAGGCTCACCATATCATTTTTACAATAAATTTGGAATATCATACGGAAATAACCTTCAAGCTGGAGCGCTTGTAGATAAGGACGCCGGGGAAACCTCAGTCACTGATTTTTCTTCTTTCTATTTTGATATAAAGAATTTAAAGCCATTAGATTATTTCATAATTGGAGATTATCAAATTCAATTTGGGTACGGAATTGCAGTCGGAGGGAGTAACGGATTTTCAAAAGGCTCTGAAGCAATTATTCCGGGTGCAAAAAAATGCTACACAGCAGTACCATATATATCCTCTAATGAAAACAACTTTTATCGTGGTATAACAGGAAGTATCTCATTTAATGGATTTAATTTTGCAGGTTTTATTTCTAAAAATAAATTCGATGCTAAGATTGATTCGATTAGTGGTTCAATACTTTCTACCCCATTAGATGGATTGCACAGAACTTTAGTTGAATTGAGTGCGGTCGATAAATCATCCGAAATGCTCTTCGGGAGCAGCGTAAGTTATAGCTACAATAATTCAATAACCGGAGGTATATTATTTTATCATTCAAATTTCTCAAACCCATTTGCTCCAACATCAACTTATAAAAAAACCGGAAATAATTTTGATTACTATTCTTTTTTTTATAACATATATTTTGAGAATATGTCACTTTCCGGAGAATCTGCAATTAACGGTAGATCTATTTCTTCTTTTGCGACTATACAAATAGCTGCAAGCAGAGACTTTATTTTTATGTCTTCCATACGGAATTATCCATACAATTATGTCAATTTGCACGGGAGCGGATTTGGTGAAAGATCAGGGGCAACTAACAATGAAATCGGCTTTTATGCAGGCTTTAAATGGCGGACATTATTGGGAACAGTAAATTTTTATTACGATCAATTCAGCTTCCCTTACGCATCATACGATAACCCCTTGCCTTCTAGAGGGGATGAATTCTTCTTCGGCATTAGTTCTAAACTCTCCAATAATATTAGAATTAAGCTCAGAATACGTAGAGAAAAGAAGGACTATTCAGAGGCTAATGCTAGCCAGTATTATATAATGACTGGAATAAAATATTTATCTAAAATTGAACTTGTATATAAGGTTTCCAGTCAACTTCAATTAAGAGGGTCTTTCACTTATAGCAATTTCAATGAGCCGAAATCAAATAAGATCGAAGACGGCTTTCTTAGTAGCCAGGAGATTAATTATACAATGTTTGGGAAACTAAATATAATTTCCCGCGTGTCTTTTTTTAGTGCTGCATCCATAAATACTGCAATTTATGATTACGAAAATGATATGGCAGGATTCCTTTCAGGCAACATTTATTTAGGCGAAGGTTCAAGGTGGTATATTATATTCAAATATGATATTTCCAATTATTTAGATATTACATTAAAATATTCAGAAACATTAAAACCAAACGTCAAAAGCCTTAGCACCGGTTATTCTACTATTGAAGGAAATCTTGATAATAGACTTGGTTTACAGATTGAGGTAAAGATCTAATTAGCTAATTCTACTTGGCTCCTAGTACAAAATAAGTGTTTATCTCTCCGTTGCCTATAACATCAACTTTCTCTTTAAATTTAAAATGGTAATTTTCTTTAACAAGATTATAAGTAGCTTCAGTTACAGTAAGCATTCCCGGCATACTATAGCGCTCCATTAAGTTTGCAATATTAACAGTGTTTCCCCAAACATCATATGTGAATTTTTTCAACCCCACAACTCCTGCAACAACATTACCGGAGTGGGCTCCGGAACGCATTTCCCATTTATATTCTGAAGTTAGATTCCTATTGCTAAGGAACGACTGCATTTCAAGTGCAGCATCGATTATCCTTTTAGCATGGTCTGAATTTTCTTTTGGTAAACCGCCTGCAACCATATATGAATCACCCATCGTTTTTAATTTTTCCAGTTGGTGGCTTTCCAAAATTGTATCAAAACTTTTGAAAATATCATTAAGTTCATTTACAAGAATTTGCGGCGGCATTTTAGAAGCCATTGAGGTAAAACCTTGGAAATCAGTAAAAAGAAGAGTGACATTTGAAAACTCACGAGGTTTTATAAAACCATTTTCTCTTAATTCCTTAACTATTTCGGCTGGGAAAATATTATGAAGAAGCTCATTTGATTTGTTTCTCTCCTCTTCTAATTCTAGGGTTCTCTCCTTTAGCTGACGACTAATTTTATGTTTATACAAGGCTATTTCGATTGCCGAATGTAAGGTCCTCTCGTCAAACGGCTTTAGCACATATCCAAATGGCTCTGTAATTTTTGCGTGATGAAGTGTTTCATCATCTGCAAGTGCTGTTAAATATACGACAGGAATATCAAGACCTTTCATAATACTTTCCGCTGCCTCTATTCCAGTCATCTCCTCATGAAGAATGATATCCATTAAAACCAAATCAGGTTTTAGCGCTTCAGACTTTTTTATTATTTCTTTACCGGTTCTTGAAGAGCCAAGGACAATATATCCTAATTTCTGCAATGTTCTACTAATATCAATTGCAATAATATTTTCATCTTCAGCAATTAGTATTTTTGCCTTTGTTACCATTTAATCCCTTTGTCCAAAATAAATTAAGAGAAATATCACAACAAATTTATATATTTTAGACACAATTTACTTTGCAGTTATAAATAAATAATATTATTATAAATCTAATTATTGAAAATTTTCCTTAATTCTAATGTTTTCTCAATAATAAGAATTGTTGTCATTTTCAGTTCTAAATATTTATATTTACAGATAATATAATTTTGAGAGTATTAAAAGTTATCACTCAAGAATTTTTAGGAATCAAATGCAAAATTCTAAGACCGAATTTCTTAACAAAATTAGCAACCTGCTAAACCTTGCAGCCAAATCTCCTCATGATTTCCAGAATGAAATATGCAAATTCTTAGTAGATGAGTATGAATTACAATCCGCTGCTTTATTCAAATTTGATGAACAAAATAGGATCATCTTAACCGGCAAATCAAGTGATGTAAAAAAATCATATTCGGTAAATTCTGTTTTTGAGTGTAAGTCGTGTAGCCTACTTAAAGAAAAATCTAAAGCAATATCATTAAATACTCAGAGCGATTGTGAAATTCAGATTTCGGAGTATGTAATATATGAATCTTGCTTAATAATAAAATCATCACTTAAGAACGCAATTTTATTAAAACTTGCAAAGAAATCAGCATTTACTTTAGCTGATAAAGAAAATATAGAAGCAGTTGGCGAAATTCTTTCAAGTATTGTAAATATTTGGATAAGTAATGATAAGTCTTCATCCACTTCTACAGCAGAGCTTATTTCTGATATAGCCCAGGAACTTAGAACTCCGGTCAATAGTATAATGGGTTTTGCTTCCCTTTTGTATGAAGATAATTTGACCCAGACTCAAAAAGAATATGTAACAACTCTTAAAGAGAGCGCTTTCAATTTACTTGCAGAACTAAATGATTTAATCGATCTTGCTAAAATTGATAACGGATCCTGCAAGCCTGCATTGTCAAACACTAATATCAAATCATTTGTAGATGATGTTATAAAAACATTCAATGATAAGATAAATAAGAATAAGATCGAGTTTATAGTTAGCATAGAAAAGACATTACCCGATTTCATTAGACTTGACGTACAAAAACTTCGATTTATTTTTACTAACATAATAACTTATTCTTTAAGATTAACTGAAAAAGGGAAAATATCAATATCGGTATCTGAAGGATCATCAGACAAGATTAACTTTAGAATCAGCGACACTAGTTCCGGTATTTCTGTAAATAAACTAAAAGAAATTTTTAAACCGTTTTCCCTTATTGAACTCGGAAATCCAAAGATAGGAAGCACTACAGGTTTGAGCCTCCTTCTTGCAAAGAAATATATCGAACTTTTAAAAGGAGAAATAGAGGTCACTAGTTCATTGGGCAAAGGCACTACCTACAATTTTAATATTGGTTCCGAAAATGTTTCAACAATTGAGAAACAAATAAGCGCCCTACCTAAACCGGGAAAGAAAAACAAAGTTTTGGTCGTAGAAGATGATTATGCAACCTCAAAGCTACTAAGCAATTACCTTAATAAGTGGGGATATGAGCCGACTATAGTTAACTCAGCAGAGCAAGCTATAAAAATGATTGATAAAGAAGTTTTCCTTGCCGTGCTTATGGACATTGTTTTACCTGATGCTAACGGTTTTGAGTTACTCAAAAGAATTAGGGAACATAAAAACGCTAAAAATACACCTGTAATAGTTTGCTCTGTCGAAGCTGAACAGCAAAAAGCCTTTTTAATGGGCGCTGTTGAGTATTTTGTAAAACCTATCCAGTATAAATTTCTTATAGAAGTCTTGACGAGTTATAGACTTAAAAAAGACTCAAATATTTTAATTGTTGACGATGATATTCCTACCTTAAGCTTAATTAAAGAAGCAATTGAACAAGCGGGGTTTAATGCAATTGCAGAGTCTCATTCTTCTCGAGTAGCAAATATGATAGAGGCATTGACTCTTGATCTTGCAATCATAGACCTTGATATGCCTGAGATTAGCGGATTCGATTTGATTAAACAAATAAAATCAAACCCTAAATTTTCGAATCTGCCTATAATAATCTATACTGGTAAAGAAAATTATCAGGAAGATATAAAAAAGATTGATGGAATGTTTTCGGACCTCCTTAAGAAAAGTAGTACAAATATAGAACAACTTTCTGACGCTATTACTCAGATGATTAACCGGTTTGATGAACCGCCGACACCGGAAGAAATTGCTATCAAAAAGGATTCTATTAAAATTCTTTTGGTTGAGGATTATAAGCATTCTCAAATAATTGTTACTAGACTTCTTAAGAAAAATAATTTTGAATCGATAGTAGTTGTTGAAAATGGAGCTGAGGCTGTTGAGGCAGTACAAAAGCAAAAATTTGATCTAATACTTATGGATATGCAAATGCCGGTAATGAATGGATTTGAAGCAACCGAGAAAATTAGACAGATGAAAGATTATAAGGAAGTGCCAATTATTGCCCTAACTGCATTTGCTATGAAAGGCGATAGAGAAAAGTGCCTAGAAGCCGGAGCAACCGATTATATTCCTAAACCAATCGATAGTCAGGAATTTATTGAAAAAGTTAAATACTATACTGATGACAAAGTTAATGCTGTTTAATCTTTTCATTCTTTGCTTTATTTTTATTAAAAATCACGCCCTGTAAATTCCGTTATTTTTTAATCTCAATTCGAGTTACTTATGATCAGCGAAAAACCTAGAGTTAGATTTGCACCAAGCCCCACTGGGTATTTGCATGTAGGCGGTTTACGAACTGCATTATACAATTATTTATTTGCCAAACATAATAATGGAAAGTTCATCCTTAGAATTGAAGATACAGACAGAAACCGTTTTGTAGAAGGAGCTATAGATAATCTCGTTGAATCGTTAAAATGGTGTGGCCTTGAATATGACGAAGGACCCGGTTCTAGCGATAAATTCGGTCCTTATTTACAATCTCAAAGACTCCATTATTATAAAACTTTTGCTGATGAACTCATTGAAAAGGGTAAAGCGTATTACTGCTTTTGTACACCTGAGCGGTTAGATAAACTTCGAGAAGAGCAACAACGCCTGAAACTTCCGCAAGCCAAATATGACAAGCATTGCCTTCATTTGAGTAAGAATGAAATTGATGAAAATCTTCATAAAGGATTATCGCATGTAATAAGGTTAAATGTTGAAGCTGATAAAAAGATAATTTTTAATGATATAGTGCGCGGGCAGGTTGAGTTTAACAGTAATAATGTTGATGATCAGGTTCTTATAAAAGGAGACGGCTATCCTACGTATCATCTCGCCAATGTTGTTGATGACCATTTAATGCAGATTACCCATGTAATTCGCGGTGAAGAATGGCTTTCTTCTACTCCTAAGCATGTTTTACTCTATGATTTCTTTGAATGGGAAAAACCAATTTTTGCACATCTGCCGTTGCTCCTTAACCCCGATAGGACTAAACTAAGTAAACGCCAAGGAGATGTTGCGGTTGAAGATTATCGCAAAAAGGGATTTTTACCCGACGCATTGGTTAATTTCGTTGCATTGCTTGGCTGGAATGCAGGAGACGACAAAGAATTCTATAATATGGATGAATTGGTTGAAAAGTTTTCATTAGAAAGAGTAAATAAATCAGGCGCAGTATTCGATTTAGAAAAATTAAATTGGCTTAATTCTGAACATCTCCGTCAAAAACCAGATTTAGAACTTCTTCAATTCCTTAAAAAGGAAGCTCAAAAACTGAACATAAACTTTCAAGACTTTTCTGACGATTATTTATTGAAAATTATTAATGTCATGAAAGAAAGAGTTATTTTTATTAACGAATATTTTACTAAAAGTAAATTTTTCTTTGAAGCTCCTAATGCATACGAACAAGCTGCAATAGATAAGAACTGGAAATCTGAAACCCCTGACGAGTTAAATAAATTATGCGAAGCTTTTGCAGCTTTAATGGATCCGGCAAAAGAAGATTTTGAAAAGGCTTTGACTATAACTGCTGAAACTTTAAATATAGGAAAAGGAAAATTGATTCACCCTCTTAGATTAGCAGTATCGGGACTTAGTGTGGGTCCGGGCGTATTTGATATATTATTTATTCTTGGTAAGAATGAATCAATAAAGAGAATTAAAACCGCATTGCATAAAATTAAAAAAGATGATCACTAAATTAATGATTTAATTATGTTAAGACTTACCTAAGCTTCCCGCTTTCGATTTACAGAAAATCTGTCAATTTATTATAAGTTATTTAGGGGAATTGATATCCGCTTAATTTTTTTTGATGAGCAATAATTTCTGCCTCAACTAAGAATATAACATCTTCGGATATATTAGTAGCATGATCTGCTAGACGTTCAATTTGCCTTGATAGAACAATAAGATGGGCACATGCTTCTGTAATTTCAGGGTTTGATTGAATTTTCTCCACTAGCTGTTTGAATATTTTCTTATTGAAATCATCAACAATATCATCTTTCTTCCAGATAGTTTTTGCTAGTTCACTATCACGATTTATAAATGAGGTAATAGCATCTTTAACCATTTCACGAGCAATTTTAGACATTTCCGGGAGATCTGTTTGAACTATTATATCCCTAAAGTTATCTGTCTTTTTTACACGCTGTGCTATATTTACGGCAATATCACCGCATCTTTCGAGTTGGCTGTCAATCTTGATAGCAGTCAATATAAAACGGAGATCTGTAGCTACAGGTTGATATAATGCAAGTAAATTTTCGCATTGTGCCATAATTAGATTATCGTAAGCATCTACTTCCCTATCTCTTTGCTTGATTTCTTTATACAACCTAACTCCCGGGTCTTCCATGTCTCTAAAGCTATTTTCAACTTGATCATCAACTATCGACGCCATTTTGTTGATGGTTGTTATTAATTCTTCAAGCTCTTTTTCAAAATGTCTTTCCATATTTCCTGATCTCCTTTAACTTAAACTTAGGCTTGGTCTTATTCTTAAACTTGAACTTACGCTTAAAAGAATCACTCCCCCTATAAGTTCACGAGTATTATATATATTTTATCCAAACCTTCCCGTGATATAATCCTCTGTTTGTTTTTTAACTGGCGCCACAAACATTTTTTTTGTTTCTGAATATTCTATTAACTCGCCCATATAAAAAAATGCTGTGAAGTCACTTACTCTTGCGGCTTGCTGCATATTATGAGTAACAATAACTATTGTATAATCTTTTTTCAATTCAAAAATAAGCTCTTCTATTTTCGTAGTAGAAAGCGGATCAAGTGCACTAGCAGGTTCATCCATTAAAATTACTTCAGGATTCACTGCTATCGTTCGTGCAATGCATAAACGTTGCTGCTGTCCGCCTGAAATATTTGCGCCGGATTTATGTAAAATATCTTTAACTTCATCCCAAAGAGCTGCTTGTATCAGACTTTTTTCTACAATTTCAGCAAGAGCTTTTTTATTATGAAATCCATTTAGTTTTAATCCTGCAACTACATTATTAAAAATTGACATCGTGGGAAAAGGATTTGGCTTTTGGAATACCATTCCTATTTTTCTTCGCAGATAAACCGGGTCTTGCTTCATAATATCTTCACCGTCAAATATGATGCTTCCGGTAATTGTACCGCCGACTACTTCATGCATTCTGTTTAAACTTCGCAAAAAAGTGGACTTGCCGCAGCCGGAAGGACCTATGATAGCAAGTACCTTCTTTTCAGGAATCGCTATTGAAATGTCTTTAAGTACTTTTGTCTTTCCGAAATAAGCCGAAAGATTATTTACTGAAATTTTAACTGAGTCATGCCTCGGGTGACTAGGTTTCACTTCAAAATCGTTATTAGTCTTAGTGTTAAACGTCATTTATTTTATGTTTTATATTTTGATCTTGTAATAATTCTAAAAACTAAACTTAAAAGAGAAATAAGGATAATTAATACTAGCGCCGCCGTCCAGGCCTGGTCGTTCCAATCTTTGAACGGGGACGATGCATATTGATATATATATACTGTAAGTGAAGCAATTGGCTGGAAAATACTTGTCGACCAAAATCGATTTCCAAGCGAAGTAAATAAAAGGGGTGCTGTTTCACCAGCTGCTCTTGACAAACCAAGAAGAATACCCGTAGCAATTCCTTTCCAAGCAGTTTTGAGAACTATCATCAAGGTAATTTTCCATTTGGGAATTCCCAATGCTAATCCCGCTTCTCTGAAAGAATGCGGAACAAGTTTAATCATCTCCTCTGTAGTTCTAGTAATAGTAGGGATCATCAATATTGCTAAAGCAATTCCTCCTGCCAATGCGGAAAAATGCCTCATTGGAATTACTACAAGAGTATAGGCAACTACACCAACTACTATTGATGGAATACCACTCAATACATCTGCAAAGAAACGAACTATAGCTCCAAATTTATTTTTCCCAAATTCCGAGAGATATACACCGCTAAATATCCCCACAGGAATGCCTATACCTCCGCCGATAGCTATCAATATTAATGTTCCGACAATAGCGTTAACCATTCCTCCGCCCGATTCACCAACAGGTGTAGGAAGCTTTGTGAAAAAATTGATATTTAGGTTAGCAATTCCCTTGGATATTGTGTAATAAAATATCAAGACTAATGGGGCAATTGTAATTATGGCTGCCAGAAAAGATATTGAGAGCATAACAACGTTGGTTATTCTTCTCCTTATAAAATTAAATTTTCCCTTGTATGATTTTATTTCCATTTACGTTCAGTGCTCCATACAAGAAGATGTGCAAGAATATTGATTATTATTGAAATTACAAATAAGACAAGTGCTAGCTCTATTAAAGCATTTAAATACATGTCCGATGAGGCCTCAGTAAATTCATTTGCTACAGCACTCGCCATTGTATAAGAAGGATCCAATAGAGAAGCTGATATTTGTGCTCGATTTCCAATAACCATAGTAACTGCCATCGTTTCACCAATAGCCCGGCCCAAGCCTAGCATTATAGCTCCAACCAATCCCGATTTTGCATTACCCAATACAATTTTAGTTACTTCCCATTTTGTAGCACCGAGAGCATAAGCCGCTTCTCGCTGAGTATCGGGCACCGATCGTAAAATATCTCTGGATATTGATGAGATTATAGGAAGAACCATAATTGAAAGAATGATGGCTCCTGCTAGCATTCCAAATCCATAAGGTGCTCCCTGAAAAAAAGGAGAGTTTGGGAATTCATTTTGAAGATAGGGTTCAATTGTGTCACGAAGCCAGGGTACTAAAACAAAAATTCCCCATAAACCATATATAACACTGGGAATCCCAGCTAATAATTCGGTTAAAAATGAAAGCGGTTTCTCAATCCATGAAGGTGCAAGCTCTGACAAAAATACTGCTACGCTTATACCAAGTGGAACAGCAATTAACAATGCCAGAAATGATGAAACTAATGTACCGTAGATTACAGGTAAAGCTCCGAAAATTTCACGGTATGGATCCCAAGTAGATGAGACTAAAAATCCTAAACCAAATTTTTTAATCGAAAGAATTGAATGGGAATACATCTCCCATCCCATAAAGATTACTAATAAAAAAACTAACACTGCAAATAGCAGTGTTAGTTTTTCAAAAATTAAGTCGCCTAGATTCTTATTTCCAAGAATTTTATTTAAGAAGGATGAAGTATCTTTTCTCTTATTTTTCTTAAAGAAATTCTGAATTTTAACGAACGATTCATTTATGTTCGAATTTTCGGCTGAATTATTTAACACTAATCTTTTTTCCGTTACTTGTAATTGAATTAACTTTTTCAAGATCTAATTTCTGAACTTGTTTTGGGAGTGGCGAGTAATAAAGACCTTGAGCATACTCTTGTCCTTTAGTAATTCCCCATCTTAAAAACTTAACTAAAGCTGCAGCTCTTGTGTAATCTTTAATATCTTTCGGAACCACAATCCACGAAAAACCTGAAATCGGATATGCATTCTTACCGTCTGCATTGGTAATAACTGCACGAAGGTCCTTAGGCATATTCTTTACTGCACCGGCAGCAGCTTCCGTAACTGTGATAAAATTTGGAGCAGTAAAATTTCCGTCTTTATTTTTCATAATGGCATACGGAAGTTTATTTTGAATTGCATACGCTAATTCAACATAACCAATTGCACCCTGTGTTTGAGAAATCAACCCCGAAACTCCTTCACTGCCTTTGCCGCCAAGTCCTACAGGCCAATCAACTGAGGTACTGTTACCTACTTTTTTTGCCCATTCAGGACTAACTTTTGACAAATAACTGGTAAATATAAAGGTTGTTCCGCTTCCTTCCGAACGATGTGTTACAAGGATTGCTCTATTTGGCAAATTCTTGCCTGGATTTAATTTAACAATTCTTGGATCATTCCATTTGTTAATTTTTCCAAGATAAATATCCGATAATGTCTCACCATCAAGCTTCAAACCTTGTCCTACAGTTGGAAGATTATATGTAACTGCAACCCCGCCCATAATAATGGGTAAATGTATGATCTCGGTTCCCCTCTTTGATCTAAATGCATTCATTTGATCAGGTGTTAATGGAGCGTCAGAAGCACCAAAATCTACAGTTCCTTCAGTAATTTGCTGAATTCCGCCGCCGCTTCCTATAGATGAATAATTAATCTGAATACCTGTCATTTTGTTATAAAGATCAAACCATTTAGAGAAAATTGGATAGTCAAACGTAGAGCCAGCTCCCGTAAGCTTAACTTGTGCAAATGATGTAGCAGAGAATATTGCCGCTATCATTATTATCAGAGAAAGAAATTTGAACTTCATTTTATAACTCCTATTGTAAATATAAATAATTTGTGAAATAATTTTAAATCAATTCTAGAAACTGAAGAAGAAAGTTGCTCTTAGTAAAACATCTGCTTTAGAGCCGGAAAGTCCGTATGAAGTATACTCAATATTTGGCATAATGTGAACGTTTTTTCTCACTGCAAAGTCAAGTGCGCCCATTACAAAACTCTGAGTACTATTCGCAATTGTTGTATTCTTGTTGTTTGCGTCAGGTGTATAATTGTCATACCTTGCAACAAAGCGAATATCATCTGAAAGTCCAACCCATCCATTTAAGCTGATGCCATTTCTTTGTAAAGTTGAGCCGTCTGATTCGCCATGATCAATTGCGTTAACAAACCCCTGAGCTCCAATGCTAAACTCCTTGGTAGCATAATTGACAATCACATCCCCGGTTTTAGCATACCTTGAAGCAGGTGCGCCCGAGTATTGTCCGTCAACTAAAATAGTAAGGCCTGATGTTGGAATAAATTGTAGAAAAAGATAACCCGATTTATATCTAGCCTGCCCGTTATTTGTGGTTTGACCTGGCAAGAAGGAATCACCGTTACCGGTATTATTACCGAGTAAAAGTCCCGCTGAAAATGCATCAGAGAATTTTTGTGTAAGAGATATACCAAGATCTCTTGAGGCGCTTATTCCGTGCAAATCTTGAATTGTTTTTTCAAGAGGTCGGTATCCGAAAATTCCTTCTGCCATGTTGATATTCCATGTGCCTTGTAAACCGATAGTAAGATCACCGTTTCCTATTGCATTTTTCCAATCTAAGAATGCATCTTTAACCATTGTTGATAATTTTCCATTACCAAGGTTAGATGCGGTTGGGTCTGATTCTAAACGAAATCTAGCCCACATGTCACTTGAAATTGTATAGTCAGTAGTTAAATAAATTCTTCTAAATTCAAATGCCTGTAAGTAATTTTGAGTTTGATCGTGATTTGATGTTACGTAGTAGTAATCACCAAACATTAAACCACTGAATTTTGGCCCTTTATCTTGTGCATTTAGAATACCGGCGAAAACCAAGATGGAGAAAAATAGTAATGATAGTTTTTTCATTGTGTTTTACTTTTATTTGTTAATAAATATTTGATTGAAACTTTTAGCTAAAATTGACGTGACAATATTAAGGATAAAAAAAATTCTGTGTGTTAATGAATAGTTACGCTTATGTTAAGAAATTGTTAATGAGGGAGGAAGCCCACTATTACATTGGGCTTCCTAAGTCTTATTGTTATTAGAAGTTAAGGGGGTAAATAAAAGAAACTCTAGGTTCAATTCTCTTTTGAGGTTGGTAATCTATGATGTTATTATTTGAATCCCTTATTGGTGTAAAAGTCCATTTGTAAAGCATCGAGACTAGCAGATATGGAAGCGGTTTATAACCGAATTCAAAGTACATGAAAGAATTGTTATCGACCTTCAGAATCTGTGACTCTGAGCCGATATTAATTTTATCATAACCGCCTCTGACTACCACCGGCATTCCCTCAGATGAAACGTTTGCAAATAAATGAAGGACCCCGCTGTTGGGAGTTTTATCGAGGCGTTCATAGCTTCCGATTATGTCAAGTAATCCAAGAAAATGTAATTCCAATTCGCCAAAATAACCGTTATCCGGATTAGTCATTGAGGCTAATAAATCAGCTTTGCTTGTAAAAGAACCATTGGCAGTGTCAAATTGATACCTTTGAATTTCATACATTGAATTAAAATATGAAGGAATATATTGAGCTTGGTTAAATCGCCTTTCAAGCCTTGCTGAAGCATTTAGAATTCCCAAACCATTCATATCTAGCATGATTCCGGTTGCGACGCCGCTGCCGTAATTAATAATTTTTGTATAATCCGTATATAGCTGTAGGTTGAACATACTTGTGTTAATAATCGGCAAACCCAAATCTACTCCGACAATTTGCATCCTGCCTTTATCTTGTGGTTTAAAAGCATAATAGTTACCTAATGGTGGAACTGGAGTGGCTTTACTATAATCTGGGACATAAACTATTCCTGAATACTTATTAAAATCAACAGCGTAAGATCCGCCTACTACCAAATTGCCAATTACCGGGACGTCAGCTAAATTTGTAAACCTTAACGGTCTTACATATGCTCTTACAGCAGTTACGCCGGCTTCTGCAAAGGTACTGTAAATAGATTCAAAACCGAAGCTGCCGAAATCGATATCAGTTACTAATCCGATCTTTCTTGAGTCAATACTGGGGCTATTATTATACTGATACATTATGTTGCCATAACCAAGATTATAATAATCAAGCGCGCCTAATTTTATGTAGACAGGATCATGTTTTTCTCCGTATCTTATATAACGTATAATGCTTAAATAATCTGATAACTCATTAAAATTTTCTTTACGAACATTTCCATTCTTATTTATATCAAAATTTAAGTCTAAACCCATCCCCCAATTACCTAAAGCAATCTCAGGACGTATATGAAAAGAATAATAGAGTTCACCATCTATCCAGTTTAAACCAAAGCCGCCGTCGAAATAACCGCTTCCTTGTCTTGGATAAAAGGGCTCTTGAGAGTATGCAGGCTTAATAAGAACAAATAAAAGAGCAAATAGAATGAATTTTTTCATTTAAAATCCTTTATAAAATTTATTACCAATATAGTAAAATATTTTTAATTGATATTATCTAACAATTGCTAATTTTTGAATAACGTTATTTGTAGCACCCGCTCTTTTAATTATTATTTTATAGAAGTATACTCCGTTTGCAAGCAAGTCGCCGTCCTCGTCCCTTCCATCCCAATAAATCTTATTAAAATCATAATTTAATTGGGGCGAATAAACCTTAATTTGCTTTATTAATCTACCTGCCACCGTATATATTAAAATATCCAATTCATCTGGTAATTGAGGTAATTTAAATGTGAAGTAGGTACCGCTAGGAAATGGGTTTGGATAGTTATAGACATCTAGAATCTGGAATTGGTTCGACACGGAAAAGTTTTTTGTTATACCGGTAGAATCTACGATTTTGCCAAGTGCATTTTTCCCTGTTACTGTAAGATTATAATTGCCATCGGTCAAATGAGGAGAATAATTAACAACAAACTTTGGATTTGCTGGATTAAATTGATAAGAAAGTACTGAAGTATTATTTGAATAATAAACAGGATTATTATTAAGTAAAATACTGATATCTGAAGTATCAGTAATCGGAAGTGCCGAAGGATCATTAAGTTCTATTTTTATCTTAGGATTATTAGATACATAGTCGCCATCCATAATATCTTTACCATTAAACGTTAGTTTTAATGAAGGGCTCAATGTATCGCCCTTCGCATAAAATGGAATTGAAAATATGTTATTATCTTTATATAGTTCTGCAATTTTATTATCAGGATCAATGGTAATATAAAAACTTTTAGAGCCGGCACTCGTGGGCACATAATTTAAATTGAACAAACGCCTGCTTCCGGGATTAAGACTATCTACCAGAGTTTCATATATCTTATTTTTTGAATTATCCGAATTAACCGCATCTACTAAAACATTGAAACTGTCCGCAGGAACATCTCCGACATTGTATACGTAGAATTGCAGACCTTCATTTGTTCCGACAAGAACAGAATCACGTGAGATCGAGACAACCTGGTAATTAGTGCCAAGCTCTGCTAACCCGGTATAATTAACTCCAATTAATTTTATCGTCGGAGAAATACCGACAGAAGAAGCATGTATTTCTGCATCCAATTTTAGATTAGGATATTTTCTGGAGTCAATAAAACTTAAATCTGCGAAATTGTTAATTACAGTCAGATAATTTAATGTATCAGAAGAACCGTCTGCCTTTATTCCAATAGGTCTGAATTTTATCGACTCATCTGAAGAAATATTTTGGTTAACCTGCATTGATTGCCATTTAGATGCTGGTCCAATATTATTAGTAATCATTCTCCCGTCAACTGCAGGTACTGAGACAATGGAATCAATTGTCACTAACCCACTATAAGGCTCTTCGATTCCTTCGGGAACAGAACCTTTTGCAGCGCCCTTCTGACCTATAATTGCCCACGAACCTCTAAACTTTAATGAATCGATCAAAGCGCTGCCTAAAGTTTTGATTGCTGTTTTCAAAGCTGCCGTTATATTATTTGCTGCATCATCAGCAACACCCATTAGTACAATCTTACCATTAGGTATTGAATTAATAAGGTTCACTAATTGCTGCATGTTAGCAGGTTGATTAAAAAGGTTATACCAAGCAGTCGTATCTATTGCAAATGAATTCTGATCGAGAACAGCTATTCCCATCCCTGCAAAATATGTGTTAGATAAAATATTATTTCCATTTATCAAAATAGAGCAGCTGGCGCCGGAATAGTAACCTTCAGATATAACTGAAATTTTTATCGAATCTTGTGAAAGATGAAAATTAGTATTTGAATAACTTACATTTTTATTATTCTGGTTTTCAAAAGATGTTGAATCAGCGAGGTAAAATTTATAATTGCCTGAATTCAAAAATGATTTAGGCTGTGAAAATAAGGAATTCTGATCATCTATTTTATAACGTACCCAATATCTATTCCCGGGGGTAAGATTTGAAAGGCTTATATGTGTAATAAAGGGTTGCGCAGAATCCGAGAACTGGTTATATGTTTGAAAGTTTGCTTCGAGAGATGTCTGAATAATAATGTTGAATTTTATCGACTTATTCAAAGTAGGACTAAGAACATCAATAAAATTAAGAGTAGAATTTTCGACCTTATTTGCTATCAAATCTTTAAGGCTTTCAGATGCTACATAGAAGGTAGTCTGCGCAGTATTGTCAGTTTTATAAATCTCATCCACATAATCATTGGGATCAATAATAATTTGTACAGAATGTGTACCCGGCATAGATTTAACATTTAGCCAGGCACTTAACGTATCTGAAATATCGGGTAACTGGATAGTTAAGTTTTTTATTTCTACTGATTTGTCCGGTAATGAATGAATTATTCTTATCTGAAGACTATCATTCATTGCCAATCCAAAATTATGCACGACAAATTTCATTAAAGTTGAATCATCATTTTCAGTAATTGAATTGTCCTGAAAATTAATATCATCTTGACTTATTTCTAAGTTTGGTTTATTTGGAATTTTTATTTCAATGACAGGATCGCCAAGTAGTGAATTAGTATA
Source organism: Bacteroidota bacterium (assembly GCA_021777835.1). Lineage (GTDB taxonomy): Bacteria > Bacteroidota > Ignavibacteria > Ignavibacteriales > Ignavibacteriaceae > FEN-1297. The sequence goes on along the minus strand of JAJYDC010000004.1, from coordinate 53,361 downwards.
TGAAAAATCGTTAAATACTTCCGAACCTCCGTAAAGATCAAACATCTGGATTTTCGCATTTAAATGAGCTGCTCCAATTTGATGCAATGTGTCCAGTAAAAGAGAACGATAGAATAAAATTGGTACTGTAGTAGCAGTAGTGGTAAAACCAAGAGACGAATTGCCTAGATAATCTATAGCTTGCCCGGTATTACTTAAAAGAAATCTTTCACCAAAACAGATAATGTCAGGTTCTGCAAATTTATTTGTAGAACAGCCAAAATCAGTCATCAAGGAATTTTTACCGACATTGTTTTCAAGCTGGGTCGTTTCGTTAATGCTATTATCCCAGGTAGCAGTTCCACTATGCCCTATATATGAGATAAAGACTCCACCATTTGAAATCGCAGACTGCACTTGATCTGAAGTATAAGGACCAAAGTTTGTAGCTGGATTAATTGTCTTATAAAAATGCGAATATTCTCCCGCTATTGGTTTAGGCCGCAATAGCTCGGTTATTATCGAATCATTAACTGTTTTTAGTTGATCAATTTCTGCTTGACTGGTAGCATCTCCCCCGGAAAATAGTAAATACCTTTTATTGAATTCATCGTATGGTGAATTATAATTATTGACAACTTTACTTAAATAATAATTCAGATCTGAAGAATTATTTATTGGGATTCTTCCAACCATCATTTGAGGAATTGCAATGGAACTGTCCCCCCAAACAACATACCAATTATCACTAACCGGATCACCGTACGAAGGCACATAATTTCCTCCTCCGATTGTCCCATTATTTATAAGCAAATAATGCTTATAGTCATAATCTGCATCTCCAATTATTGTAAGATACGAAGGTTTGGGACTCTGCCAGTATTGGAAAGCAGACTCAATGAAAAGCTTAATTGATTCTGGAGTTGGAAATCCATATCCAAATTCATCATAGATGTCCTGCACGTTAATTAATTTTGCATTTACAGAATACATTGAAGATATTTTTTGCACGTAATTGCTTGCAGCTTGCAGGAAATCAGGATGGGTTATTGCGATGTAATCAGCCTGGTTATTTGAATTTCTTAAATCAACAAACTGCTTCTTGTAATAATAAACTGGTCTCTGAATTTTTGAAGGTGAAATGATTTCATAAGTATCTCCTGCTCCAATCGTATCTGTGAAAAATAGTTTGCCTGACAATATAATAAAATTAAGTTTTCTTATAAAACCCGGTTTTACCTTGTAAATGATTAGATCAGTATCGGAAACATTATTTATTTGAATAACTCTCACCTTTCTTGTAACGTCATCACTGACTTTAAAATAAAGAGAATCATTTTGCATAATTAAATAAGCTGGATATTCAATATCATACCAATCTATAGCAAGATAATTGGGGGAAGTCCCGTTATCATAATTCCTGACAGAAAGTTGATTGGTCCCTGATAATAAATTGTTGGAATTAACAGTACCGTGAAGAAGTACTTGCTGATATCTGTTTACAACTTCCGAATCTAAAGTGGCCTTATTAACAGACAGAGTAATATTGTGTGAATTTGTAGAAAGGTTTGAGCCAGCGCTGACTAATTTAAAATAAAAATTAGCTGGTTCATTTGGATATAAATTTGGAACCTGGAATGAATAGGAGGTTTGTCCGACAAAAAGCCACGTCCAATACCAGGATCTATTTCTCATCCAGCCGGGTGATTGATTTTCAACTTCATCATCATATAAATTTTGAACCATTATATTTTTTTCATTGTGCACTAATTGAGTACAATATTTAAGTGTATCGCTTATTGGAGTTATGAAAGTTGAGTCAATACTTGAACGAATGCCATTTTGATTTCCCCATGTTAAAAAATAGATTGACGTGTCCGTATAACGATTAAGATATTCGTTGTAGTTCTGATCAGGAGTATTTATTGTCCTATATGAAATTGTAGGGTAATTTCTTGTGCCGAAAAATTCTATATAATCGCTGTCTGAAAAAACTCCGCTATCTTCATTCTTAACAAAAATCGGTATTTCCTTTCCATATAAAAAGAGCTGAAATGTTTTAGGATTTATCCCAGTCACATCCACACCAAGATTAGTGAGATCAGATTTATAAATCCTAAACAAAGCATCATTTGCTACGCCAAGCTTAACATAAGTTGAATTGAAATTTATCCAATTATCCGTTGAATCGTTCATAATTAACTTTGGATTAGCTCTGAATTGTTCGGCAATATCTGCATCATAAATTAAATTCTTAAGTTGTCTGTCATATTGTGAACGGGTTTTTATCGGAGCTGATGACGATAAAGGTTGAGAAAAACTAAATGATAATTGAAGGTTCTTATATTCCACAATGCTTGAGTTTTTTTGATCGAAGTAATAATTATTTATTCTTAAGTGAACACAATAATAATCTCTAAACCAAAAATAGCCCTCAACTTGTACAATGTTTTGAGGCTTATAATTCTCTATATTTTTATATCCGATATTTTTTAGAGTAATAGTTGAATCGTTAGTCAGAGTAGGGAGAGGGTTAGTAGCTGGGATATAATCGCTTAGAATAGTTTCCTGTTTATTTACGATTTGAATGTTAGGGCGCGAATAAGGGGGTATTGCAAGTACTATGTCTTTGTATGGAAGTACATAAGTACCGGGTGAAGCAGGGTCAGCAAAATTATAATAATCTCGTAAAATAAATTTCCCTTTTGTAGTATCAGTAAATTTGCAAGAACTTGAATCAATTGTTACAAAAAAGGAATTGTTTTGAACTTTTGTAATATGTCTTTGCTGACCATGCAGGGTGCCCAAGCAAATAACTATACCAAACAACACAAAAAGAAAATACTTCATACTATTTGCCATTAGAATATTTTGATCCTATTACCCGAAATAAAAACAATGGGATTCCAATCAAATATCTTTTCCAATATAACATTGGGTTATTAATTAATCGTGCCACCCACTCCAGTCCAATAGTTTGCAAGAATCTATTACCTCTTTTTTTTATTCCGGCAAAAACTTTAATGCCGTCACCAACGGCTATAATAATCTTTACAGATAGCTTATCCTTGTTTTCAACAATCCACTTCTCTTGTTTAGGACAACCTAACCCTACTATTAAGATATCTGTTTTAGATTTATTAATTTCTGTGACAATTTCATCATCGTTATAAGTATATCCGTTATGCCATCCTGCAACAAGTAATCGCGGGTTAATCTTTACTATTTTTTTCAAAGTTGTGTCTTCATCCCCAAAGAAAAATATTTTCCATTTGTTTTTTATTGCAACTTGATTCAACATTGGGTAAAAGTCAGAGCCTGTTATTCTTTTTTTTAAACCGTTTTTACCATATAATAATTGAGAAGCAATAATAACTCCCATGCCATCAGGGTGGATTAAGTCAAATTGATTAAAAATGTTTAGCAGCTTATTATTATCAAAGATTAAATTTAACGTGTTAGAAGTTACATAAGTAATGGACTTCACACCCTCATTCTCCATCGCTTTTGATATTTGACTCATCAAATCATCATACTTGAGACTGTTAATATTTATATTAAATATAGTAATAGATCTACTTCCCTTAAGAAATCATTTTTTTATAAACTTCTTGATAAGCTCTAATTGCATAATCAGAAGTATTATTTTCAATTACTTTTTGGTATAAGTTTTCCCCTAATTGTTTCGCCTTTTCTCTATCTTCAATGAGAGACAGAATTAAGGATGAAAGTTCCTTGGCATTTCCCGATTCAAATAATAATCCATTTATTCCATCTTGAATAAACTCGGAAATTCCATCAACCATACTTCCAATAAACGGTTTTTTCATTAATCCTGCTTCCAACATTACCAATGGGAATGGATCAACTCTAGAAGGCAGAATAACGATATCTGATATCTTATAAATCTCAAAAATATTTAAGGTTGCATTGATAATTTTAGCTTTCAAATTGTGTTTGTTAATAAATTGAGTAACAAAAGCTTGTTCTCGCCCATTACCAACTAATAACAATTTTAAATTATTATTCATTGACTGTAAAGGTTCGAATGCTTTTAGCAATATATCTACCCCCTTTTCAGTATCAAACCTACCGACAAAAGTCAGAGTAATGTCTTCAGAACCAAGAAGGTACTTTTTCATTAAATATTCTCTGCTTTCCTTTATATACGACTCATCTCTTATGATAAAATTATTAATTGTCACTATTTTATTTTTATTTATCAAAAATTTTTCTATCAAATGATTCTGTATTGAGTTACTTACAGCGATTAATATATCTGAATTATAACTAAACTTTTGTAATCTACTTACTTTGCTCTGCACACTTGTTATTGTTTTTATTTTAATAAATTTCGACAAAATATAGGATAGGAAATCAAAGTATCGATGATGCGAATGGACTATCTCAACATTGTATTTTTTACAAATGATATACAAATTGAAAAATATAATTGGGGCAAAAATTATTTTATTTTTATAGTTCTTAAGAAGTATAGGCTTAACACCTGCATTTGTGAATCTTTCTATTCCATCACCTCCGAAAGTGCAAATTAACTGAGTAAATCTTTTATTAGAATTAATTACAAGTAGATAAATGGTTTTACTTATGCCACAAGTAATATTTAATTCTGGTTGAAGATGTAATACTACAATCTTATTTTTCGTCATTAGATTATAAATTCTAGAGTTTACCAATATTAGAAATCTTTCTTATTATTCTTCATTAATATCATTTTAATCTTTTTCTGGATGCAAGAATTCTCTAAGAAATTTTTCCGGTAACCAATATTTATTTGTTAAACGATGGATAAATGTTATTAGTCTAATCCTTAAACGGTATTCTCTTATAATATTTAGGATATTTGAAGGGAAAAATGTTAGCACAAACGCAAGACACATTCTATAATCCCAATTAAATATGTTTATATTAAGCCAATTACTCCTAACCTTAATTTTATTACCATAGAAATATTCCCGCCAACCTTTTAGTCTTAGCATTTCGGCTTGGTTTACCTGATAATAATTATTTTTCTTTTCATCAGAATACTTTTCTTGTAGTTCATAAACAATTTTCCTTGTCACGCTTTTGTTTTCATTTGATGACGAAGAAGCACGAATTCTCATAAAAACTAAATATTCGGGAATTATAGTAAAACTTATTTTGTTTAACGTTTTGAGCCAAAAATCATAATCTTCAAAACGAGTTAAATTTTCATCATATCCGCCATTCTCAAGTACAAAATTCTTATTATAAATTACACTAGGATTACATATAAATGAATGCAAAGCCATCTTTTCCTTAAGCTCTATAACCTCTAATGGAGTATCTACTGTATATAAAATTGTTTTTTGCTTAAAGTAAGCAGACCAAGTAGCAATTACCTCATTCTTCTTAAAAGAAAAATTATTTAATTGCCGTTCGATTTTTTGTGGATGCCAAATATCATCTGCATCCATTAACGCAACCCATTCATATTTAGCTTCCCTCAAGCCATAATTTAACGCCTTACTTCTCCCAATATGATCGATTTTTATGTACTTTATCCTTTTATCCTGAAAATTTTTAATAATAATTTCTGTATTATCATTTGAGCCGTCGTCAATTACTAATAATTCAAAACATTTATGTGTTTGGTTTAATACACTCATTATTGATGGTGTAATAAAATTCCCACAATTATAGGTTGTAATTAAAATTGACAAATTCATTACAGAATTTCGGTATATAATTTGACTATTTCAGTTACCATTCTTTGTAGGTCAAACAATTCAATTACCTTAATATAAAACGCCTCAACCAATCCCGTAAGTTTTGGAAATTTATCTATTGCATATTTTATTTTATCAGCTAAATCGACTGCGTTATTAATTCTGAAAATCAATCCATCTTCGTTTTTATCGAATATCGGTTCCAATCCTCTAAATGTCGACGTAATTATTAAATTTTTAGCAAATGCTGCTTCGGTCATCGCAATTGGGAAGCCCTCTTCTGATATGGATGGAAAAACAAAAACATCATATTTCATTAATTCGTCTTTCAGGTTTTTTATTTCACCAAGAAATATTACGGGCTCCTTAAGATTTTTGTTTACTTTTAAAAGTGCATCTTCAAGCTCACCTTTGCCTGCAAAATAAAACTCGGCCCTTTCTTTATAATTTGCGGGAAGAAGACTAACTGCTTTAATAAATACATCAATTCCTTTCCCTTTCACAAGTCTTGATGCTGCTAAGAATTTAATTTTCTTATTTCGTGACTTATTAAGGCCAGATAGCGGAACCCCGTTTCTAATTAATCTTACTTTTAGATTATCAGCAAATTTATTTGAAATAATATAATCGTAAATATGATTATTCACTGCAACGATATTATCTGCTAAATAGTGATTTAATATACCAACTTCCGGAAAAAGTCCATGATTTGTTAGAATTGTTTTGGTCTTTGTTATCTTGCTTGCGTAAAATGCAATGCTAGCCGCATAATGATTATGCGAGTGGATAATTTCTATATTATTATTCTTTATCAATCTATATAGACATAATAAAGCGAATAAGTATCGCTTTATTGATCGATACTTATGATTAAATTTTGCATCTACAATAATTGGGATACTTAGTTCTTTAAATTTATCTACTGCATCCCCACCACCGCATAGTAATAATATTTCTATATTAGGGAGTTTTTTCAGTTCCGGCAAAAGATAATAAAGATGATTTGACACTCCGCAAGAGTTTAACAGTTCATTTGTAATAAATAAAACTTTCATTTTTAGTTAATTATTTCTTTATATAAGAAAATATACTGCTCTATGATTTTATCCCAGCTAAGAAGATTGTATATCAGTTTGGCATTATTTGAAACTCGTTTTCTTAATTCCATATCTGAGCTCAATTGAGTTAATAAATTAGCAAGTGTTTTATAATTACCATAATCATAAATAAAACCACTTTCACGGTGAATAATGAATCTAGCCATTCCAGTCTCCCTAGTAACGACAGGAATAACTCCGGCTGCCATGGCTTCAATAGCGGTTAGTGAAAACGAATCAAACAAGCTTGCCGAAATAAAAAAATGTTTATCATTTAAAAATTTTGCAAAAGCTTCGGTATCCATTTTATTTACAAAAAATATTTTTATTAGTCCATTTTCATTCAAGAACTTTGTTTCGGATAATTCGGAAACAACATAAAGATTAGCCCTAAATTTAACTTCTTTCAATGCCGATAATAAGAGATCAAATCCTTTTCCTTTTCTATTGGTGTTACCGACAAAAACAATATTAAATTCTTCCTCGTTATCGTTTTTATGTAATTCCTTTCTATAGAAAATATTATCTATACCATTCGGTATGATCACAACTTTATCATCATTAATTTTATAATACCTTTGCGCTGCTTGAATAGATATTTCAGATAAAAAAATAGCCCTATCAGCAAACCTAAATAAAGATTTCTCGACTAATATGTCCTTAATAATATATATGTGGGATATTCCTTGATTCTGAATTTTATTTTCATCTACAATTACACCGTGAACTGTATATACAAGTTTTACCCGATACAATATTTTATAGACTATTGAAATAATAGAAAATCGCTCAAAAGTAATAACATGGATTAAATCGGGTTTGATTTTTATCAAAAAGAATAACAGTCTGATTAAACCAAGTCTATAAACTATTTTATTTCCCGTTGTATTGAATATTTTTTTACCAAATAGTTTCTCTTTGATACTGTACTTTTTACCTTCAAAAAAATATTCGATAAAAATCGAATTGATACATTTATCAGATAAATGTGAGTATATTCTTTTGGCAACTTTCTCAGGTCCTCCAAGAATTTCAGAATAATTATATCTTCCTAAATACACAATTTTCATTTACCGACAAATAATTTTAAATCATGATGTATTTAAATGAAATATAATATTTCCGAAGTAAAACAAGTTGAATTAAAAGCACCAGATATTCCGCAATAATAGTTGAATACACTGCGCCCCAGATGCCTATTGCTCCGACCATAATTATGTTAAACGAAATATTAACCACCGCTCCAATTCCTGTTCCAATTAAGGGGAAATTTTCTTTCCTAATAGAATTTGAAATTACTCCTGTTAAATTATTTAAAAATAGCCCCGGTATTGCAAATATCAGACCTTTTAGATATAAAGCCGATGATAAATATTTACGCCCGTATATTATTAAAATTATTATATCAGCCGAAAAATAGAATACGGTTATTACAATGAGGCTGATAAGTGTTAAGAATATAATTATCGGCTTCAATTCTTTCCAATTAATAAAATTCTTAGTGGAGAAATTCCTAGAAAAATTATTGTAAGCCGGGACCAGCAAAATACCCGGAATTATTTGCACCGTTTTATAAATGGAATAAGCAATTGCATATGAAGCAACCGCTTTAAAGCTTATTATATTCTGAATAATAAGCACATCAACTTTATCATAAAACCATACAAATATTAATCCTGCTCCTATCGGAATTGACGACTTTAATATTTTCATTATTTTATCTCTGTCAACAATTCTGAGATCAATTCTTAATTCATTTTTATCTAACTGATTAATCAATAGAATTGAATGTAATATCGCTGCAATCAAAAAGTTGTAAATTATAAAATTTACATTAAGATTATAAAATGAAGAGACCAGAAATGCCGGCAGAAACATACAGCGGCTGAACAGCATAAGTATAAAAGAAGTTCTATATAACTTTTTACCTAACAGGATAGCATTGAATAGAGAGTTCGTGCCGAAGATATAAATTGAAATTGATATTATTAAAATTAAGCTTGTGTTCTCCAATATCTCTCCCTTGAAATACAATAAAACAAAAGTTATATAAACTAAGAATAGGTATATTTTTAATCTTAATATACTGCCTATTTCCTTTATAAGATTGTTATTTGAGATGGCAAACTCCCTCTGGAAATAAAAAGGAAGTCCGAAATCAAAAAAAAAATAAAGAATGTTTGAGAATACAAAAATAGCTGTTATAAGGCCATAAATATTTTTTGGTAGCGACCTTGCAAGGACAATGAATACGACAAAAAATGTTGCTCTTTCAAGAAGATTAGACAATAGGACGTACTTTCCTTCTTGAATCAATTTGAAAACAGTAGCTGAATTTGAGATTTTTAATTTCAATCACTTCCTCGCCAGCCAAACTACGGGATTTTGTTTGCTCCGCGAGTTCCATATTTCGAAATGTAGAATGTTCCCTTCCAGACTTTCTCCAACTTTCCCTATTACTGTCCCCAGTTTTACCCTGTCTCCCTCTTTTACATATATGTTAGATAAATGGCTGTAAACTGTCCTGAAATCACCTTTGTGCGTTATTATTATAACACTACCATAGCCCGGGATCCAGTCTATTGCCGAAATAACTCCATCAGCTACCGACCTTACGTCTTCATCAGCCGTTGTCTTAATGTCAATGCCGTAATTCAAAGTTACTGTGTTTAATTTCTCGTTTCTGTTTTCTCCAAACTGTTTTACTATCCTTCCCCTTTCTACAGGCCAGTTTAGTCTCCCCTTCATAGCAGCGAATGAAGCAAATCCGGAAGTAGATAGATTTATATCATAAGTAGCCAAATTTTCATCTGTATTTCTTTTCTCGGTCTCTTTAATGCCTACTTTTTTGCTTTTGCTTCTCGACTTCAGAAGAGCCATTTCTTCTCTCCTTCTTTCCGCTTCCTCAATTAACTTTGCTATTAAACCTGTTATTTTCTTTTCTGCATTACGCTTTGCGGCAATCTCATTGCTGAGAGCAGCTTTATCATGCCTAATAGACTTTAATATCCTGCTCCTTTCAATTTTCTTTTGATTAAGATTATCTTGCTCTTCTTGCTTCTGCTCCGCTAATTGTTCCTTATCAGCACGTTCCTTCTCAAGAGTTGATTTTTCTGCGATCAATTCTTCTTTCTTTGACTTTAAATCTGCTATATCTTTTATTCTTTGATCTGAAAACTTTTTCAAGTATTTATATCGCAGTATCGCTTGCTCAAATGACTTTGCATCGAGTATACTCGCCCATTCACTCACAGTACCCCGTTTATATATTGCCACTACGTATTTAGAATAATTCTCTCTTAATGATTTAATTTCTTTGCTTAATTGTTGAATATCATTCTGCGTGCTTACAATTTCATATGCTTTTTTCTGTTCTTCGGCAATTAGATTATTTATCAAACGATGAAGTAAAAAGCTTTGATGATTATAGTTATCTAGTGCGTCGTATGACTCTTTTTCCTTAGCTGTCTTTAGGTTAAGATTGTTTTCTAATGCAGATATCTGATCTTTAATTCTTACCAGTTCATTCTTCTTGCTCTTGATCAAATTTCCTTCTTGAGCAAAAGAAGATTGCACCCAAATAAAAATAAGAAATAAGAATATTATTTTATTCTTACCATTTGATAATATTTGCATCTGCTGGAATACTAAAGTTAATATGAATATATGGCTTGTTGGCTGAAATCTTCTTGTACTTTATTGAAAGTGTCTGATCGTTCTGCTTATCATTTATATTGACAGTGTATGGCACTGCAACATTTTCTAACAGTCCAAAATCGGAATAACTTCCTATAAATAATTCATCGCCGGATAAGTTCTTAACGTCATAATTTGTTATACCTAGTTGCCGGATATCAACTCGGTATACTTCTGTTTGTTGATTTACGGAATCAACATATGTTAAAACATATTTATCGCCGTCTACAGCATATGTTGTAGGCATCTTATATAAATGCTTAGTTAAATTTACTGCTCCAAGAAATGCGTCCATTAAATTGCTGAAAGGTAAATCAATTCGAAAAATATTTTTTAATATATCCTCATTTACCGCTCCTTCGTATGCTGTATTCCTAAGCGCATCATAGAAAATATAATTTTTCTTTGTAACCAGCGCTTCCCCTAGCTCAATTCCAAAAGGTCCCATTATAGAAAGTTCTATTGAATCAGGCTTAGTCAAAGTAATTTTGAAAGATGCCCTGTTTTCTACGCCGTCAGACTTAATCACCAGAGTACCTATTCCCTCAAAGGTTCTTATTCTTCTTCGATTTACTTCCAACTTATCCACTAATCTTTCGGCTGATAAAATTTCAACCTTTTCAACTTCTTTGGTAGGCGCACATCCGTTAAAGAATAATATGCCCCCAAAATTTATAACTAATAGAATTGCAATTAAATACCTTTTCAAATTTCACCTTTCTCAATCTTATTTTTAAGTTCAGTATTGGTCTTGTCCATATCTAATGCCTTCTGCCATATCTGAATAGCTTTATCTTTATTTCCCATCTTTGATTCTATATCGCCAAGATGCTCAAGCTCGTCAGACTTATCGCCACCGATAGTTAATGATTCCTGAACATACTTTTCCGCTTCCTTATAATTACCCATCTTAAAATATATCCAGCCCATAGTATCAAGATAAGCTGAGTTCTTAGGTTCAGCTTTAACCGCAAGTGTAGACATTCTTAATGCTTCATCTAGTTTAATCCCTCTTTCCGATAGTGAATATGCATAGTTATTATTAATGAGGGCGTTAGACGAATCAATAGATAAAGCTTTTTGATATATACTGTCGCATTCATTCCACTTCTTCTGAGTATCAAAAATTAAACCAAGAGTACCAAGCAGGTTTATATCGTTAGGAGATATTGCCAAAGCTTTTTCAAGATAAATTATTGCCTCATCATTTTCCTTTAACTGGCTTAGCGTAAATCCATATGCAGAAAGCGCAGTAATATCAGTTGAATCTAATATTGCCGCCTTTTGTAAATAACCTCTCGAATCATAATACTTCCCATTCTGTGAAAGTGCCAATCCTAGAATTAGATTAACCCTAAAATCCTCAGGGAAATATTTTATTGCCTCGGTCATTAATTTAACAGCTTCATCATATTTATGGTTGTCAAAATACAAACCTCCCAGCCTTACCCAGCCTTCCGCATTCCATCTAGCAAGTTTTGTTGCAGCCTTAAAATAATGAATCCCTAAAGAATCATTTTTTTCACTCGTCGCAATCGCGCCAAGATACATCTTAACCTGCCAATAGGAAGTATCTTTGTCTATAGCTTCAAAAAGACCCTTTGTAATCGGCATAAGAGTGCTGTCTTTTAACGATTGATCAAAATAAATAGCACCAATTCTAATTTTCTGTTCTAAAGTTATGTTTGGTTGCTTTAGGAGAAACGAATATTCTTTGGCAGCTTCAGTCCATTTATTCATGCCTAAATAAATTTGAGCCTTCCGTTCATGCGCGCCTGCGTTCTCAGGCTCAGATGCGATTATATTATCTACTACTTTCAAAGCATTATCATACATTTTCGCCTTTAAATAATATTCTGATAAAATCATTTTCAGCCCATTATTATTCGGCTCAATTGTAAGAAGGCTTTTAATGGATGAAGCAGCTTCCTTATATTCACCTAAACCTGAATATAATTCGGCTACATGTGTCAAGACATCCCAATCCGGTCCGATAATACCCGTAATTTTGTTATAAATTTCAATTGCTTGTAATGGTTTGTTTCCTTCATAAATTCTAGCTAGCCTGTAATATGAACTTATATCCGTAGAATCAAGGTTAATAACCTTCTGCAGTACAACCGCTGCTGAATCATATTGTCGCGCAGTTATATATATATCCGAAAGCAGATTGTAATAATCAATTTTATTTGAATCAAGTTCAACCGCCTTATTTGCATTTTGCAAAGCAAGTGGAAGTTTATTTAAGAATAAATAGTCCTTTGCTATTGCAAAATAAATTCCTGCGTTTGGATCAATCCGTAATGCATCCTGATACTCAATAACCGAATTCGCATAATCTCCCTTTGCTTCAGCAATTGAGCCGTTGATAAATGAATTGAGGGCTTCATCTTTTAAGGCTTTAGATTCTCGACTATTTTGGTTTGTAGTATCGGTATGAGATTTGCCTATTTCTTTCTGAGAAGAGCAACCTGCTAATAGAGACAACAAAATTAATAACGATAATAATTTGATCATAAACTCACAATTTTTTCTAGAAAATATATTAATAAGCTTTATTATTTAAAAGGTAATTAGCCGCTTATGGTTACTTTGAACATAATGTCTATTTGACACCAAGCAAGCAATGAATTCTTGATTACAAATATAGCAAACAATATCTTTGTAAAAATACTTTAAGTGTATGGAAAAAATTGACCTTGGTGTGGCTTTTCTTTGGGAATATGACGATGGATTTATCTCTCTGATCAGGGAGATGTTCCGCGATGCAGGATTAACTACCTATATTGTTTCCGGTAATAATATATCCAAAGTAAAAGAAAAAATTCACGACAGACAGCTTTCATTTGACTTTTATCTTGACCGTGCTTGGGATGTTGATGAAGAGTTTGAAGCACTTGGCAAAGTTTTGTCAAGGAGAAAAACTCATATATTTAATCCTTATCATAATGTCCTTCACGCAATCGATAAGGCTAGCATGCACCTTGAATTTATCACCGCTGGAATAAATGTACCTTACTCGATTATCATTCCGCCTCACAGTGAAAAAGCAGAAATCTTTATATCACTAGACGACCTAGCCCATCTCGGAAGACCGTTTATTATAAAGCCATGCAATACCACTGGAGGCGGCGTCGGGGTTGTTACGGGTGCTGAATCATTAAAAGAGATTCTGGATGAACGTATTTCAAATATTCATGATAAATATATTCTCCAAGAAAAAATTTACCCTGCAATACTTGGAGGAAATCGTGCCTGGTTCAGATGTTTTTGGTCTTTTGGAACTATAATCCCCGTATGGTGGGATGACCAAACACATTTGTATAAGGAAATGAAATCAGATGAAATAGTAAAGTTTAAATTGAAAAAGCTTATTAAATTTACTAAACTTATTGCTGAAAATACTAAACTTGATTTCTTCTCTACTGAATTCGTATTAACAGATGATAACAAATTCATTGCAATTGACTATGTCAATGATCAATGTGATATGCGTTTAAGCTCACAACATCGTGACGGCGTACCGGATAATGTAATACGGCAAATTATTAAATCCATGATAAAAGAAGTTATTAAAGGAAAATAAAATTAAATATATTAATTCGACCTTAAATACTAATTCTTGATGAGTAAATCACAAATATATTTTATTATAATTTCTTTCATTATTATAATCGGATTATTGTCCTATCATTATCTAATTAATATTTATGAAGTAACTTACTCAGTTTACCCTGCTAATCTTTTCGCCGACTATAAGTCCACTGCTAAAATTGAGACCATACCTTTAAATGCTCTTGGATTCCGCGCGCTATTTAGACACTCCAAAACTGTATTCCAAATCACTCAGGGAAGTCAATTTGTGGATGTTGTTCATGAAGACTTCCGTAAGGGTATTCTTATTCTTAGATCAAAGGGACAAGCTGGAAAGGTAGTCGTATCTGTTAAGTCCGTATATTCATTTCTACCATCTGAATTGATAATTTATATTTATCCTGATTACGCGCTTAAATAAATTTCAGCAAAGAACATATTATAAATATTATTCTTATTTTTCTATTTAGAATTTTTCTCAAAAATTTTTTCCAACTAGACTTGAGGGAATATGAAAACGATTCGACTAATATTAGCACTATTTGTAATTTCTGTTTCAATTATTTTTGCTCAAGGCACTGCAGGAACAGGTGCCAAATATGAGTACAGATATTTAATTGATATGCCGACTGCTGGTATACTAAACAAGGGATTTGTAGGCGTAACTTCAGATGTTTTACCGGGAGGCGATTTGATAGAAAGAATCGAAGTCGGAGTTTTTGATAATGTAAGTTTCGGTATTTCATACGGCGGGCAAAATCTTATTGGCGCTGGCTCCCCTATTTGGTATGGATATCCTGGTGTAAATATTCGATTCAGAATAATGAATGAAACATTATCAACTCCCGCTCTAACTCTTGGCTTTGATTCGCAAGGGAAAGGAGAATATTTTGATTCAACATCTCGATATGCAATTAAGTCTCCTGGATTTTTTGCTGCTGCTAGTAAAAACTTTGCTTTTATGGGATATTTGAGTTTACATGGTACTGTGAATTACTCATTAGAAAGTAAAGATGGGGATGATTTCGTGGATCTGCGAGTAGGTGCCGAAAAAACATTAGGCGAAAATGTTTCAATTATTGGTGAATATGATTTTGCTTTTAATGACAATGCAACTAAATATTTTGGTAATGGTGATGGCTATCTGAATATAGGAATAAGATGGTCTATCGGTTCCGGTTTTACTCTTGGTTTTGATCTCAGAGATTTGCTTGCCAATAAGAAATGGAGCCCGTCTTCTGCAGATAGGGCATTAAGAATTGAATATATCAGAAGTATTTTCTAATTCTTAATAAACTTAAACTTTTTATTGACTTATAATGTCAAACATAATGTTATTACAGGTTGAGGTTTGTATCCAAAAGTATACAAGGAAGTTTAGATAATTATACATTATGATCCAATTTTTCTTTAATCATGTTTTATTTTTACCTTTTTACAGGCTTGATTTTTGAAGATATTCGAGAAGGATTATTTAAGGAGATTTATTATGGAAAAGATTAGGATTTTAAGTGGTGTTTTGATTGTAACTTTAGCTTTCCTATTAGGAGGATGCTATACTCAGCTCGCTACTCAAAGTAGTTCACCTGACAATTCAGGTTATGGTTATGGCTATGACAATCAAAATAATTATGATAACCAAAATCAATATCCTGCAGACTCGGCAAATAATCAGAATCAATATTCCTATGACTCTACCAATAATAATTATTCCCAATACAATTACAATCAAAATCCTCAAGACAATGGCCAAGCAGATGGATATAATTATTATAACTATAATAACTATAATCCTTTCTGCGGTAGTTATGGATATAATGGTTATCCCTCACTATCATTTGGCTTCAATTACGGTTACTCCTGGTATAATCCATATAGCTGGGATCCTTTTAATTTGTGGAGTTATAACCTGTATTCTCCTTATTACTACGGATATTTCTATAACCCGGTAAGTTATTATCCCGGATATTATTATCCAGGCAGCTACATGTATCCATATTATCAAAACTATTGGGGTTATTACAGCGCCGCAAATAACCCACCTAGGTCACAAGGAATGTCAAACATTAGAAATAATGACGGATTTAGAAGGGAATTCGGAGGACGAGGTGGTTTTGCCTCTCCTGCTAATGGAGGAGTTGCTACCGTTAGAGGCGGCTCTGTAGGAACATCTACCTATTCTCCTGCGGTAGTAAGATCGACTAATCCTAATATTCAAAGCGGATCAGTGCTAAGAGGAAATAGAAGTAGTTCCAATTCAAGAGATAATTCTTGGATACTTAGTAACGGTACCGTAAGAAGTAGCGGAGAATCTCGAAATATAACTTCGGGAAATTCCAACAGTAGATTAACTAATACTCAAAGACAACAATACAATAATTGGATAAATCGCGAACGACAAATCTATCGTAATAACGAATCTAGGCCAGCTGCTGCAGCTAATAACAGAGGAAATGAGAACTACACAAAGGGTGGTAGATCTTATAGTAATCCTGGTGGTTATTCGACACAAAGAAATACTTCAGCACCTAAAAGTTATGCAGCTCCAAGAAGCTCTTATACTCCTAGAAGCTACTCACCTCCGCCAAGTTACAACCCTCCGGCACGTTCAAGTGGTGGAGAAGTTAGAAGTAGTGGAGGCGGCAGTCGAGGTAGTAGTAGTAGTTCACGTGGTTCAGGAAGAGGACGGTAATTATAATGAAACCAAAATATCTAGCAGTTGTAATTCTAATGGCATCCGCAATAACTTTATTCCCTGGATGTTATACAATGGTTTGGACTCCGGATCAAAATTTACCGGATTCTACCCAAACTGTAGATAATTTTTATCCGGAAGTGTTTTACGGTAATTATGGAACTTATTATAACTCTCCTTGGTGGACTAATAGTCTGCCAAGCTATCAAACAAGTTCACCGGCATATAATAGAGATACTAATCAAACAGATTCTTTTATTAGAAATCATGAAGCAGGTAGAGGCTCTTCGATAAGAAATGCTATTTTGAATGTACTTGCTCCGGCTACAGTAAGAGGTGGTTCGACAGCAACAACTACATCCACCAATAGTAACAACTCAACATCAACCGGCGCAACAAGAGTGGAGAATTCAAATAGCGGTACACAAAGTACCACTCCAAACAGAGACAGTAGTCCGGAAAAAAAGAATAGTGTACGAAACAATGACGGAAGTCGAAATTCCAACGGGAGGAAATGATGCAGCGCTTTTATTTAAGATTAATATATCTAACCCTAATTATTTCATTACTATCTCTTCAAGGCATATTTGCCCAAGGAGTTGTTGATGCATTAAGGGTAGGATTACCGGGTACAGGGTCAGACGCTAGAGCTCTTGGAATGGGTAATAGTTATATCGGTTTAAGTGATGGTGCGGGTGCTGCGGAGTTTAACCCCGCTGGTTGGGGACTTCTAAATAGGATGGAAGTTTCCGGCGGCATCGATTATCAAAGTTATAACAATAACACAACCTTCCTCAACCAATATACTAATTACTCAAATAGTGCTACCAGATTAAGCAATTTTAGCCTTGCTCTTCCCTTCCCAACCACCCAGGGAAGTTTGGTTTTTGCTATTGCTTATCACAATACACAGGATTACACGGGAGCCCTTAAGTTTAACGGCTATAATGGCGGTAACACTTCTATGATTCAGGACTTGAATTCTAATACAAATATTCCATACGATCTTTATCTCACGGATACAAATTATAATACTCCTATAAACGGACATTTAAACCAAAGCGGAACCATCCTTGAAACTGGCTCAACAAACAATTGGACTTTTTCAGGAGCTATTGAAGTATATAAAAATCTGTTCTTGGGACTAAATCTTAATATTATTGCAGGTACTTACGAAAATAATAACAGTTATTATGAAGATGATTTTAACGGTTATTATGCAAATGTTCAAACGGATCCTAATACGCCCGCGACTAAAGGATTTCAAACATTCTACCTTAATAAGCTTTTAGATTGGAATATTTCCGGCTGGGATGCGAAGTTTGGCTTACTTTATCAGTTAAAGGATATGGCACGTTTTGGAATTACTGTCCAATTTCCTAAAACTTATACAATTAAAGAAAATTTTAATGTCAGCGGTTATAGTCAGTTTGCTACTGGACAATCCTACAATTTAGATCCAACAAATTATAGTGATCAAGTTCAGTATGATATTGTGACTCCATATGAATTAGGAGGTGGTGCAGCAGTTAATCTTCAAAGCTTAATATTAAGCGCACAAGTTACTTTTGTTGATTATACTCAAATGCAATTTCAAAATGCAAGCGGATTAACTACTGATTATGTAGCCTCAATAAATCAAAATATAAAGGATCAGCTTAGATCTGTAGTAAATTATAATTTCGGCGCAGAATACACGCTGCCGGGTCTTGGTATTAGATTACGGGCCGGTTATTTTGTCCAACCTTCTGCTTATCTTAATGATCCTTCTAAGTACGATAGAAAGTATTATACTTTCGGACTTGGTTATTTAGCTGATAATTCAATCGGTATCGATTTCGCCTTTGCTCACGGTTCATGGAGTAATTATGGCGATAATTATGGCGTAGATGTTTCAAGAACATATCAGGACATTACTACAAATAAATTTATCCTATCAACAACTTATAGATTCTAAAGAATTAAATAAACTATATCCGGTAATGATAATTTAATTTATCATTACCGGTTTTCTTGCTTAATATCCATGATTCAAAACATCTTATCCCCCTCAATCCCCTATACATTTTATAAAATTCAACTAAAATATATTTGACAGAGTAAGAAAAGCAAATTATTTTAAGGGTAATGTTAATTTGGAGAATTGTATTAAGGGCACAATAGGTAGAACTGAAAGCAAAGATTTTTATGTGCTTCCGTTAGGAGGGGGGGAGACAATAAGATGTTCACTCCGTGGAAAATTTAAAAAAGACTTCCACCTTAAAAAGGATAAGCTTTATCTTACTGATATTGCTGTGGTCGGAGACAGCGTTGAGTTCGAAATTAACGATGACGGTACAGGCGTTATTAATAAAATTGAAGATAGAAAGAATTATTTGTCCCGCAAAGCCATAAAGATGCGGGGCTCAAGCTACCGCGGTGAGCGATTAGAACAAATTGTTGCCTCTAATATTGATAATTTGTTTGTCATTAGCAGCGTAACTAAACCTCCGTTCAATAATAAAGTGATTGACCGCCTTATAGTCACTGCTGAGAGCTCAAAGATTAACGTAGTAATTATTTTAAATAAAATTGATCTTGATGTTGATGGAATTGAACAAAAATGGTTGAATCTTTATTCCCAGATTGGTTATAAAATACTATCTACAAGTAAAATAACTGGTGAAGGTATTGTCGAATTAAAGAATCTGTTATATGGTAAGAAAAACTTATTTTGGGGACAGTCAGGCGTCGGCAAATCTTCACTCCTGAATAAATTGTTTCCGGGAATAAATCTAATTACTGGCGATATCAGCACTTATACTGATAAAGGAAAGCATACAACTGTAACAAGCTTGATGCTAAAAATGGATGATAATACTTACATAATTGATACGCCTGGAATTCGAGAAATTGACCCTTATGGAGTTAAGAAAGAAGATCTAGGACATTATTTTTTGGAATTCTCAGAATATATTAAGGATTGTAAATTTAATACTTGCACTCATAACCATGAACCGGGATGCGCCATAATTAAAGCAGTTGAGGAAAATAAAATATCTCTTGAAAGATATGAAAGCTATTTACGACTGCTTGAGACTATTGAAGATGACATAAATTTTTAATTATCATGTTTTATATTATTTACTATTATTGAAATCATTTTTTAATTAAATTTTATTTAACAAATAAAAATACTAGAAAGAATGGAAGAATTCATTTCAGCTTCGGCGGATAGATTTACTAAATTTCTTGCCGATTCAGATAGTAAGGCTAAAAAGAAATACTCAAACAATGTTCTTGTAAGCTTTGCTGACACAATTAACAATTTTCAAATCGATAGCCAAATAGATTCACTATTAAGGCTGCATGAGAGATCTTTTTATTATGAAAAGCCGGACGAAAATTTCTTAATTTTTGGCCTTGATGAGGCATTAATCATCCCTGAAAACGGTGATAAAAGATTTGCTGCCACTGATAAAAAAGTTAAAGAATGGAAACAGAATTTTATCTCCAACTGGAATGCATTCCCCGGTAAAAATTTTCCCTTATTTGTCGGCGCAATGAAATTTACAATTGAGCATGCTGATAATGATTGGTCAGATTATAATGACTCCTCTTGGCTAGTTCCGGAAATTATGTTGGTAAAACTGGAAGGGCAAAGTTATTTACTTTATAACTTCATTCATTCTCAGGACTTTTCTAAAGCAGTTACCATAAGTAAGTTCAAATCAAAACTTGAGAAACTCTTTAAGAATAGTTCACAAGTAAATAATAAACCTCAATTAAAAATTCGTAATATATCGGGTAATTCACCTAAGGATAAGAAAAAGTGGAAAAACATGGTCTCTGAAGCTCTTGAAATCATAAATGATAATGAGCTTGAGAAAATCGTACTATCAAGGAAAGTCGATTTAGTCATTTCAGAGGAACCAAATTTTTCAGAGATAATCCAAAATCTGAGGATGAATTATAAAGACTCATACTTATTTATTTACCATCACGGCAAATCATCTTTTTTTGGGGCTACACCGGAGAGACTTGCGAAGTTTAGTCATGGTACTCTAGAAGTAGATGCTTTAGCAGGTTCTGCTCCAAGAGGCAAAACTGCAGACGAAGATTTGAAAATTGAAAACGATTTACTAAACGATAAAAAGAATTTGAATGAACATGGTATTGTCATAAATCATATAAAGAATTCTATAAGCAATTTTACTAAAGATATTGTTATCGAAACAAATTCACACATCAGAAAGCTTACAAACATTCAACATTTATGGACAAAGATTTCTGCAGAATTGAATCCATCTTTTTCAATTCACACATTGCTTAAAGAACTTTATCCTACACCAGCTATTTGCGGTCTGCCTAAAGACGCTTCCCTTCAACTAATAAAAAAATTGGAGGGATACAAAAGAGGGCTCTACTCGGGTATAATCGGTTGGTTTAATTTTGAAGGAGAGGGCGAGTTTGTTATTGGAATAAGATCAGCACTTTCAATTAACAATAGGATTATTGCTTTTGCTGGATGCGGAATTGTCGAGAATTCTGACCCGGATAATGAATATCAAGAAACTGAATTAAAACTGAAAACTATCCTATCTTTGTTTAATGAAAATCCAAGTTAACCGTAATATTCTTTGGTCAGAGACTTTTGTAAGAGAACTTGTTTCTTGCGGAGTTAAATACGCTTCCCTCTCTCCGGGTTCAAGAAATACTCCACTAACCTTAGCTTTTGCACAAAATAAAAAGATTAAATCATTTGTACATGTTGATGAAAGAAGCAGCGGGTTTTTTGCCCTTGGAATTGCAAAGGCAACGAACTCTCCCGTCGCAATTGTCTGTACTTCTGGCACTGCTACTGCAGAATTGTACCCGGCAATCATTGAAGCTTATCAGCAGCGAATCCCTCTAATTGTTTGTACTGCAGATAGACCTCCTGAACTTCGTGGGAGAGGTGCAAACCAAACCATCAATCAAAATAACTTGTATAAAAACCATATAAGATGGTTTTATGATGCTGGTTTGCCTGAGATGACAATAGAAAGAATCTCTAAGTTAAAAGAAGAAACCAATAAAGCCTTTCATAAATGTTTATTTAGCGAAAAAGGCCCTGTCCATATTAATTTTCCATTCAAAAAACCATTTGAGCCAAAGTCCTTTACTAATGAAATTGACGAGGATACCTTAAGGTTTGCAGAAAGTACCGCTAAAAATAATCTCTATGCCCTACCAGAAAGTGAATCTACCATTTCTCGAAAATCATGGATTAATGATATCTCAAAATTAGTCTCTGCTAGAACGCAAGGGATCATAATTGTTGGACCTGGAAATTTTGGTAAGGCTTTTATAGATGAATGCCATAAACTTTCGGCACGATTAAATTATCCCGTATTTGCGGATGGAAATTCTCAATTAAGATTCGGGAATCATAAAAAAGACAACATTATATCAAACTATGATGCCTTCCTTCGATCTGATGATTTTGCAAAACAAATTCAACCAGACATTATTCTTCAGTTTGGCAGAACAATTACTTCTAAAGGTCTAGAATCTTTTCTTAGTAATTGCAGCGCTGATAGGTACATGATAAACGAGTATGGTGACTGGTTTGATCCTTCAGAGAGAGCAAAAGCTGCTTATGCTTTCGATCCATTTGTATTCTGCAAATCAATTAACCGGATTCTTGATAATTCAGGCTTTTCGAGAGCTGATAAGAGTTGGCTCACTAAAATTAAGAATGCTGATGACAAGACTGCTAATCTTAAGAACGTAATTATTGACCAATCAGAATTTGCATGCGAAGGTAGAATCATTGAAGAAATTTTGAAAGTAGCACCCGATGGCTGCAATATTATGCTTTCCAATAGCATGCCCGTTAGAGATTTTGATTACTTTGCATCAAACAACAATAAAACCATTACTGTATATAATAACCGCGGCGCTAGCGGAATTGATGGAATAATTTCAACTGCATTAGGCATTTCGGCTGTTAGTAAGAATCATACTATTTTACTAATTGGAGATCTCGCTTTTTATTATGACCTGAATTCTCTTCTATTTGCACAAAAATACAAGACTTCCCTTACCATTGTTCTAATAAATAACAACGGGGGTGGAATTTTCGAAATCCTTCCAATATCAAATTATGGAAAAATCTTTAAAGAATATTTTATAACACCGCACAAATTAAACTTTGCAAAACTTGTAGATGCCTATGAAGGTAAGTATTTTTCTGCAAGCAGCTGGAGACAATTTAAGAAATTATTAACTCGTGCGACCAAAATAAAAGATTTAACGGTGCTAGAGATTAAGACAAACACGGCAACATCAGTAAAATTGCGCAGGAAATTCTGGAAAAGTGTAAATAAAGAAATGATTAAAACGTTATAACTATCTAGACCTAAATAAAATAATACGTTAGTTTTAATTACAATTAATATAATTTTATTTATCTTCTAAATTATGCTTCTAAAATTGTCTAATCTTTCATTGAATGTTGAAGTTTCGAAACCGAAATCACGAATTCCTCGCTATGTATTCTTCATCCATGGTTTCACCGGAAATGCCGGAGATTGGAACGAAATCATTCCATTCATAAATCCTCATTATCAGTGCGTTGCTATAGACTTAGTAGGACATGGGAAAAGTGACTCGCCAAATGATGCTTCATTTTATAACTTTTCTTCCATCTCTCAACAATTAAAATTTATAATTTATCAATTTACCAATGAACCCGTCACCTTAGTTGGCTATTCTATGGGAGGCCGTGTAGCGTTAAATTTTGCTATTGAAAATCCTGGACAAGTGCTTTCATTAGTATTGGAAAGCTCATCTGCCGGAATTGACGATGAAATTCAAAGATTACAAAGACAAAATGATGACGAAAGATTAGCAGCGTATATTGAGAATAATACTGTAGAAGACTTTGTTGACTACTGGATGAATATAGACTTGTTTTCTTCACAGAAAGAATTACTTGAAGATAAACTTAATAAGATTAGAGATAATAAATTAAAAAACAATAAAACTGGATTAGCACACTCTCTTAGAGGATTTGGTACCGGCAAAATGCTTCCTTTATACGATAAATTAAAAAAATTTAGTCAAAAGACATTGCTTATTACTGGTGAGAAGGATATAAAATATTGTAATTTGAACCAAAGAATGTCCGAAATGTTCCCTTCATCTAAACATATTATCTTAAGTAATGCAGGTCACAACACTCACCTTGAACAACCGGATGATTTTATCCATGCAATAAATTCTTTCCTTTCTCAATTCTAACTTTATAAAGTTTTCCATATTTTTCATCCTGAAATAATCAAGGTTAAAAATGAAATTTAATTGGAAAAAATCTAAAGACTATCAGGATATTATTTACGAAAAAATGGATGGAATTGCTAAGATTTCAATTAACCGCCCCGACGTGCGCAACGCTTTTCGACCGGAAACAGTTACCGAAATGTATGATGCTTTTTCCGATTCAAGAGAAGATCAGACCATCGGCGTTATATTATTGACCGGGATCGGACCAAGCAAAGATGGAAAATATTCATTCTGCTCAGGCGGAGATCAAAGGATTCGAGGAGATAAAGGTTATATAGGTAAAGATGGCGTCCCAAGACTAAATGTTCTTGATCTTCAAAAATTAATAAGAAGTATTCCGAAACCAGTTATTGCCTTAGTTGCCGGTTATGCAATTGGCGGAGGTCATGTCCTTCATGTAGTTTGCGATCTAACTATTGCTGCCGATAATGCTATTTTCGGTCAAACTGGACCAAAAGTTGGTAGCTTTGACGGCGGCTTTGGATCTAGTTACTTGGCAAGAATTGTAGGACAAAAGAAAGCTCGTGAAATTTGGTATCTATGTGAACAGTACGACGCGCAAGAAGCACTTAATATGGGCTTAGTAAATAAAGTTGTTCCTGTCGAAGATCTAGAAAAAACCGGAGTTGATTGGGCTAACAAAATTCTTCAACATAGCCCTATGGCTCTTAGGTTGCTTAAATCCGCTTTTAATGCAGAACTTGACGGACAAGCTGGCATACAAGAACTTGCCGGTAATGCAACTTTGCTTTATTATATGAGCGAAGAAGCTAAGGAAGGGAAAAAAGCATATCTTGAAAAAAGAAAACCCAACTTTGGGAAGTTTCCAAAATTACCTTAAGAATATATGAATGAAGATGCATTAAAGATTTCGAAATTTCAAAGCTGGGTATTAGCTAGCCGCCCTAAGACTCTTCTAGCCGGTGTTGTTCCTGTCGTTGTTGGTTCAGCTCTTGCAATAAATAGAGGAAAATTTTTCCTCATTTATTCATTAGTTGCATTGCTTTGTTCTCTGCTAATACAAATCGGCACTAACTTTACAAACGATTTGTATGACTTCCTTAAAGGCGCGGATAATCATAAAAGAAAAGGTCCTCTTAGAGTCCTGGCTTCTGGACTAATTTCAGTTAATGAAATGAAAGTGGGAAGCTTTTTAGTTTTTTTTACTGCATTTCTTTTAGGACTTTATTTAGTATATGCCTGCGGGGTGGTTGTGCTAATAATAGGTATTATTTCAATAATAGCAGGTATTGCTTATACTGCCGGACCTTTTCCGCTTGCTTATAACGGTCTTGGAGATATCTTCGTTTTTATATTCTTCGGAGTGGTCGGCACTGCTGGAACTTATTTTCTTCATCTAAGAGAATTTTCGCTCCTGTCTTTCTTGACTTCCGTTCCGGTCGGCGCGTTGGTCACTAATATTCTTGTAGTTAATAATTATAGGGACATTGAAGAAGATAAAGCAGCTGGGAAAAACACTCTAGCTGTTTTTTTCGGTCGTAATTTTACAAGGTATCAATTTATCTTTCTCCTTATCACTTCTTTTGCTATTCCGGCAATTCTCTATTTATTTTTTAATTTCCATGCATGGGTTTTTCTTCCATATCTTACTTTGCCTCTTGCTTATCGCCTAGTATTAATGCTGTATACCTTGGATGGACTTCAACTTAACAAGACCCTCGAACTAACTGCAAAGTTTTCCGCATTGTTTGGAATTCTATTTGCCGCCGGTCTCACATTATGAATAATATCAGTCTAAAATATTCTCCGTTCAATCTTGAGCTTTCAAATAAATTTGAAAATTCTAAAGCCAAGTTATTTGATCGCAAAGGATTTATTATAAAATTAGAAAGCGACGGGAAAACAGGTTACGGCGAAGCAAATCCTCTCCCCGAATTTGGATCCGAAACTTTTGAACAAGATGAAGAAGCACTAAAAGGCTTCAAACTTAATCTTAATATCTTACCTGAGGACTTTATTGAAAGCATTGAAGATAGTTTGAAAGCCTTGTCAGATTTGCCCGCTTTACGGCACGGCTTTGAACAAGCTATATTAAATCTTTTATGCGCTAAAGCGAACATTTCTTTGAATGAAATCTTAAATTGCACTTCTCGACCTGAAATAAAGGTAAACGCAGTAATTGGATTGTTAAACCCTGCCGAATCTGCGTCCGTCGCTTTAAGATTAGTTAAGGAAGGCTTTACAACATTAAAAATAAAAGCAGGAAGAGAACAGTTTAAGGATGATCTGAATTGTTTAGTAGCAATTCAGAAAGCAGTCGGTGATGAAGTAAAATTACGCATTGATGCCAATGGCAAATGGAAGACAATCGAAGCGATCGAAAATCTTAAAGCCTTGGATATCTTCAATATTGAATATGTTGAACAACCGGTAAAGAACTTAATCGGATTTCTGAAAGTGTCTAAAAAGTCTCCTATACCTTTAGCTGCAGATGAGTCTATTAGGAGCTTCAATGACGCTAAGAATTTTATCCAATCACGAACAATAAAAGCATTAGTGCTTAAGCCAATGTTGTTAGGCGGAATTATTCCTACTTTGAAAATTATTCAAATTGCAGAAAAAGAAAACCTAAAAGTTATTATATCATCTTCTTTTGAATCATCTTTAGGTCGATCTTGGGCAATATTTGCTGCATCTACCGTAAAAGAAGATATTGCTCACGGACTTGATACTGCAAGGTTCTTAAAAAATGATCTCTATCCAAATCCTTACCCTATCAGAAACGGAAGGATCTTCCTTCAAAATAATAAATAGTCTTATATATTTAGAATGAACTTCGCACAAAAGCTTTTCAACGTTTTGAATGACTTTCCTTCAAATGAGTCTGCAATTTATTCCGGCTCACAGTCAACCACATATTCCGAACTAGAAAAGAAAATTCTGAGCACCATTTCTTACTTGGATACTCTTGAAATAAGTAAAAATGAGTATGTGGGTGTCTTAAGCAATAATTCTCCCGAATTTGTTGTTCTGATTTTTTCTTTATGGTTAATAGACGCAATTCCGGTCTTAATTAACAACCGTTTACTTGAAAGTGAAATATCAGAGCTACTCTCTGTATCCGGCTGCAAAAGAATTTTTATTTCGAATGAGTTGACCTCCAAGTACAGCTCGTCAGTTGTTGATAAAATTATTTTTCCATTTGATAATCTTAGCATAAAGAATGATATTTATTTCAATATAAATTTAGATAACATAGCTTTAGTAATTTTTACTTCCGGATCAACGGGGAAACCAAAGGGAGTAGAGATTACATTTACCAATCTTGTCCAAAGTGCTTTAATCGGTAATCAATATTTTGCTCATCAAGAGAATGACCGTTGGTTGGCAAGCCTGCCTTTCTACCACATCGGCGGCTTTTCTATAATCATAAGGACTTTCCTCCTCGGTGCTACGTTAATCTTTCCTGAAAGCTTAGATATCAAACATTTAGCAAATGCAATAAATAATATTCATCCCACTCACGTTTCATTAGTGTCTACTCAATTAAAAAGATTAATTGAATCTGGCATTAGTCCAAACAAAGAATTGCGCCGGGTCTTACTCGGAGGTGGTTTTATTGAATCCTCTTTGATAGAAAGTGCAATTCAAAATGGGTGGAACGTAGCAAAATCATTCGGTGCTACAGAGACTTGTTCTTTTGTTTCGGTATTAACGCCTGATCAATTTTTTAATAGAAGAGAATCTGCAGGTAAGGCTCTGCCTCCGAATGAAATATTAATCTTAGATGAGAATAAAAATATCTTGCCTTCTGGGAAAACCGGCGAGATCGTAATTAAAGGGAATTCAGTTACTAAAGGCTACTTAAATAATCCCGAAGAAACGGAAAAGAAATTTTCAATGGGACTTTATTTTACAGGAGATTATGGTTTTTTAGATGATAATGGATTTCTTTATGTACAAGCACGCCGCAATGATTTAATAAGTACCGGAGGCGAAAATGTAAATCCTGTAGAAGTTGAAACTGAATTGCTAAAACATCCGTTAATAAATGAAGTATGCGTCTTCAGCTTGATGGAACAAGAATGGGGACAAATCATTGCCGCGGCTCTTGTTGTTAATAATAATAACAATATAACACTTGAAGAGATAAAATCTTTTCTTAAAAATAAACTTGCTTCTTTTAAGCATCCTAAGAAAATTTTAATCGTCGAATCACTGCCGAAAACAGAGCTTGGGAAAGTCCAAAAAGAAAAATTAAGAGAAATGTTTAAGAATTAAAATATTAAGCTTTATTACTCTCTTCCTTTCCACTTTTAATTTGCAGCTAAATATCTCTCGAATCCATTAGCAATTTCTTTTTTCATCGCCTTTTTCTTCCATGTCCTTTTATCGACAAATACATGAACTGTGTTAACCAAAACACATTCAACTTCGCCCCCGTTCTTTAATAAATATTCCAGTTCAAAAGAAGAAGATTTTAAAATCTTGACTAATATTTCTATTGTGATTTCCTCTCCATATTTCATAGGCTGATGATAATGTGCTTCGCTTTTTATAACCGGGACTATATACTCATCATTATTCCAATAGTCTTCGGCAAGGTGAAAGCTGGTAATCATTTCCTCGTATGCCGAATGACAGAGTTCGTAAACCCTTCCAAAAAATAATATCCCTGCCGGGTCACAGTCACTAAATTTAATTCTTGTTATCGTCTTGAACATTTTATTTACCTCTTTGACTTTTCGTCCTTTTACAAAATTATGCTATTCTCTTTTGATAGGAGGTTTTTCGGAATTACATCTATTATTTCTTCCGCCAATGCCTCTATAAGATGCCTTTTCAAATATGCTTTGCTAAACACCAATCCGATTTCTCTTTTAGGCACCGGAGGGTTAAACTCTCTAACCAGCGCAATTTTTTCTTTGCTTCCTAAATCTTTAATAGCAAGAAACGGAAGAAGCGTAATACCAAAATCTTGTTCAACAAGTTTCTTCAGAGTATCAAGAGTACCGCTTTCAAATAATATTTTCCTTTTCCCTTGGCTCCATTCCTTTTCTGTGCTCTTACATAGCTTCAAAGCATGTCCTCGTAAACAATGTCCCTCCTTAAGAAGAAGAAGGTCATTTGTTGAAAGATCATCAATATCAACTTTATTCTTTTTGTAAAGCGGACTTTTCTTTCCCACGTATGCTACGAAAGGCTCAAAATAAAGCATCCGTTCTGTAATATCTTGATCGTTCACGGGAAGTGCTAAAATTCCAACATCAATTAAATCTTTATGAATTCCGGTTAGTATATCGCTCGTAGTTATTTCGTCAATTATCAATTCAAGGTTAGGATATTTTTCAATAAATGATTGAAGGAATGAAGGCAAAAGATATGGTGCAATTGTAGGTATGATCCCAATTTTAAGTGTTCCGGTATATTCGCCGGTTTCGCTTTCAACAATATTCTGAAGACGTTCAGATTCCTGTAAAATAGTTCTAGCCTGCTTAAGAATCTTCTCCCCTATTTCCGTTGGGACTATGGGCTGTTTTCCTCTATCAAAAATTATTACACCCAATTCTTCCTCAAGCTTTTGTATCTGCATACTTAATGTTGGCTGTGTAACAAAGCTATGATCAGCGGCGGTACCGAAATGTCTAAAATTATCTACTGCTACAATATAATAAAGCTGTGTTAGAGTCATATTCTTGTTTTAACAAATATACTTAAAGCTCTAAATAATTAAAATAGAGCGATGTTCATTATTGATGCATTACTTGAATAGAATGGGATTTAAATAGCAGAGCAAAGTAATCCATCCTTGCATAATATTATTCTTGAAACTAATTGTGATTTAATCAATATCATTCCGGTAATTGTGTCCGATCAATAATACCTATGATGTCATAGGCATAATCTATTTGAATAACGAGTGCCTTAAGTTTAAATTTAGAAATACATTTTTCATATAATTATAAACTTAAGAGAGGATTTAAATTATGAGTAACCTACTATCAATAGGTACACAGTTCCCGGAATTCAAAAAAATTGCTGTCGTTTCTACTGAAAAAGGAAAAGAATTTGCAGAGATTACGTCACAAGATCATATCAACGGTGCCAAATGGATGGTAATGTTCTGGTATCCAAAAGATTTTACTTTTGTTTGCCCTACCGAAATTGCTGAATTCAATACGAACTATGAAGAGTTCCGTGATAGAGATGCCCAACTAATAGGCGCTTCAACTGATACTGAATTCGTACACCTAGCCTGGAGAAAAGATCACAAAGACTTAAAAAATCTAAAATTTCCTTTAATAGCTGATACTTCCAAGTCTCTTGCTGAGGATCTTGGAATTCTTGAAGCAAATGAAAAGGTCGCTTATAGAGTAACTTACATTGTTGATCCGCAAGGAATTATTAGATGGGTTAGCGCTAATGATCTAAATGTTGGCAGAAATGTTAAAGAAGTTCTGCGCGTACTTGATGCTTTACAGACTGATGAGTTATGTCCGTGTAATTGGGAAAAGGGACAAGAGACTATTAAAGTAGCTTAGTTAACTACCTTCTGAAATTGCATACATATTATTTCTTATTAACTCGAGTAGCCTTTGTGGCTTAGCGGCAGAATTAAATTTTTATTATATGAAAAGAATATTCTGTCAATAAGCCTCATAGGCACTTGAGGTTAAAACAAATTAGAAAGGGAATTAAATGTCGTTTAACGAAACCAAAATAGATTTACTTAAGGACTTGGGTATTGACGAGAGCACTGTCTTCCCCGTTTTAGAAAAAATGGTTGAAGGTGAAACTAAGTATGTAAGAGACTTAAGAATAAATCTTAAAAATGCACTTAGCTCCGAAAATTTGAATATTAAGGATGCTTATTTAATTGCACTTGCAATTGCTGTTAATGAAAGGAATAATAGTTTAATTGAAGCATTTACCAAACATGCAAAGGAAAAAGGAGCAACCGTTCCGGAAATCGCTGAGACATGTGCCTGTGCTTCAACTCTTGCCTCAAACAATGTGTTTTATAGGTTCAAACACTTTATAAAAGACAGTAATCCAAATTATCAAAGTATGCCGGCAGGAATAAAAATGAACATTATGATGAGCCCCGTGCTTGGTAAAGAGTTATTTGAATTGATAAGCCTTACAGTCTCGGCTATAAATGGATGCGAATCTTGCGTCAATTCCCATGAAGAATCAGTAAGACATTATGGCTGCTCAGAGGTTAGAGTTTATGACGCTATTAGACTTGCCTCTATAGTGCGCGGCTTATCAATTACGATAAATTGATTATATATAGTAGCAGCTCTTAGCAGATAAAATTAAAAAACTATTTTGCGCTGATTAATATCATCTGATTTTCTTTTCTTTATAAACTTGGTATTAATGTAAAATGTAAATTTGTCATAATCGCTGCACAATGTACGCAATCTAATCTTTCCTTTTATTATTTTTGTACATAATATTTTTTATGCGTTTTGCATATACGTGCTTTAATTTTTTTCGGAACTACATTTCTCATGTTAAATCAATTAGCTACTAAAGTAAATAACCTCAGTAAGAGTACCTTTTCTTCATTAAAAATCCGCAACTACCGGCTTTACTTTATTGGACAAAGCATTTCACTTACTGGCACATGGATGCAAACTATTGGTCAGGCGTGGCTGGTACTTAGATTAACTAATTCCGGGACAGCTCTTGGATTAGTAACAGCTCTTCAGTTTTTACCCGTGCTCTTTTTTGGACCTATGGGAGGTGTTTTAGCAGATCGATTTTCAAAGCGGAAGTTACTTTATATTACTCAAGCGGGAGCAGGCGCTCTTGCCCTAATATTAGCCGTGCTAGTCTCTACTAATACAGTCCAGCTATGGATGATATATGTACTTGCAACACTAATGGGACTGTTTAACGCTGTCGATAACCCAACTCGAAGGACTTTTGTCATTGAGATGGTTGGGAGAAAAGACTTAAATAATGCAGTTACTCTATTCTCTACGTCATTTAACTTGAGCCGAATAGTTGGGCCTGCTATTGCGGGCGCTATAATAGCAGGCGCCGGTCTTGCTTCCTGTTTCTATCTAAATGCGATATCCTATATAGCAGTTTTAGTTTGCCTTTATCTTATGAATGAAAATGAGCTTCATCTCGTCGAACCTATCAAAAGAGCTAAGGGTCAACTTCGGGAAGGATTCAAATATGTCCGCAATGATCCGTTTCTTTTCAATCTGTTGATAATGATGGCCATTATCGGCACACTGACTTACGAATTCCAAGTCAATCTTCCGCTATTAGCCAAATTTACATTTAATAGCAGTGCAACTGGTTTTGCTTTATTGAACTCAGGAATGGGCATTGGCGCTGTTCTAGGAGGCCTTGCAGCAGCAAGTCGAAAGAACGTTCTACTCAAAAGTATGTTCAGTACCATTTTCTTTTTTGGTGCTGCTGTTATCTTAGTTGCAATATCACCGAGTTTACATATAGCAATTTTAGCTATGGTAATAGTAGGCTTTTTTTCAATTCGATTTTCCTCAATGGGAGAAACAATGCTTCAGTTAGAAAGCGAACCCACAATGAGAAGCAGAGTAATGTCTTTATGGTCTGTCGCATTCTTAGGCTCAACTCCAATAGGAGGTCCAATTATTGGATGGATTGGTGAACATGCAAGCCCAAGATGGGGGTTAACAGTAAGTGGACTTGCTGCAATTATTGCTGCAATTTATGGTGTGATAACTTTAAGAAAACTTCACTTGCGCGACTATAAGAAAGATTCAGCTGACTCAATAATAGTGGAAAAAGAAGGCGGAAAGTTATAATCCACTCGCCCTCATTCAAAATAATCTTAGTATTTTAAAATAAAAGAAGTCCCCCATATTCTATTCTTGATTAATATTTTACAATTTAATATATTACAAATAGGCAAACAATAGCTCCTATTTGCTGCATTGTATAATTAAATTAATATTACCGATTCTGCTTCCAAAGTACTCAGAAAAGGTATCGCAAACCAAAAATCACACATCAAATCAAATCTCAACAAAATATGAATGCACTCTGAATGCACTATGAATACACTCTGAATGCACCCTAAAAGGCATGCTACTTCTAAGAAACAGCCTAATCCCACGCAAACCAATCAAGCCTAATTATTTGTTTTAGCCGGAAATACACCTAACTCTATATTGCTTCCCCCTGGTGTTTCGCCCATGAAGATAAATACTTATTAAAGATATTCGACTTTGAAATAAAACCGCAGTACTTTCCTTTATCAGTCACGACTAAGTTCCAAACATCATGTTCTTCAAACATTTCAAGAACAAGATTCATGTCAGCATTAATATCAATAGAATGGAAATGAGAGTCCATTACTTCAAATGCCAATATTACATCGTAAACATCCGTATTAAGCATAATCTCTCTTATATTATTCAACGTGATAATACCAACTACCATATTATCTTTGTCGACCACGGGAAATAAATTTCGTTTAGCATGAATAACTTCATTTACAATTTTTCTTAATGTAGAGTTTGGCTGAAGTACAACGAAATCACTTTCTAGTAATTCACTGACTTTTATTTGCTGAATAAAGTATTTTTCTTTTTCTGATCTAAACTTAATTCCCCTTTGAAATAGCGGAGTAGAATAGACAGAATTTGGATGAAAATGCCTGGATATAAAAAATGATAATGCCGTAACTATCATCAAAGGTACGACTAAAATATATCCACCCGTAACTTCTGCTATTAAAAATATTCCTGTCAGCGGTGCATGCAGTGTACCGGCTAATACACCTGCCATTCCAACTACAATAAAATTTGCGTAGTTAAGATCGACAATTCCTAAATAGTTCAACAACTTCGCAAGGAAAAATCCTGTAAAAGCTCCGATAAATAACGACGGTGCGATTATTCCTCCATTGCCTCCTGAGCTGATTGTAAATGATGTAGCAATAACTTTAGTCACTACTATCAACAAAGCGATAATTATCAGCAGAAGATTCTTATCAAATATATTAGTCAAAAATGCATATGGGATAATCTTGCTAAAATTCCCTGCTAATAAATTCATTATTGTGATATAACCTTCTCCATAAAGCGAAGGGAACATAAATATTAACAAACAAAGAACCACCCCGCCTATTGCAGCTCTTATGTACTGCTTTTTAATTTTCTCAAAATAGTCTTCAATTAAAAAAGTAGCCTTAATATTATAAAGTGATATAATCCCAGTTAGAATTCCAAGAATTATATAAAAAGGTATTGCTTTTAATACCCAACCTTGGGTAACTAGAAAAAATAACTGACCGCTATACAAGAATTTTGAAACGACAGCGGCCGACGCTGACGCTATAAGAAGTGGAATAAAAGAGGGAATTGAAAACTCAGGGAGTAAGACCTCTATTGCAAAAATTACACCCCCAACCGGGCTATTGAATATTGCAGAAATACCTGCGGCAGACCCGCATGCTAATAATAGCGTTCTTGTTTTATAGTTAAATTTTAATTCTTTCGCTATATTCGAGCCAAATGCTGCACCTGTAACTACAATTGGAGCTTCCAATCCCGCTGATCCGCCTAATCCCACAGTTATTCCGCTAGTAATAAAATGTGATATCATATCAACCTTAGGTATATCTGAAGATTTCCTCAAGATTATATAGATAACATTGGATATACCTTTGCTAATTTTTCCACTAAAGAATGCGTTGACAACTAATACAGATAAAACTATCCCTAAAAGCGGAGTAAAGGGAAGTAAAAATGAAATCCCCCATTTGTCAAAATATATTTTCGGTTCAACTTCAAGAAAGTGTACAAAATTCTTTAATATTGCAGATGCTAAGCCTGATAAAATACCCACCACTAGGCTTGCTAATATAATGAAAGTTCTTAGTTCTACCTTAGTCGCGATGAGATGGATTATTCGTCTTATGTATATTCTTGAATTGATTCTTAGGAACTTGAATAGGTGTCTCATTTACTTATTGGAATATTTAGGATAACTTGATAAGAAAAAAGTAATTCTTACACAAATATAAATAAAAACGATCATTCAAAGATTATTATATTTTGTTTTGAAACACTCTTAAGGTAGGCATATTACTAAGAATAATATCTTAGATAAAAATAGTAAAGTTATAAACATTACTTCAAACTTTAATGCTTTCAATTAGAATTCACAAAGGATAACATTAAATTATTCAATTACTTCTTCAGAAGGGACCTCAGTTAGAGCTTTATGAACAGCTGCTGCACACTTCCTACCCTCTGAAATTGCCCAAACGATTAGTGATTGTCCACGCCTCATATCGCCGCAAGCAAATACTTTCGCCAATGATGTCGAGTGAGAATTTTCACCATTACCAAAAATAGCCTTTACATTTCCGCGAGCATCAAGTTCAAGCCCGCTTTCCTTTAACTCATTTATCATACCTTCATGTACAGGGTGAACAAATCCGGCAGCTATTAAAACTAAATCAGCAGCAATCTCGAACTCAGTACCTGGGACTTCAACTAATTTTCCATTTTCAAATCTAACTTCATTACATACCAAAGCTTTTACTTCACCATTTTCATTACCGATAAAATTTTTAGTATTAATACTAAATTTTCTATCCGCACCTTCTTCATGACTTGAAGATGTACGAAACATCAACGGCCAGTATGGCCAAGGAGTGCTTTCAGCTCTTTCTAGGGGAGGCATAGGAAGTACTTCCAATTGAGTTATGAATTTTGCACCCTGTCTGTTTGAAGTACCAACACAATCTGATCCTGTGTCCCCTCCGCCAATTATAACTACGTTTTTTCCGGTAGCAACAATTTGATCTTCAATGTCATCACCCGCATTAATTTTATTTTGAAGCGGCAAAAACTCCATTGCAAAATAAATTCCTTTTAGTTCTCGTCCTGGAATATTTATATCTCGTGGTTTTTCTGAACCTCCAGCTAATATTACAGCGTCAAACTTTTCGGTTAATTCATTAACAGAAACATCAACACCGATATTAACATTAGTCTTAAAAACTACACCTTCCGCCATCATTTGATCCAAGCGCCGGTCTATAATCCATTTTTCTAACTTAAAATCAGGAATTCCGTAGCGGAGCAGCCCGCCTAATCTGTCATTTTTCTCAAACACAATAACAGAGTGGCCAGCTCTAGCTAATTGCTGTGCAGCCGCTAATCCAGAAGGCCCTGAACCTACAACAGCAATATTTTTCCCTGTTAATTCTCTTGACAACTCGGGTTTTATCCACCCTTCCTTAAATCCACGATCAATTATTGTTCTTTCAATATGTTTTATAGATACGGGAGGTTCGTTTATTCCTAGTGTACAAGCTGACTCGCAAGGAGCAGGGCAAAGCCTGCTAGTAAATTCAGGGAAATTATTTGTCGAATGAAGATTCTCAAGTGCCTCTTTCCAGTGTCCTTTATAAACCAAATCATTCCATTCGGGAATTAAGTTCTCTACTGGACATCCAGTGTCACCATGGCAAAAGGGTATCCCGCAGTCCATACAACGTGCGGCTTGAGTCTTAGCCGTTTCTTCCTTAAATGGGTGTTCAAATTCCTTGAAATGTCTTAATCTTTCAGCAATTGGATCTTTTTTAGGTACTTCTCTTTTATATTCTTTAAAGCCTGTTGGTTTACCCATTTAAGACCTCCCTAAGTTCATTCACGTCTTGAGATAATTTTCTCTCTTCATCTTTTAATTTTGCTAATGCTTTTTTGTATTCTTCTGGAATTACCTTCCAGAAGTTTTCTACTTCAGTTTCCCAATTATCTAGAATAAACTCTGCCCTTTTTGAACCTGTATATTCAAAATGTTTTCTAACTAAATTATATACTTCGTCAATATCATCTTCGTTTACAAGGTACTCTAACTCTACAAGTGAGTGATTTAGGTATTTATTAAAATCATGCTTTTGGTTCCAAATGTAAGCAATACCGCCAGACATGCCAGCTGCAAAATTTCTTCCGGTACGACCCAGAATTACAACTCTACCTCCTGTCATATATTCGCAGCCATGGTCGCCTACCCCTTCAATAACTGCTCTAGCTCCAGAGTTTCTTACCGCAAACCTTTCCCCTGCAACACCGTTAATAAAAACTTCGCCGCTTGTTGCTCCGTAGAGACAAGTATTTCCAATTATAATATTCTCACCAGGATCAAATGTGGCTTTAGGATGAGTTCTAACTATTAACCTTCCACCGGATAAGCCTTTACCGGTATAGTCGTTAGACTCTCCTGTAAGATGCAGTTCAATTCCATTTGCAAGAAAAGTCCCGAAACTCTGCCCGGCCGTTCCAGTCATATATATTTTTATAGTGCTGTCCGGTAAGCCTTGCGCGCCGTAACGCTTCGCAATTTCACTAGACAACATTGTGCCAACTGTTCGGTTAATATTTCTTACCGGCATTTCTATTTTTACAGGAATAGCATTATCAAGTGCCGGCTTTGCCAGTTTGATCAACTCGTGATCGATTTGTTCTTCTAGTTTATGATCTTGAGCGTGCGTCCTATAAAGATCTGTATTATACAGTGGAGTCGGTTTAAACAAAGGTCTGCTCATATCAACACCACGAGCTTTCCAATGATTGTTTAATCTCTTTGGAATCATTTTGTCTGTTTGACCTATCATATCATTGAAATTTCTAAAGCCTAACTGTGACATTAACTCGCGAACTTCTTCAGCAATATAAAACATGAAATTTATAACATACTCGGGTTTGCCAGTAAATTTCTTTCTAAGTTCGGGATCTTGAGTTGCTACTCCAACTGGACACGTATTAAGGTGACACTTGCGCATCATAATACAGCCTTGAGTTACTAATGGTGCAGTGGCAAATCCAAACTCTTCAGCGCCAAGCAGTGCTGCAACCACAACGTCTTTGCCGGTCTTTAGTTGACCATCAGTTGCTAGATAAACACGGTCACGTAATCCATTAAGTACTAATGTTTGATGACTTTCGCTTAAGCCTAATTCCCATGGTGTACCGGCATATTGGATTGAAGTAATTGGACTTGCTCCTGTTCCGCCATCATGCCCGCTTATTAAAATATGATCTGCATGAGCTTTTGCAACACCGGCTGCTATTGTCCCAACACCAACTTCTGACACCAATTTTACACTAATTCGAGCATTAGAATTAATGTTTTTCAAGTCAAAGATTAATTGTTTTAAGTCCTCAATAGAGTAAATGTCGTGATGAGGAGGTGGACTAATCAAGGTTACTCCCGCCATACTGTGTCTAATTTTAGCTATAATTTTATCGACTTTAAACCCAGGCAATTGACCGCCTTCTCCAGGTTTCGCACCCTGTGCCATCTTTATTTGAAGCTCATCGGCGTTAACCAAATAGTGTGCTGTAACGCCAAATCTTCCAGATGCAACTTGTTTAATTGCTGATCTCATACTATCGCCGTTTGGTAGCGTAATAAACCTTTCTTCCGCTTCTCCGCCTTCTCCTGTATTTGATTTGCCACCAATTCGATTCATTCCAATAGCTAATGAAGTATGTGCTTCCCAGGAAATTGATCCGAAACTCATTGCACCTGTGGAAAACCTTTTAACGATTTCAGAGGCAGGCTCAACTTCTTCAAGTGGGATACGCTCACCTCTTGTATCAAATTCAAATAGACTTCTTAAAGTAACACGGTTTTGATTTTGCTTATTTATTAGTTCAGTATATTCTTTAAATGTTTTGTAATCATTATTCCTAGTACTAAGTTGAAGCTTAGAAATAGTAAGAGGGTTCCACAAATGTTTTTCCCCTCCCTGCCTATATTGATATAAACCACCAGAATCAAGCGTATTATGATCAGTTAATGAATCAAAAGCACTCTTATGGCGAAGTGTGGTTTCCTCTTCAAGCATTTCTAGACTAATTCCTTCAATCCGAGTTGCCGTTCCCGTGAAATAGTTATTTACTATTTCAGTATCTAGACCAACAACCTCAAATATTTGTGCACCGCAATATGATTGCAAAGTGCTAATACCCATTTTACTAAAAATTTTAAATAATCCCTTGCTTACTGCTTTAACAAAGTTCTTCTTAGCCGTTTTATAATCAACAGGAATAAATCCCTTTTTGCATAGGTCTGATAAAGTTTCATAGGCTAAATAAGGATTTATAGCGTTAGCTCCATATCCGCATAATAAAGCAAAGTGTGATACTTCTCTTGGCTCACCACTTTCTATAATTAATCCAGTTTTGGTTCTTAATCCAGCTCTTATTAAAAATTGATGTACACCAGAAACAGCTAAGAGGCTTGGAATTGCAGCATGCCTTTCATCAATGCCTTTATCTGACAAGATGATAAGTGATACTCCCGTTTTAACAGCTTCAACTGCTTCATTACAAATTTTATCTAATCTTTCGCGCATATCATGACGAACATCTGGATCAAACAATAGTGAAATTGTTATTGCTTTATAGTGTCCACGCGTTATGTGTCTAATTTTTTCTAGTTGCGAATTTGATAGTAGAGGATGCTCTAGTTCAAGCCGGTGAGCATGTTTAGGAGTTTCATCTAAAAGATTTTGCTCGGGTCCTATGTA
Source organism: Bacteroidota bacterium (assembly GCA_021777835.1). GTDB lineage: Bacteria > Bacteroidota > Ignavibacteria > Ignavibacteriales > Ignavibacteriaceae > FEN-1297. Next base: position 13,761 of record JAJYDC010000004.1, on the reverse strand, counting down.
GGTTGTAAGCTCCATTACTAATTCCTCTCTAATGGAGTCTATAGGAGGGTTTGTTACTTGTGCAAACATTTGTTTAAAATATCTAAATAACACTTGAGGGCGATCCGACAATACCGCAAGTGCTGCATCTGTGCCCATTGATCCTATTGCTTCTTCACCATTTGATGCCATAGGTTGGATTACAATTGATAAATCTTCTTTTGTATAACCAAATATTTTTTGACGACTAATTAAAGTTTCTGGATTTGCATTTGATATCTGATTGGGAGTAGGTAAATGATTCATTTTCAACATATTTTCAGTTATCCACTGCCGATATGGTTTGCGCTTTACAATTTCACTTTTAACTTCCTCATCGTCTAATATTTTTCCTTGGTTAAGATCAAGTAAAAACATCCTTCCCGGCTGTAGTTTACCTTTTGATAATACATTCTCTGGCTCGATTTCCAGCGTTCCAGCTTCTGATGTTAAAATAACTAAATTATCTTTCGTAATTGTATAGCGTGCAGGGCGTAAACCATTTCTGTCGAGTGTAGCACCAATAACAGTTCCGTCAGTAAACACAACTGCTGCAGGACCGTCCCAAGGTTCCATCATTGTTGCATGAAATTCGTAAAAAGCTTTTCTGTCAGGATCCATTAAGTCGTTTTTTGACCAAGCTTCAGGTATCATCATCATCATTGCATGAGGAAGACTCCTCCCGCTCATTACCAAAAGCTCTAGCACAGTATCGAAAGTTGCAGAATCACTTTGGCCATCCATAATTATAGGAAGCATTCTTCTTAAATCTCTTCCATAATAAGGAGATTCCATGACAGCTTCACGAGCTTTCATCCAATTCTTATTTCCCTGAAGCGTATTTATTTCTCCATTATGTGCAATCATTCTAAATGGATGCGCAAGATCCCAAGTAGGGAATGTATTTGTCGAAAAGCGCATATGGATCATAGCCATTGCCGATTTCATATCCTCAGCATATAAATCTTTGTAGAAAGCCGTCATCTGTGGAGCCAGAAGCATTCCTTTATATATCAAAACTTTGCTTGAAAATGATGGGACATAATATTTACTTCTATCACATTTTAGTTCGGTCCTAATTCTATGATCAATTATTCTTCTTATTAGATAGAGTTTCCTTTCAAATTCATCTTGATTCTTTATTCGTTTGTCAGCACCAATAAAACAATGACGAATAAAAGGTTGAGTAGCACGTGCGCCTTCACCCGGTACATTTGGGTCTATAGGAACATCTCTCCAACCAAGAAATTGCTGATCCTCATCGATTACTATTTTCTCTACAATGTTTTCTACTGATTTTCTTAAAATCGGGTTTTGAGGAAGAAACATTACTCCAACTCCATACCTACCTTCCTTCGGAAGAGTTATATCGCTCTCTGATGCAACTCTTCTCATAAATTCATCAGGCATTTGGATTAATATTCCAGCACCGTCTCCAGTAAATGGATCAGCTCCAACCGCACCGCGATGTTCTAAATTATTTAATACTTCAATTCCCTTTTCAATTATTTGGCGTGACTTCTTCCCACTTATTTCTGCAACGAAACCCATACCGCATGCATCGTGTTCATACCTTGGTTCATACATTCCTTGTGTTAAAGGAGTAAAATTATTTGTCTGCTCATTTAAAAATTTGCTATCTTTCATATCCAACTAACTCCTATAACGGATTATTTGAAGTATTTATAATGACTGTTCTTTTCATATTAGATTAGAGTAATATCTGTTAAAAATGGCAATTTAGTCCTTACATCATTTACTATTTTATAATTGATATTACAAAAAATAATCTCTTCATTTATTGAAGAAATAATTTCATTTCCCATAGGATCAATAACAGCGCTAAATCCAGAATAAACTAACTTTGGATCATTTCCAATACGGTTCACACCTGCTACATAACACTGATTCTCAATAGCTCTAGCTTTTAATAAGGTTTTCCAATGTTCAATCCTAGTTTCTGACCAGTTAGCACTCACTACGATCAATTCAACCTTCTCTTTACAGTATTGACGATAGAGTTCTGGGAAACGTAAATCGTAACAAATTGAAAGCCCAACTTTCCAATTATCAATTTTGGTAACAACTGGCTTTTTCCCTTTAGTATAGTACTTATCTTCAGATGAAATTGAAAAGGGATGAATCTTTCTGTAAGTTTTTACAATATTTCCATCTTCATTTACATGGAGCAACGTATTGTAAAAATTTTCATCTTCTCTTTCAATTATCCCAGCAATTATATGGCTTTTGAACTTCTGAGCAATATTAGAAAAGTAATTAAAGCTTTCACCGCTTAATTTCTCCGAATATTTTTCTGCTGACATTGTAAAACCTGTTAATGTCATTTCGGGAAATATTAATAAATTTACTTCATCCTTAATAAATGTGTTTAGAAGAGAAGTTATTTTCTTCTGGTTTTCATCCTTGTTTTCCCAGGATGGGCAATATTGAACTAATCCTATTTCCATATATATAAAATATTTTAAGCAGTGAGCTTTGCTTTCGAAGTTTGAAACTTAAACAATTTAAAGTTGATGCTATCTCTTAATGCTTGAAAACTTGCTTCTATAATGTCTTCTGATACCCCTACTGTACTCCATGTTTCGTTACCATCACTAGATTCAATAATAACTCTAACCTTAGCGGCTGTTCCTTCTTTTTCATTTAGTACGCGAACCTTATAATCAACTAGCTTTATTAGAGATATATCGGGGTAGAATCTTAGCAATGCTTTACGCAAAGCGTTATCAAGCGCGTTAACAGGACCATCTCCATCCGCAGCAGTATGCTCTATCTCGCCATCAACTTTGATTTTTAGTACTGCTTCTGCTTTGGAAACACCTTGTTTATCATAAAAAACATTAACCTTTGAATCAAGCACGTCAAAGTAGGGGAGAAATTCATTCAATTCAGATCGAAGCAGTAGTTCAAAAGACGCTTCTGCACCATCAAATTGAAATCCATTATACTCTAAATCCTTTATATAAGTAACAAGCTTTTTGCTAAGCTCTTTCTTATCTGCAAGGTCTATACCTAATTCTTTAGCCTTGTAGTATATATTGCTTTGTCCTGATAGATCTGAGACCAGAACACGTTGTTTATTTCCCACTGTTTTCGGATCAATATGCTCATACATCCTGCTATCTTTCAAAACTGCACTAACATGAATTCCGCCTTTATGCGCAAATGCAGATTTGCCTACATAGGCGGTCCTTGAATTAGGTGCCAAATTCATAAGTTCAAATACAAAATTTGAAAGCGAAGTAAGATGTTCTAAATTAATATTTTGTTTACTCTTCCTTTTTAATTTTAATATTATATTAGGTATAATACTGCATAAATTGGCATTACCACATCTTTCACCCACACCATTTATTGTACCTTGGACATGGACCGCACCTGCTTCAATTGCAGCTATAGAATTTGCAACCGCAAGTTCAGAGTCGTTATGCGTATGTATACCAATTGGCGAATAAATATGATTTTTTATTTCTAAGACTATATCATAAACTTCATGAGGCAATGTTCCGCCATTAGTGTCGCATAGGACAATAGTATCTGCGCCTGCAGCCTCTGCTGATTTTAGCATTTTCAATGCAAATTCTTTATCATCTTTATAGCCGTCAAAAAAATGCTCTGCATCATAAATAACCCTCTTATCATTCTTCTTTAGGAATTCAATAGATTTAAATATCAGTTCAGCATTTTCATTAGTTGAAATACCCAACCCTTTTTCAGAATGAAGTTTCCATGTTTTACCAAATATGCTTACAATTGAGGTTTCCGCCCTAAGTATGGCCTGCAAATTTTGGTCTTCATCAATTCTATTTAAAGTACGTGCCGTGGACCCGAAAGCACATATTTGCGCCATCTGAAAATCCGAATTTTTAATTTTTCGGAAAAATTCCTCATCACGCGGATTGCTTCCCGGCCATCCACCCTCGATAATATCAATTCCAAAATCATCCAATCTATGAGCAATTAATATTTTATCCTGAACCGACAAATTTACGCCCTCTCCTTGCGTTCCATCACGAAGAGTAGTATCAAATACTTCAATTTGGTTGTTCATAATTTCACCGTTAATCTTTTACCTTCAATTAAATTTACTTATTCTAACATTCCGGAATGTCTTGCATATTTGAATATATCACCAGCTTCAATTATTGGAAGAATATCACCTAATGACCTTAAAGAAAATATTTCACCGCTTGATAAATTCTTTAGAGTATTTGTTTCTACATTCAACTCCAGCTCGTCACCAGTTTTAATTTTTTTATTTAAGTTAAACGTAGTTTCATAAGGAAGTAAAAATCCGCCGTCTACACAATTACGATAAAATATTCTCGCGTATGACTCTGCAATAATTGCTTTTACTCCTGCTGCTTGTAAAGCAAAAGGAGCATGTTCGCGAGATGATCCGCATCCAAAATTTGTTCCACCAACGATAATATTAAATTCAGAGGTAGAATTTTGTCCCGTTATAAATGGTATCCCGCCCATAGGCAAACCAGATTGAGTAAGAGGAACGCTTGATAAAGCAAAATGTCCATATTTTTTCTTTTCTTCCGGATCACTTAGACTGTATACTAAATGCTCAGCAGGGATAATTTGATCTGTATCTACATTATTTCCGAGGACAAAAGCTTTTCCCTTAACTATTTTTTCCATTAAAATTTCTCCGATAGTTTTCTTTAATATTTTTCTTTAACAAACAATTTCTCAATAGACTATATGAAATCTCTTGGATCCGTGATTACACCTGTTAATGCAGAAGCTGCAACTGTCAAAGGCGATGCCAAATAAACAGATGATTTCTTACTCCCCATTCTTCCAGGAAAATTTCTATTAGTTGTTGAAATAATTGTTTCTCCGTCTACTGCACGCCCTACTGTATCCATTGGACCACCTAAACATGCCGCACATGAAGATTGGGCAATTAAACAGCCGGCATTTTCAAAAATTTGTTTTAATGAAACACCACTTACGGTTTCCTCATCGAGTTGCTGCGCAATTAAAGTACTAGCTGGGACAATGAATGTCGGAATTGCCACCTTGTTACCAAAAAGAATTTTTGCGGCTGCAACAAAATCGCTTAACTTTCCACCTGTACAAGAACCTATATATGATTTAGTTAATCTTGTTCCTTTAACATTCCTGACAATATCATAATTATCCGGGCTGTGAGGTTTCGCGACAGATGGTTCCATCTTACTTACATCAAATTGATACTTAGCCTTATAATTTGCATCCTTATCACTATTAAAGATTTCATAAGGCTTATTGATTCGTTGTTTCACATACGATTCTGTTGTTTCATCTGCAGCAATTATACCATTCATAGCACCTGCTTCTATTGCCATATTCGTCAATGTCATTCTTTCATCCATAGATAAAGAATATACAGCAGCTCCGTCAAATTCTAATGAACGATAAGTTCCTCCGTCTGTAGTAATTTCACCTAATACTTTTAGAATTAAGTCCTTAGCCGTTAAGTAAGGAGGTAGTTCCCCATCAAATGTAAACTTTAACGATTCAGGAATTTTTTCCCATATTTTCCCTGTACCAAGGATAAAAGCAGCATCGGTATTGCCGACACCTGTAGAAAACATTCCGAAAGCACCGGAGGTACAAGTATGAGAATCTGTGCCAAACAAAACTGTACCTGGTAAATTATATCCTTCCTCAGCAAGAGCTATGTGACATACGCCTTTATACCTGTCTGTACCTACATCATAATAATTTTGAACGCCAAATTCTTTTGCAAATATTCTTAATTTTTCTACATTTCTATTTGCTTGTGGATTCTTTGTAAAAATGTAATGATCTGGAAAGATAACAAGTTTATCTTTATCCCAAATTTTAGCCTGCTCACCAAACTCGCGCTTCCATATATCAATTGTCGGTGGTCCGCAAACATCGTGGGTCATTAATACGTCAACATCAAGCCAAACATTTTCACCGGGTTCGACTCTTCTTTTACCGGCAGCTTTTGCTAAAATTTTTTCTGTTATAGTCATTGCCATAAAATAATCCTTATACTGCTTGTGATAGATCTGATAGTATATTATTTAATAATTGTTCTTCCGATCTCATTTTAAAAAAGACTTGGCGTTGGTTGAGTGCTTGCAAATAAGCCTTAGCACTTGCCTCAATTACATCAGTAGAGACACCACGCCCTGTAAATGAGAATTCATTTTCTCTAATTCTAACTATTACCTCGCCCATGGCTTGTCTCCCCGAAGTAACTGAACGGACATTATAAGATTCAAGTTGAGGTTTAATTTCAAGAGCTCTTTCAATAGCATTAAAACAAGCGTCCACCGCACCGTCACCAGTTGCTGATTCTTGAACAATATTCTCTTTAGATTTTATTCTAATAGTTGCCGTAGGAATTGAATTCGTGCCCATATTTACATGAAGATAGTCAAGCTCATAATACTCATCCTTTTTATCAACTGATTCGTCGCCCATCATTACTCTGAGATCTTCGTCGAAAACTTCCTTCTTCTTATCGGCAAGTTCATTGAATTTATCATATACTAAATTTAATTCATTCTCAGAAACTGTATAACCAAGTTCAAGAAGTCTAGATTTTAATCCATGCCGTCCTGAATGTCTTCCCAAAACTATCTTTGTTTTTTTAACACCTACGCTTTCAGGGGTCATTATCTCATATGTTTGTCTGTTTTTTAACATACCATCTTGATGAATCCCTGATTCGTGGGCAAATGCATTTTCTCCAATTATGGCTTTATTTGGCTGTACGATCATTCCAGTAAATGAAGATACCATTTTACTAGTATTATAAATTTCTTCGCTATTTATATTCGTATAATACTCTACAAGATCTTTCCTCACCTTTAATGCCATTACTATCTCTTCAAGTGAAGCATTGCCCGCTCGTTCGCCAATACCATTTATTGTACATTCAATTTGCCTGGCCCCATTTTCAATTCCACTTAAAGAATTTGCAACTGCTAAACCTAAATCGTCATGACAATGAACACTAATGATAGCTTTATCAATATTTTTAACTTTCATTTTCAATGCTAATATCTTAGCACCGAATTCAGTAGGAAAATTATATCCGGTTGTATCAGGTATGTTAACCGTAGTTGCCCCGGCCTCAATAGCAGCTTCAATTACTTCAGCAAGATAACCTAGGTCTGTTCTGCCTGCATCTTCTGCAGAGAATTCTACATCGTTTGTAAAAGTTTTTGCATAAGCGACAGCGTTATAAGACATTTTTATAATCGTTTTTCTCTTTTCAGAAAGCGTTTTTCCATATCTATCGTCCGAGAACTTGCCGAGAATATGTATATCCGAAGTACTTGAGAATGTATGAATCCTATATTGTTTTGCATCTCTAAGACAGTCATAAGCTGCTTTAACATCAATTTCTTTTGCTCGGGCAAGACCTGCAATAACAGTATCTACTTCACCAGCGATTCTTTTAACGGCCTCAAATTGAGCTGGTGATGACACAGGGAAACCAGCTTCGATAACATCAACGTTAAGATTTTTTAACTGTCTTGCAATTTCCAACTTTTCAAATACATTTAATGAAGCTCCCGGTGCTTGCTCTCCGTCTCTCAATGTAGTATCAAATACAATAACTCGATTATTCATTTTTCTACCTTATTATTAAATTTATTTTCACAAAATGAAAACTAATTTGAACTCTTAAAGTGTAAAAACTCCAAGTGCTTGTTCATCATAAATATGATTAAAATTTTCAATTACTGCTTCTGTCATTTGTGAAGTTGAAACTAAAATTGTATCTGGGGTATAAATATCTGCAGTACGATAACCCATGGTCAATGTCTTCTCTATAGCTGCCTCAATCAATTCAGCAGCTTTCGACATTTGAAATGACAAATTAAACATCATTGCTACCGAAGATATTGTAGCTAATGGATTTGCTTTCCCTTGCCCGGCAATATCAGGAGCACTACCATGCACTGGCTCATATAATGCGTAATTTTTACCAAGACTTGCCGATGGAAGCATCCCTAAGCTGCCCGTAATCATTGCAGCTATGTCACTCAATATGTCGCCAAATAGATTCTGTGTAAGGATAACATCAAACTGAGTTGGATCTCGAACTATTTGCATCGCGGCATTGTCAACGTACATATCCTTTAGTTCAACATCTTGAAAATCTTTATGAACTTCATGCACTATCTTCCTCCAAAACTGGGAGCAATCAAGCACATTGGCCTTGTCAACAGAAGTAATTTTTTTGCCGCGCTTTCTTGCAAGTTCAAAGCCATATTTTGCTATACGCTCAACCTCTTCACGGGAATATACCATTGTGTTCCAACCATGGTTTTCATCAAATCCTCTCGGTTCTCCAAAATAAACATCTCCTGTTAATTCCCGCAAAATTATAAAATCAGTTCCGTCCAATACTTCTGATTTTAAAGTCGAGGCTGAGAGCAAGGCCGAGTATACTTTTGCAGGTCGTATATTAGTATAAAGCCCTAATGCTTTACGAAGTTTCAATAAAGCAGCTTCGGGTTTTAGATTTTGCGGAAGTGTTTCCCATTTATATCCGCCAACCGCTCCAAGTAAAATAGCATCCGAATCATAACATGAACTTAATACTTCATCAGTTAACGGAATTCCGTTTTTATCATATGAACAGCCCCCTACAAGCTGTTCATTATATTTAAAGGTTACATTAAATTTCTCCGCGGCTACCTTCATAACAGAAACTGCTGCATTTACTACTTCAGGCCCAATACCATCACCCGGAAGAAGTGTTACTTTAAAATTCATACACCGACCTCTTCTTTTGCATTTTTCTTAAATAACCAACTCATCATTTGACGAAGTTTTCCGCCAACTTTTTCAATTTCATGTTCACGATTTTCTTTTCTCAATTTTTCCATCAATGGTTGACCGTTCTTATACTCGGTAAGCCATTCGTTTGCAAATTGACCGCTTTGAATTTCTCCCAATATTTTTTTCATTTCTTTTCGTGTTTCTGCCGTTATTAAACGACTTCCTCTTGTCATACCGCCATATTCGGCTGTATCACTTACAGAATAATTCATTCGCGATAGACCTCCTTCATAATAAAGATCTACTATTAATTTCATTTCATGCATACATTCAAAATAAGCTAGCTCAGCCGGGTAGCCTGCGTTTACCAATGTTTCAAAGCCTGCTTTGATCAATTCCGCAGAGCCTCCGCAAAGAACTGCTTGCTCTCCAAATAAATCAGTTTCAGTTTCATCTTTGAAATTTGTTTCTATAACTCCGGCTCTTGTACCGCCTATTCCTTTTGCCCATGCAAGAGCTAATTGTTTTGTCTCTCCTGATGGATCCTGATGAACTGCTATCAAACATGGAACTCCGCTTCCTTCCGAATAAGTACGACGCACAAGATGTCCTGGGCTCTTAGGCGCAATCATCATAACATTTACATCTTGAGGCGGGACAATTTGATTGTAATGAATATTGAACCCGTGTCCGAAAGCAATTGTATTACCAGGTTTGATATAAGGAGCAATATCTTTATCGTAAACTGCTTTTTGATTCTGATCCGGCAATAATATCATAACAACATCTCCCCATTCAGCCGCTTCAGAAACAGTTTTTACTTTCAGACCAGCTTTATCAGCTTTTGCCCATCTATCGCTTCCGGGGCGAAGGCCAACTACAACATTACAACCGCTTTCTTTTAAATTTAGAGCGTGAGCATGTCCTTGACTTCCAAAACCAAGAACAGCAATTTTCTTATTTAACAAATAATCCAGCGAAGCATCGCCATCATAATAAACTTTCATTTCATTTTTCCTTTTTATTATACAACTGTTTCTTTTTTCTCGTGTTTTAACTGCTCGCCTCTTTTTAGAGCGACAGTTCCGGAACGAGCCATTTCCTTTATTCCGTATGATTCTAATACATTTACTACTGCATCTATCTTGTCTGGCGGACCAGTAATTTCCAGTGTTAAAGTTTTGTTATTAATATCAACAATATTCCCTCTAAATATTTCACAAATATTAGTAATTTCAGCACGGGTACCTTTTTGATAAAATACCGTAATCAATGCCAATTCCCTTTCGACCCTTGTTTGACCAGTTAAATCAATAACCTTGATTGTATCAATTAACCTATTTAACTGCTTTACAACTTGCTCAATTATTTTATCTTCCCCTTCTGTCACAATTGTCATTCGCGAAATTTCAGGGACTTCGGTTTCACCTATAGATATACTGTGAATGTTAAATCCCTTACCACTAAACATTGTAGCTACGCGATTAAAGGCACCATATTGATTTTCAACTAGAACAGCAATAGTATGTTTCATCGATTACACCATTTCCTTTGGGTCAAGACGTTTTGTCATTATCTCATTTACGGTTTGTCCGGCGGGAATTATTGGGAAAACCATATCTTCTTTTACAACTTTGAATTCAATTAAAACAGGCCCATCGTTATAAGATAAAGCTTCGTCAAGAATTGAATCAACATTTGTAGGAGTATTTGTTGAGAATGATTTTATCCCAAAAGCCTCGCCAACTTTAACAAAATTTGGATTACTTTCTGAAAGATCTGTAAAGCTGTATTTTTCAGCATGAAATAGTTCTTGCCACTGTCTAACCATCCCTAAGAAACTGTTATTAATAATAATTATTTTAATCGGAAGCTTATGATAAGCGGCTGTAACTAATTCTTGAATATTCATTTGGAAACCGCCATCTCCACTTATTGAAATAATCGGCCGGTCCTTAATCCCAAACGCAGCACCTATCGATGCAGGCAAAGAGAATCCCATTGTGCCAAGCCCGCCACTAGTTAAATGAGAGCGAGGATTTGTAAATTTATAGTATTGGGATACCCACATTTGATGTTGACCAACATCAGTTATTACTACTGCTTCGCCTTTTGTCTTTTCAGAAATTTTTTCAATAATATATTCCGATCTTAATTTTCCGTCATTTTTTTCATATTGAAGTGGGCATTCCTTACGCCACTGGTTTATTTCCTTCCACCATTGAGTTAAATCCGGAGCTTCCTCAAACTCCGCGGCTAATTCAGCTAGAACATGTTTTACGTCACCAACTATAGGAAGATCTACTACTACATTTTTGTCAATACATGTTGGATCAATATCAACATGAATTTTGTAAGCATTTCGAGCAAATGAATCAACTTTCCCCGTCACTCTATCGTCAAATCGAGCACCTAGTGAAACTAGAACATCGCAATTATTAACAGCTTGATTGGCCCAATAAGTACCATGCATTCCCAACATACCAAGTGATTGTTCATCTGTCATTGGAAAAGCTCCAAGCCCTTGAAGTGTCATAGTTACCGGAAGATTATTTTCCTTTGCTAAAAGCCTAAGTTCGCGATATCCGTTTGACATTATTACCCCGCCTCCGACATAAAGCAAAGGTCGTTTTGCCTTTTTAATAATATCTGCAGCTTTCTTAATTTGATTTTGATGTCCTAGGAAAGTTGGCTTATATCCTCGCATTTCAATCTTGTCAGGATATTCAAATTCACAGACAGAATTGATAACATCTTTAGGAAGATCAACAAGAACAGGACCAGGTCTCCCGGTAGACGCAATATAGAAAGCCTTCTTTATAGTTGACGCTAATTCAGCAACATCTCGAACAAGAAAATTATGCTTTGTTATCGGTCGGGTAATTCCTACAATATCAGCTTCCTGAAATGCATCATTCCCGATAAGATGTGTTGGCACTTGTCCAGTAAAGACCACAATTGGAACAGAATCCATATATGCATCTGCTATCCCGGTTACTGTATTCGTTGCTCCGGGTCCCGAAGTTACAAGCACTACCCCTACTTTACCAGTTGCTTTTGCATATCCTTCGGCCATGTGCGTTGCCCCTTGCTCGTGGCGCACTAAAATATGTTTTAGAAAATCAACATCATATAGCTTTTCGTAAAGCTTTAATACTGCACCACCTGGGTACCCAAATATCAGCTCAACTTTTTCTCTTTTCAAACATTCGAAAAATATTTCTGCACCTGATAATTTCGGTTTTGAGATAATCATACTTTTCCTTTCTGACATTTTGTAAGAAAATTAAATATTCTTTAAGAAGAATTAATTTCAAAATAAAATAGTAATTGAAACCTAGCTTTTTATTGCTGTTATTTTTGCACCTAAGCTATTAAAGTCAACCGTTAAAGGAAACGATTTCCTTAAGCCTAGATGCGACTAATAGTTAGTTCACAAATATTACCTACTCGCTTGCGCGAATACATTTCTATATTTATGAACGATGCAATAATTACAAAGCATTTGGTGAGATGTTGTTTTAGTGTTACAACACTTTTGGTGAGTAAGGCGTATTTATAAAATCTTCTTTTGGAAGTATTTTGATAGCCGTTATATTTGAATCGAGATCTCACAGTAGCCTCTGAATAATAATAACTTCAGATATTTTTTTGGGGCTTCGACAATCCCGAATCTTTTTTTTACATTTTTGTTTATTTGATTTGGGATTGACTATTATTATTAGCCTAGAATAATAATTCCTAGCACGCTAATAATAATCGAAATCCCTAATATGATATCTAAAGAAGTGTAACTTATAGAATTTGTAATAACAACACTCCGACCGCTTGTAGTTACTGCGGCTAATTTTGAATTAATATTTATTTTCGTGTTGTTCATCATTCTCTAAATTTAATAGCAAAGATAACTCTGCATGATAATAATGTCAAGTTGATTTTTAAGTAGTAATACAAAATATGATTTCAAACATGCATAATATTACATATAACAAAAATAATACGTGAACATTTTAATATTTCTGAAATTATAATTTTGATTAAATATGGCTAACTCCATGTTTTGAATAGATAATATCTTAACCAATTTAATTCTTAATAGTTTACGCTTTTAAAAACTCGAGCAACTTATATATTAACACGGCGGGCCATAAAAGTGATTTAATTAATCCCAAAACCCCCAGCCAAAATGTTGTTGCATGTTGAATAAAATATATAGCGGCTCCAATAAAGGCCATTCCATATATTCCTCCGACCAGACCATTGTCTTTTCCCTTACTATTATTCCTGTTTTTTATTACATCTTCGTCATTTAGCGCAGATGAACCCTTTTCATTTGGCATTTTATTCTCCATTTATGAATTGGTGATTTTTAATTGTATAATATAATAATATTTGCTCTTAATATGCTTCTTAATAAATAATGCTCAATTATTTGGAATTGAATAAATTGTTGATGTAAGTATCTAAATAGAATAGTTAGTCTCGATTCTTTCAATATATCAAAAGTAATATTTTCAAAAAATTGCAACGAGAATATTATTATTATTTAAGCATAAATAAATTTTGTTATTTTACAGTCTTATATCTTTGCTTAACAATTTTACAATTAACTGAAGTTCTGCGAGACTGTAGATAATAGATGTCAAACGCAAGAAAGCGGTTATCCAATATTCTGAAATAGGCAAAAAATGTATTCCCACTTTCTCCGAAGGTTCGGGGGCAAATTGTGAGAGTAATTAATTAAGGTTTTTTTCATAACAAAATTCATTTTTGCATAACTTAAGTAATTCGTGTTGCCTCATAATAAAAGGTAACCATAGATAGGAATTCGTTGACTCATAATAAAAGGTAACCTTAACAGAGATAAAAAACACAGATAAATAATAGTGTAATTTTTCCATTTATAATAATATAATCAATTCAGATTGAGTATTTCAATAATTCTAGCATGTA
>JAJYDC010000091.1 GCA_021777835.1 Bacteroidota bacterium | reverse complement strand
CATGACTTGCACCCCAGCCCGGATTATCATTCGATATCCATTGATGTGTTGAATCAAAATCATACTCACTTCCCGTATAGCTTAAATCATACCTGTCGGCAATACCCGGATCCTTTTCATTTAAGAACCCCGTGAACTTTGCACTCTGCACGTATGCCGGTCCGGCTACTCTGTAGAATCCATTGACTATCAATACAGGCTTCTTATGGCTATCCATTCTGCAGACCGAAAGTATCTCCGAGGGAAAGCTCTCTCCGCCGTTATTTACTGCCGTTACTTTGTAGCTGTATATTACCCCTGGCTTTATTCTCTTAATTTCATAGCTTTGATTATAAACAAGCACTCCATTATCAAAACTCCCGTCATTTGCTCTGGTGTAAACAATATATCTATCCGGTTTAGCTGTCGCTTCAAGCGGATCTTCTGTTGCCTGCCATTTTAACGTTACATCACCGGCACTGTCCATTGAACTCATAAAATGATTTACCGGTAATGGCTCTACAACATATTTATAATGATTCTCTGTGGCTATGAACCTAAGCATTCCTTTGTACATAGCTCTCGCTACATCAAAACGAAACTGTGGATCATGTCCAAACTTCATGTCTGTGAAATTCTGATGCGATAATAATTCTATCAATAATGATGGGACATTTGGATTACGGGATTCACTATAATTTCCGCTTTCTAAGTGTCGTCGTGTCCATGCAGGGTCATATTTTGCCCGTATATCATTTACGATTTGTGTCTGCATTATATCTGCTAGGTCACGATTTGCTAGCCTGGATACTCCGTCTGGGAAAACTAATTTATGCTTTGCATCGGATATGCTGTAAATTGAAAGTGTCCCAATCGTAGTATCATTATACGTTATACCTGCGTCTGTATGAAAAGCTAATGAAAGATCAATAGGAATGCCCAGTCCCTTTATATCACGATCTAAATTCGGCCCAAACGGTTTTCCGTATAGATAGTTCACATATTCAGGACGACTCTGATAATCATCATTGTAGTCATTCTGGTTCTTGTTTAAATCATATACCAACGTATCGGGCATACCGGCATACTGCAGATAATAACGGGCAGCTTCAAATATTTTTGGACGACCGCTCGCTTCTCCTCCTCTCTCTATAATTCCCATACCCCCGCCAAATCTCACTGCATCGCATGATATGATTCTGCCTGATTCATCGCTTTTATTTGTTAATACTACCTTGTCCTTCTTAGGATTATAACCCTTTTCAAATTTGAATTCACCGAGATAAATCCAGGTGCTTCCGCCTATCTGCTGGTTAACCTTAAATTCTGTTTTTACTCCACAGTGATATACAGTATATCTCGCATCGGAAACATTTTCCGCCGACTCATGGTATGAAATATATACAGCATAATGTCCCTCTTCAGGAATATTCGGAACCCAACTTACTGAGGCTGTTTCAACTTTATTGGATAGTGTTTTCTTATAAGTACCTTTTTGAAAAGGATTATAATCTGTAGGGTAGGGGGGATTACCGGAAGCATAACCTGCAGTCTGTCCCTTTGTCCATCTATATTTTTTACCTTTGCTTGTTTCAATATAGTATCTCTTTTTTACATCATTTCGTGTGTCATTGTCTACTACTACTGAATTTCTCTGTATGTCCCTCTCTCTTGGATCAAAAACTACTGCCCCCGCATTCTCCAGCATGGGTAATAAATATGGTACGGTGAAAGATAATGGCAGTAGATCCTCTACTGTCTGAAATATTCTTGGACGCTGCCACTCCCATCTGTTTTCCTTGTTTGCATAATACCAGCCATGGCTTGGCCATACTACAATATTTCTATTAAATAAACCGTTTGAAGGAATAAATTTCTTGCTTATGTCTTGAGTTACTGGACTAGGACGGTAATAATATCGGGGCATCCGTGCTGTATCATATTCAGTAGTATCACTCCTATAATAATTAGGGATTAACTCCTCTATCGGAAAACCTAGCGTCTTAATAGTAAATGAATAATTTTTATAATCTTCTCCAAAATCATTCTTTACTTCAGTATAAATATCTTTAACAATGTCTTCCCGAAATGGGATGTATGAAAGTCCTTTGTTGCAGTTAATAACTATTGTTTTCTTTACTGAATCAATTTTAATTGACTCCACTCTGGAACCCCTTAGAGAATCAATAAAGGAGACTATTTTCTTTTTAACTGTGTCTACCTTACTTCCTTCCTTTTGTATGCTAACCGGGGGCTTAGTCTTAGTTGTCTCCCTTTCCAAAGTACCTGTAGAACAGCTATAAAATAATGTTGATATTAGAAAAATAGTAAATAAATAATTGTAAAATTTTCTCATCTATACTCCGGTTTTGTTGCTTGAAGTGTTTCCTTGTGGTAATCTAATTAATATACTTTTCGATTATATTTTTCCATACTAAATAACCTTTACCTAATAAATGTACACCGTCATTTGAATATCTTTCGTCGAGTCTTCCGTTATTGTCTAAAACTTTGGAAAACAATTCGATATATGTTAACCCATATTTGTTTGCCGCATTTTGTAGCCTTTCATTTAAAGACTTTATCTTATCGTTAGTTGCATTCCCTTTATAATAAATATCATTTGTAGGAAGTACGCTATGAATGTAGATCTCTGTCAAAGGCGATTGTACTTTTATTCTCTCAATTATTTTATTGTAATTGCTTACGATCAAATCCATTGGTGAGCCCGATGATACGTCATTAACCCCAATCATAATAAATATCTTTTTTGGCTTTGCCTCTAAAGTTTTACCGATTCTATTTAGGATCCCTTCGGTTGTATCACTTATTATTCCGCGATTCTTTATTCCTGAATTCTGAAGAAGTTCGCTCCACTCGCAGCCATTAATAATACTGTCACCTATAAAAACTATCCCGTTTTCTTCATTCGGTAAAGTTTCAAAATGACTAGCTCTCTGTTTATAGTAAGGAGTGGGAAGTCCTGGTGTAATTATTCCTGTTGGCGTCTTTGAAGCCAGATGTAGTCTGTATAATATGTATGCAATTCCGCCTTTTCTATAACCTATTTTTGTAACCAAAAGTATCAGTAAAAGATTAATCAACAATGAAAAAATTAAGAAAAAATTCACCATTAGTGTCGCA
>JAJYDC010000018.1 GCA_021777835.1 Bacteroidota bacterium | reverse complement strand
TACATGCTAGAATTATTGAAATACTCAATCTGAATTGATTATATTATTATAAATGGAAAAATTACACTATTATTTATCTGTGTTTTTTATCTCTGTTAAGGTTACCTTTTATTATGAGTCAACGAATCCTATCTATGGTTACCTTTTATTATGAGTCAACACGCACTTTACAAAATAATTATCCTAAAACACTTCTATCCTAAATAATTAAAAAAAATACTTGTTAAAAATATGATATCTCAATTACATTTTTCTTTTATGAGATTCAAATCTTGTAATAAATATCTAAAACTTAACCATCAACATAACTTGTTTAAATTACCTAATGCCCATATTTAACTAGAAATATTAGCAGGTAAATAGTCATTTCGATACGAAAATGGCTTCTTGCATAATATCATACAATTTAACACCTTTGTTTCAGTTTTAATTTAGTTCTATTTCTTAATAACTTAAAATTTTATAGTTGATACCACCCGTGCCTTCAAAACCATCTGCACAATGACAAACCAGTCATAAAAGACTTGTGAAGACGTCCCACCATCAATCTACCATCTATTCAAAACAGTATTTTTACTGACAAAACAAGCAAATTATCTTCAAAAGACAGAATTCTGTAATAATTCCTTCCTTGAAACTGTGAGGCGAAACTAAGTATATTTGAAAGAAAAAAATTAGGCAGTAATGACGCGAGAAATGTTCAAATCTAAAATCCACCGCGCAACAGTAACGATGGCGGAACTTTACTACGAAGGAAGCATAACAATAGACAAAGAATTGCTTTCAACGGCTGATATTTTACCATTTGAGAAAGTTCAGGTGGTAAACGTAAATAATGGCAGCAGACTCGAAACTTATGCGCTTGAAGGCCCGGCTGGCAGCGGTATGATATGCCTAAATGGACCGGCTGCAAGACTTGGGGCTGTGGGGGATGAGGTTATAATTATTACCTATGCCAAGATGTCAGATGATGAGGCAAAAGGTCATAAGCCAAGAATTATCTTAGTTGATAAGCAGAATAAAGTAACTAAAACGTTGTAACCTAAATAACAAAACACATATTTTCATTGATTTTATTAAATGAATTATTTAAACTTAACAGAAAAGTTTTAGGTATTTAGATGAAGAAGATAATTTTGATATTATTCGTCGGCTTAACGATGACTGCGTTTGCTCAGTTTAAGGATTCAGGCGCCCCGGCTCCTAATGTAATGGACGGAATGATTAATACTAATAACAATAATACTTCATTATTCGGATTCCTAGGCTCTAATAACTTTCAAATGAAACAGTCATACAGCATGTCCTACTCGTCTTTTGCAGGACAGGGCCTTGCTTTAGGTGTATATACTAATAATATGTCATATCAGTTTAATAAGAATTTAAATTTGGAGCTTGAGGCTAGCGTAGTAAATGCTCCTTATAGTACTCTAGGGAAAAGTTTTCAGAACAGCATAAATGGGATATATCTTAACAGGGTAGCTTTGAATTATCAACCATGGAAAGACGTTTCAATCTCGATACAATATAATCATATTCCCTATGGTTATTATTCACCCTATTCAATGTACGGCGGCTATGGCAATAGCTGGTACAATGATTTAGGCTTTTCGAGGTAACCTCTATCATAAAGAAAATTGCAGGAAAATAGTACCAAGTGAAAGTAAAACTCCGTCCTAATAAAGCTTCACTTAATATTAAGTTAAAAGATTCGAATACCAACCTGCTCACCAATTTCATAGCTGTTTTTCTAGGCGTTATTATAATATTTCTAGCATATTCATTGTTTCATAAGTTTCAAATGTCCAGATACAATGAAGCTGAAAAAATTAGCTCCAAAAAGACATCTTCAATCATACAGGTCGAGGTATTGAACGGATGCGGCATTCCTGGAGCCGCAGATAATATTACTTCTTTCCTTCGAAAGAATAATTTTGATGTTGTTCAAATGGGAAATTATATTTCATTTGATATTGAGAAATCTTTAGTTATAGACCGGGTGGGCAACACTGCGAATGCTATAAAAATAGCGGACGCACTAGGAATAGACAGAAAAAACATAATAGAACAAATAAATAAAAATTATTTTCTCGATGCTACTATAGTAATCGGGAATGATTTTAACACGCTAAAACCAAATCTATAAGGTATAATAAATTGACTTCAATACAACTAGCAAAAAAAATTACAAAACTTATTTTCGAGAAAAAGGGTTATGACGTAAAAATCCTCGATTTAAGAAAACTAACTACAATGACCGATTATTTTGTTATATGCAGCGCTGACTCAGATACCCAGGTAAAAGCGATAGCAGATGAAGTCGATAAAAATCTACGGGACGAAGGAATAAAAAATTGGCATAAAGAAGGCTACCAAGCGCTTAGCTGGGTACTTATAGACTACGTTGACGTAATAGTCCATGTATTTAAGAAAGATTCCAGAGAATTTTATAGTTTAGAAAAATTATGGGGAGATGCACCAACTAAAGAAATTACCGACCCGGCACTTAAACCTCCTGTTAAGAGAAAACCGAGAGTGGCTAAAAAGAAAGAATAGCTATAAACTACTGCTTATTCACTAACAATATAACAGGAATTAATTTTGAGAGAGTATCTTTTATCTATTTTTGAAGAAGCTGCCAAAACATTGGAATATCTTCGCGAACTAAACATTACCTTCGATATACCGAAAATCGAAAGTCAAGGCGACCTTTCCTCAAATGTTGCTATGCTGCTGGTAAAACAATTAAAAAGAAAACCACGCGAGCTTGCAGAAGAAATTGTCTCTGCTTTAAATTATGATAAACAGATTATATCCAAAGTTGAAATAGCAGGACCGGGTTTCATCAATTTCTTTTTCTCGCCAACATTTATCCCTCGTATCATAAATGATATATTGACCGGAGGAATTAATTTCGGTAGGTCAAATAAATATTCGGGTAAGAGAGCAAACGTTGAATTCGTATCTGCAAATCCCACCGGCCCGCTTACAGTAGGGCACGGAAGGAATGCTGTATTTGGAGACACTGTCTCAAATCTTCTGGAATCGATAGGATATACAGTCGACCGTGAATACTATTTCAATAATGCCGGCAGACAAATGCGCGTACTTGGCGACTCAGTAAGACTGAGATACCTGGAATTATTAGGACATAAATCTGACTTCCCGGAAGATCATTATCAAGGCGAATACATTAAGGATATCGCAAAGAATATATATGATAAATTTGGCGATAAGTATATAAATGAACCCGCAGAAGGAATATTTAAGGAGACAGCAGAGAGTGAAATATTTGCAGATATAAAGAAAACACTCGAAAGATTAAATATAAGACATAAAATATTCTTTAATGAAAATACTCTTTATGAAGAAGGCAAAATAACTAATACACTAAATACGTTTAAAGAGAAGAATCTTTCATACGAAAAAGACGGCGCAGTCTGGCTTAAACTTATTGAACTAGGCAACGAACAGGATAAAGTTATAGTAAAAACAACAGGCGAGCCTACATACAGACTCCCCGATATTGCATACCACATAACTAAATTCGACCGCGGATATGATTTAATGATAGACATTTTTGGCTCCGATCATAATGCAACTTACCCTGATGTGCTTGCCGGACTTAATGCAATTGGGTACAACTCTGAAAAGGTTAAAGTATTAATTCATCAATTTGTAACTATCATGGAAAACGGGGTAGTTGTAAAAATGTCCACCCGTAAAGCTAATTATATAACAATCGATCAGCTAATTGATGAAGTCGGAAGCGACGTAGTAAGATACTTCTTTAATATGCGGAACATTACGACACATATGAATTTCGATCTAGCCCTTGCAAAGAAACAATCAGATGAAAACCCAGTATTTTATTTGCAATATGCAAATGCCCGTATATCTTCGATTCTCAAGATGATAGAGAACGAAAGCTTGAAATCTTCAGTTGAAAATCTAGATTTGCTTACCTCACCTGAAGAACAGCAGTTATTAAAAAAACTACATCAATTTAGAAATGAAATATTATTAAGCGCAGAGTATTTTGAATCCCATCGTATATGCAGTTACCTTGAAGAACTCGCAGCAGCCTTTCACAGGTTTTATACGTTTTGCAGAATAATAGGTACCGAAAAGAAACTAGCCGAAGCAAGAATAGCATTAGCTATGGCAACAAAAATAGTAATTAAAAACGGATTGTCGATTCTAGGTGTATCTGCGCCTGAAAGAATGTAGAGCCAACTATTCTGCAATTGCGACAGCAGCAACAAATATTTTATTAGCGCCGTTGCGCAGCAGCAATCTTCCGCACTCCCTTACAGTAGCTCCCGTAGTCACAACATCATCTACCAATAGAATATTCTTTCCAACTATTAGCGAATTTCTTCTTAAGGCAAAAGCACCCTTTATGTTTTGCTCTCTTGCTTTTCTATCAAGCTTTGTCTGAGACTGAGTAAATCTTTTTCTCCTAATGATTCTTTGATTGACAGGTATATTTAGTACCTTATTTAGTCCTTTTGTAATGTAATATGATTGATTGTAACCTCTTTCAGCTCTCTTGACAGGATGTAAAGGAACAGGTACTATCATGTCAATCTGCCATTTATTAACTAATTTAGAAATGGCTTCCCCTAAATTTTCACCAAGATACTTACCTAACAGAAACTTATGATTATATTTCAACTGGTGAATAATCCTTTGGACTTCCTTGTCCTTCTCAAAAAGATAAAGTACATAAAAGTCTGAAACAATCTTAGTCTCACGAAACTTCCTCAAATACAGCATTGTTATTTGTGACCCATCAATCTCATGAATTTTACTCAAGCATTGATGACAAACAAAATTTTCCTCAATAATAAGTTTAGTATTGCAGGCTGCGCAAAAGCGAGGCAGGAAGAAATCAGCTATTTCAGTTAGAAATTTCAATTTACTATTCCCTTTTAGAAATATTGTACCCCATTTTATCTATTTATATCAATCCCCACCGTTTTCGTAAAAACCACTCAGTTCCGAAAAGAATAATAGCAACAATTAAAAGCCAAGTATTAGACCATAAGTAAATCTCGCTTGTTTCAATTTTATCTTTTGACGATGCATTATCAAGATTCCGTAAGGTTTCGAATAAAGATTTATAGTTGGAATTATAATAAAACCTTCCATTGGATTGGTTAGCAAGCAAATTAAGAAAGTCATAATCCATCCTTGGGTTCAACATCTCTATATCAACTTCTCCCAAATTAAAACTTCCGTAGTCGCTTCCAATTAATGTCCCCTTAAGCGAAGCATTTCCCGTATACTTATAGTCTCCAGCTTGATTGGTTTGAAGTGAGCCATCATAGAGTCCATTACCTAGTGAATTCAAATGAATTTGATAACTGCCTCCTCCTCCATTGCAATTAACAGTCACATCAGCATTTGAAACCGGATTAAATGTCTGGTCATAGACTTGCCCTGTAAACTCAATATTTTCTCCCAGTGAATAAACCTTTTTTGTAGTTCTAATTGTTACTTGTTTATTCTTTCCTTTTGCATTAAGCCATTTAACGCTGCTTAAAATAAATCTGTCGAACAGATCAAGATTTTTCATTGCTGTTCCTAGTTTCCATCGCCATATATCTTTTGCCAACACTGATATTGATCTTTTGTTGCCAAGTATTCTGGTAAGAATTAAAGGTTTATTTATTGGAGAGTTGTTAATCTTTATCTGAGATAGAATTTCACTTTCAGGCTTTGCCTTAAAATCAATATTAGGTTGATATACAGGAGGCAAATTATTCCAAGCATCCAAAATATTATCAGAATTATTTTGAAGAAGCGGGTTGTTTTCTTCACCGGCAGATACATTTGGCTGAATTTCAAGGTAGTCACTATTAATATTATTAAAAGTAAATCCCAATTCTGATTGAAGAGCTTTTAGTCTTTGAAAATCAATTCCGTTTGAAAGCACTATAAAAAAAGGCTTATCATTTTGAGCTATTTCTGCAATAACTTTTTGATACAAATCCTGAGGTGTATTTTTATCTGGGAAGCCCACTAGGAAGAATATATTTGTGCTGTCGATTATCTTAGTAGTAAAATTTTTCTCAATAAAATGATCAGCCGAAATCTGAGTATAAGAATTTACCGCAAGATTACTATCGGACTTTAATGTATTCTTAATGAACGATAAGTCAGAAGAGGGACTGCCAGCAAGTATCAAGACATTTACTTTACTGCTGAGAACATTTACATATACTATTTTTTTATTATTTGCAAAAGTAAATTCACTTTTTGTATTTGAAACAGTAACCGTAAGCTTCTTTTCTCCGCTAGTTTTAGGAGTATATGTGAAATTTACATTCTGAACCCCGTCACTACTCAAGATGATTTTTTGCTGAGATGACAGGGTACCATCTTCGTAAAGAGTCACGGTGGCATTTTTGTCTGCAAAACCGGTATTAGATATTGTAGCTACAATTGAAGTTGGCGTGCCGGCGTATATCAAATCGTTAGCTAAAACATTTTTTACCCATATATCATTTCGTGCGGTAGTATCGCCTATACCGATAGTAAAAACCGGAATGCCGAGTTTTGCAGCTGTATAAGTTGGGTCACTACCTTCTGTAATTACACCGTCACTAACGATAACAACGGATGCAATATTTTTACCGTTTCCATTAATTGAATTAAAGATATTTGCAAAATTGGTGCTTCCTTCAGAAAAATTTAATTGCTGTAAACTATCGTATTTAAGATTTGATACTTTTGAACCGAATGTAAATATTTCCGAATTTTTCTTTAAATCGCTTTTATTAAGATCGTTTATAAAATTCTTTTCAGTTGATTCTCTATTCATCCCATCGTTAATTTGAATTGATCTTGAATTATCAACAAATACCAAATTGACAGGGTTAAGAGTCATTTTCCTAGCTAAAGTTAAAACCGGCTCAAAAAAAACGAATAACAGAAGTATAAGTGCAAGGGCTCTTAAGAATGTAAGGAAAATCTTTTTTGCTGGTGTAATTTGAGGAACGGTGTAGCGATATACATAAAAAGAATAACCCGCGAGAAGAATAAGAAATAAGAAAAAGTAAAGGGGAGGATTAGAGAAATTTATACCAATCTTTTCAAAGTTGAACATTAAAAATTCATTTCTCCTCTAATGACTGTAACCGCGTTTCCGGAAATAAAAAGTTCATTATTTACTTGAGAAAAACTTACGTTAATTCTTCCGCGTTTATTAATAAAATCACCTTGCTCAAAAGATAATGAAGCTTCATCATCCGGAAATTTAATCAAGCCAAGTCTATTCAAAACTAGCAAAAGCGGGCCATTAGCTGAACCAGTAACAGGATCTTCGTCTATGCCGTAATAAGGTCCGAAGAATCTTAAATGAGCAAAATTACCTTTTTCAATGGTTTCAAGAGTAAATGGAACAGCCGCAGTAAAGAACTCTCCATTTCCGGAAACATTTAATAATTCTTTATAGTTAGGTTTAATTTTTGAAAGGGCTTCTATAGACTTTAAGTATATGTACAAATAACCGTTTTCTAGTAGGACAAAAGGATAACGAAGGTCTAACTCCTTTTCACCAATGCCGAGAGCCTGTACAATATTCTGAGGATCTCCATTAAATTGTTTGCTTTCATAAACGGGGACTTGCATAAAGTATTTCCCCGATTCAAATTTACATTTCAAAATACCTGAACGAGTATCGAAATTTATCCAAGTGTTTTCTTTAATAATATTGTTTTGCGCTAAAAAATGAAGTGACGCGATAGTTGCGTGACCACAAAGATCAACCTCAACCGAGGGTGTAAACCATCTCAAATTATAGTCCGCAATTTCACTACTTTGCGATTTCCTGTCAGGTTTTGATATAAATGCTGTTTCCGACAAATTCATTTCTCTTGCAATAGACTGCATTTCACCGGAGGTCAGTCCATCGCCAAATGCAACTCCGGCAGGATTACCTTCAAATGGATTTTTAGTGAATGCATCAATCTGAAAAATCTTAATGCTTTTTGCCATTAAGCATTTCCTCCACTTTCCAAGTTTTCATTTTATTAAAGGTGTCGTAATCTGTAAGATCAAAATGAATCGGCGAAACTGAGACATAATTATTTTTAATAGCAAATTGGTCAATGTCAATTTCATTGTCAGCTTCAATTAAATTTCCGGTTAGCCAATAATAGTTTTTTCCTGCGGGATCTTTTCTCTCTTCATAAACATCATCCCACTTTGACTTTCCTTGTTTTGTTAAGACTATGCCGGATATATCCTTTTCCGGTATATCGGGAACATTTACGTTTAACAGAGTCCCAAGCGGCAAGCCTTTTTCTACAATTTTCAACGCAAGAATTTTGGAGACCTTAGCTGCAAAACTAAAATCCATAGCGCCGTGATTTGTAACTGAAACTGCCATTGAAGGTACGTCCATTATTGCAGCTTCGCGGGCGGCAGAAACGGTTCCTGAATAAATTATATTTATGGCGGTATTTGAACCATGATTTATTCCAGAGACCACTAAATCAGGCACTTCAGTCATAATATTTCTAATTCCAATTTTAACACAATCAGCAGGAGTTCCATTAACAGCGTAACCAAAAAAACTTCCATTTTTATAATTCTCAGTGACCCTCAATGGAATCTGCATTGTTATTGCATGGCCCACAGCGCTTTGTTCCTTAAGGGGGGCAACTACAGTAACTTCACCAATTTCTTTTAATGATCTAACCAGAGCAAAAATTCCGTCTGATTCTATACCGTCATCATTACAAACCAATATTCGCAATTTATTAACCTCAAAATTTAATTTGTTAATATAATATTTACTGAGTACACTCTCAATTGAATTGGAAGGTCAGTATTCGCCGACTTAAATTTTTATTAAATTTGCCGGAACATTTTTAATCAAAAATTGTATTTATAATATATGTTAATAATTAAATCACAGATATTCATCTCTGTTCCGGAAGTAAATTTCGGATTTAGTACAAAAATTGGCGCAGAAAGAAATGCCCCATTTTATTTCAACATGTCACATTCAGTTGGGGATAACGATGAAATTGTTGAAGATAACCGGACTATGTTTTTTCAAGCTTTAGGCTTGGAGAAGAAAAATATTGCGCTTCAAAAACAAGTGCATGGTGACGGAATTAACTATGTTACAGAAGGAGGAGTATACGAAGATAGTGATGCAATGATAACCGATAGAAGAAATATCGGCTTGGCAATAAGTACAGCTGATTGCGCTGCTATCTTTCTGTATGATAAAAAGAATAAAGTGATTGCCGGTATACATTCAGGTTGGCGAGGAACGAATAAGAAGATTTTGCTCAAGACTTTGACCAGGCTTAAAGATGATTTCAATACTTCACCAACAGATTTGGCTGCATATATAGCCCCTGCAATTTCTCAAAATAATTATGAAATAGGCAATGAAGTAGCAGCATTATTCGATAAGAAATATTTGCTGCCGAAAGGAGAAAAATTTTTATTGGATGTTTCACAGGTAAATTACGATATTTTGGTTAATTTTGGACTGTCTAAAAAAGACATTCAGAAATCAGGTTTTTGCAGTTTCGAATTTAAACATTTGCTTCATTCATATCGGCGAGAAGGACTGCATTCGGGCAGGGGATTAGGTATAATTGTATTAAAATGATTTTTTAAAACTAGAAAAATTAATATTCATAATAAAGAAGTAGTTTCAGTTACAATAATGCTACTTTCTTATAAGGATTAAATGGAAAATATAATAAGAATAAAAAAAGCGACGTTTTATGCTTATCACGGAGTTTTATCCGAGGAACAAAGTGTAGGCGGTAAGTTTGAAGCTGACGTAGATATATATACTAATTTTTTAGCTGCAGCCAACAAGGATAGTTTAAAAGAAACAGTTAATTACGATAAAGTTTATAAATTTGTATACCAACTTGCACTTGAGCAAAAATATCATTTAATTGAAACACTTGCGGCTAAAATTGCAGACGAACTTTTAAAAACATTTCCTTTAATTGAAAAAGTTGCCGTAAGAATTAGAAAAAACAATCCTCCTTTGGGAGGAGTTGTTGACTGTGTTGAGGTTGAAGTCATAAAGCAGCGCGATGAATTATAGTGTTTAATAATGGAGTCGAAAAATTAGAAATATAGCATATATAGCATTGGGTTCTAACAAAGGGGATAAGGTGCTATTTCTTAGAAAGGCAGTCCAAGAAATAGCAGACGATTCAAAATGCAAAATTGAATTAAATTCTTCAATATATGAGACAATTCCCTACGGGATCAAGGAACAAGACAATTTTCTAAATGCGGTAATAAAAATATCCACTTTATATAATCTAACAGAACTTTTTAGTTTTCTTAAAAGCATTGAAACGAAGCTGGGCAGATTAGGGGGAGCAAAATGGGGACCCCGTGAAATAGATCTTGATATTTTATTCTTTAATGAGATTATTTATTCTGATGGGAAAATTACTGTCCCCCACAAAGAAATTGAATACCGGGACTTTGTGTTAACCCCGCTTTGTGAAATTGCACCCAATTTAAGTCACCCTGTTTTAAATCAAAAAATTTCTGATATTTGTATTGATAAAAAAGATATGACAATAATCGGAAAAATTAAGGATAAACTTTTATAAACAAATTGAGTAGTCAAGTGAACGAAGATTCCGGAGTAAAATATATTGCAATAGAAGGCGTTATAGGCGCCGGGAAAACCTCACTAGCGAGAAAATTAAAAGAAAAACTTAACGCCGAACTTGTATTCGAACAGTTTGACGCTAATCCTTTTCTGGAAAAATTTTATGCGGATAGAAGGAGATACGCTTTCCAAACGCAAATGTTTTTCTTAATAAATCGATTCACTCAGCAGCAGCAGCTAAATCAAGAAAATTTATTTACTGACTACATAGTATGTGATTATATCTTTGAGAAGGACAAGATATTTGCTTACTTAAATTTAAGCGGCGAAGAACTTAAACTTTACGAAACTATTTTTCCGCTTCTTTCAAGGAATTTGAGAAAACCTGATCTAGTTGTATTTCTTCAATCCGGTGTTGACCGGCTTATGTTTAACATTAAAAAACGAAACAGAAAAATTGAAAGAAATTTAACAACAAATTATATTGAAGAATTGAGTGAAGCCTATACTCACTTTTTTTTTAGATATAACAGCACGCCATTACTAATTGTAAATTCCACTGAGATAGATTTTGTGAACAGCGAAAACGATTTTGATGAATTATTTAAACAAATATTTAGAGAAGACAGAGGCTTAATAGAATATTTTAAGCCTGAATCAAAAAGGATTATCGGATAATGATTGAGCTTTTATTCTGGGGATTTATTATTTATATCATATTTAAGGGGGTAGGATTGTTTCTAAGATTTTTTATTCCTGCACTTAGAGACCCGGCTAGTAAGTATAAACAAACCAAAAATGAACCAAAACCAGCATCTAAATATAAAGATGTTCAAGAAGTCGATTACACAGAAATAAAATCGGATTCAGAGAATAAAAAAGAGTAAGCCACTACGAATGGCAAAAGAAAATTTCATCTCAAATTTAGTTTACAGATTTTTCCGTAAGTATTATTTTGTACCCGAAGATCGAAGTTTTGAAATTGGAATACCTAAAAGTTTTCTAATAATACGTCAGCATAATCAACTTGGTGACTTACTTGCAGGCAATTCTATTTTTAGAGCTATAAAGGAAACCTTTCCTCAAAGCAAGACTACGTTAATTGTAAGCTCCGAGAACTATTATGGAATAGTTAAAAATAAATTTATAGATAAGTTCTTTGTCTTCGATAAAAAAAAGTTATTTAATCCTTTCTATATTATACAATTTCTAAGTCTTCTTCATGAAAATTATGATATAGTCATTGTTCCGGTGACAGTTTCAATTTCATTTACAAGTAATATATTAGCCAGGTTGGCAAAAGCCAAAATTAGGATTGGACCTTTGTCTCTTGACGGAGTTATGAATAAAAGTCATTTCCTGTTTGATAGAAGAATTCCATTAGATTGGCGCCGTTACCCGGATTCAAATGTAGCTGATAGAATTCTTGATATTGTTAGACCTTTTGGTATTAATACAAGCGATTTTAGTTCTGAAATATCATTTGATCAAAATGATACTGAAGCTGCAAGGAGATTTATTTTAGAATTAGACTTACGGCCTTACCAAATACTTGTCGGAATTCATTCGGGAGCCGGTAAAATACCGAACAGATGGTCATTAATTAAGTTTGTAAATCTTATTAAAAAGATGAATGAAAATTTTAATATAAAATTCTATCTTACCGGAAGCAGCGCTGACCACGAATCAATTAATTATATAACAGAACATGTTCCATTCAAGACTGGACTTTATCTAAACAAAAAAATCTCTGAAGTTGCTGCTTTAATTTCAATTTCTGATTTGTTTATTACTAATGACACTGGTATTATGCACGTTGCAGGCGCCACCGATACCCCGCAAATATCTATATTTGGTCCAACAAACCCTTTCAACTGGGCTCCCTCAGGAAAAAACAAAATATTTATAAGGAAATCAGAATTGATAGATGAAATATCGGTAGATGAAGTATATGAATTATGTGTGCCCTTCCTATTGCAAAAAAAAGGAGTGACTCATCATGCATAATAAATACTTTGCAGCTATCGATGTTGGGACAAATTCATTTCATGTAATTATTGTAAAAATATTGGAGGATGGTAAATTCAAAATCATTGATAAAGAAAGGGAAGTAATAAGGCTTGGTTCGTTAAACGGGAGGGCTTTAAGTCTAATAGCGGAAGAAGAAATTGAACATGCAATAAAAATCCTCACAGGCTTTAAGAAAATAGCAAATTTTTATTTTGCTGAAATAAAGGCAATAGCAACTAGCGCAGTTAGAGAAGCAAAAAACAAAGATGCTTTTATAAATAGGGTTTTAGATGAAACCGGAATCAAAATAGATGTAATTGAAGGAAATGAAGAAGCAAAATTAATTAATCTTGGGGTTTCAAAAGCATTATCTCTTAAGAATAAAAAATCATTGTGTATTGATATTGGAGGAGGCAGCACAGAGTTTATTTTAGCTGATAAGGAGAAAATTATATATGCCGAGAGCGTCAAAATAGGAGCTGTAAGATTAAGCAAGAAATTCTTCGACAATTTCATTTTAAGTGACCAATTAGTAGCAGATTGTTCCAAGTTTGTAGAGCAACAAATCCAGTCAAACGCTAAAATAATTCTTAACGAAAGCTTTGAAATAGCAGCCGGATCATCAGGGACAATTCAGTCAATCGCAGGAATGATAAACTTTAAGAAAAAAGGGAAACAAGTTAAGTCGCTAAACAAATTTTCGTTTACAAGAAATGAGCTGCAATTAGTTGCAGAAGAAATTCTTAGTCATAAAACAAAGGCCGAACGGCTTCAAATTAAAGGGATAGAGGAAAAACGTGCTGACATTATTCCAGCAGGAATCATTATTCTTTCAAAAATATTTGAACTTTTTAATATTAAGGAAATAGTAGTCTCCGATTATGCATTGCGTGAAGGAATTGTAATAAATTATATAGCACAAAATGGAAGTACATTTAAAGAGCATTTGTTTTAACTACCAAAACTTTCAGCTTTCAATATTTCAAAAGAAAATATAAATTTACAGTATGTATAAATTGATTTAAATAAATCAATTCATGTGTAAAATATATATTAAGAGGGTGAAATGGAACGACGAGAATTCTTGAAAAAAAGTGCTGCTGCAGCAATTGCAATCGGCGCATCTAGCACTCTGGGTAATTATTCCAATCTATTTGCACATAATTTTATTTCACAAAAAAGCCCATACGATCTTGTTGCTGTAAAAGGCGGCGAACCTGATATTATGTTCGATCGGGCAATAGCTTCGCTTGGCGGAATGAAAAATTTTGTTAAAAAGGGACAGACTGTTATAGTTAAGCCTAATATTGGATGGGATGTTTCACCCGAGAGAGCAGGTAATACTAACCCAAAACTGGTAGAAAGAATCATTCAACATTGTTTCAATGCAGGTGCTAAAACTGTTTACGTTTTTGATCATACGTGTGATAATTGGACTAGATGCTATTCTGATAGCGGAATAGAACGTGTTGTAAAGGGCGCCGGGGCTAAGATTGTCCCTGCAGACAGTGAAAGCTATTATCATGGTATTACTTTCAAAGGAGGGAAAGTAATGAGCGAAGCAAAGGTGCACGAACTAATATTAAGCGCAGATGTGTTTATTAATGTTCCAATTTTAAAGCATCATGGTTCCTCTAAAATTACCGCCTCAATGAAGAATTTAATGGGCATTGTTTGGGACCGTGGTTATTGGCATCAAAACAATTTACATCAATGCATAGCCGATTTTTCAATGTACCGGAAACCTGACTTAAATGTTGTTGACGCATACCTTGTGATGAAAAGAAATGGACCTCGAGGTGTTTCAAAAGAAGACCTGGTATTAATGAAATCACAAATACTTTCAACAGATATTGTAGCTGCTGATGCTGCAGCCGCTAAGTTATATGGTGTAGAGCCTGAGGATATACCGTATATAAAAGCAGCTGACGAAATGAAAATCGGCACAATGAACCTTGGTAAATTAAAAATTCAAAGGATTATAATTTAGGAATATGAAACTTGTTCATTTAAAAAAGGTAAGAGTAATAATATCTCTTACCTTTTTTCTTGCTTTACTTCTTCTATTCATGGATTTTGGAAATGTTTTATCCCCCAGCTACACTAACTATTTTACATTTCTTCAATTTATTCCATCAGCTATAAAGTTTGCCGGATTAGTTGGTCTTAGTGCTGCAGGTTTTATTATAATAATGTTGCTGACTCTTCTTTTTGGCAGAGTATATTGCTCGACCATATGCCCATTAGGCACGCTGCAGGATTTGTTCTCATTCCTATCAAGAAAGCTTAAAAAGAAAAAATATTACAGAAAAAAGAAACCTTATAAAGCCCTCCGTTATGCATTACTTGGATTGGCAATATTATCTTTGTTCACAGGATATATGATCATTGTCATTTGGCTTGATCCGTATAGTAATTTTGGAAGAATAATAACGCTGCTCATTAAACCTATTATTATATTTATAAAAAATTCTGTCGCATTTATATTAATTAAGAACAGAATTTTTTACTTGAATCCTGTAGAAATAATTTACCCTTCATTTTATTTGTTGTTATTTCCGCTATTTGTTTTTTCCGTTGTGGCATATTTATCTCTAAAAGAGGGGAGACTTTTTTGCAACAGTATATGCCCGGTAGGTTCTTTCCTTAGCATCTTATCAAAATTCTCATTATTAAAAATAGACATTGAAGCAAAAAATTGTATTGGGTGCAAGCTTTGTGAACGTGTCTGCAAGGCAGGATGCATTGACAGGGAAAATAAAGCAATTGATTTCGAAAGGTGCGTAAGTTGCTACAACTGTTTTACAGTATGCCCATCAGAAGGAGTAAAATATAAGTTAAGATACAAGAGTAAGAAAAACAGCGCATTATCGGAAACTGACTATGGTAAAAGAAAATTTATAGCGAACACACTTTCCTATTTAGCTATATTTAGCAGCTTATCCTACGCTCAACGAAAGATTGTAAGCAAACTACCGAGTAAAGTAGCTATTAGGAAAAAATTTCCTGTATCCCCTCCGGGGTCATTAAGCATCGAGCATTTCAAGGATAAATGTACAGCCTGTCATTTATGCGTATCATCATGCCCATCTCAAGTGCTTCAGCCATCTTATCTAGAATATGGATTTATTGGAATGATGCAGCCGATGATGAATTATGAGGCAAGTTTTTGTAATTATGACTGTATAATATGCAGCCAGGTATGCCCAACTAGTGCAATTATGCCGGTTAAATTAGAATCTAAAAAGCTAACCCAATTAGGGAAAGCAAATTTCATTAAAGAAAATTGTATCGTTTATACGGAAGGAACAGATTGCGGTGCATGCTCTGAGCATTGCCCGACAAAAGCAGTAAATATGGTCCCATATAAAAATAAATTGGTTATTCCCGAAGTTTCCGATGAATACTGTATTGGCTGCGGTGCTTGTGAATTTGCCTGTCCGGTAAAACCGTATAAGGCGATTTATGTTGATGGAAACCCCGTGCATTTTACTGCAAAGAAGAAGGAATTAAAAAAGATAGATGTAAAAGTAGATTATAAAGGAGACTTCCCGTTTTAATTACTCTAATTTATTAACTTCAAAGTGATATTAAAAAAATCATGCAAGAGCAAAATCAACTACACCTTTTCGTTTATTACTTTCGATTGCAAGTTCTATAATTTGTGCAGTTACTAGTGCTTCTTGCGGTTTTACTGCTAATTCTCTTTGATTAACAATTGCTTCATAAATATTTTCAAAATAATTTTGATAACATCCTGGTATAGTTTGAATCTTTCCTTTAATATCTAGCTCCCCGATTTTAGCACTGTAATTTCCCCATTCAGATTCTGGCTCAATTCCCCATTCGGGATTATTTTTAAACCTATAATTTTTTAGTGTTGCTTCTTGAGGATCTATCCCGTTTTTAATGAAAGATCCTTGAGTGCCAAACAGTGCAAATCTTACAAGGGGCTGTTTATATAAAAAACCGCTGTTTAATATTACTTTAAGATTAGAGTAGTTCAGAATCAACTCGAAGTTGTCTATTATTTTACTACCCTCCCTTTGCGATCTTAGATCTGCATATACTGATATAGGCTTGCCAAATAATATCAAAGCCTGATCAATTAAATGAGGTCCTAAATCATATAACAAACCAGAGTCTAATAAATCTTCCTCTTTCCAGTTACCCGCCTTAATTTCGTTTCTAAACCTGTCAAAGTGAGAGCGATACTCAATTAACTCCCCAAGCATATTACTATCAATAAGTTTCTTTACTGTTAAGAAATCTCCATCCCATCTTCTATTCTGGAATGGGCTAAGTATTTTATTCTTACTGGCTGCAAGGTCAATTAATTCCTTAGCTGCGGCTGACGTACGAGTGAAAGGTTTCTCAATTATTACATGTTTGCCTGCATTTAGAGCTTCCATTCCCATTTTGTAATGAGTAGAGTTAGGCGTAGTAATTATTACTAAATCAATGTCTTTGTCATTAAGTACATCCTCATAGTTTTTAACTATTTGTATATATGGATAGATAGTTTTTGACTTTTCTGACACTCGCTCAACCACTTTAACAAGATTAAAGTTTGGATTCGCATCAATAAAGGGAGCATGAAAGAATTCACCCGACATTCCAAAGCCAACGATTGCGGTATTTATTTTTTCACTCATTGTTTTCTCATTTTTAAGGTAAATTATAAAAATTCTTAATCCAAATTAAAAATTATTTCTGTTATTACCACTAGTATAATAAGTAATCACAAAGAATTTAATATGAAATATCTTCTAAAGATAATCTCAAACCACAATTTCTTGCGGTAAAATCCTTAATCCATTATCAAACCCAAAGTATTCTTTGTGGTGTCCATAAATTATAGGACACAAATGTGCTGCGCTTAACCTCGATTTTGTCACGCCTATCGAAAAAAGATATACTTGTTGAAAATAATTTCGAATATATACCGGAGAAATAAAATTTTCTAAGGAAAACAGTAATGCAAAGAATATTAGTAGTTGAAGACGATAATTTTGTAAGGGAAAATCTTAATGAATTGTTATCATTATCTGGTTTCCAATCTTATACAGCAGTCGATGGAGAAGATGCGCTCGGAAAAGCAAAAGCTTATATGCCGGATTTAGTAATTTCGGATATCATGATGCCTAAAAAGGACGGCTATGAATTTTATAAATCATTTAATGAACTTTACGGTATATATAATATCCCGTTCGTTTTCCTGACTGCAAAATCAGAAGCTTTTGATATTCGTAAGGGAATGAATCTCGGAGCAGATGATTATATTACTAAACCATTCAAAGCACAGGCATTATTAGACACAATTAATGCCCGACTCGCTAAAAGTAAGAACCAAAGGCAATTGTTTGAAAAGTTTACTACTAATATCGCGCTTTACGTTCCCCATGAACTAAGAACACCTCTTATTTCCATTCTCGGCGTATCTCAATTAATAATAGAGGAGTATGATAATCTAAGTAAACAGGAAATTCTGTCCTTTGCTGAGCAAATTCATTTATCCGGAGAAAGATTACATAAAAGAATAGAAAAGTTTTTAGTGCTAGCAGAAATAGAACTAATGATACTTGACTGCAATTATCTAAGTCTTGTAAATTTCTCTCCCCTAAAAATTATAGAAGAAATTGTTAGTAGCATATCATATTTAGAGCATATAAGTATTAACATGCCGGAATTGCCTCAAGGTAATATTAAAATGTCAAAACATTTCCTACAAATAATCATTAACGAGATAATTGAAAATGCCATAAAGTTTAAAGACAAAGAATCTTCAGTAAAAATTCAATGCAAGGTTGAAAATGATAATTTTCACTTTAGTGTAATAAACAGTTCAATAGAGAATGTACCAAACATGACAGAACATCAAATAGTTGATTTGATGCAATTTGATAGAGAACAAAAACAACAAAGGGGCAACGGGCTGGGGCTATCTATTGTTAAGCGTATTGCGGTACTGCATGAGCTAAATTTTAATATTTTTAAGAACTCTAATAATGAAATCACAGCAACAATAATTTTCCCCCTAAACCACAATTAACTTAAATATATAATGTCATTAACTAATGGAGTACGGTAATATGTATAAAAACCAACTAAATTTTGGAAAAAATAGACTGCATCTTTTACTCGAGGGTAAAATTGAAAAACCCGAGATGACTGCCTGGTCTGACGATTTAATAACCAAATTAAAAAAGCTTAAGCCGGGCTTTAGCGTAATTTCAGAAATATTGAATTGTCAACCGGCAACCGAAGAAGTGCGCCAAATTTTAGTAGAAACGCAAAAAAAAGTTAAAGAAGTTGGGTTAGGTGATGCCGTTCGTATAGTCGCGAAAAGTAATTATGTAACTGCAGCACAATGGCAGCGAAGTTCTCGATCTATCGGGTATGTAGCGCTGGAAGCAGAAAATTATGAATCGGCAGAAAAACTTCTGGATGAAATTGAAAAAAACAAAATAAAGTAAATAAAAAATTTGTAAGCAAAGAACATGTTTAAAGTAAATTCAAATAAAATAACAAAAAAATAGAAAATCATAAGAAGGGGGTGCCAATGAGATGGTTCCACGCATTAAAAATAAGAATAAAGCTAATAATGGGATTTGTCTTTGTTTCAATTATTGCATGTGTCATCGGTTTCGAAGGCATCTCAAGTCTTCAATTTGCGAATAAAAGCGATACTATTCTTTATAAAACTAACACCGTTCCTCTTTCATTATCCAGCGAAATAATAAGTTCTTTTCAAAGAATGAGAGTCAATGGATTAGAACTAATTATATCACAGACTTCTTCAGATAGCGCAATTGCAGTGGAAAATATAAACGAACACGAGTCTGAAATAGCCAGAGCTTTCTCGGATTTTGATAAAATTAAGCTTCCGGATGAATCACGACAAGCGGTTAAAGATGCAAAGTCTTCTTATTATCAGTTTCAGTCTAATTTTAAGGATATATTAAATTTAGCTAACGGAAAAAATAGCACAGAAGCATTAGTATTATGGAAGGGTTCGGTTGAATCATCAAGAATACTAGCGCAAGACGCTTTCTTAAATCTTGATAAAGTGCTTACTCGAAGAGCTAAAACAAGATCTGAAAATAACATTATAGCTGCAAATTCATCAATTAGATTTATGACAATAGTAATCTTAGCTGGTATGCTAATCTCTATAAGTTTGGGCTACTATATTTCTAAAGTTATTGGCAATCCTATAAAGGAATTATTGGAAGCAACCAATAAATTCGCAGCAGGTGATTTAAATGTAAGCCTTGTTAATATATATAAGGATGAGCTGGGTGATCTTATTACTTCTTTTAATAATATGACAGAAAAAATAGTTCTTCAAATACAATATCTCGAAAATGTCCCTAGCCCGGTAATGATTATTGATAAGGATTTCAATATTCAGTATATGAATAAGATAGGAGCGAAACTAGTATCTAAAGATCAGAAACAATTAGTTGGACAAAAATGTTATAATCAGTTTAGAACAGATCATTGCCACACAGAGAACTGCGCATTAAGCAGAGCTATGAAAAATGATTCTACGGTTACGGATGAAACTGTAGCACACCCGAATGGTGTTGAGATGCCGATAATATATACCGGAGCGCCTGTTAAAAATAAAGAGGGTGAAATAATCGGAGCATTAGAATCTGTTACAAATATTCAAGAAATTAAGGAATCGCAGAGATACTTGACTCGGTCCACACAAAATATTTTGCAGGCAATGGACAAATTTGCTGCTGGTGATTTAACGATAAAGGTGATACCGGAAAAAGAAAATGATGAAATAGCGAAGCTCTTTCATGGGTTTAACCAATCAGTCAACAATATTAAAGATATTATTGAGAATGTTACAGAAGCTATTTCTGCAACTGCAAGCGCCTCAACTCAAATATCTTCAAGTTCAGAAGAAATGGCAGCTGGTTCTCAAGAGCAAAGCTCTCAAGCACAAGAGGTTGCAGTTGCCGTTGATCAAATGACAAAAACAATTCTTGATACAGCTAAAAACGCTGCCAATACAGCTGACGAAGCCAAGAATGCCGGGCAAATAGCCAAAGATGGTGGAGAGGTTATTTTAGAAACTATTGAAGGTATGAATAGAATTGCAGTAGTTGTAACACAAGCTGCTGAAACTGTTCAGGAATTAGGTAAGAGCAGCGACCAAATAGGTGAAATTGCTCAAGTTATTGACGACATAGCAGATCAAACAAACTTGCTTGCCCTTAATGCTGCAATCGAAGCAGCGAGAGCTGGCGAGCAAGGAAGAGGATTTGCAGTAGTCGCTGATGAGGTAAGGAAGTTAGCTGAAAGAACTACAAAGGCAACAAAAGAGATAGCTGATATGATCAAGAGGATACAGAAGGACACTAACGGAGCAGTTAAATCAATTCAACAAGGTACTGAGGAGGTTCAAAAAGGCAAAAACTTGGCAGCCAAGGCAGGAGAATCACTAAAGGATATTATCACAGGCTCTGTGGCTGTAGTAAACAGCGCAATGCAGGTAGCTGCAGCAAGTGAAGAGCAATCAGCCTCAGCAGAACAGATAAGCAAGAATATAGAAGCTATTAGCAGCGTGACGCAACAATCTGCCACAGGATCTCAACATATAGCTCGTGCGGCGGAGGATTTAAATCGAATGACAAATAATCTGCAAAACCTTGTCTCAAGATTCAAACTTGAAGGTGATAAAATAAACGATAAGTCAAGGCTGGCTGTCAGATCAAACGGTCATATAGTGCATGCAAATTGAATGAAATAAAGCAAATGCATGTAGATGTTCAATAATAATGCAAATAGTAGCCAGGAAGCCGCTGCAGCTTGCAGCATTCAAGCTTGATGAAAAAAAATAGATACACTTACTTGATATAGCAAGACTTACTGATAAAACTAAATTATAATTAACAAAAAAATGGCATCTCCTTGTAAAGAAGATGCCATTTTATTTCAACCTAATTCATTTCTTTCAATTTAACACGAAATAAATTTCAAATCTATTAAAATAATTCAAAAACATTTTCCTCTTATTACTTTTTCATTTCAGCAGAGTTAGATGACTTATTAGAAAGATCTTGAAGTGACTGTTGGAGCTTTTCGAGTTCTTGTGCTGCTTCCGTAAATTTTTTGTCTCCAATATATTTAAGATAATTATTGAAAGCATCGTTTGCAGACCTAATCTGATTCTGCAGTGACGGTACTACAACGCTTGCCGGCTGCCCAGTTTGTTGTGTAGGTTTTTGAATTCCCGATGTCTTAGCAAAAAGGTCATTCAGTGCTTCGTTGAAACTCTTTGCATAGCTCATATTATCTCCATGCATTACAACAACAAGCCTTAGCTCGGGATAAGCTGCCGTCTCGGCCTGCAGATAAATTGGCTCAACATAAAAGAGAGTATTATTAACAGGAATGGCAAGTACATTTCCTCTAATTACTTTCGATCCATGTTGATCCCACAATGTCAACTGACCTGACAAAAAACTATCCTGATCAATTTTTGTTTCTACCTGCTGAGGTCCAAGTACCATCTTATCTTTGGGGAATTGATACGCGAGAAACTGCCCGTAATTCTCAGGATCGCACATTCCTGCAATCCATCCTATTAGTACTTGCCTATTTTTAGGCGTAAATGGAAGCATCAAAACGAATTGTTGTTTATCTGTTCCCGGGAGCTGCCACATAATGTAGTATGGCTCTACAGGCTGAATTTGATTATAATATTGAGCTGTTGCTCTAACCCAAAGATCTTCTTGATTATAAAAAACCGTTGGATCTGTCATGTGATATTTTTCGTAAACAAGACCTTGAGTTAACAACATATCAATAGGGTATCTTATGTGTGCCAATAAATCTTTAGGCATTTCTTCTTTTGACTTAAATAGACCCGGATATATTTTATCCCATACCCTAATTATAGGATCATTCTTATCCATAATATAAAAGTTTACCGAACCATCATATGCATTAACTACGACTTTTACCGAATTACGGATGTAATTAATTCCATCCAAGAATTCCCTATGCTGCGTTGTTAATGTATGGGTTGAATTTCCTTCTTTAATTTGTATGTTTTCAGTTGATGAGAATGGTTGACTGTACGGATAATAATCGGATGTAGTATAAGCATCTATCATCCAATATAATTTTCCATTCGCAAGAACAATATAAGGATCATTGTCAAAGTGTAAAAAAGGAGCAAGAAGCTTTACACGTTCTTCTATTTGGCGGTGAAACATTATCCTACTTTGATTTGTAGGGTAATCTGAAAATAAGAAATTAGTCCCATCATACTTCCAGCCGAATAAAAACTTGCGCCAGAAATTTGAGAGCCTAACACCGCCTTTACCTGCATATCTTGTATAGACGTTATCTTCACCGCTTGGGTAATCAAATTCTTTTTCTTTAGTATTAACTACAACCGGGGAATTAGTCATTTCTCCAAAATAGATTTGCGGCTGCTTTACCTGCAGCGAAGAATCTTCACTTACCGGCGGAATATCTTTGATTAAAAGATGAGGTAAGCCTTGAGGAGTAAATTCATTTACCTCAGCCATTGTAATCCCGTATCCATGAGTGTATTGAAAACGCTTGTTTACAAATGTCTGGCTTTGCAGCGGTAGATTATCCATATTTATTTCGCGTCCTGAAACCATTACCTGTCTTTTATGTCCGTCAATGTTATAACGGTCTACATCAACATCGGAGAATTCATAATAAAGCCGAATAGCTTGAAATTGCTTATATACGGCATCTAATGCTCTCCAATCCCATAAACGTATATTTGTAAAAATATTAGGAAAATTACTCTCGGTCTGCTGAGTAAAGTCTCCGCTCATCGGATATTCTTTTTCTACAACTTTATTAAGACCGAAACCATATCGTGTAAACTCAATATTATTTGTAATATATGGGCGCTCATAAGTTATCTCATTTGGCTTTACAACAAGCCATTCAAATGCTCCCGGAAGAACAGTGAATGCTATAAACCAAATCAATATTATTAATATTCCAGAGCTAGCTAATACAACAATATGCGAACTCTCTTTTGCTATATTAAACGTGTTAGAATAAAAATTTTGTACCTTCTGTCTGAAAACCGGAACTAGCAACATTATGCCGATTAAAATCATTAAAATTATAACTACTGTAAATGCAGGTAGAAGAATATGAACGTCAGTCCATCCGGGTCCTGCCACAACACCTGTAGTAGAATACATTATATGGTAACGGCTTAATAATTTACCCCAGGCAAGTATAAAAATCATGACAGCAGAATTAATATATAGAGGTAAATAAAATCTTTCGGAATTTATCTCATAATTCTTCGGAAAGTAGAGTACAAATTTATTTTCGCTGAACCTGATAAAAGATGATATAAATGAGGCAACCAACGATACTAGGGAAATCAAGAAAAGTAAAATAAAAACAGCATCATAAAAAGGTAAGGAGAATAGATAAAATCCGACGTCCTTACCAAGAATTGGATCTTTAAGCCCCGTAGAAACTCTGTTCCAAAATTTTAAGACTTCTGTCCAATTAGAAATACCCCACGCACCCCCTATAATAACCCCTAAAAATTTAGTAAAACGGTGAATCGACTTATGCTCCTTTGGAATTGCAAGTGTAAGCAGATATATCAATAGGAATCCAACTAATGCTCCCGCAACTGCTAGCGCGGCATTTGAATTAATGAACATCCAAAACCGTCCTCCGTAACCAAGATTTGCATACCAAAGTGCCTCTCCCCAAAAATCCATAAACCAGAAAAAGAACAATGTCAATACTGCTAGTGCTGCTCCCGCAAGCATTTTAGCTTTTTGCTGCTTCTTTGATCCGACAAGAAATAAAAAGGCAGCTGTACCTAGTAACAAAAATAATAATGCGTTATACATCTATTTTCCCTTCCGGTTCTTATTAAAATAAAAGCGGAAATATTATGAAAAAGTTACTAACTAAATTATGAAATAATAACACAGGCAATTTAATAAAACTATTACATTAAAATAGTTTCTCATCCCACATCATCGTTGCTTGCTACTGACCAATTGTTCTTATTTCCAAGAGACATTAAAATATATTTTTCTTATATATAGCAAAAATATAATAGTGCTTTACAGTTTTATAATATAAAATTAGATAGTTGACAATGGCAAGAAAGTTGATAATCGTGGCTATCAAATAATAGCTTACTAAAATGCATTATCAATTAAAGGTACAACTTTATGAAACATAAACAATTTGTTACTGCCGTTGCGATTCTTCTTTTTACATTATCTGTAATAAATACTTCATTCGCCACAGGCGGATATTTTATGCATGGTTATGGGACTAAATACTCTTCATTAGCCGGAGCCGGAGTTGCTCTTTCCCTCAGTTCTTTGGGCGCTGTTACAAATCCGGCAGGCTTAGCCTTACTCAACAAAAATCAATACGAAATAAATTTAGGTTTGTTTAGTCCTCTCCGTGATTATACAGTTTCTGGAAATCCATCAGGTTACCCGGGTACATTTGGTCTTACTCCCGGTCAAGTAAAAAGTGAAACAAATTATTTTGTAATTCCCAGTATTGCTGCAACATGGAAGTTAAATGAATCAAGCGCTATCGGTGCAATGGCTTATG
This sequence comes from Bacteroidota bacterium, assembly GCA_021777835.1. Lineage (GTDB taxonomy): Bacteria > Bacteroidota > Ignavibacteria > Ignavibacteriales > Ignavibacteriaceae > FEN-1297. Next base: position 32,730 of record JAJYDC010000018.1, on the reverse strand, counting down.
CAAACGGCGGTATGAACACAAATTATAATACCAGCACTTTCTACGATCCGACTTCTCCTTCAACAGGAGTTAGCATAAATCAAATGTTCCTTGGCGTTACTTACGCAAATGAATTTCTTCACGGCAATGCAATTGGTATTACCGCACTTTTTGGTTATCAAATGTTTTCTGCTAAAGGTATCCTATCCTTTGCTGGATTTTCAAGCGATCCGCAAAATTTAACCGGAAACAGAAACAGTACTTCTACCGGCTTTGGTTTAAGAGTTGGTTATATGGGAAACATTCTTCCTTATTTATCAGTCGGCGCTTCTTATCAAACAAAAATGTTGATGTCAAAATTTAAGGAGTATGCAGGTCTATTTGCACAGCAAGGTGAATTTGACGTTCCTGCAAATTGGACAGTCGGTCTTGCGGCTAAAGCTACCGAAGATCTAACTTTTGCTTTAGATGTTCAGGAAATTTATTACAATGGAGTTAAATCTGTTGGAAATCCTTTTATGCCTAATATAATGACTAGCAAGCTAGGCGAAGATAACGGCGCGGGTTTCGGCTGGAAGGATGTTACGGTTGTAAAATTCGGAGTTATGTATAAAGCTTCGGACGATTGGACCTGGATGGCTGGTTATTCATATGGAACTCAGCCTGTTCCTGATTCTGAAGTTCTTTTTAACATATTAGCTCCCGCAGTTGTTCAGAATCATATTACTGCAGGTTTTTCAAAGAAATTAAACACTAGTAATGAATTATCACTATCATTAATGTTTGCCCCAGCAAATAGCGTTACAGGTGCTAACCCCCTCGAAGCTCCGGGACAGCAGACAATTAAACTAAATATGACTCAGTGGCAACTTTCGATCGGTTATTCTTTTATGTGATTATTGTAAGGATTCAAGTAGGGCAGCACTTTACACAATGAGTGCTGCTCTGCTGTTTATAATATGGATAGGAGATATTAAAAGATCTTTGTGAACCTAAAAATGTTGATACTTCATTTAAAGTATTATGATTTCTGCTTGACGCTTAAAAATAGAAGTCTTTTAGAATTACCTCTTCCGCCGCTTCATCATGTCTTTTAAGATATAAGACAAAATCCTTTGCTACTACTTTTTCTCTCTTAGCTTTGAATTTCTCTACTAAGGCTTCTAATTCCTTGTGGTCTAACGAGGAGATAACGTAGTGCTTTTCCTCATTGTCATCAAAGAAACGGTAAGCAATTTTTTTTACTTTTTTCATAATATATCCTAGTATAGGTTTTAAATCTCTGTTTATTATGTCAAGATAATTTCTTTATCTTTCCCTTAAACTTAAACTAAATTACACTAAAATTGTATCTGCATGAAGAACATCGGAATAAAGCTCCGATTTAATTGTTTCCTGGTTTTTCATTGCCTTCGCAACAGCATCTAATATAAAGCGCCTTGCCGTAAAAATCTTGCGGTTATCAGAATTAGCTTCCTGCAATAATAAATATCCAATGTAAAGACTTCCATAAATTTCTACAATGTCTTTAGCCGCAATGTCCTGAAAGCTTTTATCCTTTTTGTCCTTAAGATACTTAAGACAATCATAAAAAATTTGCCTTATATTCTGCAAGTGAGATAAAAGGTGCGATAGATTTCCTTTATATTCTTTCTTTTCCCATTCATCAAGGTATTCGCAAAGCACATCATTTATAGCTCCTCCTGAAGCGGCTACAATCTGCATCTGGGAGGTGCCTTCATAAATATTGGTGATTCTTGCATCGCGGAATAGACGTTCTACACTGAACTCCTTCATATAACCGGTACCGCCATGTATTTGAAGGGCATCGTAAGTTATTTTATTTGCCGATTCGGAAAGTAAATATTTAGTTAATGGGGTAAGAAAGGTAACAACCTTCGTAGCCTCTTTTAATTTGTCGTTTATCTCCGACAATGATTTTTTTTCTGCTTTTAATTTATCAAGTTGTTCGTCATATTTTTCTTTCCTATCAAGCCATTGACATGTTTGATAGAACAATGAACGGTTTGCTTCAAGGGTAACTCGCATATCAACTAATATGTTCGTAACAACCGACAATTGAGAAATAGGTTTTCCGAATTGCTCTCTTGCTTTTGCATATTTTAACGCCTCTTCATAAGCTGCTTGTGATATTCCGAGTGATTGCGCGCCAATTCCGACTCGCGCACGATTCATTAGGTATAGAACATATTTCAAAAGCCCAAATCTTCTTTCACCGACTAATTGTGCGGGCGTATCATTAAACTGAAGCTCGCAGGTCGGGCTGCCGTGTATTCCAAGCTTATGTTCGATTCTTCTGACTTTTACTGTTTCATCTCCATAACATACAAGCATACTTAATCCGCGTGCGTCTTTTGTTCCTGCTTCTGTTCGAGCAAGTACTAAAAGTGCCTCTCCGTTTCCATTAGTAATAAATCTTTTAACTCCCCGTAAAAACCATTTACCGTTCTCATCTTGATAAGCCGTTAATTTAACTGCTTGAAGATCTGAACCTGCATCAGGCTCAGTTAATGCCATTGCACCTGTATAGTTGCCTGAAGCGAAGTGGGGAAGATATTCTGATTTCAATTCTTCGTTAGCAAATTGGGCAATTGTTTTTCCTATATCCTGAAGACCGAATATATTCATTAAAGATGCATCAGCTCTTGAAATTATTTCAACAGCCATCATATAGATTGTCGTTGGAAAATTTAACCCCCCATATTCCCGGGGTAAAATCATACCCATTAGCTCTGCCTTTGACAAAAGATCTAACGATTCCTTTGTCCCTTTTGCATATTTTACTTTGCCCTCACTGAAAGAAGCTCCGTCATCATCGACTGATGCAGCGCGCGGCGCTATGAAATTACCCGCTATATCACCGACTACCTCAAGAATATTTTTATAGTTTTCTAAAGCATCTTCATAATTTATCGGTGCATAATTAAAATCCTTTGCTTGATTAAAATTATCTTCGGTAAGTCGTACAATCTCATCTAAATCAAGTCTGTTGAATTGATATAACAAATCTGAATTGTCAGTGAAAAAATTTGGCATGGCTTATCTCAATTTTTGCTTAAAAACATTTATAAATGTAGGTATAATCTGTGCAGCATCGCCTACAATACCATAATGAGCAACACCAAATATTGGAGCTTCGGGGTCGCTATTTATTGCAATTATTTTATTTGACTCTTGCATTCCGGCACGATGCTGAATTGCCCCTGAAATTCCGATCGCAATGTAAAGTTTAGGACGAACTGTAACTCCCGTTTGTCCGACCTGCCGATCTGGTGTAACAAATCCTGCATCAACCGCGGCACGGCTTCCTGCTACTTCTCCCCCAATTGTCGCTGCTAATTCCTGCACAAGCTTAAAATTTTCTTTTGTTCCCAACCCATATCCTCCGGCAACGATTATCGGAGCGCTTTTTAGGTTGACTTTATTTTCTTGTCTATGCTGCTCAATAATTTTTATTACGGAATCTAATGTCGAAGGTTGATAAGGAACTAATGTAATTTTTCCGTTTACCGGGATTTCCAATGGCTCAAGTCGCATTACACCTTCACGCACCGTAGCCATCTGTACGTCTACTTCGGGAGAGATTATAGTTGCTATAATATTTCCGCCGAAAGCAGGGCGAATCTGAAGTAATAGATTTTTATACTCATTGCGAAGATATTTAACATCAGAAATTTGAAGGTCTGTGCAATCGGCTGTTAATCCGCTTTTTATAAAAGATGCAATACGTGGAGCTAAGTCTCTTCCTGTTATCGTTGCTCCAAATAAAACAACCCCGGGTCTGTATTTATCAACAAGCTCGCTTAATACCCGGCTATAAGTCATAGTCCGGTAATGCTCCAGTTCCTTATGGTCTGCTAGCAATACTTCGGAAGCGCCATACCGGAATGTCTCCTTTGCAATCGATTCTGCATTAAATCCGATAACTATTGCTTTTAATCTTCCGTTAAGTTGCTGCGCTAATTTTCTTCCTTTTGAAAGTAATTCTAAACTTACATCAGCCGGCTTTCCGCCCCGCTGCTCAATAAAAACCCATACATCATTGTTTCTTGTTACCATAATTTTATCCAAAAATATGATCTTCCATTAATTTATCGATAAGTGTCCCAATGCCAATTTTATTTGGTTCAATGTGCTCGTGCTTATTACCTGTAAGAACAACCGACTCAATTTTATGAACCTTTGTCGGGGAGCCTGCAACTCCGCAACGCTCAACATCTAATTTAAGATCATCCATAGTTATTGTGTTGATGTATAGATGTTTGGACATATATTCATATTTTAATTGGTCAATGTAGAGGAGAGAATTGTCTTCGGTAAGTTTTTCTAATTCCATTAAGGTTTTTGCATTCTTATATGCCATTACTCTCTTCGCCTTATAAGGACGCGGGAAAACTGCATCTTTTAAGACGGTTACAAGGACTGGTAGGGGAGACTCAAGTATTTCATACCCCCCCTCAATTTTTTTCTTTATCAATACTTTGTTGTTATTAATGCTGACGATTTCCTGAGCGTATGTTATCTGAGGTATCCCTAATTTCTCGGCTGTCTGAGGTCCGACTTGAGCTGTATCGCCGTCAATTGCCTGCCTGCCTGCAAAAATAAAGTCAAAGCTTCCGATCTTTTTTATTGCTTCTGAGAGTACGTAGGAAGTAGCGAGTGTGTCTGCTCCTGCAAATTTTCTATCACTTATTAAATACGCATCGTCTGCACCCATAAACAAGCATTCGCGTAAAACATCTGATGCCCGTGGAGGACCCATCGTTATTACACTAACATTCCCGCCGTGGTTATCTTGAATCTGAAGCGCCATTTCAAGCGCTACGCGGTCCTCATGGTTGAATATAGCAGGTAGTAATGAACGATTAACTGTCCCGTCTTCCTTCATTACTTGACCGGAAATGTTTGCTGTATCCGGAACTTGCTTTACAAGGACAATACTTTTATATCCCATATTCCCTCAATTGATAAGAAAAACATCAAATTAGTGCAAAAATTGTGCCCTATGTGATGCTCTATTTTTTCTTCATTTTACAAGAATATATTTATAATTCCAGACTAAATTTTCTGGATATAATAATGCAGTCTCGTTAATAAGAATTATTAACGTAATTATTATTAATTGTGCTATAATATTGGTACCTAAATCTTGTTTTTCTTCTGGAACTTAAAAGTCAGGATATTTCAAAAAGGTCGTTAAAATCATTTCTGAGGGGATATTTGTTTATGAGTAGGGGTAAATGTATGGCAGGTAAAAAAACGTGGCTCAGAGAAGAAAAAATAGGCCAAAACCTACGCTATTTCGTATGGAAAAACTGTCATTGAAGTTAGTCAATTCCAATTTCAGAAATTATATCCTTAATCTTGATATTTCATTATACAGCAAATTTCTTAATCCATGGAATTCTGCAGGAGAGAACAAAAGAATTTCATAAATGAAATTCCTACAGACATAATTTCTAATTGTTTGGCTTCTTTAATAATTATTGCCTGAACCTTTATTTACATGATTCTATGATTAACATGATTTCTAACTCAAGTATCAAACCTAAGTACGTCAGACTATCAAGCAAATTGGAACACAATAGGAGGCGATACAATGAATTCGAGTATTGCTTACGGAAACGGTTCATTATATTCTTCAAATATAAAATCTGCAATACTGACAATACTTTCATCTAGTGTATTGATTTTAGGGCATTAAGTAAAAATGAAACTGCAAATGATTCATATTCCAGCATACTAACGGTAACACAAACAGTTACATATAACAGATCTGTGCAGATTCATAATTTTGTTGTAAGAAATGATCTGCATGGCCCAGATGAAGGGCAGATAGGAGACAGGAACATAGATAAACGGAATTTACTATAATCTTTCAAACTGGACTAACGCAAACAACAATATTATATCAACAAAATAAATAATACTGATGAAGTGATTCTTATAAGAGACGTCATCTTTCGAAAAGATAACGTCTCTATTTTATCATTTCAATAAAGACAGAAGATTAATCTAAAAACTCAGAAATTCCGCCAACAAGATAAGAAGCTTTACTAATAATGTCAGTTAGTAATTCTTCATAACAGTCTATTTGATCATTGTTAAAGTCATTTTAGCTTTCTCTATTGCCTTAACTCCGTGAGAAACATTTGGCGGGAGAATTATAAATTGTCCCGAGGATACTTTGAATAATTTCCCGCCGACAGTAATTTCCATCAGTCCGTCAACAACAAATATTACAGCTTCAAACGGTGAAGTGTGCTCGGTCAATGATTCATCTTGATCAAAAGCAAAAAGAGTTATATTCCCATTTGTTTTTTTTAGCAGCTGCTTACTTACGATTGAGGTAGATTGGTATTCAATTTCTTTCCCTAAATCTTTAGGGAGAACATTTTCTAATTCATTTTTTCCATTTTCCATTTCATATTCCTTAATTTGTTTTTAATTTTCCAATGACCCATCATCCAAAATTCCATATCCTATCTCCCAATACATTATGCAAAATTCCGATTACTTGACTTTATAGCGTCCATAGGGCAAATAGAGATACATTTTGGCGATTCAAGTGAAACACATTCATCGCACTTAGTATAATTAATATATATCAAACTATCATTTGCTATGTTTTTAGCTTTGCTTAAATGCCTTTTCTTATTTGTACGTTTAGAGATAGCTTCGTGAGGACATTCAATTATGCATGCCCCGCAATAGATGCAATCTGTAGTTATTACAAATGACATTAAAATTTTTCTCCTTTTGCTTCACGGTATTGACTGCCAACTGCCCTGATTCTTCCCCATATTGAATAGAAGAAAAGTATAATTGCTAATACTTGAAAAATTGAAAATATGGAAATAGATACTTCGAGATATCTTGATACAATGAATGCGCTCATAATCTGAAATAAAAACCTGAGTGCAGTCGAAATAGTCATCATCCAATAGGTTACTAAAATAAGATCAGGGTTATACTTTTTGTCTTCCTTTTCTGCGCGTGGGAAAAACCATAATGCAACACCCATTATCATCATCATTACAGCGCCTACTAAAATAATATGGGTATGTGCAGAAATTAATTCGGGTAATACTCCGCCGTCGTATATGTGCTTGCTAAGCGACATATATAATCCGGTTAGAATACCGGTTATTAAAAATATTATACTCGTTTTTATAAAGTATCTAACTGTAGTAAACATGTTTACTCCTAAATTAAATTCCTAATTCCTGTCTTGCGTCCATATTCATCAAAGAAGGAGTCCATTTCGGTTCCCAAACAAGTTTCACATTTACTAAAGCCCCGGGCTCTAATTGTGTTATTACTTTTTCTACCCACGAAGTTATGCTATTGTGCATCGGGCATCCGGGAGTTGTTAATGTCATAGTTATTGAAATTTCATTATGCTCAATTTCAACTTCGTAAACCAATCCAAGGTCAACTATATTCAGACCTATTTCAGGATCTATTACGCCTTTAAGGACTTCAAATATTTCTTCTCTTGATGCCATGTTATTTTGCCTTAATTAAGATATATGAAAAATTATAAAGGAATATAAGTGAACCTATAAACATTATTATAAATGATAGTAATAAACCTACGGGTGCATTAATCGCAAATGAAATTATTACACCTGCTAATGCTGTTATCATGAAGTAAAATCCAATATTAGCTATTTTTTCTTTGTACATGTCCTTCAGCATAGGGACAGGCTCAATACCGACTTTACTGCTGTAACGATGGTACCAGACAAGAAACGGCATGATTTTATACAATTGCCCCACTATCAACATTGAAATGTATCCGAATATTAATAGATAACCGTATATCAAGGTCATATTCATTTCTTCTGAAATATTTGTGAAAGCAATCAATAATCCCATTAGCGTCGTTATACCCAATAATATATAAGCAAATTTTGAAAATCTAATCCCTATATCCGATTTTTTTCTTAATCGCTTGCTGAATATTAAATACATCTGATAAAGAAAAAAGAATATTCCTATTACAATTAGAATAACACTTATATAGAAAAAAGTGCTGAGCTTTTCATAGTGCATTACTGTTGATATTCCGAGTAATCCAATATTGATTAACCAAAAAGCGGCTGCGCCTGGCTTTGTAGAATAATCGTGTGAGAGTGCGAACATAGGGATTAGCTTAAAAGATACACCCATTATTACCATTGACACCCACCCTATAAAAGCCACATGAGCATGTAGGTTAAGATATTGTAAATGATTAATGCTTATAAATGGAAAGCCTAGGTTAATGCTCAACAGCAATCCCGCAATTGCAGTTGTAATTAAATAAAAAATTGCTGCCGCTAAGTATAACCCGGTAAGGTTCCATTTCTTTACCTTAGTCATAGAAAAAATGATGTTGAAAGCAAAAATAAAGATTGCAATATTCAAAATTATTGCGGATGCCGTCAAATGTATACCGGTATCGAAATTCCAAAACCCGGTCACTAATCCAATTATTCCGACCAGGAATATCCAGAATTGAATTTCGGCTAACTTTTCACTGTATAATTTAACCTCAAGAACAACAGGAACAAGTTGAAACATTGCTCCAAATATTATCATCGTAATCCACCCTAAAGTTGCTATGTGTGTTAATGCTAATATTTTAGGCTGAAAATGAAAACCGCTTATATCTGCATAATTTATAATTAATAGAAAATTAAGAGTTACAAAAGCTAATACCGCAGCTATAAAATATTTTAATACTATCTTAAAAGGCGGAGCATAAGCTGAAACTATTGATTCAGACTGAATCATTGTCCTTCATTCCTCTTTTTCATTATTATAATTTTAAATTCATTCTCTTTAATTTTGTTGCAGATAGCAGTGTAGCCTCTTTCTTCGAGTTTTGGATAAAGCATTAATGGCTCCCGGTGATGATGAAGAACAAGTATCGTATTGTCATCTACTTTTGATAAAGCTTCCAAAACTTTTACCATAGGCTCTGGAGGAACTAATTCTCTTGCATCGATTTCTATAATATTTTCATATTCATGAGGAGTTTTCTCCGAACCTTTGTTATCTAAAGCGAGTCCCCCGGCTTCTTTAGTTTTCTCTAATGTTTTATAAAAGTAGATATTGAAAATACCGTCTTGCCTAATTGTTTTATGATCAAAACCTTTTTTCCCAAGTACTGAATATAGAGGGATAGGCTCAAAGGAATTTATCAAATGAAAAACGCTATCATCTTGCAGCACTTTAACCTTAGACATAATATCCTGAAACGGATCTCTGCCTGTCTCAATTATAGGTCTTACATCAAGTGTAATTATCTTGTTGGAGTCTAATCCTTTAACAAATTCACTTTCCATAATTTTTCTCTTCCTTCAATTAAAAAATCAAGCTATCTTTTTTATATTAACTGTCCAAACTTCAGGTCCGGTTTCTGTATACTCCCATGAAAATTGATTGCTCCTTAAGGCTTGCATCTGATAATAAAGCGGCATTGGATCATGGTCGTTAATTAAATGTAAAACCTCGCCTTTCTGAAGACTATCAAATGTGCTGAATATTGTCGGATGTTTATCGTGCGGCGGAATTGGGCGTATGTCTAATTCTTTAATCGTTGTGCTTTCCATAATAAATCCTTTCTTTTTTGATTCAAAGCTATTGAAAGGATGGTAGTAATCAATTGACTTAAGTCAGATTCTTGTTAATTTCTTATTTTCCTGTTTTTATCCGGCTAGTTGTTTGAGGCGTTTTTTATCAAGTATAAATATTTTCTTACCGCTTACTCTAATTATTCCTTCTTTCTGAAGTTTCTTGAATGTTCTGGATAGTGTTTCGGTTATTGTACCAATGTATGCGGCAATGGTTGACTTCGGAACGGTTAATTTTATGTGAGGCTCTATTTGATTATCGGTCTTATTATTTATAATCTCATTTAGTAAATACTTTGCAAGTCGATTTATTACATCTTTAGATGAAAAATCTTCAATTTTACTCGTCATCGATCTTAATCTCTTTGCAAATCCTGCTAACATCTTAAAACTTATTTCTTTATCCTCACTCAATAATTTCAAAAAATCTTCCTTCGGTATAAATATGGTAAGGCTTTCTACAATTGCCTGTGCGTTAGCAGGGAAATTTCCTCCTTCGAAGAGCGGCACATCTGCAAAAGGATTTAACGGTTTAACGATATGAAGTACCGAATCCTTTCCGTCTTGTGATGTCTTAAATATTTTAACGATTCCTTTTAGAATTATATAAAAACCCGTATATGGATCCCCGTCATTAAACAATATATCATTCTTTTCAAACTTCTTCAATTTTGAGATCGAAGTTATCTTTCTTAATTGATCTATGCTTAATTCTGAAAACAGCGGAATGTTCTTTAGCGTTTGCTTCTTCTCTTGTAACTCAATTTCCATTGTACGTTTAATTTAACTTTTAATTGACCTAAAAATAGATAAACATTTAGAATAAAGATAAAATATTCTAACCTTGAGATTCGTGATGGCTCGATCTGATCGATTTGCGTGAGGTATATTGATGAACTTATATTTGCTGTACTTAATTAAGGAAAAAATTGAAAAAATTCTCAGCACAACCCTACAGGCTAATTAATAAGGTCCAACATTATGATTGGGGAACAAAAGATGAAAATGCTTTTATTCCAAAGTTCTTGGGTGTTCAAGCAAAACCGGGATTGCCTTATGCCGAATTATGGATTGGAGCTCATCCGAAATGTCCGTCGGAAATAGACATTGACAATGTTAATACCTCCTTAAACAAAATTGTTGAAGATTATCCATTAGAATGCCTGGGTGATTATGTATACCGCAAGTTTAACGGTCGATTTCCTTTTTTACTGAAAGTACTTTCCTCCGATAAAGCGCTTTCAATTCAAACTCATCCAAATAAAGCTCAAGCTGAAAATCTGCATAAATTAGACCCTAAGAATTATCCTGATGATAACCATAAACCTGAGATAGCCATTGCCGTTGATTCCTTGGTTGCTATCGCCGGCTTTCGTCCGGCTAAAGAAATTGTGCAAAACTTACTCTCTCTGCCTGAACTAAGTGCTTTTATAGGGGAAACTTTAATCTCAAAAGTTGTAAACTCTAAAAATGATACTGAGCTTGAGAAAAATATTCAAGAACTCTATAGCGAAATAATGAAGAAAGCCGAGGAAGAAGAAAGTCTTTCAGTTTGTATAAAAGAAATTGTTAAACGGCTAAAGAACACATCATCCTTAAGCCCTGAAGAGATTCAGTTCCTTACACAATATGATTTTTTCGGAATTGATGTGGGTCTCCTCTCATTCTTCTTCTTTAATATTATACGTTTAGAAAAAGGACAAGCAATCTATACGCAAGCCGGCGTTCCTCACGCATATATTAAAGGTAACATAATTGAGTGTATGGCAAATTCAGATAACGTTGTTCGCGCTGGACTGACAAATAAATTCAAAGATGTTAATACTTTACTGGATATAATTAAGTACGATTTTGCTGAATATGAAATCATTAATAATGAACAAAAAGAAGACGAAGTAACTTACCATACTAAAGCTCAAGAATTCGAAGTCTCGCATTACAGAAAGAAAGCCGGCTATACACAAAACTTAAAATCTAACGATAAACTTTCAGTTTACTTAATTGTCGAAGGCGCACTGGAAGTTAAATGGGAATCGGGTGAAGTAAAATCTTCACAATCATTTTCAAAAGGAGAGTCGATACTTATCCCTGCAGCATTATCAGAGTATATGATTTCGACAACTAATGCGGCTGAATACTACGTTGTAAATATACCCTCTGAATATATGATAGGTAAAATATAATTAATTCGCTATCAATTTCATCCTAATCTCATTCCCGAGGTCCTATTTATGTAATGAAGTATTACATATTTCGCAAATGCAATTCAGTAATATGTTAAAAGAAAGTCACAGCTCTCAGAATCCGGCAATCCAAAAATGACATTATAAATTTCCCCAAAAACAATCCGCCATTGTGAACCGCGCGTAGCGGTGAAGCACTCCCAATTTCTATGGTAATACGAATACTCCCCCCGTGCCCCTACGCGTCACGTGTCACGCGTTACGCCAACGTCACGTCCTTCCCCCCTATAATCTTTTCATTATAAAATTATTCCAAGAAAATAAAAAAGGCTGCCAACAGACAGCCTCAAAAAAATATTATTACATAAACTGAAATTTTATTTCATCAGTACTAACTTTTTCGTCTCCACAAAACTCCCCGCTATGATACGATAAAAATAAACCCCGCTCGCAATCTTACTTGCATTAAAATTAACGGAATACCTTCCCGCCAGTTTCTCTTCATCAACTAAACTTGCCACCTCATTTCCCAAAATATCATAAACCCTTAAACTTACATGACTGACTGCTGGTACCTGATAGCTGATTATAGTTGAAGGATTAAACGGGTTAGGATAATTCTGAGAAAGTGAAAAACTTGTTGGCAAATTATTTTGAAGGTCTTTAATACCGGTAATCATTTCTGCAAGCGGTCGCCGCCACATTCCGACAGGAGTTCCAGCATAGAGATTCGTCCCGCTGACTGCAAGAGAAAAGACATCCGTGTTGGGTGGCAATCCCGAAGTGGCTTGAGTCCAACTTTTCCCGCTATCGGTAGATAGATAGATACCCGCGGCTCCAGTAGTCCCAGCAAAGATGTTCGCTCCGCTGACTGTAAAAGAATAGACACCTATATTTGGTGGCAGTCCCGTGCTATCTTGAGTCCAACTTTGCCCGTCGTTGGTTGATAGGAAGACACCATTGGCAAAAGTTCCCGCAATGAGATTCGTCCCGCTGACTGCAAGAGAATAGACATACGTTGTCTGTAAAAATCCTGGGCTAGCTTGAGCCCAACTTTTCCCGTTGTTGGTTGATAGGTAAACACCGCTATTTGATCCCGCAAAGATATTCGCTCCGCTGACTGTAAGAGAATAGACATCCGAGTTCGTTGGTAATCCTGTGCTATCTTCAGTCCAGCTTATTCCGTTGTCAGTGGATATATATACACCTTTTCCTTGAGTTCCTGCAAAGATATTTGTCCCGCTGACGGCAAAAGCGTTTACCTCCGTGTTCGTTAGTCCTGAGGTATCCTTAGTCCAGCTTGTCCCGTTGTTGGAGGATAAAAAGACACCGCCTATAGTTCCTGCAATAATAATCGTTCCTCCCGTTCCATTGGAGCTAACTGTAAGAGCATTGACAAATGTCTCAGTTAGCCCTGAGGTATCTTGAGTCCAGTTTGTCCCGTTGTCTGTGGATAGATACACACCGTTGTCATTAGTTCCGGCAAAGATATTCGTCCCGCCTGACCCGTTGGGGCTGACAGCAAAAGCATAGACGTGATAAGGTCCGGTGGTTTGTACCCATTGTGCATTAGCTTTATTCATAAAAAGGAATAAAATTTCAAATATGGAAATTGAAAGAAACCAAAATTTCATTACGCCTCCTAAAAAATATAATTATTTATGCAGATTAAAATGTTTAATATTAAGTTTATAGTATGGGATCCTAATAGAAGCTCCCCGACTATTTAAATATTGTAAAAATTTAATCATTAGAACCCTGCATCAAATTAAAAAATTACAAATTTAAATAGGTTAAGGAATGAACTAATTAAAAACAATCAAAACTATTTATTCCTGCCTTTCAAATTTTTACTCCCTACAATTCTTACTAACACAGAGCATTGTACTATGTAACCCATATTTGCCATCGGCACTATTTAAATACACGCCTGCCTCCTATTAATTCATATTATAAAATTTAGAATTTAATATTCAATATTCAAAATTTCTTCAGCACACCAAAGCAGTAGCAACTTACAGCTCTACCGCAAAATGCTCAAGCACACAAAAATTGAAACCTTATTGAAAATTCCCAACTAAAACCCATTCCTATATTTCTAAAATGAATGGCAAAGGCTTCATGAATTAACCCCACGTTTTAACGTGGGGTTAAAAGCTCACTCACCAAGCCGGGGTTTAGCCCACAGTCCGACAGGTGTTGTCATTAGTAACCGCACGTAACGGTGAAGCAATCCCAATTTCTATGGTAATACGAATACCCCCCCCCCCCCCGTGCCCCCACGTGTCACGCGTTACGCCAACGTCACGTCCTTCCCCTTCACTAATTACATCAACTATTAAATTATTACTTCTTGACAAATATTCTGCTAATCCTTAATATTACAAAGAATATTCTAAATAAATAGAAAAAACAGAATGATTAACGAAATTGACGCTAAGATACTGAATATACTTCAGAAGAATTCAAGAACTACAAATGCCGAGATTGCACGTCAAGTTAAAATGGCTCCATCTGCGGTGCTCGAAAGAATTAGACGCCTTGAGCAAAGAAAAATTATTAAAAAATATACAGCACAGATTGACCCAAAAGAAGTAGACCGTGGGCTACTTGCCTTTATTCAGGTAACAGCTAAAGGTCAAATAGTCGATCAAAAAACCGCTAAAGAAATTTCAAAAATTCCTGAAGTACTGGAAGTCCATATTGTAGCCGGTGAGGATAGTTTCCTTGTAAAAGTAAGAGCAGCAAATACTGATGCGCTTACTCAGTTACTCCGAACTAAATTCTCAACCATCGGATCTATAAGAACTACAAACACAACGATTGTACTTGAAACTATTAAAGAAACAGTTGAACTATGTTTCTAAAAAATTCTGCTTATTATAAAAACAACAAACTAAATGTAAATTCATTTTCATAAAATAAAATTAATCGGAGATGTTATGGCTAAAAAACTAACAAGAAGATCATGGGCTGAGCCTTTCAAAATAAAGGTTGTTGAACCCATCAAGGTGACTACTCGCGAGCACAGAGTGAAGGCTGCCAAAGAAGCAGGCTACAATACATTCCTTCTAAAATCTGAAGATGTGTATATTGATTTGCTTACCGATAGCGGCACAAATGCTATGAGCGATTATCAATGGGCAGGCATGATGCTCGGCGATGAAGCTTATGCAGGCAGCAGGAATTTCTATTATTTATGGGATAATGTAAAAAAATATTATGGCTACCCTTATTTTGTACCTACTCATCAAGGAAGGGCTGCGGAGCATTTAATTTCTCAAATCCTAATTAAAAAAGGCGACTATGTCCCTGGCAATATGTACTTCACAACTACAAGGCTGCACCAGGAGCTTGCCGGTGCTACTTTCGTCGATATAATAATTGACGAAGCTCATAATCCGCAGAGCGAACATCCATTCAAAGGAAATGTCGATCTAAATAAACTGGATAAACTTGTAAAAGAAGTAGGCGCTAAAAAAATTCCCTACATTAGCATAGCTGGACCTGTCAACATGGCTGGCGGTCAACCTATTTCAATGGCAAACATCATTGACTTAGAAAACTATTCAAAACAACATGGCATTAAAGTATGGCTCGATGCAACTCGCGCAGTTGAGAATGCCTACTTTATCAAACAGCGTGAAAAAGGCTATAAAGATAAAACTATAGCTCAGATATTAAAAGAAATGTGCTCTCACTTCGAAGGAATCTGGGTGAGCGCTAAAAAAGACTTGCTTGTTAATATCGGCGGTTTCTTGGCTACAAAAAATAAAAAAGTATTTGAAGAAGCCCGTAACATGGTTGTTGTGTACGAAGGTCTTCATACTTACGGCGGTCTTGCAGGGAGAGATATGGAGGCCATGGCACGGGGTATTGAAGAAATGACTAACTATGATTATATAAGATCTAGAATTGGTCAGGTTGAATACTTCGGTAATAAATTATTAGAATTTAATATTCCTATAGTAAAGCCAATTGGTGGACATGCTGTATTCCTTGATGCAAAAAGATTTTTACCTCACCTTAAACAAATTGAATTCCCGGCACAGACCCTTGCATTGGAACTCTATATCGACTCAGGCGTAAGAGCAATGGAAAGGGGAATTGTATCTGCTGGTAGAAATGCAAAAACGGGCGACCATAATTTCCCTAAACTTGAGCTAGTCAGATTAACATTACCTAGAAGAGTCTATACTCAAGCTCATATTGATGTAGCCTATGAGTCTGTTGTGTCAGTTTATGAAAACCGAAAATCTATTAAAGGATTGAAGATGGTCTACGAGCCTAAATATCTTAGGTTCTTCCAGGCTCGCTTTGATAAGATAAAATAACTTATGGAATTTATATTATGGTATAACATAATATAAATTCCTATTAATTTTTTGTGATTTTGAACCTTTGTAGTAATATTAATTCTTACTCTATAGTTAGTAATTACTGTAATGGTTTTGTCGTTTAAGATTTTACCTGATTGCTGAGGAGTTGCACAACTCCAAAATGTAATTTCGATCGGGGATGAAATTTTTTTTTAAATAGTTTTGAAACCTCTATTTTCGTTCGAAACGAAATAAAAGAGTTCTGCAACACCCTTGATAATTGGATTTTTTATGTCGAGCTATTTGCAATGATGCCCCACATGTAAGGCCCTAAAATTTGTTTATATGATATAGCCGTAACTTTCTATGCCAGGATGATATATTTGAAACTATGTTATCAAGTATATCAACATTCATATAATTGAAACGCTATCGGCAATTTTGTTGATGCAACTAGCTAGCGTTATTTATAGCAAGTAATAATCAGAAATGATTTTACAATATCCCGGGCTTGCGAAAAAAATGCTTGTTTTTTTGTGGAAATATTAAACTTAGAGCTTAGAATGTGCAAGGCGGCTCGCATGTTTTTTATTTTTTTAATCGCACATTATGCCCTTATAATTTAAAATGCATATTCATAAGATATTTTCATAGAAACGCTTAAATTTATTCGACCGGTAGTTATTGTTGGAGCAGCGAAACTTCTTTGTGCTTGAATAGCTACCATCCCATTACTCTCAAAGTTGTTTGAAGATGTTAGATATTGATTAATTGATTGCTCACGTGAGTCATCTGTTAGACTTGTTATGTGAAAAGTCTTTCCTCCAATCTCCGAAACAAAATATTTTGCTCTCTCATTTGCACTGGCAATTGCTTTGGAATAAAGACTTTTTCTAGTTTGATTATACTCAGTAGACCAAAAAGCAACAACCCTAATACCTGTTGCGCCTGCTTTCACAAGATCCTCTTTTAGTTGATCAAACAAATCGAATTTGGTCAAAATAATCCTATAAACTTGAGTTGAAATAAATTCTTTAGGTCTACCGTAATAATTTTGCTGATTGCTTGATATGAAAAATATACTTCCCTTTGTATAGCCATAATTATCCAATACTTTTAAGACTCCGCCTAAGCTACTGTGTACCATATTTGCTGTCTCGATTGATGAACTATCAATTTTACTTACCGTTATTTCTACAATTATTTCATCGGCAGTTATTGAAGTATCTCCTGAGACATTAAACACCATCGTATTATTTCCTTGTGCATACAAAACTGCGCCATAAAGAAATACTATCGCAAAAAATGCTTTCATTTTAATTCCTCTCAATATATATAGTCCTGACGGTTTTCTTATTTAGATATTCTATAAAAACCCAGCCGAATATAATCAAAACCACTTTTTAAAAACAGATACCGCAATATGAAAGTTCCCAATACCTTAACACTCAATTTAAAAGACTGATCAGTAATTCAAGTCCAATGTAAATTGCAGGACTGCAAATAGGCTTAGAAGCATATAATATAATTACGACTAAATCGATAACTTAACCACTGCTTCGTAGATTACGGACAATAAAGAAGCAGCACTTTAATAAATTAAATTCACTTTATTCAATTGCACATCAACCTTTTAATAGAAACACACTTTCTTTACAAAAGTTATTTCAAATTCAATGAAGTGAAATACAAGATTTATATTTATATTTCACTAATATATCATGGAATATAATGATATTGTAATCAATAGCATCGCTGCTAAATGTAAAGAATGTAAAATGAAGACTAAAAGGTTCTCTTCTTTCAAAGAAATTGTACAGGCAATGGGTCTGGTCTTTGGTGATATTGGCACAAGTCCTATTTATACCCTTACTGTGATATTTACATTAACTTCACCTACAACAGAAAACCTTTTTGGTGTTCTATCATTAGTATTCTGGACTCTTATTATTCTTGTAACTCTAGAATACGCATGGCTTGCAATGAGTTTGAGTATCAAAGGCGAAGGCGGAATAATCGTCCTTAAGGAAATATTATCAGGAAGTGTTAGGACCGGAAGGAAAGCTGCCTTTGTAACGTTCCTCGGGTTTGTAGGAGTGTCTTTATTAATGGGGGACGGAGTAATTACTCCGGCAATAAGTATCCTTTCCTCTGTAGAAGGCTTGAAACTCATCCCGGGGTTCACCCACATAGGAATTACAACCGTTATTTTAATAACATGCACTATTACAATTTTATTATTCATGTTCCAAAGCAAAGGTTCCGATAAAGTATCATATACTTTCGGTCCAACAATGCTTATATGGTTTTTTGCCTTATTATTATCAGGTGCTTATTATATAGCAGAAATACCGGGAATACTAGGTGCAGTCAACCCCTATTATGCAATAGAATTTATGGTGCACAACGGACTAACCGGGATATTTATTCTAAGTGAGGTGATACTATGCGCTACAGGAGGTGAGGCACTTTATGCTGACATGGGGCATCTCGGCAGTCAGCCGATTAGACATGCCTGGTATTTCGTCTTCTTTGCATTAGTAATTAACTATTTCGGGCAGGGAGCTTTCTTAATGACACACCACGTTAAGAATGCTGTCTTATTCTCTATGGTTAAATCAATATCCAATACATTTTACATTCCGTTTTTAATCCTTACTTTGCTTGCAACGATCATAGCCTCCCAAGCAATGATAAGCGCCGTTATGTCACTTGTCTACCAAGGTATAACTACAAGAATTTTTCCTCTCCTGAAAATAAAATACACTTCTACACATCTTAAATCTCAAATTTATATTAGCAGTGTAAATTGGACTCTACTTATTGCAGTATTATTAATGATATTCTTATTCCGTCGATCGGAAAATCTAGCAGCAGCTTACGGTCTGGCCGTAACAGCAACTATGACAATTAGCGCATTGTTTATGATCTGGATATTCAAGCTGAGTAAACACAGAACAAAAATGATCATTGCAGCGCTTGTATTTATTACGGACTTCTTCTTTCTTATAGCAGTATTCGACAAAATTCCCCATGGAGGTTTCTGGTCAATTATCATAGCTTTAATCCCGTTTACTGTAATTCAACTGTGGTCTAGGGGAGGGAAAGTAATGCACAAATCTTTTATGTCTATGCCTGTCGATATATTCCTTGAAAGTTATAACCAAATTTATAGTTTAGGTAATAATATTAAAGGAACTGCTTTATTCTTTGCGAGAAACATCAATGAGATTCCTCCATACGTGGTTCACTGTATTGTAAGAGGAAATATTATCTACGAAAATAATATTCTAGTTTCTATTAAAACTACTGAGTCCCCGTATGGAATTTCAGTAAGTAAAATTATAAATATATCGAAAGGGCTATCCGGCTTTCAGATAAATACCGGCTATATGGAAATAGTTAATATACCTGCAATTCTTAAAGAGAACGGAATTACTGAGAAGGTTATTTTCTACGGAGTAGATGATATCACAACAAAAAATCCTCTTCTTAAGCTTTATTCATTCCTAAAGAAAATTACACCGGCTTTTGTACGCTTTTACGATCTTCCTTCCAACAAACTGCACGGAGTAATTACAAGGCTTGATCTATAGAATTTATATTTTAACTAGCCTTATTGTATTGAGCTAATCTAAGCTATTAGCTGATCAACATGGTGCTTCAAATGACGCAGGTAATCTGTAATTACAAATTCCAAAGCTACTGGCTGAGGCTCAGCAAAATTACAAAGAGAAGATTTTGCTTCTTCAGGAATACGTTCAATTAAATCGCTCAAGTGACGGTTATATACAGACCAGAAGTCAATAAGCAGCTCCCACGATGAATTATTGTATTGCTGAATTCTAACCCAATCATCTTGATTATAAAGCGGAAAACTATCAGCTTTATTATAGACTGCTCTTACAAACCTTTGATGATTATTTGCTGCCGAATCAATTAGATGCCCCAATATTTCCTTCTTTGACCATTTCCCCGGATTAGGCTTATTTCCTGCTTCATCATCAGTAATCCGATGCAATTTGTTTTCCGCTGAAGCAACCACAAAACGAATTTGCTTTGATATTTCTTTCATAGGACACCTTAATGTTATTTTATATATTATCCCTAAAATAAAGAGTAACCAAATTCAAATCAATTTAGTTTATCAGTAAGCCATGCACGCTTATCTGTTCTCAATAAAAAACATTGTATCTCTGATGATCAAAGATTCACATACAAATTAAATTACAGTCATTTCCGTACCAAAAGAATATAAATATCTTAATTTGGTTTTTGAGAAACCAAGACCTAATTTTGTGTTAAGTAAGGAAATTAAAAGATACCTTACGCAGCTTTTAGGAATAATAAATAACATATTAAAGTAATTGCAATAATCCTAGATTAGGAGAGAAACAACATGGAAGTCAAAATAGAAAATGGTAAGCTAATAATCTCTATTGAGTTGCAAAAACCAACACCAAGCGCATCTGGAAAAACTCTAGTAGTAGCTACTACTCATGGAAACACGCCTACAGAATGTGAAATAGACGGCAAGAAGGTAGTAATAGGATTGAACGCTTACATAAAGAAGTAATCAATTTCTAGCCCAGATGCTCAAACAAATTGCGGCTTAGTGTCGAACCAGTTTAAGTTTAATCACAGGTTCAGGCAAAATGCCAGGAAGTTCTCCCCACAGCTTTATATAAATATTGTTATAAGTGATGTATAATAATTCTCTGATTTAATAAATAAATTAAATTATACAGAACTAAAAAAAATATTTGAGCATTGGAGAAGTCATGGGAAAGCAAAGCAATGATAGATCTGAAGTAAATGGGGAAGTAAAGCATTTCAACAACAACGCCTTGATATTAAAGTATACTAAATTATTCTCCGTTTTTATAATCATATATTTTGCATTGCAGCTATCGGACGGGTTATGCTATGCCCAAACAATGCAAGCTAATAAAAGCACAAAACATTTTAATAAGGTCCAAAATAAAAACCTTAATTATGATTGGATGCAATTCAATTTCGATCCTCAGCATAGCGGGAATAATACCAAAGAAACAATAATAAATCTTCAAAATGCAGGAAACCTGCATCAGTTATTCAAAATTAATTTACCATCAATAGCCGATGGAGCTCCGGCTTATTTAAGCAATGTTACTACAGAATCAGGTACTTACAATATGCTTTTTGTAACTACTAAGGACGGTCACATAATTGCCATCAATGCAAAGAACGGCTTTAAACTCTGGACTCATCAATACGGAACCGGCACCTATAAAATAAACAACGGGAATCATGCAACTTATACAACCTCTTCTCCGGCGATTGATCCCAACAGGAAATTTGTATATAGCTATGGATTGGATGGCTATGTCCATAAATATAAAGTTTCAAACGGCAAAGAAATAAAAACCGAAGGATTTCCTGAATTGTGTACTCTTAAGCCTTTTAATGAAAAAGGATCTTCCGCTTTGGCAATTGCGACTGCAAAAGACGGTAATTCATACCTTTATGTAGCAAATGGAGGTTACCTTGGAGATAGAGGAGATTATCAAGGGCATCTTACTACAATAAATCTTAAGACCGGACAACAACATGTTTTCAATGCAAATGGAAGTAATATGACTGTTCATTTCGTTGAGAAGCCAGGTAAGCCAGACTGGCCTGCAGTACAAAGCGCTATATGGGCTCGACCCGGCGTAGTTTATGATGCTGCTACAAACAGAATATACTTTGCCACTGGCAATGGGGTCTTTGATCCATCGGGGTACAATTGGGGCGATGCCGTTCTCGCAATTAATCCTAACGGCACAGGAAAGAATGGTTTTCCTTTAGATAGTTACACACCTGCTAACTTTTCTAAATTAGACAGAAGAGACTTAGACCTTGGCAGCACCGCACCTGCTATAATTCCTACCCCTGTTAATTGCAAAGTACCCGAGCTTGCAGTACAATCTGGAAAAGACGAATATTTAAGATTACTAAACCTCGCTGACTTAAGCGGGCATGGAGGACCCGGTAATACTGGAGGAGAAATAGGGAAACTCATTCATGTACCATCAGAAGAAATGGTATTTACCCAGCCTGCAGTTTGGGTTAATCCGAAGGATAAATCTTCTTGGGTATTTGTAGGAACCTATAACGGACTTTCAGCATTGAAGTTAAAAGTTGACAAATCAGGAATGCCAAGCTTAGAACTAATGTGGACACAATCAGTAGGTTGCAGTTCTCCTATTATTGCAAATGGAGTATTATACTGTGCTGTAAGTGGAATTATAAGAGCGCTTGACCCAATTACAGGGAAAGAAGTATGGAGAAACAAACACATAGGTGGAATTCATTGGGAAAGCCCAATTGTTGACAATGGAATTTTATATATTGCAGATGAGTCGGGAAATTTGACTGCTTTCGGATTATAATCCTATTGCTTAAAAGGAAAACTTATTTTAAGGAACATATTAGAGTAGACCCTTATCAGATGCAATTCGAATCAACGAAGCTGTATTACGCGCTTTAAGCTTAGTAATTAAATTCTTTCTATGGCTGTCTACTGTAAGAGGACTTATAAATAGTTTATTACCTATTTCAAGGTTTGTAAAACCATCTGCAATAAGTCTAAGCACTTCTTTTTCGCGGTTAGTTAAGAGCAGATCATTAATTACTTCCTCTTTTAACAACACCTCTGCTGAATCGCATATATACTTCGCCCCGTTATATACTTCTTGAATAGCTTCTATTATTTCGCTGGTTTCAGAGTTCTTAAGAATATACCCATCAGACCCGTTTTTCATCATACTAATAACTGTAGATCTTTCATTAAATGTAGTAAGGGCTAGAATCTTTCTTGTTGGTTCTTTAGTCTTAATAACCTTGCATAAATCAATACCTGAAATATCAGGCAAACTAATATCAAGTAGTATCACATCAGGTTTTTCCCATCTTAAGAAATCTAAGCAAGCCTTTCCCGTACCAGCTACACCTATCACCTCTGCAGCATTTGAATCCTGTATTAATTTTCTAATTCCTTCGGCAACAATCGGGTGGTCATCCACAATCAGTATAGTTATCATATTATTAATCCAAATTTTCAAATTCGACGGAAGCTTCAGTGCCTTTGCCTATGGATGAATCTATATCGAAGCGTCCTCCGAGCGATTCAACTCTTAGCCTAATATTATTAAAACCATGTCCTTCCAACAACTTCAAAGCAGAGGGATCAAAGCCATTACCATTATCATGAACAGTGACACTTATTCTACCTTTCTCCTGGACAAGCTGCACGAACGCATCAGACGCTCCTGAATATTTAAATACGTTATTAACAAGCTCCTGAACAATACGGTAAACGGCAATTTGGTAATTCTGTCCTATCTTTTCTTCAGTGCCGAAGAAACGAAACTTAAGAGACAAGGCGCCATTATCATCCATCTTTTCGCAATACTCAGCTAAAGCATCCTTGATACTTCCGTTAACCAACGCCTGCGGCATCATATTGTGAGCTATGCGCTGCAATTCTCCAATTGATTTATTCAGCAAATCCATCGGGTGCTGCAAAGACTCTGTATTCCCGTAGTGTTGTTTAAATGAATTCAAAGCCATTTTAGTACCCGATAAAAGTCCTCCCAATCCGTCATGCAGATCACGTGCTAATCTGGAACGTTCTTTCTCTTCTCCTTGAAGAGCATATTGAATAGCCGCAATCTGTTTCTCCTTTTCAAGCTCAATAATTTTATGTTCCTTAATTAGATTATTCTGTTCCGCAATCTTCTTCTTGCTAGTATAATACCGCTGAACAAAAAAGATTGTAATCACCGCCAGGATCATAAAAGCAGAAAACATATAAATAATATTTTCGCGTATTTGAATTTCAGATGACTTAATTTTCTCTACATTAGTCAAATGACGAATCCTTTCTTCTTTTTTTGCAGATTCATATTTAGCATTTAGAAAATCTATAGTTCTAATATCGCTTTCGTTAAACATTTGGTTATCAATTTTTACATACTGCTGCAGATAATTAAATGCTAATTGATAATTCCCTATGTCTGCCTCCAAACGGGTAAGGGCATCCAATACATTTCTAATTAAGTACTTTGATTTTATTACTTCGGCATACTTTAAAGCTTTCTTTAGAATCAAGTAAGCATTATCAAAGCGTTGTGCATAATAGTTCATTAGCCCTGTTTTATATAAGGCATCGCATTCATCATATTTAGAACCAAATCTTCTAGCGTAATCCATAGCCTTATTATAATAAGTTAGAGCCTCATCATATTTCGACTGCCTGCCTAACATCAAACCATAACTATATGCCCAGCTTGTAAGAACATTATATTTTTTTGATCGTTCCGCTAATAATCTCGCCATCTTAAAATAACGGACGGCTTCGGCATATTTATTCTGATTGACAAGCATATTAGCATGTGAGATGTACAATCTGCTTTTCACAACAGGATCAGTAACATAACCAATAATAGAATTGATTTTGTCAACATAAACTTTGCTTCGATCCGTCTGAGACAGCTTCATGTAGACATCAGATATAGAACTATAGAGATTTAGTAGGGTATTATATTCTTTTAAGTTAGATAAAATTGAATCTGCTTCCAGATATTTAGTAAGTGCAGTACGGAAGTCACCATTAAAATGGAAAACGCTGCCGAAATCTATAAGAGCTTTTCCATATCCAATCAACCCTATTTGACCAGGAACTTGACGGTAATAATTAAGAGCCATCTTAAAATAATCAATTGATTTGCTGTATTCAGACAAAATTCTATAATAATTTCCTGCCGAATGATATGCTCTAGCTTTTTCAATAATGGAATTAGATTTAGCTGCTTCAATAAGCATCTGTTCACAATAGAACTTTGCTTTAGCGGTATCGGTGTTGGTATATTCGGTGCATATCTTGGTGAGTAAGTTTAGTCTTAAAGAATCTGTTTTAGCATTGACGTACATTCCCTCTAATGAATCGGCAATGCTATTTTGAGGATATATATTTAAGCTAAATAAATAAAACAAAAGAGCAGGTAAAGTGTAGAATTGCCACATAGCTACCAGCCTTTAGTAAATTATACAAAAGTTAATTGCCTACACTGCAGTAAAGATAACCAAATAATAAATCAAAAAAATCCACGAAAACAGGGATTGTCCTAATAATATCCTCAAGGTAGTTTTGATAGTGATATCTAAATAAAAGTTTTTGACCATTTATAAATTAAGATATTTCTAAATTAATTAACAAACCAAATACATAGAAAAGGAAAATTTATGAAACTGAAACTTTTCATTGCAGCACTATTCGCTATTCTAGCTAGCTTATTATGCACTCAGGCTACATATGCACAGTTTGTAAACGGGGGAAACTATGCCGGTGCACATGTCGGACTAAGTGGTGTTGGAAGTACGCTTACGCTAGGACTTGACTATGAACGCGGTATAACAAACCCCGGCGAAGTTGGACCCGGCATTATAGGTATCGGCGGGATTTTCGATTACTTCTCGTATAGCGAAGATTTTTACGCTACTACCGGCTCATGGACATACATAGATTTTGGAGTAACCGGAATGTATCACTTTGTGCTTGATAACAAAAAATGGGATCCATTTCTTGGGCTAGTTCTCGGGTACGAAGTAGCAAGCTGGAAATGGAACAATTCATATTATGGAAGTTATAGTCCCTCTGCGGGAGGATTTACTCTTGGAGCAAGTGCAGGTATTAGATATTTCTTTGATGACAATTGGGCGGCGCAGGCACGTGTCGGATTTGGTTTCTATATCTTGGCCGTTGGAGTCGATTACAAGTTCTGATAAACCTTGAAATATTAGTAAATATATTGCGTGATGTATGACTCTCGCAGATTGAATCCGAATCATTGTATAAGGAATTTATAATTAAGGTGAATTGAAGCTATTGAATAAGAGTAAAACTTCAATTTTCACTTACTTATTGGTTATACTCTAACATTATAATGAAATTGCATAATTGGTGCATGAGGGGACTTATGGTGGGTGGTACTTTAATAGTATTTAAATTCCATAAGCAGCGAATAAACAAGTCGCAACCAAGGGGATTAAAATTAATATACATAATGAATTGGAATCATACCAATTCTTACCTAAAGCTGTCTTTAAAGGCAGCTTCTTTTTTTTACGGCATAATCTAAGAAGCACATCAATAATGTCTATTATTTTCTTTTATTTTTAAAGATAGCAGATCCTTATAAAAAAGATAATTAAATTTGAAAAAAGCATTTAATATGTAACAACTCACTTTAAGAAATTAAGGCTGGTATGTATATTGCTGTATTGAACCTTCATTAACAGTAATTGGATTTTTAGTTAGCATATTAAAAACTAATTTTAATTTATAAAGAAATACAAATGCGTATGAAAAACCTTCTCAATAAATTTAAGATAAAATCTTACATTACCTTCAGCTCCGTAGTAATAATAATAATCGGCTTTATTTCAGTTTTAATAATTTCTTTTTGGAATAATAATACTTCAACGGAGAAAGTCAAGAAAATATATTTTGTTGATAATATATCTAGACCACAGAGGCATGTAATTGAAAAGTTTAATGAAATAAACAAAGGCAAAATAAAGGTTGAGGCTATCAACCTTCCGTTTGAAAAATTTTCAACTAATGAAAGGAAGGAATTGCTAGCAAGATATTTGCGCAGTAAGAATGATAAGATCGATATTTTTTCTGCAGATCAAATATGGGGTCAAAGATTTGCAAGATGGGCTGAGCCTTTGGACAAATATTTCTCAGCTTCAGATAAGAAGCAAATTCTGAACTATGCTTTAAAATCATGTCTTTATAAAAATAAAATGGTAGCTGTTCCAAGTTTTATGGATGTTAGTTTAATGTATTACAGGAAGGATATTCTTGATAAACTTCCTAATCATGAAGAAATTGAAAGAGAATTGCAGGGATCAATTACATGGAGTAATTTTATAAAGTTGGGCAGAGAATTCGAGTCGCGAACAAATAAACCCTTTTATATTTTCCAGGCTGATAATTATGAAGGTTTAATGTGCAGTTTTATGGAATTATTGGAAGAGCAGAATAAGACCCTTTATGAAAATGATACTCTCCAGTTAACCTCACCGGAATCGATCAGAGCTTTAACGTTACTGGTCGACTTAGTAAATAAGTATAAGATTTCGCCCTCAAAGGTTACAGGTTTCAAGGAGGATAATAGTTACCGTTATTTCATTCTTCATAACGGATTATTTGTAAGAGCTTGGGCAAATTTTCCGAGAGATTATACCTCAATATATGGTAAAGAACCAAAGATTAATAATTTGGTTAAAGTTCCCGTACCTCACTTAGATGGATTCCAACAAGTATCATTAACCGGGGGATGGAATTTAATGATTTCTAAATATTCCCAAAGAAAAGCTGAAGCTATAAAGTTTATTAAATTCCTAATGAGCGAAGAAGCTCAAAAAATTATGTATGAAGAGGGGGGATATCTTCCAACTAATAACAAAATTTATTCCGATTCGACATATTTATCTAAGCATCCCGATCTTAAATTCTTTAAAAACTACATGAAATACGGCATACATAGACCATATTTAGTGGACTACACGAGAATTTCAGACATAGTTACACACTACATACGCATGGCAATAAAAAAGGAAATCAGCGTTAAGAAAGCTTTACAAGAAGCTACAAAAACAATTAATAATTAAAGATTTTATACATATAAATAATAATTGCCTTATGAAGATATTAGAACAAATTAAGAAGTATAAATTTGAACTGCGACATCTGACGGTATTATTAGCCATTTTAATTGCATTCCAGGTAATATTATCTTTTACCCATAAAGCGTCACTTCAAAAATTACTGGAGGGGACACAAGAATGGTATCAAAAAGATTCTGCCGAAAGAATTGCAAACTTCACTTCAACTTCTTTTGAATTGCTTTACGAAACAGTCAAGTCAAGTTCGAATCTTTCGGACGATGAGGTAAGGAAAGTGACACAAGCCTTTGACATAATTTTTAGCCAGCAACTTCTTGAAACAAATGTAAAAGAAATATGCATTCTAGTTACAAAAAATAATAAGGTATACGCCATTGACGATGGGAAAGTATTGTTGCATTATTTGAATAATGATACGAATGCAATTCCCCCTCCGCAAAAACCCCATGTTGAAGCAATTGCTTTGTATCAAAAAATAAAAAATAAATTATTAAATAAGGAAGAAGAACAGAGTATCCCCCAGAATAAAAACACACTAAATATCTTTGTGCCTTTTGTTCCGAGAGGTGAATATAGAGGTGCGGTATACATGAAAGATACTCCTGATTTTAGCTTTATTACAAAAGAAATAATATCTAATTATGATCAAACCACAGTAGTATATTTGTCATTGATTTTATTAGGATTGCTGGCGATGTATTACATTTCCTCTTTCACAGTTATGGAAAGGGATGATACTCAAAGACTATTATATGAAGAGCATCAAAATCACATGAAGGAGCAAATCAATCACGAAAAGGAATCTTTATTTACAAAAAGAATTTATCATACTCATCACAAAGCTGAAAAAGTTATGGGATTTATAAAAGAAGACATTCGTGTACTTTGTGAAAAAAATATTGAAGAAATAAGATATCGTATAACTAAATATTCTAACTTCGTATCTCGTGTTATTTATGATATGAAGTGGTTTGACCCCCCAATTCATTCAATTAGAGGCTCAATCTTTAAAACCGACTTAAACAATGTAATTAAGTTTATTGTGCAGAATATTTTCCAGAGAATATCTAACACTGAGGATCAGTACAAGTTTAATTTGGATCTTGATGAAAATATTCCGGCGGTAAATATAAACGAATTCGTTGTATGGGAAATTATTGAGCCATTAATTCAAAACAGTATTGAACACAGCAATGTTGATAAGCTGGTAATAAATATTCAAACACTATTTGATTCAAAGAGTAATCAAAGCAAAATTATTATTTCTGATAATGGAGTGGGCATCCGAAAGGATTTATTAGAAACAACAAACAACGGAATTAAAAGAATATTTCAAGAGAATATATCCACAAAGACTTTTGAAGAAAAAAATCACGGATACGGATGTTATTTAGCTTATATTGTCGCCAAGCTTAGATGCGGTTGGGAATTAGATGCTGAGAATCTTCCATCCGAAGGCTGCCGCTTTATAATTACAATTTCAAATAAAGAAAGCACAAACGATGATTTACAACAAAATAATTAATCTCCTTCTAGTTGAAGATGAGGAATATGATGTCAGAAGAGTGAGAAATACTATTAAACCGTTTGAGGAAATGATCAAAATTAGGGAAGTGGTTTCGATAGGAACGCATGCCATAGAGTTGTTAAGAAAAGAAAATAACAACTTCGATATAGTAATTATGGATTATCAGATTGCTGGCGGACTAATGGGTGAAGAATTAATTAAAAAAATTAAAGAAATTTCACCTGCAATACAAATAATAGTAATTACAAAAATGACGATTAATATCTCAAATTTCAATTTTGCAGATAGACTAATAAAGGCGGGAGCATTTTGGTATTGCACTAAGTATCCCGGAGATATTGAAGATTTTATATACCAACCGACTGATTTTATTATGAGCATTTTCAATGCTTTTGAAAAAAAAATATTGGAACAAGAAAAATACCGATCTAATAAAAAATTGAATAAAAACATTGAAGATATCCTATCTCAAAAATTAATAGTCGGCAAATCAAAAGAAATAGAAGATCTTAGATCGCAGATTGAAAGATATTCACAAAATAATGCTAATATATTAATAACCGGAAGATCTGGAACGGGAAAGGAATTGGTTGCAGTAAATATTCATTATAAAAGTCTTAGAAAGTACGAGAATTTTGTAGTTATAAATTGCGGCAGTCTACCTCATGACTTAATAGAAAGTGAATTATTCGGATACGAAAAAGGAGCTTTTACAGGTGCTACATCTAGAAAGCTCGGTTTATTTGAAATTGCAAATCACGGCACAATCTTCCTTGATGAAATTGCTGAACTTCCATTACTTGCTCAATCCAAACTGCTTCGTGTTATACAGGAAGGGGAAATTGAAAAAATCGGAAGGCAAGAAAAAATAAAAGTTAATGTAAGAATAATTGCTGCTACAAATAAAAATCTAGCTCTTGAAGTAAACGAAAAAAGATTTCGGGAAGATTTGTTTTACAGATTAAATGTAGTACCGATACATGTTCCATCGCTAAAACATCGAAAAGGAGATATTCCATTTTTAGTTGACCATTTTCTAAATTCATTTTGTACTGAGTTAGGGAAAAATAAGCCTACGGTTGAAGATAATGCAATGGAAATTCTATTAAAATATGAATGGCCAGGAAATGTAAGAGAATTAATGAATGTTATTCAAAGAATTTCTTTTAATGATGAAAGAACTATCACAGCTTCGGATGTTAATAATGCGCTAATTTCTTTACCCGGAACAAATAGAAAATTTGGCGCAAGAGTAATGGAATTTTTTAATTCAGGAGAGGTTTTACAGTGGCAAGAAATGGAAAAAATTCTTAAAGGTAGTTATTTTACATTTGTACGTCAGCAATCTGATTCTGATGCTGAAGCAGCAAAAAAACTTGGACTCGCTCCGCCAAATTATCATAGGATGTGCAAAGAGCTAGGGATCAAATAGTATAAGGCACATTTCTCCGGAAAAACATTATTACTTTAATAACTCTTATTATTATTTCAATAATCTAATTTTAGTATAATTCCAAAAACTGCTTTCCATTAGGCAAAATAATATTAAATCTAAATGATCTTATACCATGGCATCATTTGTGGAAGGCTGTGAATATTTAGAATAAGATAATAGAAATGATTGAACTGAGCTATATAGACAATTTTATAATAATTTCTTATTTAATTTTTTCCTTAATAATAGGTTTGGTTTTTTCAATTCACAAAGAACAAAATAGTCTTGACTATTTCTTAGCGGGAAAAAATTTAAAATGGTATATGATTGGTTTCTCAATTTTCGCTTCTTCTATTTCAGGCGGGTATTTAATTGCATTGACAGGATTTGAAATTTCAAAAAGCTTTTTAACAAGCCACTTTGAAATATTTGCCGTTATGTTTTTATTGTTATTATCCTCATTCTTTGCCAAACGATATATTAAATCAAATGTGTTTACAACGGCGGAATTTATAGGAAAACGCTTTGACGGAAATAGCAGGATTTATGTAGCCATATTCCAAATAGTCGTAAATGTCTTAATTAAAATTCCACTTATACTTATTGCAGGCGGATTTATTCTAAAGCAAATTTTAGATTGGGATGCTTTCACTACAACATTAGTCCTGGTTCTATTATGCGGTTTATATACAGTGGTAGGTGGATTAAAAGCCGTCGTTTATACTCAATTCATTCAGGTTGTTTTTTTATTAAGTGCAATGATACTTTTAGTATTTTTTGGACTTCATTCTGTCGGATGGACAGACAGTTTAATGGCAATAGTTTCTCTTAGCTCAATAATTTATATTAAGCCAATTTCTTTTCCACTTCTACCATTAGCGGGGTTACTTCTTGGAATTCCTATTCTTAGCTTTTGGTATTGGATTTCGGACCAATCAATAATTCAGAGAATTCTAGGGGCGAAAACAGTCGTCGATGCAAAAAAAGGTACCTATGTCGCAATTTTACTTAAAGTAATTTTTATATGTCTCATAACGCTAATTGGCTTGCTTACAGTAAAATTCGCTTTAGAAAACAAAAGTGATCAATCTTACTCTCTTATTTTTTCTAACGAAGCATTACCTTCGGGTATAAAAGGAGTATTTATTGTCGGAGTATTTTCTTTAGTAATGTCATCGCTTTCAAGCATCTTTAATAGCACATCGTCATTATTTACTATGGATTTATATAGAATGACTTATCCTAATGCTTCTGAAAGAAAATTAGTATTGTTAGGAAGATTATTCACGACTTTTACGGCTTTGTTGGTTATACTATGTGTGCCGCTAATTAAATATTTGAACTCGGATAATTATATATACTTACAAAATTCAATGGCTCTTTTAAGTTCCCCAATTGCTGCCTTATTTGTTCTAGGCTTCTTCTTTAAAAAAATCAATTCCAGAGGTGCTATATGGGGATTGATGATTGGAGGAGTTTTAAGTCTGTTTAAGATTGTTCTGGATGTATTGGTAAACTTATTTTCGCTTTCAAATACTTTTTTGCAATGGATCATAAATATTAATTTTCTATACTACGCAATCCTCATTTTTATTATATCCATTATAACCATGACGTTCGTTAGCAACATAAGACCAATCAATGTGACTCAAGAATTAAAATTAAACAAGGCAGAAGTATGGAAATGAATTTCAGCACTGAAGTTAATTTTATAAACGTTAATTATTTATTCAAAAGTAGTAACATAAAAGTTACTCAAATATAAACAACATTATAACCAGGCAAATTTAAGATTGCTGCCCGGAGGCATGAATGAGATTTTCGCTACAATTTTATTTCACAATCATAATAACAATAATATTAACAGCCGTAGGATACTCGCAGACAGGAAAGATAGCCGGTCGCGTGATGGATGCTACGGGTA
>JAJYDC010000090.1 GCA_021777835.1 Bacteroidota bacterium | reverse complement strand
ATGTTGTTAATAGGTTAGAGCAAATGCCGCAAATTGTAAGGTTAAAAGTAGGAAATAGTCATAATCTACTTGAGCACGGAAATACGAATAATTCTTTTATTATAAATAAAGATAAAAGTGGAAATATCAAATATATATATTATAACGGATCGATGATATCCATTGATAAATTACTTAATAAAAATAGCGAAATTGAGACACTAGCTCATGAATTAAGACATGCCTATCAAGCATTAACGGATCCGCTCGGTACTTATAAACAAGGCAAGGAGGAGTTGCAGTACATACGCGCTAAAGATTATCTAAGGTACAGAAGTTTACCAATTGAGCATGACGCTTTCTGGTTCGAAGGAATTATTCAAAGAGAGTTAAGTAGCAAAATTAAAAATTAAGGACAATTTCTAAGGTATTAAAAATGAAAACTAATTATATGGTTTTAATTTTCCTTTGTTCTTTTAGCTTGGTAAAAGCACAAGCTAAACATTCGGATTCCTTAAGGAATAATATATTATCAAAAATAGTAAGTATTCAATATGAATATGATAAGTTAAGAGAAATACAATCATTTTTACTTCAAGATTCCATCGAATACATACCTGAAAATTATTCCAAGTATAAAGAACTATTGGTAAACCCTAATTGGGGAATAGTCGGAAAAGACTCCAGTTTAGATCAATATGGAATTACATTTTACTATCTTAGTACAGTTACAAGAACTGGTATTAATATAGAATTTTTGCCCCCACATTTCTATATTGTAGCAATGGGTAAAGACGGATCCATCTTTCTTATAAAAGGATTTTGGAGAAATGACTTTAATAGTTTGATAAAGAAGGAAATTAAATTACCATTAAATAATATAATCGCGTTAAAATTGGGTTTGTTTTATCTTAATTATGTCATAGAACCTTCTATAAGTACGAAATTTATAGATTCAACATTCCCCTCTTCTGAATTGATAAAGTTAAATAAAAAGCTTTACTATCCTAAATTATATAAGGACAGACAAGGTAATTATCAAATATCAGTTTGTGCGATTGAATATAGTAATAATGTAAATATTCTGAAAAGGAAATTATTCGAGTATAACCTATTACTAAGCAAAGAAGGTAAGTTTTCTTTTTTGAATAAAAGTAAGTTGAACTAAAGTAATCTATAAATTAGTATTTGGAAGATGCGGCATCACTAGAGAGGCCTGTGATAAGCATAAGTTTACTAGCACTTCTCCTTATGATTACGTCTTAAGCAATCCGGTAAGATTAGTTGATCCTGACGGCTCGGTTACTTATATGGTTGATGGTGTAGAAGTGGACCAGGGCCTTGGACAGCAACTGGCAGAGGAATATCATCAGAATCAGCAATTCCAACAACGCAATAATGGAAATAAATCCACTAACCATCAAACTTCTCGAAAACATTTTTTAGTTACTCTGAATGCTAACGCAGCATTATCAGGTGCTGCAGGCGGCAATGTTGAATTTGGGGTGCTTTTTAATCTAAATAATTTTAGTAATAATTTGACGTTCTCATTTTATTATAAATTAGGATATTCAATTGGTTATGAAGCCTATGCAACTTTTGGAGGTACAATGTATTATTCATCCATGCAAGATTTTTTAGGTTCTAATACTAAGAGCTTTGCTAATAATCAAAATGGGCATAATATTCAAGCTGGTCCATTTAATTTTTCTGCTGATCAAAAAGGATTTAATGGTATTGGAGGTAGCTTGGGAGTAGGTACGGGATTTGGTGACAATTTAACCAATAGAGTTGAAGCTACTACCCCGTTTATATTGAATTTTTTGTTTGATCCGATAGCACATTTGCCATTTTTGAAGTAACGAATTATTAAGGAAACAAATATGCCTTTAGCAGCCGCGACAATTATACTAATAATAAGTTTCATTCTTAATAAATATTTTGTATTCAAATCACTTAAATATTTGAAAGAAGAATATGATTTAATTAAGCAAAATTTTTTATTTTTCCAAGTGTTTTATCCACCCAATAAATACTATGCTGATACAAAAGGAATCAAACTCAAAAATAAAGGAGCTGCGATTTTTGCAATTGGACTTGCTTTAGCTATTTTTTGTTTTATTGTTCTTGCTTTCTTTGCACAGCTTAAAGGCAAATAAAAGAGGCCCTGGACTTACAATAAGAGTATATATAATTAACACCATGAGTTGAGATGATTACTTTCCTTACGGTTAGAATATGATAGACAGAAGCAAAACAGATTCATAGTACTCTTACAATAATTTAAATAGAATGAGCAAAGTAAGCACACAATATGCAAACGGCACAACCGTACAGGAAGGACAGTATAAGTATTACGCAAACGGAAAAGTGCAGAGGCTGCAGCTTGGAGGTGCCCAAGGAGTTGACTATACTTATAATACAAGAGACTGGCTTCAGATGATAAATCAGCAAAACCTAAGCTCATCACAAGACCCGGGCCATGACGGCACGGGCGGCGTGCCGGCAGATAAGTTTGGTGAAGTAATAGGCTATGATAACGTTTCGTTTCATATCGGCTTAGCACAAGGAGCAAAGCCGCAGTACAGCGGTAACATAAGCTGGCAGATATACAAAATGTATGGTGTCCCATTTAACGGTGACACTCTTGTAGGCGATTCTTATGCATATGACAATGCAAACAGGTTAGATAGCGCTAACTTTGGATATTATACTAGTGCATGGCAGCCCACAAGCGCATATGATGCAAATTATATTTATGACAATGCAGGCAACTTTACTACATTAAAGCGATATGGAAATACCGGCAGCATTCAGGATAACCTTAGCTATAATTATACAGCCGGTACAAACAGACTTTCATCAATAAGCGGTTCAACCAGTGCCGCATATACTTATGATTCAAACGGTAACGAAATAACGGATACTCACAGAGGTATAAGTTTCATAATATATAGCCCTGACAATCTGCCGGTTACAGTCTACATGACAAGCGGTCAGACGCTCTATTATGAGAACGATGTATTCGGAAGGCGCACAAGCACCTCGGATGCAAGCGGAGACTATAATAGTGCGTCTTTATCCATATAAGAAGTAATGTCAAGAAAAGAATCGCCCTTATAATTCTTGAAAAACTGAGACTAGTTATTATTTTCATTTTAAT
>JAJYDC010000050.1 GCA_021777835.1 Bacteroidota bacterium | reverse complement strand
AGCTCAACAGCTGGGCAAAGAGGAGAACCTTTTTATTCTCATTATGCTTCGTCTAAAGGTGGAGTTATAGCCTTGACGAAGTCTCTAGCAGCAGAACTTGGTGAGTACAATATCAATGTTAATTGTGTTGCCCCAGGTTGGGTAATTACGGATATGAGTGCAGGTGTATTTTCTGATTCAGAGTACAAAGAAAAAGTTAGGAATGATATACCTGTGAAACGAATTGCTACAGCAGAAGATATAGCCGGACCAGTTTTATTTCTTGCTTCTGACTTAGCCCGGCACATAAATGGGGAAATACTAAATGTTAACGGCGGCTCAGTATTATGCGGATAAATTTTCAATAATTTACAAGAAGGAATACAAAATGGAATTCTTAGCGCAGCTTCACCCAAAGATAGTTCATTTCCCTATTGCCTTATTATCAACATATGTCCTTTTAGAAATCATAGGAGTGGTTTTCAAGAAGGAATTCTTTTCAAAAGCAGCGCACTTAATTTTGTTGCTCGGAGTGCTCGGTGCACTAGCTGCAGTGTTAACAGGTAATCAAGCTGAAGACGTAGCACATTTATGGCTAAAAGAAGGAGCAAAGATAAATGTTGATGCAATTGAAAATCATTCGA
This sequence comes from Bacteroidota bacterium, assembly GCA_021777835.1. Classification (GTDB taxonomy): domain Bacteria; phylum Bacteroidota; class Ignavibacteria; order Ignavibacteriales; family Ignavibacteriaceae; genus FEN-1297. Next base: position 14,502 of record JAJYDC010000050.1, on the reverse strand, counting down.
CATACGCAAATATTACGCTTTGGTATTTCGCGGCACTTCTTGTGCTAAGGACCTTCGTAGTTTTGAAAAAGAAATTTACCGGGTATATAAAATATATATTTGTTGCATTAGCAATAATAGGATTTCTCTTTATTTATCAAACTGGCAAATTAGGCGGCAAACTAGTTTACGATTATGGAACCGGGACGCAGCTTAAAGAGCTGGAGATAAAAAAGTAACTATTGTGGGAAAGAAAAATGTATTTTGGCTGATTGCTGCAATAGTAATAACTAATGCTGTAGGAATTCTATTAAGAGCCTTTAATCTTGATACTTATATTATTATTGCAGGATTTCGTTTTCATTTAAGTCTTATTCTACCATTCATAATTGTTTTTAGGAAAAGACATGCTGCAACTTTGAAGCAAGCATTCGCTCATCCAAAGTACAATAAAACATTCCCCCAATTAGTATGGATATTCTTACCGATCTTAATTTCAGCTTTAGTATTATATTTAAGCGGTCATCTTGCGTTCAATGATCCGGATTATTATTATGAATTTGGTTTATCTTCAATAGTTGATTACCCCATTTATCTAATATGGAATTTGCCCCAGCTTTTGCTATTGTCTTCATTTCTAATTATTGCTGCAGAAAGCACAAAGAATGAGTTTTGGAAAACTTGGCTCATATTTTTGCTCTTATTTGTTTTTGAATTTATTCCTATAGGCAAGGACAAAATTGATTACTTAAATATTATCTTACTTCTATTTACCGGTATATCGGCCGCGATTATAATGAAATACTTCCAAAACATTTATTGGTTTGCAATAATATTCTTTACACTTTTTTGGGAATGTCTGTTAACATTCGGCAGTTCCTCAAGGTTAATGATTAACCTTCTTTTTGCTGCGCGCTATAATGCCTGGGAAGGGTTCTTCACAGTAGGAGATAAATTGTCTCCCTACATTTTATTATCTCATATATTTCTTGCAACGATCCTAATACTTTCGTCTGTTGTAATAATTAAGAGAAATGAGACCTAAATTATTTTAGTAGAGGTTGAAATTTTGTATTTTTCATTCAATAAAATTTGCTTGAAATGAAAAGAATTTTTACGTTGCTTTTAATTGTCATACCATCATTTTTATTTGCACAAAATCCTCCAACTGATAAGGCAAGAGGGGTGTTTATTGCTTTCGGCGTGGGTCCCAGATTACCATTAAATTATTTTGCTAACTCTACTGATTTAGGTTACGGCTTTAACGTAGAGATTTCATACACAGATAATGACTATTTACCTGTATTTCTTTTTGGAAAGATTGGATTTGATCAATATCCTGGATCGCAATCATTTTATGAAATCTCCAATTACTCAAACTATTCAACAAACGCATTGCCATTGGCAGTTGGTGCTAGATATTATTTTCCGCCTCTCATTAAAAGCATAGTTTTATTGATGCCGGTAATAGAAGCATCTGCTGATTATACCTACTACCAAAAACTTCATCAATTTAAATTGGCGACCGGAAAGAGTAATTACCTAGAAAATACTTCTAAGATCGGATTTAGCGCTGGTGGAGGTATTTCTATGTTCATGTTGGAAATTGTTGCAACGTATAATTATTTTCAAACCAATCAATATATTTCTGTTGATTTAAGAGTAAGACTTCCACTGTACATTAACTTATAAGGGAATTATGTATAAAAATTTATTATTTGAAGTAAAAGGAAATGTGGCGATTGTAACAATTAATCGCCCAGATAAAATGAACTCATTAAATACCGAGACTTTAGATGAGTTAAAATCTCTTTTCTTAAGCATAAAGGAAGATGAAAATATTTACGTAGTAATTATAACCGGCAGCGGAGAAAAGGTATTCGTTGCGGGTGCAGACATTGCTGAGCTAAATAAGCTTACTGTTATTAGCGCAAAAGAATTCTCTGAAAAAGGCCACGAAGTTTTTAATAATATAGAAAATCTTGGTAAGCCCGTTATTGCGGCCATTAATGGATATGCATTAGGAGGTGGATGTGAACTTGCTCTTGCATGCCACATTCGACTAGCTTCAGAAAATGCAATGTTTGGACAACCGGAGGTTAATTTAGGTATAATACCAGGTTACGGCGGCACTCAAAGATTAAGCCGGTTAATAAATAGCGGCCGAGCTGCTGAAATTATTTTATCCGGAAAGAATTTCGACGTCAATGAAGCTTACAGAATTGGGTTAGTTAATAAGATATTCTCTCAATCCGAACTAATTGAAAAAGCGTTAAACTTAGCATCAGGGATAGCTTCAAAGGGACAAATTGCTATCCGTCATTCATTAAAGGCAATTCGAGGTGCAAGTGAGATTCCGCTTCATGAAGGACTAAAATATGAAATAAGTTTGTTTGCGCTTACATGCGGAACTGATGATTTCAAAGAAGGGACTTCCGCTTTCCTTGATAAAAGGAAGCCTGTTTTTAAGAACAAGTAATGTAATGCATAAAGCCAATAATCTTTAATGAATTATTTAGTAGATAAAAAAAAAATAGTTGGTTATCTATTTGCTGTAGCAATTTTGCTGCTAGCTATAAACCTCATTGTTTCGAAATATTATAAAATTTCGCCCCCACCTCATAAAGAAGATGAAATTGGGGATGCTTCAATAAATAAAATATTTACCAAGGACTTATTTGATTTTGGATTGCATAAATCATGGATAAATCAAAAGAGAATTTCTGATTTCAGTAACGATTCGCTTTTAAGTTATTATAAAATTGAAGTACCCACTGACTTACCGATCGCTGTAATTTTGCAAGAGATATACTCTTCCCTTCAATATGAAAATGTTCAGTTAATTTGCCATGAAAAAACAATTGGGGGTGAAAATACTTTAAAAATATATTCAAATGACAGGCTGAAACTAAAAGCAACATTTATCTATAAGCCTGATATAAGAAGAGACGGTGGATTTATTGGCATGGTTTTAACCGGACTTGAAAATTTGAATGAAAGTAATATATCAAATATCATTATGGCTCCCGAAACATTTACGGCTGCACTAGTCCCTTCAAAGAAAACAATTGAGCTAGCCGATTCATTGATTTCCAACAGAAAGCAATATGACGTACTGATCAATGACGACATAAAAGAAATGAATTTTAGATTGAACGAACATTTTCCTCTGGATCGATTAGGAAATGCAATTAGAAGCATTATAGGAGCATTTCCCGACGCTCAGTTTTATATTATTGACGACAACAGTAAGCTCTATTCTTCTAAAGCCTATTCTTTTATTCAAAAAGAATTACTTAAAAGAAATATCAGGATAATATTAGAAAGCTCAATACATCATTTGGGAAGCGGAAACGACGGGAATATAGCGGATAATTTTTTATCGCTTGCACATCAATCCGACGGTGGGAAACAAATATTTATTGATGTGCCTGCGGATAATTATTTAACAATAAGACCGGATATATCAGCATTAATTAAAATCGGTTATAAGTTTATTAGTTATATAAAACAGCCAAACCAATAATAAGTTATATAAGCAAATATGATATATATGATCTTCTCAACTTACTAGCTTCATAATAATCATAAGTGAGCTGACAGAAATTATTGTCCATAAAATAACCCCTTGCACAAGAGGCTTAACTCCGACTGTTTTGAGTACAGCTTTCGAGAGGCCAGCACCTATTAAAAAGAGAGTAACTGTTAATCCAACCGTAGAAGCCTTAACGAGATAAGAAGAGATTTCCGTTACTGGAGTTACATAAGTACCGACAATTGATGCAAGAATAAAAAGAAAAATGAAGTAAGGAATAGATATTTTCTTTGAATTACCCTTGAATAGAAATGATGTTAGTAGCGCAACAGGGACAATCCACAATGCACGCGTAAGCTTTACAGTTGTAGCTGTTTGTAAGGCTACTTTGCCATATTTAGCAGCTGCTCCAACTACAGAGCTTGTATCATGAATAGCAATCCCAGCCCAAAATCCAAATTGAGTTTGTGAAAGATGCAGCCAATGTCCGATAACAGGGAAAATAAATAATGCAATCGAATTGAGGATAAAGACGGTTCCTAATGCAACAGACATCTCCTGATCATTCGCATTCAAAATTGGCCCTACTGCTGCTATTGCACTTCCACCGCATATCGCAGTTCCTGATGCAATTAAGTGCGAAGTCTTCTTATGGATTTTAAGCCACTTGCCTATTATAAACCCAAGTAAAAGGGTGCCGAAAATAGAAACAATTGTAAACATTATTCCTTCTTTGCCTACTTTCATTACTGTGCCAAGATTCATTCCGAAGCCTAAGCCGACTACAGATGCCTGTAATAAAATTTTTGTTGCTTTATGGTTTAGATGAAGGTAAGGATGTCCAATCGTTAATGCAATTACTAACCCAACGGCAAGTGCAATTGGAGGTGAAGCAAACGGGGTGAGGCAAAATACTAAACCAAGAATAAATATTACTTCACGTATAGATATATTCTTAATTGAAAAATTCACTTTTGGTGACTCAGATACAATTTCATTTTCGGGAACCGCATTCATTTTTTGACCTTTATATTTTTGAAATTAAACACAAGACAAACCTAGGATGGTAAGGCAAGCTATCAAAATCAAAAAATGTTATTCCAAATTACTTTTGGTTATAGTGGATTTTAGCGATTTGAATGAATTTTGAAGCGGAACTTAAATCTTGTGCTCCGTGCAGGCGAATAAATTCAAAGTTTCTTTTTATCTGAAAGTTTTTAATTTTCACGACCTTTAGCAAACCTGCATTTAGTTCTTTTTTTATTGCACGTAGTGAAATAACACCAACACTTTCGTCAGATTCAAGAATTAGTTTAATAGCTTCTGTGCTTCCCAAATACATCAATATATTTAGAGATGATATTTTAATTTTTTTGTTCTTAAGTGCATGTTCAAATACTTCTAGCGTACCGGAACCTCTCTCTCGGAGAATGAGCGGAAGATGAGTAAGCTCTTTTAGAGAAATTTCATTTTTCTTAATATACTTGTTATTGAAGTTGGTTGCTGCAACTAACTCATCAGAAATGAATTTAGTATACTTAATATCTTTGTTTTTAGTTTTTCCTTCTACGATTCCTAAATCTATATCTTCTTTTAGCAATGCATCAGAAATCCTTTCACTATTGCCAGAAATTAGCGAAAGTTTAATATGCGGAAACTTCTTATTAAACTTGGACAATATGGGTGCAATAACATATTGAGCAATCGTAGTGCTTGCCCCCAAACGAAGTAAGCCTGTCTGCTCATCTTTAAACATATTCAAATCACTTTCTAATTTCATTTGAAGGTTAAATATATCTTCAGAATATCCAAGCAATACTTTACCAGCTGATGTCAAATAAGTCCTATTTCCCTTCCTAATAAACAATCTTAGGCCGAATTCATTTTCAAGAGCTTGAATATTCTTTGAAATCGCAGGTTGGCTTATATAGAGTTCATTTGCGGCTTTAGTAAAACTTAAATTCTTTGCTACTGATCTGAATACTTTTAGTCTAAAACTTTCCATATCGTTTGCTACACTTAAATAAATAAATGGAATAATTCAAAAATCATTAAAGGCTTATTACCAAGAAATATTACTTTTTCATTCATGTTATAATTTCAGTGAGGAATATCAGAATAAAAAATGAAAATATCTTAATTCACAGGCATTCTTCAGTTCAATTATTTTGGTAATAAGATTATCTAAGATGGAATATACTATGATTTCTGTTTAATTTTTACATTAAATCGTAAGAAAATAATAGTTGCTCTTTGAATATAGATTAGATAATTTTATGAAAAGCAAAAGGAAGGCATTATGTCAAAAACACAATTTATGACACTCGCCCGACACATAATCGAAGGCGAAAAAAGGCATCCCGAAGCAACTGGTGAATTATCTAGACTACTATCAGATCTTTCATTAGCTGCAAAGATAATATCTTTGGAAGTTAACAAAGCAGGGCTTGTAGATATTCTGGGATTTACAGGAACCAATAATGTTCATGGTGAACAAGTTAAAAAACTTGACATGTACGCTCATGATATACTTATAAGAGCGATGGATCATGGTGGACATTTTTGCGTTATGGCTTCAGAAGAAGAAGAAAATATAATTCACATACCAGCCAGGCATAAAATAGGGAAATACGTACTCCTCTTTGATCCTCTTGACGGTTCATCAAATATAGATGTCAACATAAGCATTGGAACAATTTTTTCAATATACAAAAGAGTAACACCGGATGGGATGCCTGGTACTCTTGAAGATTGCCTGCAACAGGGATTGAATCAAGTCGCAGCAGGATATGTTGTATATGGATCAAGTACTATCTTAGTATACACAACAGGAGAAGGTGTTCACGGCTTTACTTTAGACCCTTCTTTCGGAGAATTTTTGCTTTCGCATGACAACATAAAGATTCCCAAGAAGTCCCACATTTACAGTATCAACGAAGGAAACTACTTATACTGGCACCCGGGGTTAAAGAAATATATTAAGTATCTTCAGGAAGAAGACGAGAAATCCGAGCGTCCATATTCATCTAGGTACGTCGGGTCGATGGTTGCAGATATTCATCGTAATCTTTTATATGGTGGAATATTTATGTATCCAGCAGATCACAGACACCCAAAAGGTAAATTAAGATTGATGTATGAATGCAACCCTATGTCAATGATAATTGAAGCCGCAGGTGGAAGGTCTTCAAATGGGAAACAAAGAATACTGGAAATTCAACCAGAGATACTGCATGAAACAACACCGCTTTTCATTGGCAGTGAGGAAGATGTAATAATGGTTGAAAAGTTTATGGCAAAAGAAGAAGTTAACAGTGAGGTTTATTTCAGCGACAAACCGTAAATATACATATTAAGTAATGATATAGAGGTATTATGGAACGTACCGGTATTATACTTTCCTAATATTTTTCATTACATAATTGTATATATAAAAGTCCGGTTAGCTAAGAAATTATGCTCATCCCTTTAATACTTTTTTAAAAAAAATAATAATACTATATTTTAGGTTTTAGTATATCGATTTCTTTGGAAATTTTTGTTGCAAGATCTTCAAGAGAAATGCCAATCACGTGCACTTTAGAACTCTTAATTAATATTTCAGGGCTATCGCCTTCACCGGTTACATACTTATAAAGAGAAAAGCCCAGTCTATTCCTATCATTCATAGTAGGAATATATTCGCTTAAGTTCTCAACAATATTATAAACTTTCTTTTCTAACGAATCATCAGAAAAATTCTTCGTTGATGGAGGTGGTAATGATGTCATCTAAAAAATCCTTTTAAGTTTTTAGTAAAAATATGATAGAACGATTAAAACATCAATGATAAAGTGTAAGTAAGTTACTATTTAATTAAATTTGTGCCGTTTAAATGTCTTTTGAAAGTATCTTTTGTTGAAATTGGACGAAATTAAAAATATTCTTATAATTAGACTAAGTTCTTTGGGTGATATACTACTCACGACGCCAATAATAAGATCTCTTAAGGAACAAAATAGTGAAATAGAAATTGATTTTATATTAAGAGAGCAATACGCGGATTTATTAAGGTACAATAAAAATATCGAATCACTTTTAATATATAAAGAAGATTCTGCTAGCAAGGAAAGCCTTTTTAAGGATTTGCGCAAGAATAAATATGACTTAGTTGTCGATCTACAAAATAACTTTAGATCGGCTGAAATAAGAAAAGAAATAAAAGCTAATCAAGTAATTTTTAATAAAAGAACTGTTGATAAATTTCTCTTAGTTCACTTTAAAATCAATAGATTTAATGGGCAGCAAGAAATCCCTAAGCGATATAGTGAGACATTACCTGGCCTAAGACTTGATAATAATGGGTTAGAGTTATTTTTCCCGAGTGAAACAAAGACAAACCTAAGCGATAATGTAAAGCACATCGGTATAGCACCAGGAAGCAGACACTTCACAAAAATGTGGCCCAAGGAATATTTTATAGATTTGAGCAAAATGGTATTAGACGATGGGAATTCCATAGCAATCTTTGGGGGCAAAAGTGACTTTGAACTATGCTCTGAATTAGCAGAAAAAATACCCGGGTCAATTAATTTATGCAATGATGATAAGATACTGCAAACTGCAGCAGATATGAAAAAGTGTAATGCTGTTATTTGTAATGATTCAGGTTTAATGCATGCTGCTACGGCAATTGGGATACCTGTTTTAGCAATATTTGGATCAACAGTAAAAGAATTTGGTTTTGCGCCGTATAGAAGCAGAAATATTGTTTTAGAAAATAATTCATTAACTTGTAGGCCGTGCTCTCATATAGGAAGAGAAGACTGCCCAAAGAAACATTTTAAGTGTATGCTTGAATTAACCCCAAAGCTTGCTTATTTAAAGTTGAAAGAAATTCTAAATTGATGAAAACTATTTGGTATATATTATATAATTTTTTAATAATACCGTTACTTTATTTAATATTAAGATTATTAGGTATTTTTAATGACAAAGTAAAAAGAGGGATTAAAGGTAGAGAAAGAATATTCGAAGAGTTGATTCTAAATTCCGCAACATTAGATAAATCAAGAAAATTAGTTTGGTTCCACTCATCTTCACTTGGAGAATTTGAGCAAGCAAAACCAATAATTAAGGAATTGAAAAAAAGGAACGACATTAATATACTTGTTACATTTTTCTCACCTTCAGGTTATGAAAATTCGAGGAAATATCCATATGCAGATTTAGTTTCTTACCTTCCACTAGATACACGATCCAATGCCGAAAGGTTTATTGCAATAGTTCGCCCAGATTTAGCAGTTATGATGCGTTATGATATATGGCCAAATCATGTATGGGCAATGAATAAATATAATATCCGTTCTATAATTGTAGACGCGACAATGAAATCCAATTCAGCTAGAAAGCTTCCCTTGGCAAAAAGCTTTCATAAATACCTATTTGGAAATATTAGTATTATTCTAGCTGTTTCAGATTCAGATGTTCTTGGTTTTAAAGAGTTTAATGTTCCGGCAGAACGAATTAAAGCAGTTGGCGACACAAGATTTGACCGTGTTTACCAAAGAAGCATAGTAGCAAGAGAAAAAAATCTAATAAAAGAAGAACTTCTGAAGGATAAAAAAATATTTGTTGCCGGAAGCACCTGGGAATTAGACGAAGATATTATTCTTCCCGCCTTTGCCAAATTATCTAAATATGATAGAAGTACTATATTAATTATAGCTCCGCATGAACCAACTGAAGTTCATCTTGAAAAGATAGAAAATGAATTTGCCGGAACATTGGAAACAATAAGATTTTCTTTCATGAATAATTATAATAATGAAAGAGTAATAATAGTCGACTCAATAGGAATTTTATTAACATTATACACTTACGCGGATTTAGCATTCGTTGGCGGCAGTTTTAAGCAAGGTATTCATAATATACTCGAAGCTGCAGTCTATGGAATTCCTGTAATGTTCGGACCAAAGATTGAGAATTCTCAAGAAAGTCAACAGTTATTAAAACGTGGCGGAGGAATTTTAATTAAGAATAAGTCTGATGCATTCAGACAATTAAGAACAATGTTCAGTAATGATCCATTAAGAAAAGCTAAGGGGAAAATCAGTTTCGATTATGTAAAAGAAAATCTTGGCGCAACTGAAAAGATTTTGACAGAGATATATAAGATAATTTAGTTTTGATTATTTCATATATACATTCTTTAATATTTCTAAATGGTGTGCAGCATGACCGCCAATAATGAAAAGAATTGCCAAAGCTGTTATTTCTTTTCCATTTGCTAAGCCTCTTCTGTTCAAATCAGCCTCGTCAATGTTATTAAACATAATAATGTTAGATTCTCTTAAAGTTACAAATTCATTCTTAAGATCCTGCAGCTTTCTCTTATTAAAATTTCCAAATTTAACATAATCATCTTGTTCAAAACCAGGAAGCGACTGTGTTTCTCTCCTAGCAATACACAAAGCTCTGTATGCAAAAATTCTTTCGCCATCTACAATATGTCCAATTAACTCTTTTATACTCCATTTCCCCGCAGCATAAGAATATGTTCCTTTGTCTTCAGGGATATTATCAAATAATTTCACTGCATAACTTAACTGAGATTTTAAAAAGGTTAAACCATTTTCGCCTTCTACTTTACTAATATATGATTCGTAATATGGGGAATAATCACCTTTTACTGGTCTAGTCATTTCTTTTCCTTATGATTAATTATTTAAAAATAAATCTTACTCTTAAGCTTAACTTTTAGTAAAAATCTTGAGTCCAACAATACCGACAATTATTATAAAAATAAAGAATAATCTTATAAATTCCTTAGATTCACCGAAAAGTAAAATGCCAAAAATTGCAGTGCCGACAGCACCGATTCCAGTCCAAACAGCATAGGCTGTACCAACAGGAAGAGTTTTAATCGATATAGATAAGAGAAAGACACTCAAGCCCATAGCAATGAAGGTAAAAACAGTAGGGTAAACCTTAGTAAACCCATTTGAATATTTCATTCCTATCGCCCAAGCGGTTTCAAATAAACCTGCAATAAATAGTATTATCCATGCCATCAAAACCTCTTCATATTTTTAATTAATAGTTTATTTACTTAATTGGACTGTTTGAAAAACTTGAAATGAATTGATAAAAAATATTCAATAATAGTAAATTTGATTTGACGCAGTCTAAAGATCATAAATGAAGGGATATGATGCAAGAATTGTTTTATCATTTTTAAATTATCAGAATATTCGACTGAAAATTTATTGTATGTAAGTTTCTCTATTTTGAAACAAATATTGAAAACTTAATATTTATGCTAGTTTAATTCTTATTCTTTCAAATATAAAAACCTTTTGCTCTGCAAATATTTAAACAGTCAGCAACGGCATTTATCTTACTTTTTTGCAATAATTCTTTTAGGACCAGCATTTAGTACATCTTCAGAAGATTCCTTTGCAAACAGCTTAAAGTTTTCAATAAATCGGGCTGCAAGAGCGTCATATTTTTTCCAATATTCTTCAACATTGCCCCATGATTTAGATGGGTCAAGGACATCGCTAGGGACATCAGGGCAAGTCTTCGGAACTTCAAAACCAAATAATTTGTCTTTGCGATATTCAACATTATTGAGCTTACCTTCAAGAGCAGCATTTAGTAGATTTCGAGTGTGTTTAATACTAATACGTTTTCCTACTCCAAATCTGCCTCCGATCCATCCAGTATTTACTAGCCAGCATTGTGCGCCGCTTTGAAGCATTCTTTGTTTTAGCATTGAAGCATATTCAAATGGATGACGAACCATAAAAGGAGCTCCAAAACAAGCGCTAAAAGTAATTTGAGGTTCAATACCTAATCCAATTTCTGTTCCGGCAATTTTAGATGTATATCCGCTGATAAAATGGTACTGCGCTTGCTCGGGATTTAATCTTGAAATAGGAGGTAAAACACCGGAAGCATCACAAGTTAAGAAAATTATATTTTTGGGATGAGATTGGACATAACCACTTGGCACTATGTTAGGAATAAAATCAAGCGGATAAGAGGCACGAGTATTTTCCGTTATAGAATCTTCATTTAAATCAATTAGCCTTGTAATTGGGTCATAGACTACATTTTCAAGTATGGTACCAAATCTCTTTGTTGTTGAAAATATTTCAGGCTCGCTTTCAGCAGAAAGCCTAATGACTTTTGCGTAACATCCTGCTTCAAAATTAAAAACACCGCTTGAGCTCCATCCATGTTCGTCGTCTCCAATAAGTTGTCTTTTAGGATCAGCGCTCAAAGTTGTTTTACCGGTACCGCTTAGTCCAAAGAATAATGCAACGTCTCCTCCCTTCCCTACATTTGCAGAGCAATGCATTGGAAGCACATCTCGGAAGGTTAACAGGAAGTTTAGAACTGTAAAAATAGATTTTTTAATTTCGCCTGCATAAAGGGAGTTTGCAATAATTGCTGTTCTTGATTCAAAGTTTAGAATAATTCCTGTTTCTGTTCTTGTTCCGTCAATTTTTGGATCGACTTTAAAACCAGGCAAAGCAATAACAGTGAAATCCGCAATAAACTTTTTCAGCTCATCCGGGTTTGTGCTAGTGATAAACATATTTCTTACAAATAAACTATGCCAAGCTTTTTCTGTTATTATGCGTATTGGCATACGATATTCCGGGTCTGCTCCAACATAGCAGTCTTGAACAAATAATTCTTTCCCTTGAGCATAGGCTTCTACACGAGACATAAGAGAGTTAAACTTTTCAAGTGTGATAGGGCGATTATGAACTCCCCACCAAATATTACTTTCGGTAGACTCTTCTTTAACAATAAATTTATCGGCTGCTGCACGTGCCGTATGTTTACCAGTTTTAACAATTAGAGGTCCCCCATTAGCAATATGTCCTTCATTTCTAAAAATTATTTCCTCATAGAGCGCTGGGTTTGGCAAATTCCAATAAACTCTATCAAGATAGTTTAGTCCATTATTTACTATCCCAAAGTCTGAAGCTAATTCTTTCGCTTCCTTGCTCGCAGGTGTAGCGAATTCTAAATATTTGCTCATGCCCAATTCCTCACTAATTTTCTTTCGCCGATATATAATTCATTTGGAGAATTTGAATCTAGAGCCCATTTCATCCTTTCAATACCCTCCGTTATTTCTTTAATGCTCCCACAGTAACTCAGGCGCAGATGACCATCGAGACCAAACTCCGCACCCGGAACCGTAAGCACCATAACCTTATCTATTAAAAATTCTGAAAGTTTATTCGAATTCTTCTCATAAGAACTAAAATCAGCAAAGCAATAAAAAGTCCCATCCGGCTTCGAGACTTTTACACCTTCAAATGAATTAAGAAGTTCGATCATTACATTCCGGTTATTTTCCAAAGTTACCCGTAAGTTTTCAACGCTTGATTGAACTCCATTTAATGCACCTACAGCTGCCTTCTGTAGAAGTATTGAGGGACCCGACGTTTGATGTCCTTGAATATTCGACATTGCCTCTATAATTTTTTTATTTCCAACAGCCCAGCCAATCCTAAATCCGGTCATTGCATATTGCTTTGATACGCCATTGATTAATATAATTTTTGAATTATCTGAAAAATCCTTTGTATAGTTGTAGCAATTGATAGGTTTTTTTCCGTCAAAAATTAAGCGATGATAAATATCATCCATTATTAGATAAAGATCGCGTTTTTCGCAGAACTGTACTACATCAGAAATGAATTCTTCGGAGTACATTGCACCGGTAGGGTTATTTGGGCTATTGATTATTACAGCTCTAGTATAAGATCCTACTCGCTGCTCAATGTCAGAAATTCTTGGATAGAAGCTTCCGTCTTCAGGTAGTGCCGCAACGCCAATTGCGCCGCAAAGTTTAGCCATTTCCGGATAACTAACCCAATAAGGAGCTGGATATACAACCTCTTCTTGCGGATTTAGAATAGCCTGTAGAGCAACCATAATCGCCTGCTTTGCCCCTCCGGAGGCTATCACATTTTCCGGAGCAACTCTGCGATTATAAAATTCCTCAGTGTAATTAATAATTGCTTTTTTTAATGCCGGGATTCCATCGGCAGGCGCATATCTTATTTCCGCAGTATTAAGATGAGCAGCTGTAGCTAATATTGCATCCATGGGAACCTTAGATTTTGGTTCACCGCCGCCAAGATGAATGACTGGTTCTCCTTTTTCTCTCAGAAGTGCTGCTTTTTCGTTTAATTTTAATGTAGGTGATGCACTTATAGATTTGGCTATTTGGCTTAAACTCATTATCAACCCTCGTAATATATACCCATTTTAATTTAATTATTTGCATATCAAAATTATTTACAAGGTGAATCAGAATCAATGCCATTATATTATTTTTTTCATTATTTTGACATTCAATTTCAAAATTAACTAAGTAATGGCAAAATTATTAAAACGAGCGGCAAGCTTGACGCTTGTAGTAAATATTTTCCTTTTTTTTATTAAAGCATTTGCAGGGATAATTTCAAATTCTATTGCAGTTATTTCAGATGCTATTAATTCACTTACAGATATAATTGCAAGCGGTGCAATAATGTATAGTGTAAAAGTTTCTTTGAAAAAACCTGACCATGACCATCAGTTTGGCCATAATGCAGCGCAACCAATAGCTGTTTTTTTAATAGCTCTTTTCACTGCAATTGTAGGAATAAATCTGATAGAAGAGTCAATTAAAAGAATTTTAACTCCATACGAAACTCATATTTCTATTTATGTATATGTTATTCTATTTATTACAATAATCGCAAAGTTTCTATTAACACGATATCAATCCAGGATTAGTAAGACTTTTAGAAGCCCGGCATTAAAAGCCGGTGCAGTAGATAGCTTAAACGACGTACTTGCCTCATCACTATCTATAATTGGAATTCTTGGAGTTCAACTGGGATTACCTTATGTAGATGGCATTGCCGGAATAATTATTGCGATATTTATATTAAGATCAGGTTATCAAATTGCTAAAGAAAATATTGATTATT
>JAJYDC010000017.1 GCA_021777835.1 Bacteroidota bacterium | reverse complement strand
TTGTCAAACTTTGCATTAGATCATCCATTCTCAATTGGCGGCGGACAGGTTTTAAGCTTTAATTGGCAATTCGGAGTTGGAAATTATTATCGAACATTCTCACTTGGATTTACAGAGCCATGGCTTTTGGATACTCCAACACTTTTGGGATTTGAGGTATTTGACACAAGACAGCAATATATTTATGATCTTCAACAAAGCGGAGCTACTGTAAGAGTTGGTCGAAGGCTAAAATGGCCGGACGATTATTTCAATGTCCAAGGAATGCTAAGATATCAATATAATGATGTTATTAATGGTGCCGGTACATATGCTGAAGGTACAACACATCAATATACTATCGGCGCAACAATTAGCAGACGAGACATAGATAACCCAATTTTCCCGGCTCGTGGCTCCTCGGTAGTATTGGATGGGCAGTTATCCGGCGGTCCTTTTCTCCCCGGAGATGTAAACTATTATAAGATTACTTTTACTGCTGAATGGTACAAGAGCTTATTTAATACAAATAAGATAGTATTATATACTGTAGCTGATATGGGTTATATTCATGAGCTTGATTATGCAACTAATTTTAAGATTAACCCATTTGAGAAATTCTTCATGGGCGGCAACGGGCTTGTTATTGCTACTACCCCGCTTCGAGGTTACGACGATAGATCTATAGGTCCAATTGACCAATATGGTAATGTGCTTGGGGGAAATGTAATGACAAGATTTACAACAGAACTTAGATTCTCCGTTACACAGGATCCTGTTCCAATATTCTTGCTTGCCTTTGCCGAAGCGGGTAATGTTTATCAGGATATACTTTCAACAGATCTTGCGAATTTAAGAAGATCAGCTGGCGTAGGTGCTAGAATATTGATAAATCCAATTGGTCTTATTGGATTTGACTTAGGTTATGGATTCGACAGAAGAGCAGTAAATGGAAAAGATCCAGCATGGCTTTTCAACTTTCAATTTGGAAAAGGCTTTTAATTAACTTATAACAAAACTCAGAGGTAAGAATAGTGAAAAAACATCTTTTGATCTTAACGGTTCTATTGATTGGCAGTAATTTATTATTTGCCCAAACTACACAAAAAATTGGATATGTGGATTCTCAGTTAATATTGAATCAGCTTCCAGAAGCGATTAAAGCTCAAGGTGATCTTGATGCACTCACAAATAAATGGTCATCACATCTTGACAGTCTCAAGGCTGATTATCAGCAAGCTCTTGAAACCTATCAAAAGCAAGCTAACACAATGCCTGATAGCAAGAAGCAATCAGCACAACAAGTACTTATTGCTCAGCAGAATGGTATCTTAGACTATCAAAAAGAGAAATTTGCTCAGGGCACAGGTGATATCTATAAAGAACAGGATAAGATTTTTACTCCAGTAAAAAACAAAATCTATAAAGCCATTCAGGAAGTTGCAAAAGAAGAAGGTATGAAATTTGTTTTTGATAAAGCCGGTGATGTTGTTCTTCTTTATGCAGATCCAGCATACGACATTACTTATAAAGTATTAGATAAGCTTAAAACTTCTAAATAAAATTTATATATAATTCATTATCCCTGTTCTAAAGAATGGGGATAATGAATTAATTGGTGCAAATCAACAAGAGGGTGTTATTTAAATTTGATACTCTTTAATAAGTTATTTTCCAAACTAATTTAAATACGGAGTTGAAAATGAAAACGCGAGTATTTTCTTTTCTCTTATTTTCCCTCTTATTTTTTTCGGGAATGTCATTTGGCCAGTTAAAGATTGGATATGTTGATTCAAAAACAATTCTAAATAAAATTCCGGATGCTCAGGATGCAAAGCTAAAGCTTGACGCTCTAATTCGAGATTGGCAAGCCGAGTTAAGCAAAATGGAAGCTGCAAAAAAAGCTAAGCAAGATGATTATGATAGAAGAAAACTTATTATGACAGAGCAAACAAGGAATGAGTTGGAATCAGATATTAAGAGTCTTGATCAGCAAATAAATGATTATCGTACTAAAAAGTTTGGTACAAACGGTGAGTTATTTCAGAAACAAGAAGAGTTAATGAAGCCGGTTCAGAACAAGGTGTTTAATGCAATTCAAGAAGTTGCAAAAAAAGATGACCTTGATTTTGTTTTTGACAGAAGTGCCAGTATATCAATCTTATATGCTAAAGACAAGTATGATATAACGGCACAGGTAATGGATATGCTTAAACTCCAATAAAATATGAGCGAATTTGAATGAGTTTTAAATTATCCGAGGCAGCAAAAATAATCGGGGGAGATTTAGTTGGTGATAAAGATCTAATTATCAATAATCTTGCGAAAATAGATGAAGCATGTAAAGGTGATATCACTTTCCTTTATCTTCCTGCCTACGAAAAATATTTTCATTCGACGAAAGCATCTGCAATTCTAGTCAAACCCGGCTTTAATAAGACAAGGTCAGATCTAACCTATATCGAAGTAAAAGACCCCAATAAAGCATTTTCAAAATTGTTAATACATTATTTTACCCCTGATTATTTATTGGAAGGGATTGATAAAACTGCGCAAATTCATCCATCTGCTAGCATTGGAGAAAATGCGGCAATCGGAAAAAATGTAGTGGTATCCGCTGGATGTAAAATTGGAGAAAACACTAAGATTTTTCATAATACAGTTTTGCTTGAAAATGTAGAAGTTGGCAAGGACACAATTATTTTTCAAAATGTAAGTATTCGTGAAAAATGCAAAATAGGCAACCGGGTTATAATAAATCCAGGCACTGTAATAGGATCGGATGGCTTCGGATTTTATGTTGATGAAAGGGAAGTTTACCAAAAGATACCTCAAATAGGAATTGTAATAATCGAGGATGATGTAGAACTGGGTTCAAATGTATCGGTGGATAGAGCGGCGCTTGGAGCCACAATTATTAGGCGAGGAGTTAAAGTTGATAACCTTGTTCAAATTGCTCATAATGTCATCATAGGAGAAGATACGGTTATTTCGGCGTTGACGGGGATATCCGGAAGCACGAAAATAGGTAAACACGATATAATTGCAGGTCAAGTTGGAATTGTCGGGCACATTGAAATAGCAGACCACACAATCATCATGGCTAAGTCCGGAATTTCGAAATCAATAACCAAACCAGGGCAATATTTTGGAACGCCTGCGAAGGAATTAAAAACTGCTCTCAAATTAGAAGCCCACTTTCGCAACCTTCCTGATTATGCCGATAAGCTGAAACAGCTTGAAATGCAAATTCAAGAATTAACCGAAGAAATTAAAAGACTAAAAGAAAATTAAAAGTTTTATTTAGTTCAATTCGCAAGATCACTTATTGTTGTATTTCTTGACTTGTTACGTTACTTTGAAAACGAATTTACTTATATTTCTAAAATATATTATTCATTATTTCGGATTTAATTAATGTTAGAATTACAAAGAACAATTACCAAACCAGTTTCAATGTCCGGGATCGGTCTGCATACCGGTACTTCTTGCACAATGACTTTCAAACCTGCGCCAATTAATTATGGGATTAAATTTATAAGGGTTGATTTAGGGGGTTTACCTGAAATTCATGCAATTGCAGATAATGTGGTTGATGTTTCCCGGGGCACTACTTTAGGAATCGGCGAAGTAAAAGTGCATACAGTAGAGCATGTTCTGGCAGCAGTAGTTGGACTTCAGATAGATAACCTTATCATAGAACTTGATGGAATTGAACCTCCTGTGGGAGACGGAAGCTCTATGCCTTATGTTGAGCAGCTGTTGAAGGCTGAATTTGTTCAGCAAGAAGCGCCTAAAGATTATTTAATAATAGATCAAACCGTAACCTATCATAACGAAGAAAATCAAATTGATATTGTAGCACTTCCGTTAGATAGTTATCGCGCTACGGTAATGGTTGATTATCAAAACCCTGCACTAGGTAGTCAACATACAGGATTATTTGATCTAGAGAAAGAATTCATTACAGAATTTGCACCGGCAAGAACTTTCTGCTTCCTTAGTGAAGTTGAACAATTAGCAGATGCCGGATTGATTAAAGGCGGCGATATAGACAATGCCGTAGTAATTGTTGATCGAAATTCTGATGAAGCAGAGTTGGAGACTTTAAGAATAAAGCTTGGTATTAAGGAAAATGTTACAATAGGTACTAATGGTATTCTTAATAGTAAACAGTTGAGATTTAAGAACGAACCAGTGCGTCATAAATTGCTGGATTTATTAGGTGACCTAGCATTAATCGGTGCCCCGGTTAAAGCTCAAATTCTCGCGGCTAGACCTGGACATAAAGCCAATGTTGAATTTGCAAAACAAATTAGAAAATTATATCAACAAAAGAAGCTAGTTAAGAAATATCAATTTGTGAAAAAAGAAGGTGTCGTTTTTGATGTAAATGCAATTCAAAGAATTCTTCCTCATCGATATCCGTTTCTTTTAGTGGATAAAATTGTTCATCTTGAAGTGGACAAGAAAGTTATCGGAATAAAATCCGTATCGATAAATGAACCATTTTTTCAAGGTCACTTCCCCGGACAGCCTGTAATGCCGGGAGTTTTAATAATTGAAGCTATGGCGCAAACAGGCGGTGTTCTGCTACTAAATGCTTTTCCTGATCCAGAAAAAAAGCTGGTAATGTTTATGCAAATAAATAATGCAAAATTTAGGAAGCCGGTAGTGCCGGGCGATCAACTGTATATGGAAATAAATTTAACTAATAAGAAAAATAAAGTTGTTATGATGGCGGGAAAAACATATGTGAACGAAATGCTCGTTGCCGAGGCTGAGTTTATGGCAGGCATTGTAGATCGTGAACAGAGTTCTGTTAATTTATAGAATAATTATTAAAGTATAATAATGGAAAATATTCATCCTACTGCAATAGTAAGTAAAAAAGCTGACATTGGAAATAACATTTCGGTCGGACCGTATGCAATTATTGAAGAAAATGTTGAAATTGGAGATGATTGTATAATTGGACCACATGCTGTCATATATAATGGTGCAAGAATTGGTAATCGGGTTAAAATTCATCAATCTGCTTCAATAGCACATACTCCGCAGGACTTGAAATTCGGGAACGAAGAGACACTTTTTATTATTGATGACGACACGGTAATTCATGAATTTGTTACTTTGCACAGGGGTACTAAAGAAACAGGATTTTCAAGAGTCGGTAAGAATTGTTTATTAATGGCTTACTCTCATGTTGCTCATGATACAACCGTTGGCGATAATTGCATACTTGCCAATGGAGTGCAAATAGCAGGTCACGTGACAATTGAAGATTGGGTAATTATTGGCGGTATGACACCTGTCCATCAATTCTGTATAGTAGGTCAGCATTGTATGATTGGCGGCGGTTTTAGAGTCACTCAAGATGTACCACCTTTTATTCTGACAGCAGGCGAGCCACTTGAATTTAATGGGTTAAATATAATTGGACTTAGAAGACGCGGCTTTTCAAATGAGGATATTTTAAGTCTCAAGAAAGCATATAGCTATTTATACGATAACTCATTAAATGTCACTCAGGCAAAGAATAAAATTATTACTGAAATGGGAAATAATAGCTATGTTAAAACACTTCTCGAATTTCTCGGCAAAAGTAAGCGAGGGTTGATAGGTAAATGAAATGGCTATTTGTAAATAGTGGTTTCGGAACAGGGCAATTTAATATGGATTTTGATCTTTATCTTGCAAGGCACTCCAAACAGAATGAGGTAATTCTTAGACTATACCAATGGAATCCTTATTGTATTTCTTTAGGAGCTAATCAAAATATTGCTTCAATAAACACTGCCTTAGCAAAGTCAGATGGTATTGATATAGTAAAAAGACCGACTGGCGGAAGAGCAATACTCCACGCTGAAGAATTAACTTATTCTGTAATCTACCCTGTTGACAGCCAAACTTCTGCAAAGAATATTTATTATGAAATAAATCTTGCACTTAAACAAGGCTTATCTCTTTATGATGAAAAACTAAAGTTAGTTGAATTGGAAAATATTCAACCTGACTTTCCAAAAGTATATAAAGAAGAAATTAGCTCAATATGTTTTGCAGTTTCTGCTAAAAACGAACTTAAATTTTTAGGGAAAAAACTTGTAGGCAGTGCTCAAAGAAAATTAGGTAATGCAATTTTGCAGCATGGATCAATTCTATGCGGAGACTACCACAAAAAAGTAGTTACCTACTTAAACGAACCTATAGGCGATGTTTCGCTTTATACTGAGGAAATATGTAAAACAACTACAGACCTAGGTTCTATTTTAAGATCTGAAATAAATTATAATAAATTGGGAAATAGTTTAGTAAGAGGTTTTGAAGAACATTTCCAAGTTAAGCTTAATAATACTAATTTTCCAGAGATAGCTGAGGGAATAAATCAAACTGTCTTTTCATAAAATGAAATAATAAAATATTATGAGCAGCGAAAAGGAAGTAAAACGGGTTACTACATTAACGTTATCATGGCTAAAAAAGAACGGGAAGAAAATTTCAGCTCTTACGGCATATGATTTCATTACTGCTAAACTGCTTGAAGAGGCGGGGATTGATATTGTGCTTATAGGCGATTCCTTAAGCAATGTATTCCAAGGCAATGACACTACTCTTCCGGTTACAATGGAGGAGATGATCTATCATACCAAAGCAGTTAGCAAGGCAATTAGCAGAGCAATGATCGTTGTCGATATGCCCTTTATGTCTTATCAGTTAAGTATTGATGAAGGGTTTAGAAATGCAGGCAGAATATTGAAAGAGACTTCAGCAGGCGCCGTTAAACTTGAAGGAGGAATCCGTATTGCTGAGACAATTAGAAAAATTACTGATGCTGGTATTCCGGTAATGGGACATATAGGTTTAACCCCTCAAAGCATTCACAAGTTTGGAAGCTATAGGGAGCGTGGAAAGGACACAGATGAAGCAGAAGAAATATTTAATGATGCCAAAGCTGTGGAACAAGCCGGTGCTTTCGCATTAGTGTTGGAAAAAATACCTTCCGAACTTGCAAAAAAAATTACTGAACACTTGAAAATACCAACCATAGGAATAGGAGCCGGGATTCATTGTGATGGTCAAATTTTAGTTACTCCTGATATGCTTGGATTAAACATTGATTTTCACCCCAGATTTGTTCGTCATTATGCACATTTAGCAGATGAAATAAACAATGCGGTTAAAAAATATATCGAGGATGTGAAACAAAAAAAGTTTCCTTCTGACGATGAGAGTTATTGAGACAATGATCCGTAAAATATTGCTGTTTTTTATTTTAGCCATATCCACTGTAAATTATGCCTTTCCTAAAATTGAATCTGCCCATTTTCTTGAAGGCGCAACTATTACATCCATTACTAAGGTAGGAGAGAATCTGTGGGTTTCAACTTACGGGCAAGGGGTTTATAGATATTCGTATAATGATAATATATGGTACAATTACTCTACTGCTAACAAGAATCTGGATAATAACTTTTTTTATTGTATAGCTGCAAATCAGAATTATGTCTGGGCTGGTGGCACGGATGGCTTGTACATTTTGGATCAGCGCAAAGATCAGTGGCATAAAAGGAAATTTTCGCTAGGTGGGGAAATGGGTAATTGGATTAGATCTCTTTGTTATGATCCCCAAGAGAATGTACTTTGGATTGGAAGATTTGAAAATATTACAAGGCTAGAAGTGGGGAAGCAGAAATATCAGGATCTTTCCTTGATGATAAATAATGATTCAAAATCAAATAACATAAAATCAATAAAACTTGATGGGGATAGCCTGATTTGGTTCGGTTCAGAATCAGGTGTTCATATTTTTAATAAACATATGCGACTTGAAGATAAAGACGCATGGACATATATAAACAACAAAGATGGTGGTTTTAACGGAGAAGGCCAATCTGTTTCTATCTCAGATATGTTATTTGACCCCGCTAATATCTGGTTCGGTACTGATGAATTTATTACTGCCGAAAACCCCAAATTTAATATCGGGGGAATTTATGAATTTAATAGAAAAGGAAAGTGGGAAAGACTATCAGAAATTGACGGTCTTCCAGCCGATGGTGTTTATTGTATGGTCAGGGTTGGAAATGAAATATTTGCCGGTGTTTATTCGTTTCAAAAGAAGGAAAAGAAGGACTATGGCAAAGGTCTTGTTATGATTAATAGGGTAAATGGCTATATCAGTCCAATTAATTTAAATGATATTAATATTCAGTCCTCAAAAATAACGTCGCTTTTTTTTGACGGTAAAAGCTTATGGGTTGGTACCGACAACGGCTTAACTAAAGTTCTAATTGCAAATCCAATGGCACATTGGGGAGGGGGAAAGCTAAGTAACCGGGAAGAGAAAAAAAGTCGAAATTCGGATTAACTGTTATTATAATGAATATTGTATTTGAATATGAAATGAGGAATACCCTATATTCGTATTTGTGAATGTAAGTCCATACTCAACTCCTGCACCTAACCTCAATCTACTTTGAAGATTACCGATCTTAATTCCAGCCAAGATTGAAAATACTACTCCATAGTCCCATGCATTTGTTTGGCTGAAGGTTCTATCGTTTAACGCTAGCGGCCCGATTCCTTCTTCGACAAATATTATTCCTGACAGTGGTTGGCTAACAATACCTTTAATTGAAATGCCTTTTATAAAAGGATAATAATTTATGCTGTTTCTCGGAAATAAGACATTGATATTTGCTGAATATATAAAGCTTAATCGTGTATCGAATCCGAATTCCTGACTAGTGTTTAATTCAGCAAATAGGGACGAAGTAAAACTTCCTTGCGACGGCAGATTTCCTGTTATGTAGCCACCTCCTACTGTTCCTCCAACGCTTATCATCGAAGGTTGAGCATCTAACTTTGTTAAAGGAGTAAAGGAACCAATCAATAATACAAACAGTAAAATAGTCTTTTTCATTTTTTACTTAGAAATATTTATTAACTTGTAAAAATTATTTAAGTGCAAATTAAATGTCACTGTACTAAAAGTAAAGTACAGGGATAATGAAATATACGGCTTAATTCCTTTTAACGTATGATCGGCTATTGATATAAAATTTATAAATCCTTAGCTCTTTTAGAACATACTGGTAATGATTGACTTACTGTTAAGTTTTAGATCAAACAAGATTTCGTTTCTATTTTGTATAATTGTAAATAAAATTATAAAGGATAATTGAAGGATAGAAAATGTCAAAGAATTCAAAGATAAA
Source organism: Bacteroidota bacterium (assembly GCA_021777835.1). Classification (GTDB taxonomy): domain Bacteria; phylum Bacteroidota; class Ignavibacteria; order Ignavibacteriales; family Ignavibacteriaceae; genus FEN-1297. Next base: position 49,232 of record JAJYDC010000017.1, on the reverse strand, counting down.
CTTTAGTATTGAACTAGATGAAAATAAAATGCCCGAGAAGATCGAATGGGAAGCAACAGATGCAGGTTTTGACGGAAAAAAGTCTTGCAGTACGTTAATGATCTCACTTTGGGATAATGAAGGAAAATCAACTCTTGGTATAGATTTATGGACTAAGGAGATGTTGGTAGACGACATGAATATTCATTTCTACCAAATAGTGACCAAAATGGCGGATACATATTTGAGGGCTACACAGAATAATGAAGTTTCAAAAATGATTGAAGATTTTGCGCTTCAGTTTGCAGGGAAATTAAAATTGCTAAAGAAAATTGATAAAGAAAGTATTTCTTAGAATGAAAGAGAATACAGTTGAATTGCACAGGTGAATAATATGCTATTTAAATCTTTCTTTTAGTTTAGAAGCATAGCGTCGGCTCATCTGAAAAGGCTCGGTAATATTTTGAACGAATACATGGTATGAGGAATTGAACCATTTTTCAACCTTATTTACATATTCAAGGTTGACAATTGTCGAGCGATGGATGCGGACAAAATATTTAGAGGGCAGCCTTTCTTCCCATTCAACCATTGGTTTGAGTACCAGCACTTTCTTAAGTCCTTCTAAATAGAGATATGTATAATCTTTTTCAGCAGTTATACATTGAATAGTGCATATCTTAACGAAGCGCGATATCCCGTCAACAGTTATAAATAATCTATCATCGTATTCAAGGGCTTTCTTATTTGTATGACCTTCTTCTAATTCTAGGTCATCCTCTTCTTCCTCAATATCGTCGTCTTCATTTATTAAATGATTATTAAGAACCTTGCTTAGTTCAATTTTGCCGTGATTATAACCTCTGTGTATTTCAGTAACGGAAGAAGTTGCAGCTGGCTTGTTGCTTAAATTGCTCTTATCAAAAGGCAATTCTTTATCCTGAATTTTGGAAAGTAGGCGTGAGATTGTAATTGAAAGTCTATCAAAATCTATTGGCTTCTTAAGATAGTCAAGCGCATTTACTTCAAATGCACGAAGCGCATAGTCTTCTGATGCACTTATAAATATAACCGTTGATTCTGCAGATATCTTATTCATCAAATCAAAACCGCTGCCAGTACCGAGTTTTACATCAAGGAAAATACTATCAGGTTTCAGTTCTTTTATTATGTCCAACGCCTTAGAAATATTTGCTGCTTCTCCGACTACATTTATCTCGGGGAATTTCTTAAGTAGTATATTCAAGAGCTTTCTTGAATTTACATCGTCGTCAACTACTACAGTGCTTATTTTATTTTGATCTGGCATATTTTGTAAGTCAATTATTTAATTTATTAGATTCGTACTCAAAACTTGTACCACTAATGAAAATAATAGACTAAGAAATGGTTAAAAAATGAAAGATTTCATGTATACTAATTTCTACCTTTATTGCCGGTGTTAATCTATTTTGAGAATAATCGGTTTTATGTTTTAATTTGAAACAATTAAATCTATTTGCCATTAACCCATGAATTAAGAAATTCCTGGTGCTTAACCGGGTCGAATTCTGAAAAACTATAAGTGGCGTAATTATTAACTTTATAAGGGTCAAAGTTAAAAAAATCTATTATAATATCACTTGTCTGTGCTCTTGCTAGCACCACCCCTCCGCTCCTCGGGTTCATAGGACCTGACATTAAAAGAATATTTTTGTCATACCCTTCTTGCAGAAACTTCCTGTGTTGCGATAATATCTCATCGATTTTCTCTAGCGGAACTATGTATGTAATTATTACTAAAAAGTGTTTCATGGGTCAGAATGCTTTCTATTCCCAAACTCAGGGTCTATACGAATAAGCTTGGTTATAATTATTATGGTATTAGAGTTTTATATATCCAAATGAAAAGTGTTTATTGTCTAAAACTTATTGCGATCATCCGCAGAACATTCCAGCGATCAACATACTTGATGCCTTTATGCGCAGGCATATAAATGAATAAGTCGCTACTCAAATTTTAGCTTCCGAAATATATATCATAAAAAGTAAATATGCTGTGAAGCAAAACCAGCATCTATATATATCGTCTTTAACGGGAAGTTTGATTATTGCATAATTTGATAGCTGAGCATTCAAATAAGCAATAATTAAAAAAGTCGTAATTGTTTAATAATATAAGCTTTAGAGAGCAAATCTTATAGTGAGATAAATGGCATAGAGTTAGTTTAATTGATATTTTGCAAATATTTAAGCTTCTTTTCATCTTATTATGCATTTTCTTCAAATAGCATATATAAAAAATGCTATACCGATTTACACGGAAAAAAATCTAAAATTGTCTTATATTAAAAGCCTTTAAAAGGCATTAGTTTATGATTGGTAAAGACTTACTCAAAAAATATAACGATCCTAAAAACTTTTTTAATAGGGATTTAAGTTGGATAGAATTTAATCGCCGGGTTTTGGAAGAGGTATTGAACCCAGAGCTTCCTTTGCTTGAAAAGGTGAAATTTATTTCAATATTTCATTCTAATCTTGATGAATTCTTCATGATAAGAGTCGCAGGATTGAAGGAGCAAATAGCTGCTAAAGTTATTGAGCCGTCGATAGACGGATTAACACCATTAGCACAACTTCAAAAAATTGAAAAGGCTCTTGAGCCGATGCTTCACCAGATTTCGGATGTATGGCTGAACGAAGTAGTGCCGCAATTAAAGGAAAATAAGATAATAGTTGCGAGATATGCGGAGCTGACAGATAATGAAAAGGAAATTTTAGATGCGTATTTCAAACAACAAATATATCCTGTGCTTACTCCTCTTGCATTCGATCCAGGAAGACCATTTCCTTATATCTCTAATTTAAGCCTAAGCTTTGCGATTCTAATCAGAAAACCAAATGGTGAGAACCATTTTGCAAGGGTAAAAGTCCCCAGCATATTACCGCACCTAATGCGCGTTGACAATATTTTTGAACCAAACAAGAAGGAACAGACTAACGGGCAGTTCAGCGCAAAGTTTATTTGGCTAAGCGATTTGATAAAGGCAAATTTACCTTTGCTTTTCCCAGGGATGGAAATTCTTGAGGCTCACCGTTTCCGTATTATTAGAGATACTGATATTGAACTTCAGGAGGATGAAGCAGATGATCTTCTACGAGTAATTGAGGAAAATATAAGGCAGCGAAGATTCGGTACGGTTGTAAGATTGGAAGTGGCAAATCAAATGCCCGAATTTATTGTAGAGACTTTGGTAGAAAACTTGCAAATAAAAAGAGAAGACGTTCATGTTTTTGACGGTCCGCTTGGATTAAGCGATATCATTACCCTATATGATCTTCCTCTCCACCATTTAAAGTCAAAACCCTTTTATCCTGTTATACCTAAGATATTTGATGACGAAGAAGATATCTTTTCAACTATTAAGCAAAAAGATATATTGCTGCATCATCCTTACCATTCTTTTTCTCCTGTGATTGATTTTATTAAGCAAGCGGCGAAGGATCCGGACGTTTTAGCAATTAAACAAACGTTATATAGGGTTGGTACGGATTCTCCGATTATTAAATATTTGATTGAAGCAGCGGAGCGTAATAAACAGGTTGCTGTTTTAGTGGAACTTAAAGCAAGGTTTGATGAAGAGAATAATATCTTTTGGGCAAAGGAACTCGAAAAAGTAGGTGTGCATGTGGTATATGGTTTGGTTGGTTTGAAGACTCATGCTAAGATGACACTGGTCGTTAGAAAGGAATCTGACGGAGTGAAAAAATATGTCCATATGTCGACGGGAAATTATAATTCAACTACGGCAAAGTTATATACTGATTTAGGATTGTTTACATGTAATGATGATATTTGCTCGGACGTCTCAGATATATTCAATTATTTGACGGGTTACTCCAGGCAAACTAATTTTAGAAAGCTTATTGTTGCGCCTATTAATATGCGGGAGCAAATTATTTCATTGATCTTACGTGAGATTGAGAATGTTAAAACAGGTGGTGAGGGGAAAATTACTCTTAAGATGAATGCTCTAGTCGATCCGATGATAATAAGCGCTTTATATGAGGCATCTAATAATGGCGTTAAGATTGACCTAATTATCAGAGGAATATGCTGCCTTACTCCGGGAGTTGAAGGTTTGAGCGAGAATATTAATGTAATAAGTATAGTCGGGCGTTACCTTGAGCATAGCAGAGTATTTTATTTTTACAATGGCGGAAGGGAAGAGCTTTATTTAAGCAGCGCCGATATGATGCAAAGAAATTTAGATCGTAGAGTGGAGATTGCTTTCCCGGTAGAAGATCCAAAGTTAAGGGAAGAGATACAAAATACATTACTTAAATATTCATTAAAGGATAATGAAAAGGCACGGGAGCTCCATAATAATCTTTCATATTCATTTAAGGAAACTAACGGAAATTCTAAAAGGATAGATTCTCAGGAACTGCTTATGAACCATGTAATTAAGACATGCGGGAAATTCTCCAAGCCAAAAATATAATTGCATGATTGTTTTGATTAATAACTAATAAAAATTATTTTTACAATATAATTATTAATAACTAAAAGGAAAGAAAATGCCTGATTCAGATGAACCTGGCGCTAACAATAATTTAATATTTTACTTTAACCTTCCTTAGGATTGCCTCCAAAATATTCTCATTGGCTTTCCCTAGGGTAAAAATTTCCGGTGCCAATGATAAAATTAAATATCTTCAATAGTTTTAATTTAACTGCATTAAGTAGGACACAATTTTATTTAACCTCGATTGGTTTTGAAATTTATGAGGGGAGGTATTAATGGCTCGTTCAATATTCTCTAAAATTTCCTCATCTACATTTACAAAAGAAGCAAAGTCTCCACATCAGGTTTCTGAAAATGAGCGACATCTTATCGATGTATGTAGTCTTGATCTTCAAGATTTTCTTAGCAAGTTAAATACTAATATAAAAGGACTGACACCTGAAGAAGCGGAAACGCGCTTAGATGAATACGGTTATAATGAACTAGCGCATTCCAAAAGAATTGGTTTTTGGGGTGATATCTTCAATAGATGCCGCAGTCCGCTTGTAATTCAATTGCTTATTATTGCGATTGTGTCTGCCATATTAGGTGATGTTGAGTCCACATTTATTGTTAGTATGATGGTTATTCTTAGTGTGGGTCTTTCATATGTATTGGATCATAGATCTACAATGGCAGTTGAAGCACTTGGAAAAAGAGTACAATCGCATGTGTTATTAATTAGAGACGGTAAAGAAATTGAAATTCCAATGTCAGAAGTTGTTCCCGGTGATATTGTGCTGCTCCATGCAGGCTCCATAATTCCGGCTGATCTTCGTTTAATTTCCTCAAAGGATTTCTTTGTTAGCCAATCAGTTCTAACAGGCGAATCAATGCCTATTGAGAAAAAGGCCGAAGCGATGAATTTAAAAAGCGGATTTGTATTTGAATTACAGAACGCATGTTTTCAAGGTAGCAACGTTCTTAGCGGCACTGCTAGAGCAGTAGTTGTTAATACTGGTACGAGGACATACTTTGGCTCTATTTCTGAGAAGTTGACTGAGAAACGGGTTGAGACAAGTTTTGATAAGGGTGTAAAGTCATTTACATGGTTAATGATCCGATTCATGTTAATGATGGTTTTAGCTGTATTCTTTATTGTTGCATTGACTAAGGGTAATTGGATCGAAGCATTACTGTTTGGACTTTCAATTGCTGTAGGTTTAACTCCGGAAATGTTACCTATGATAGTGACAGTAAACCTTGCAAAGGGGGCATTAACAATGTCCAAGAAAAAGGTTATTGTAAAGAATCTATCGTCAATTCAAAACTTCGGCGCTATTGATATACTTTGTACTGATAAGACTGGCACATTGACTCAAGATAAAGTTGTACTCGAAAAGAATGTTGATATAACCGGCAGGGAAAGCCGCGATGTTCTTCAGTATGCATATCTGAATAGCTTCTACCAAACTGGATTAAGAAACTTAATAGACAGAGCAGTCCTTTCGCATATTGAATTAAATGTTGAAGGCAAGTGTAGACTAGTAGATGAGTTGCCATTTGATTTTCAAAGAAGAAGAATGTCTGTTATAGTTGAGTATGAGGGAGACCATGTATTAATCTGTAAAGGTGCTGTTGAAGAAATTTATTCGGTGTGTACGCATTACCAGGATGACGATGAAATTTATCCTTTAATAAATATGATACACGATGATCTTTACGAGGAAGTAGAGACACTTAATAATAATGGCTACCGTGTACTTGCAATTGCTTATAGGGAATATCCTTCTTCAAAAGAGACTTTTACTGTAAGTGACGAAAAGGATTTAATATTACTGGGCTATATTGCATTTTTTGATCCGCCTAAAGAATCGGCTGCAGAAGCCATTGCGAGCCTGAAGAAAACCGGTGTTATTGTTAAAATATTAACCGGTGATAATTCTCTGGTTACAAAGAAAGTATGCAAGGATGTTGGTTTACAAGTTGACCGTATTATTACTGGAGATGAATTAAGTCGATTGTCTTCTGAGGATTTTTCTAAAACTGTACAAGAGTTTGACATATTTGCAAAACTATCGCCGCTTCAAAAGGAAAATGTTATAGTCTCACTTCGTCAGTCAGGTCATGTAGTTGGGTATATGGGTGATGGAATAAACGATTCGCCATCGCTGCGCGCTGCGGATGTAGGAATTTCAGTTGACTCAGCAGTTGATGTAGCAAAAGAGGCAGCAGATATAGTCCTTCTTGAAAAGAGTTTATTAGTTCTTGAAGATGGCATAATTGAAGGTCGTAAAGTATTTGCGAATATTGTAAAATATATTCGTATGGGCGCAAGCTCCAATTTCGGAAATATGTTTAGTGTAGTTGGCGCAAGTTATATGTTTCCTTTTCTACCAATGCTACCTATTCAAATTTTGCTTAATAATTTATTGTACGATTTTTCGCAAACAGGCATACCTACTGATAATGTTGATAAAGAGCTTGTTGTTAAACCTCTCAAGTGGAATATAGATAATATAAAAAGATTTATGATTTATATTGGTCCTATTAGTTCAATATTTGACTATGCAACATTTGCCTTGATGTGGTTTTTCTTTGGTGCTAGTAAATACCTTACTGCTACTGGTTCCTATAAAGAACATTTGGAAAGATTATTTCAGACTGGCTGGTTTGTTGAGTCCTTGTTAACTCAAACATTAATTGTACATATTATTCGCACAAGACGAATACCGTTTTTCGGAAGCAGAGCTTCCTTGTCGATGACGCTCACGACACTAAGTATAATGCTTATTGGAGCGTGGCTGCCATATTCTCCATTTGCAAAAATGTTTGGTTTTGTACCACTGCCAGAAATTTATTGGGCATGGATTTTCGGATTCTTATTAACTTATAGCGTTCTAACCCATATTGTTAAAGTATGGTTCTTCAACAAATACGGAGGAGACTAACAATGGACACAATGTTGGATGCATTGGAAGAGGGGCGATTAATTGAACTGCCAGATAATGATAAATTCGATTCACTTCAATTGTTAGCGCATATTATTGAAGCAATTCCATCAGTCCCAAATGGGACTGATGTTGCAGGATTGGTTCTAACGAGAGAAAAGAATACAAACACGGCATTGGGTAAAAGTTTTGCTTGTCCGCATGCCAGGGTACCCTATGATGAAGATTTAATTTGCTCAGTAGGTTGGAGCCCTTCGGGGATAGATTATGGATCGCCGGATAATATTCCAGTTCATATAGTGATAATGTATCTTGTGCCTGACAATCAAAGGAACCATTATTTAAAGGAAATATCAATACTAGCAAAAACTCTTCAAAACAGGAATAATTTAGATGCAATTCGAAAAGCGCCTGATTTGAATTCAGTAAGAAATTATCTGCTTGATTTGGTGAGTGCATCTAAAGGATTAGTTGGATCTGATTCAAGAGCTAGAATGATACAATTAGAAGCAGCCGAAACTTCAGCAGCACAAAAGATTCAACAGCTTTCAAACATAATAATCGAACCAGTCACAATTGTTACAGGTCTAAATCAAAAACAAATAATCCTATCTCAAAACAAAGAGCTTGTTGAGCTTTTGGATAATTTGCTAATCGCACAGGCAAGTGGAAAGGCAAGTTCATCACAGTTGATAGAATCAATTATAACAAAGGGAGTATTTGAATTTAATGGTTGGCGTATTATAAAGCGAAGTTCGTCTGATTACCAATCAAATCGTTCGCTCTATGAATGCATAGCTGTGAAAGTAGTTGTAAATAGCTCTGTAAATTAAAATATGATAGTTGTATAGAGAATCAAATATAGATTATGTCTTGAAAATATGATTCAAACTAATCTATAATTTCGCTAAGTTTGAATAATAATAAATGAAAAATATAGGTAGAAAATGTCTAATATAACTAAGAGTGAGATCTTAAATAACTTAAAAAAAGTAGAAGACTCTAACTTGAACAAGAATTTCCTAATACTTAATGCTATTAAAAATTTTAGAATGGAAGGTAATGAACTTGAATTAGAGTTGGCACTTCCCTTGCCGGTAGATTCAGTTGATAGTATCAAAGAAAAATTTGTAAAATCTATTAGGGAAGAATATCCATCAATAAAGAAAATTGAACTTAAATTAGATGCAAAAGTGACAGCCCATCAAGATAAGAAAAAGGATTCTTTGCTTCCTAACGTTAAAAACACTATTGCGGTTGCTAGCGGTAAAGGGGGAGTAGGGAAGAGCACTGTAGCAGTTAACATAGCAGTTGCATTGGCAAACGACGGTGCATCCGTAGGCCTGATTGATGCTGATATTTATGGTCCGAGTATACCTATGATGCTTGGGTTGAAAGACAAACCTAAAGTCTATCAAAATCAACAATCCATGAAAATAATACCTTTATCTAATTACGGAATTAAGATTATTTCAATTGGTCTTTTAGTTGAAGATAATGCTCCAGTGATTTGGCGAGGCCCAATGGCAAGCGGAGCAGTGAAGCAATTTATGACTGATGTGGATTGGGGCGAACTTGATTACTTGATTTTTGATATGCCCCCCGGTACGGGTGATATTCAATTAACTTTAGTTCAAACAATACCGCTAACAGGTGCAGTCATAGTAACAACTCCTCAAGAAGTTTCATTAATTGATGCGCGTAAAGCATTAAAAATGTTCACACGAGTTAATGTACCCATTTTGGGGGTAATAGAGAATATGAGCTATTTTATAGCACCTGACAATGGTAAAAAATATGATATATTTGGCACTGGCGGTGGATCTAAAATGGCAGTTGAATTGGAAGCACCGTTTCTAGGTGGTCTTCCAATCCAGCCGCAGATTAGGGTTGGCGGTGATAAAGGCGTTCCAATTTTATATGATACGCCTGATTCGGAACAAGCAAAGATAATCAAAGAAATATCAAGATCGTTGGCAGCCCAAATTAACATCAGAAATCTTTCAGGTGAAGCTTCTTCAAAAATGGAAATTATTTTGGGTGACGAATAATTATTTGATTATTGAATATGAATAGTAATATTAGAGAAGAAATTCTAAAAGCTCTAGATGCCATAAGACCTTTTCTGCAGTCAGACAATGGTGATATCGAATTAGTTGAAATAACTGAAGACCTTATTGTAAAAGTTAGGTTTAAAGGCGCCTGCGATATTTGTCCAATGTCTCAGATGACTTTAAGAGCAGGTGTGGAAAAATCTTTATTAAAATATGTTCCGGGAATACGTAGAGTAGAAGCTGTTTCGTAGAATATAATCACCAAGACTAATTAATGACTGAAATAAATTCTAATAAAAAAGTAAAGATTATTTTATGGATTGCGGGAGTACTGCTAACTGCATTTTTACTTTACGCTCTTTCTGAGATTTTTATAATTCTCTCAATTTCAATTTTACTTTCACTTATATTTAATCCAGTAGTTAATTTTTTAGAGTGGAAAGGGTTTAACAGATTAAGCGCAACGCTTGTTGTATTTTCTACGGTCGGATTTTTATTTTATTTAGGTCTTTCATACCTGATTCCGCAATTCTTTTTTCAAATGAATCAGCTGACTTCAGCTTTGCATGTCCATTCACTTCACGATCAAATATTTTCAGTTGAACAAAAGATTTATGCATACCTTCCTTTTTTTACTCTTGGTGATTTGACGAAAAAACTGGAGGAATTTATTTCATCTGGTATAATCAACTCAATCGATCGTTTGTCAACTTTTCTTACGAACTTAGTATCTATTATTACATTATTAGTAATAGTTCCATTCGTCACTTTTTATCTATTAAAAGATAACAGAATTCTACTTAAAGGAGTGCTTCATTTTGTCCCTAATAAATATTTTGAAATGACTTATGGAGTAGCAAAACGAGTTTCAATTCAACTAGCAAGATTTGTCCGAGGGTGGATTTTCGATGCGGCTTTTGTAGGTGTTGCATGCGGTTTGGGATATTATGCTATCGGAGTAAATAATTCTTTACCGCTAGGATTAATTTCGGGTCTTGGTCATCTTGTCCCATATTTTGGTCCAGTAATCGGCGGCATTCCAGCTATTGTAATTTCAATCATTCAGTATGGCAACTTATCACATGTTCCAACAATTGTTTTGCTCATTATTTCAGTATACTTCGTAGATAATGGAATAGTCCAACCATATGTATTTTCAAAAAGCGTCGATATGCATCCAATTGTTATTATTCTTTTAATTGTAGGGGGGAGTCAGTTATTTGGCGTTATTGGTATGTTGCTGGCAGTTCCTTTGGCTACTGTAATAAAAACTATATCAAAGGAAGTTTATTTTGCATTTAAGAATTACACTATTGCTCACAAATAAATGCTTTTTTCAATCATATTATTCATGCAATAATATAAGTATGGGTCTAATCTTCAAGTAGCTTCTTAATTATTTCAACAGAATTTATCCCGTCTGCTTCAGCACTAAAATTAGTTATTATTCTGTGTCTAAGAGTAGGAATCATTGCAAATTTGACATCGTCTATATTTGGTGTAAATCTACCTTCAATTACTGCCTTAGTTTTTGCAGCTAAGATTAAATACTGTGAAGCGCGTGGTCCTGCTCCCCAATTAATCCAATTTTTTATATACTGCGGCGCTGTCGCTCCGTCCGGACGGGTTTTATTGACCATAGTTACGGCATACTCGATTACATTTTCCGCAACAGGCACTTTCCTTACTAGGTTTTGAAATCCAATTAATTCATCTGCGCTAATAACTTTAGTAAGTTTTGGTAAATATTCACTCGTAGTATCTTGTACAATCTTTACTTCTTCTTTAAAAGAAGGGTATTCTAACCAAAGATTAAACATAAAACGGTCAAGCTGTGCTTCAGGTAGAGGATAGGTGCCTTCTTGTTCAATTGGATTCTGGGTTGCAAGCACAAAGAATGGCTCTTCAAGTTTGTAAGTAGTCCCGGCTATCGTAACTCTATGTTCCTGCATTGCCTCTAGTAGTGAAGATTGTGTTTTGGGCGGAGTTCTATTTATTTCGTCTGCTAAGACTACATTAGCAAAAACAGGTCCTGGAATAAATCTAAAATTTCTCTTTTTTGAAAGTGGATCTTCTTCAACAAGCTCTGTTCCTGTAATATCACTTGGCATTAAATCAGGAGTAAATTGAATTCTGTTAAAGCTTAAATGCATTACTTCTGCTAATGTTTTTATAAGTAACGTTTTTGCGAGTCCCGGTACCCCTATGAGCAAGCAGTGACCTTTTGAAAGAAGGGAAATAATAAGTTGATCTATTATTTTGTCTTGCCCAATAATTACTTTCCCAATTTCATTTTTAATATTTATTACAGAGTTATTAAGTTTTTCAACTAATTGAATATCATCTGTCGTGGATTCACTAAGTTTCAATTGAAATTCCTTTTAAATATTAATCAATATCTCCAAAATTTATTATAACAATATTTTCCAATATATTTTTTTCTTTAATTCTTGGACCCACTTATCATATTCCTTTTGCTTCTTCTCTTGATCAGCGAGTTTTTTTATATCATCATAATCAGTAGCTAGGCTTGCTTGATGCTGTGGGATTCTTTTTTCAAGAAGCACAATATGGTAACCGTAATTGCCTTTGCCATAGTCTACTCGCTTTGGAAAGCTAATTTCGCCGGGTTTTAATTTAGATACTATATCCAACATCGAAGGATCCAATTGATTTAAATAAAAAGTACCCAAATCGCCGCCAAATGGAGCTGATTCCTTATCGTCGCTATATTTTTTAGCATAATAACTGAAAGTGCTGTCACCTTTAACAATGCTATCGCGAATGCTGCTTAAGAATTCAATAGCACTTAAATCTGCCTGATCGCCTTTTTTTATCTTTATTAAAATATGGCGCACGTGAATTTTGTCGCCTCGTTTTGCAATCATTTGAATTATATGAAATCCAACAGGGGACTCCACTACGTCAGATATTTGTCCTGGCTTCAATTCAAATGCAGCTGCTTCAAATTGAGGATAAAATACTCCTTTGCCAACCCAACCAAGGTCTCCGCCATCTGCCGCACTCCCTGGATCCTCTGAATATTTTTTTGCCATTTCGGCAAAGTCTGCTCCATGTTTTATTGAATCCAAAATTGCTTCGGCTTTCTTTCTATAAACCTCTTTCATTTGTTCAGTTGCAATTGGAATTCTGAATATATGAGCAATCTTAACTTTTTCAGGAATTATACCGATACTGTCTTTATATGTATTGAAGAACTTTTGTACTTCAAGTGAGGTAGCCTGAACATTTCCAAAATCTTTTTCTTCTAACTTCTGAACCATTAATTGCTTTCTAACTGGACCTTCGAGCTCTCTTTTTATTTTCTCCTCGCTCATCCCGTAAATTTGCTCTACTTTTTCCTTAGAACCGTACTGTTGCTCAAAATATTGTAGCTGATAGTTAACACGAGCGTTTACCTCGTCATCGGATACGGTAATTGAATCTAGAAGTGTTTGTGCATATGCAAGCTTATCATCAATCATCGTGTTCAATACCTGTTGCTCTAAACCAGGCGTTGAAGGATCTATTTTCTTTTGAGCAGCCAGGACTTTTACCTGGTAATCAAGTTCGCTTTTTAGAATTATTTCATTATCAACTATGGCTGCTATTTTATCAACAACTTCTTGTGAATAAATATTTATGGCGGCTATTAACAAAAATAAAATGATCTTAAATTTCATCTGACTCCTAATTTTTAACTTCTATATCATTATTTGTATAAATATCTTTTATGTAGCTTTGTAAAAAATCATTTTTCATTTTAGCCACGAATCGCTTTTCTACTTCTGATTTTATTACATTATAAGGAGGTACTGTTCCTTTATTAAAAGTTTGTAATTTCTGTACTACAACATAGTGTCCGGGCTGATAATTTATCACTATGCTTACTTCCTGTGGGTTTAATTGTGAAACAATTCTTTGAATAGAAACAGGTTGTATCTGGTAATCGTTCAGTAAAACTTCGTATCTTACATTATTAATTGAAGAATCAGCTTTAAAAACATTTAATGCTTTTTCCCAATCACTGTCGAATAATAAAGTACGAAATTTAATAGCTTTATTCTCGTTATTAAAATCAGCTATATTCAAATAATATGTGTTGTAAAAGACAGCAAAATCATTTTGATGTTGTGAATAATAGTCTTCAACTTCTTTTGAATCATATGAAGGCTTTTCATCATTAAAATGCTTTTCAAGAAATAGAGATATTGCCAATTCCTTTTTTGAATTATCAAGCAAGCTAATAAAATTTCTTTCCTTTAGAATTCCGTTTTTGACCGCTTCCTGATATAATAATTCTTGGTTAATCCAATTCCTAATAACTTCTTCTCTATAAAAATTTTTTCCGCTATAGCCAGCCATCAATGACGATAGTTGCTCTTTTGTTAGATAAGAATTATTTACTCTTGCAACAAAATCCTTTTTAACTTTTTCCTTTCCGCAGCCTGAGAGAATGATTGAGGCAAAGACGAAAAAAGTGAATATTTCAATTTTGTTTAAATGCTTTAGAAAGTTCATTATAAAAGATTTTTGGTTTATATAATTTTCTTAAGCTACTTATATAATTCTTCTCCAATTTCTTGCTTTCTGCATCCTGATAGGCGCCTGCTACTTCTGCTTTGGCTTCTTCAAATGTTTTAATATGTGCCGGTTCTTTTCCGATTAGGGAAACAATTGCGTAACCGCCATTAGTGTTAATGATGTTAGAATAGTCTCCGGGGTTCTGTAACGAATCGGCAACTGAAGCAAGTTCAGACGAATTTATATCTTGATATCCAATAATTCCTTTGAGCTTCCTGTAACCAGGCTGTTCTGTATACAAACCGGCAAGAGAATCGAACGACGCGCCTTCTCTTAGAAGATCATAATAATGATGAATAAGTGAATCTGATACAGAGAAAATTTCAGCATAATTAACTTTATCTGAACTTCGGTAGTTGTCTTTAGTTTCTAAATAAAATTTATAAAGATCTGATGAATCAGACTTTACTTTATTCCATACCTCATCTTGTTGTAATCTAAAAATATATATGCCGTCACGGTAATTTTTCATTAAATTAGCAAAGACTTTGTCAGTCTTGTCAAGATTCATTGCGTCTTCTTCAAGAACTACATCACCTCCGATTTTTTGCAGTGCCTCAATCAATAAACCAGAGTTTACAGGTCTATTTAATAATTCCTTCTTTGAATTCATTCTTTCCCAGAAATCTGCAATACTTTCCTTATTACCTGCGTAAGTAAAGAGAGTTAATGTGTCATCCATTTCTGGTAATGGTTGACCGACTTTTGATTTAGTTGAATGATTCAATAAATATTCAAAATTATATTGATTTACAGTAAAATTATATTCTCTTTTAAGTTTTGCAACAAGACTGTCATATTCAACCGGGTATCTTGTTTTCTGAAAGATTTTAGTCAAATTTTGCTTGTCTTCCTCAAATGTTGGATTAGGTTTCCTACCTGTTAATTTGATTATATGATAGCCATATTGAGTTTTTACAATTCCTGAAATATCTCCAATATTCTTTAGATTAAAAGCTGCTTCAGAAAATGGCTTGATCATCATCCTTAACCCAAAATATCCGAGGTCCCCGCCGCGAGCTTTCGTTCCGCGATCATCTGAATATTTTTTAGCTAACTCTTCAAAATTTCCTCCATGTTTCAACTGATACATTACCGTATCAATTTTTGCCAATGCTTTTGCTGAATCAATTTTTCCTGAAGAATCAGCAAAGGTTGCAAGTATATGACTTGCACGAATTTCTGGAACCCTTATTCTTTTATCAGTAACTTCTATAATATGATAACCATATGGTGATTTCACAACTTCAGGATAAACATGCCCTGGTTTTGTTGCATATACTGCATCTTCAAACATATAAGGAAGCTCACCGGCAGTAACATAATAAAGATCTCCGCCATCGTTGCGGGAATATATGTCTTGTGAATATTTCTTTGCCATTTCAGCAAAGTTTGCTCCATTCTTTATACTATCTAAAACTTCGTTTGCCAGTACTCGAGCATGCTCCCAACCGGTTGAATCCGGTCTAAACATTATATGGCTCACTCGGTACTCATATTTCCTTCTATCATATAATTCTCTAATTCCGGGGTCAACTATTTCCTTCTCTAATATATAACTGACGCCGATTTTCTTTTTATAATCAGTTAACTCCGCGTTTGAAGAAGAATCATTTTGATATCCTCTTATGTATGCATCTCTTAATTTCATCCTGAAATCAACGTATAAGTTGAGAAACTTCTTTAACGCAGAAAGACTGTCTTTTTTTGCGATATCATATCCGCCTACGTTATTAGCATACGCATCTTCAAAGTCTTTCATTGTTACTTTTTGATCTCCGAATTTTGCCAAAACAATTTGGGAATGTTCAGGTGCGCAGGAAACAAATAAAAGCATTAAAGCAAGTGAAAGAAAGGCTGTAATCCGTAAAAGCATTTAGAATATCTCCTATAAATTAAGTTAGTGCAAAATTTAACTGACTATTTTAGTTATTGAATCTATTAAAATCAAGGTAATTGAATTCGATTTAGGTTTCATTTAGGTTGGCTATTTTACCCTTGTCCCGTTTTTTACTATACTGCTTGTGGAAAGTACATTTAGATTTCCATTTTCATCCTCTACTGCTAAGACCATTCCTTTAGATTCGTATCCCATCAGTTTTGCCGGCTTTAAATTGGCAACTATAATAACTTTTTTCCCAATTATTTCTTCTGGCTTATAACTTTTGGCAATTCCCGCAATTACTTGCCTTTCTTCGTTTTCCAGTTTGACTAAAAGTTTCAGAAGTTTTTCACTCTTTTCTAATTTCTCAGCTCCAATGACTTCAGCAACCTTTAATTTAATTTTCAAAAAATCATCTATTGTTACAATGTCATCAGGTAAATTTTCGGCTTTATTCTCTGTTGTGTTTAGTTTTTCCATTTGTTTCTCGATTACTTCATCTTCAATTTTCGGGAAGATAATTTCTGGTTGATTAAGGCTATGCCCGGTTTCTAAATTATTATTACTGCAATTCTCCCACTCAGTCTTTTCTGCGTTTAATATATGGAACACCTTTTCAGAAGAAAATGGCACTACTGGCCACATCAACTCGGCTAGAGTATATATAGTCTGCAGGCAAACATATAGCGTCGTGCCACATTTATCTTTATCAGATTTAATAGTTTTCCATGGCTCAGAGTCATTAAAATACTTATTACCCGCTCGAGCTAGATTCATAATCTCCAAAACACCGTCTCGAATCTTATAAGCCTCAAATAATTTTGCAACTTTTGACGGATACTCTGAAATTAAGCTCAGCATTTCAGAATCAATTATCTCCATTTTCCCTTGCGCTGGTACTTTGCCTTCGAAATGTTTTTGCACAAAAGTTATTGAACGGTTAATAAAATTTCCTAGAATATCTGCTAATTCACTGTTGTTTCTTAGCTGAAATTCTTTCCAGTAAAAATCTGTGTCACGTGTCTCGGGAAGATTAGCTGCAAGTGTATATCTCAATGGATCAGCTGGGAATATTTCTAAAAAATCTGTAACACTTATGCCCCAATTCCTGCTTTTAGAAAATTTCTTACCTTCAAAGTTCAAAAACTCATTTGCCGGAACATTTTGTGGCAGGACGTATTTTTCTTCACTGCCATCATTCCATGCCATGAGCATTGATGGAAAAATAATGCAATGAAATACCACATTATCTTTCCCAATAAAAGCAACATATTTTGTTTTTTCGTCTAACCAATAGTCTTTCCATAAGTCCACGTTACCCAATTTCTCAGAGAGTTCCTTCGTAGATGAAATATATCCTAGTACCGCTTCAAACCATACATAAAGCACTTTTCCGTCTGCAGAATCAATTGGAACTTTTATCCCCCAATCAAGGTCTCTTGTTACCGCTCTGTCTTCCAAACCATCCTTAAACCAACTTCTGCAATATTGAAGAACATTTTCTTTCCACCCGAATTTTTCATTCATCTCATTTACATAATTTTCAAGCCGCTTCTGATATTTTCCCAGCGGAAAATACCAATGTGATGTTTCCTTTAGTACTGGCTCTTCTCCCGTGATTTTACTCTTGGGGTTCTTGAGTTCATTAGGCTGATATAGTGCTCCGCAATTTTCACATTCATCACTTCGGGCTTCTTCAAACCCGCAATTAGGACACGTGCCTTCAACATATCTATCGGGTAGGAACATCTTAGCTTTATTATCATAAAACTGCAAGGATTTCTTTTCTTTCAATATTCCCATTTTATAATATTTAAGGAAAAATTCCTTTCCAGTTTCATGATGCATGGGAAGGCTGGTGCGCGAATAATTATCAAAACTTACACCTAATTTTTCAAAAGCTTCCTTGTTCTGATTATGATATCTATTGATTATTTCCTGAGGTTTAACTCCTTCTTTATCAGCTGTTATGGTTATCGGAACTCCATGCTCATCTGAACCGCTGATAAAAATTATATTGCTTCCCTTTAATCGTTGATAACGAACGTAAATATCAGCAGGTATGTAAGCGCCGCTTAAATGACCAAGATGAATAGGTCCATTAGCATACGGAAGCGCTGCAGTTACAAGAATTTTCTCTTTGACCAAATTGTGCTCAATAATTTTGAATTTTTACCTCCTAAATATACGTATTTTTTAAGTATCCGCTATAGGAGGATAATTCTAAAATAAAGGCTGCTATTCAATATTGACCGGTAATTTTCTATAATTCACCGATTTCATGTTCCTGTTTGTGCTCTTATCTTATATGTTTCGGATAAGAAATTATCATCAATAAAGTAAATAGAAATGATACTTGTATTTAAAACATCTGTAAAATCAAAGGCTGATGCAATTAGCCTAAAACCACATATTGATAGTATTGTTAAAAATGGTAAATGGAGTTTTGATCTTGAAGATTCTGACAAAATTTTCCGCGTTGAAACTGATTTGAATATTTATCAATCCTTAGTCTCAATATTTGACTCAAAAGGATTTCTTTGCGTAGAATTGGAAGATTAGATCACTTATTATTAGGTTTAGAATAACAATACTTTGTTAAATAATTGAATCGTTAATACAAATTAGAGGTAATAAAATGAATAATAATGGAAATTCTTTTAGTAATAGAATAATTCTTGGTTTAATTTTAATTTTTGTAGGCGGTTTATATCTGCTTAGTACTTTAGATCTAATAAACTTTAATGTACCTCATATTATTTTCTCACTTCCTTTTTGGGCAATCATATGGGGGCTAGTTGTTATTAAAAATTCCCGCAACAAAGCCTTTGGCGTTCTCCTGGTTTTCCTCGGGGCTCTATTCCTGATTCCAAGAATTTTTCCTAATGTCTATTATAATAGCGACATATTTTTTCCTGTCTTGCTAATTGCCTTTGGAATTTACCTAATGTTTAAGAGAAATATAAATTGGCACCATTGCCACAATAGGTTTAATAAACAGGTTAACAAAGACGAGCTAGATGATGTCTCAATTTTTGGCGGCGGCCATAAAGTCATTATATCTGAGAATTTCAAAGGCGGAAATATTACGGCAATTTTCGGAGGATCAGAAATTGATTTGTCTAATTGTAAATTAGCCGAAGGCGAAAATGTTATAGATGTTTTATTAATGTTTGGGGGTACAAGTATATTTGTCCCTAAAGAATGGAACGTTAACGTAAACGTTACCCCTCTGTTCGGAGGCTTTTCAAATAAATGGCGAAGAAATTTCAGCGGACCCTTTGACTCAACACGTACTCTGGTTATAAAGGGAGTCGCTTTATTTGGCGGTGGTGAAATAAAATATCTTTAATAAATTATTTGAATTTGTATTATGTCAACCAACCCAATTCTGAATAGGAAAAGAAATTTTGCCCTTTATCTTGCCTTTTGGTTGATCATTGCTTCCATATATTATGCACTTATCTTTTTTGAACTAAAGATTTCTAGCGAAACTGCCATAATAGATAGCTTGGTCTTTAATTCCATCTTATGCGGGTTAGGGTTAAGTTTCTGGTTCCCAGCTAAGTATATTTCTTTTGAAAATAATAAAATTATAAAAATTATTGTAGATCATATCCTTGGAGGAGTCCTGTCTTCTGTTATATGGCTGGCAATAGGGTATTTCTTTATTAGGTCCATATTAAATTATACGAATGACTTTCCTTCTTTCTTTACTCACACTTTGATGTGGCGATTTATTGTCGGGAATCTTTTTTATTACTTAATTTCTTCATTCTATTACATTATAATTTATTATAATAATTTTCAGGAAAAAATTATCCATGAATCTGAATTAAAAAACCTTATTACCGAAGCAGAAATTAAAACTCTAAAGTTCCAGATTAATCCGCATTTTATTTTCAATAGCCTGAATTCAATGAGTGCGCTTACTACTATCAACCCTGCAAAAGCAAGAGAAATGATCCTAAAATTAGCTGATTTCCTCCGCTTTACTTTAGCTAATAATGATCAGCAAAAAAATTCTTTCGGAGAAGAATTAAAAAATATTAAATTGTATCTTGAGATTGAAAAAATAAGATTTGAAGATAAATTCGAATTTATTGAGGATATTGACGAAGGCTGTAAAGAAATATTAATTCCGAGTATGATACTGCAGCCGCTGTTCGAAAATGCTATTAAACATGCTGTCTATGAAACACTAAGTAAAGTGACATTAAAATTAGTTTGCACTAAGGAGAAGGATTACCTGAATATATCACTCGAAAATAATTTTGAGCCCAATTTCTCATCTAAAAACGGTACTGGTATTGGACTCCAAAATATTGAGAATAGACTTAAGCTAATTTATGGGATGGATGATCTCTTGGAAGTAAGGAAGACAGATAATTTGTTTAGGATATCACTTTTTATCCCTTTGCAAAATTCATAAACTTTTGTAATCAATATGAAGAAGTGAATAGATTAATAATGTAAATTTTAGGAATTCCATTTCATGATGAATAAAATTAAAGCTTTGATTATTGATGATGAAAAACTTGCACGCGAGATAATAAAAAAATACCTTGAAGATATAGAGGGAATTGTAATTGTCGGGGAGTGCTCTAATGGATTCGAAGCCATCAAAATTATTAACGAAGAAAAACCGGATGTCGTCTTTTTAGATATACAAATGCCGAAAATAACAGGCTTTGAAATGCTTGAACTTATTGAAAAACCTCCTGTTATTATTTTTACTACCGCATACGATCAATTTGCTCTAAAAGCTTTTGAGGTGAATGCTGCAGATTATTTATTAAAACCTTTCTCAAAAGAACGATTCAATGAATCTATTGAAAAAGCATTTAACCATTTAAAAAACAAATCACCTCAGCATGATGTAATCCAAAATCTGATTAAAGAAAATGATAGCAAACCGGACTTCCTTGAAAGAATAATCATTAAAGATGGTTCAAAGATTACTATAATGCCTTTAGACAACATAAAGTATATCGAAGCTCAAGATGATTATGTTATGATTTATTCTACTGATGGGAAATATCTTAAGCAAAGAACAATGAAATATTTTGAGGATCATCTTGATCCGCGAAACTTTATTAGAATTCATCGTTCCTTTATTGTACCCGTTAAGAGGATTAAAAGAATTGAGCTGGCTGAAAAGAATTCATATCAGGTAAAATTAGATGATGCTACTATCCTGCCGGTAAGCAAATCTGGCTATGATAATTTAAAAGATGTGCTGGGATAAATAAAATAGGCTGTTGTTTGTTTCAGTAATTTACCTGGAAATTCAAAAACCTCATCTTCAATAAAGAAGCTGCAGGTAAGTCATCAAACAACAGCCAGTAAAATAATAACAATCCGTGTGCCAATAATATAATCGAAAAATCTTTGAAATAGTTTAATTAATCATTCTTAAGAGCTTATCTGTCTAAAAATGGTGCATAATTTGCAGTACTAATGTCTATTTTTCAGACATTAGTTTTTCCCCTGTATACTTTGCTGAGATACCTTATCTGTTGCAACAATAAGATCAAAAAATACTTTAAGCCGGTTGTGTGCTTTTACTAATCCCCAAAGGTGCGAAGGAGGTTCTATCCCGTAGTCTTTCATCATTAGGCTTTTACTCCCTATAAGCCTATATGTCCCATTCTGCATATGTAAAACTTTTACTATTATATCCACCTCATTGGTTTCTCCTGCAATAGTAAGCTCACCCTTAGTCTCAAGTTCAAACCATCCGGCTGAATCTGCCTTCGAAATTAAATGAGCATCTATCAAGTTATAACGTAAAGTAGGAAATTGTGCGGCTTTCATTGCATGGTACATATCTTCATTCATTGCCTCTAATCCGCAATCCAAACTATATACCAAAACTGTTACATCAACCTCATCCTTATTAACATCCTTTTTAAATCCCTTGGTCAGCTTTTCACTAAGAATATCACTAGAATATATATATGCAAAACCCTTTAGTAATCTCGCTTTGCAATTGAAACTACTTATGGTTGAGCTTCCCTCAATCCATAGCCTGCTACCAGGTTGAGTAACATATTTTATAAAATCCTTTTGTTGAGAATTAATTATCGGACTAATTAACAACATTAAGAATAATATTAGTAAATATCTATTTATTAACTTCATTAAAATTATTATCTGGTTGGATTAAAATACCCATTAATTTTAACAAATATAATATATGGTTTTACAACAAAATACAATTAACATCACAGGTACCTAAATATTTCGAATTTGTTATTACTGTAGTTCCAAAATTGCATTGCTTGTATAATTTAGTATGATTGGTTCCTCTCCAGGTGGGTTTAAAATAAAAGATGGCTTGGATAGGAATAATTTGAATAAGTCACCAAGCCAAACATAGGAGCTAGCTATGTCAATTTCTAAGGGGTTTCCTGACGAGTATGACAGTCGCTGCAAAGCATTGATTTCCATGATTTATCGACGTTTACAGGATGAATGTAATCAACACCGTTTAACGAAAACTCAGGCTTTTTATTTCCAATCTGTTGAGATAAAATAGTATGACATGTGGAGCACTTATTTGAAATTACTTTTCCGTCCGAGCTAACATGCTTTCCGTCGTGACACCTAAAACAGCCAGCTGAGTACATGTGACCTATATTATCAGGAAATTTTCTCCAGCTTACATTCATATAAGGAAAGTAATTTCTTGAGTATATCTTTTGAAGCTGCAATATCGCACTTTCAATTTTATCTCTTTTGCCTGCGAAAACTTCTGGAAAGTTTGCTTGATAGAAATCTTCAACAAGTGTCTTTATACTATCAAGCGCTATTTCTGTTGTTGTATAGCCTCTATCCAAAACTTTAACCGATATGCTTTTAATGTAAGGTAAGGTCGGATCAATCCATCCCGCAGCCATTACGTGATTAACCGATGTAGCCGGTGGGCTGTACATATGTGTTGCTCTATTATGGCAATCAATACAATCCATTGTTCTGTATTCGCCGTTTTTTAATTCATTAGGAGTAACTTTTTCACTAGTACTACGATATATAGTCGCTTTTCCCGTTATCGTAGATTTTGCTTCAACCCAAGGAATTATTTGTCGCTCGCGATCTGTTGCAAGATAAGTAATCTGATTTGATATGTTCATATGCCAGTGGATTCCGGAAGTTACTCCGGTTTCCTGTGTTCCGCCGCCAATTTTAATTAGCATGGAAAGCGTCATCTTGGTATTATTCTCGTCTGATAAATAGTAAGTGTTTGTAATTTCCTTTTCACCGTAAAATACTTTAGGCCAGTGACATTGTTCGCATGTCTCCTTTGCAGGACGTAAGTTGCTGATAGGTGCCTCTATAGGGCGAGGGAATTTATGAAATAGTACAGAGTAAACTTGGTAACTTCCGGATATTTTCGATTTAACAAACCATCCTGCACCTGGTCCAATGTGGCAATTAACGCATCCGGTTCTTGAATGAGGAGAATACTTGTAAGCTGTATATTCTGGCTCCATAACTTTGTGGCAAATAGTACCGCAAAATGCATCGGATTCCGTGTATTCATACGCCTTAAAGCTTCCGAAAGCTGTAAAAGCTATTAACAGAATTGTTCCGACAGAAAAAATTAAAAAAGCTCTTTTGTGCTTATTGTCGTTTAAGTCTATTACCGGAAGTTTATCCCTAAACTTCCCGTGCAACTCCCTTCTATGTTCTCTAACTATTCCGTAGGCAATAATTAGAAGCCCCATAATCAAAAATCCGGGGAGTATTATAAAAGTTAATATTCCGGCATAAGGTTTATTATCCTCGCTAAATGCTTCGAGCACAGTCAGAAATAATATTAATCCGAAACTGAGCATAGCTAAACCCGAACCAAATAAGGTTATTGGGTTGTAAAATGATAGAGGAAGTTTCTTTCTTTTAAAATTTAGCTTCATAATAATTCAGCTTGTTATTATTAATCTTTATCCGTTAAATCATTTTTTACATCTTCTTCTTTTGCTTTCTCAGCTTCAAATTGCTCTTTCTTGATTCTTTCAAGTTCAGCCGGATGTTCGTCAGCTAACTCTTCTTCCGAAACTTTCCCTGTTATCCATGATGTGTTCATTGGGTAAATATCCGGATTAAATATGGTGAAGTAGAAATGCCAAACTACTATTGCTAAGAATGCTAGCCATGCTTCATAGTAGTGAATTGTCCTTGCAATATCCCATCCTGATTTCGTTATTATCCCAATAAAGGTATTGTCAAACCACATAATTGTCCCTGTTATAGTCATAACAATCGTTCCCCAAACCAAAGCCCAATATTCTGCTTTCTCAACATAACTAAATCGATCAAGTAGAGGTTTCTTTTTTGAAATACCAATATTAAATAATGCTACCCCGATTGCATCCGATAAATCTTTACGCTTTGGCAGCATATCTTTTAAGAGCTGTTTACCTCTAACTGTAAATGAAAGGTAGAAAATGTGATATAAACTGGTTGCTACCAATATAACAGCGGCAATTCTATGCAGGTTGCTTCTATAAATAAATGCATTCGCACTGAGGTCTCTAATATGAATAACCCACCATGCATCTGGGAAGTGAAGCATAAAACCCGTGATTACTAGTGTAATAAAACTTACCGTTAATAGTATGTGCTGAATCCTTTCATTGACGGACATCCTTAGATATAGTGAATGGCTATGGATCTCATTCCTAATATATCCTTGCTGTTTTAGTTTCTTAATCCTTGCCTTTTTTATGAAATCAAGAATATTATGAATTAGCATTCCGCCTATGACTACTATAATCATTAAGATGTATAGTGTGGCTATCCAATATAAGATTGGCTCAGACTTCTTGTCTGTCGTTGTTACGTGAATTTTGCCAATTGCAAACTTTTCATTTGCACCTGGATGGCATTTGCCGCAAGTCTTTGACAGGTTTCCTTTGTACACTGTAGATGTTGGATCTGTTGACGGCTTAATATTATGAGCACTGTGGCAACTTGCACAATTTGCAACCGTTGTAGCTCCACCCTGAAGTGCTAATCCGTGATAGCTATCCTTAAAGGTTGATAATCGATTTGGATTCAATCCGTACTTTTCTGATAGCTTTACTGAACTATGACACGGCGAACAAACTTGAGTTGATAAATTTGCAAACGATGTCGGTGCTTTTGGATCTTTAGGATTCAATATATTGTGCATTCCATGGCAGTCTGTGCAAACCGGCGCATCTCTTCTGCCTTCTTTTAATACTGCAATCCCATGTATACTTTGCTTGTACTCGTCGGCTATTGCTCCGTGACATTTTGCACATGTATTCGGGATGTTAAATTTATTTACCGACGAAGTGGGATCACTTCCTGCTTTCATTTGGTGAGCAGTGTGGCAATCAATACATGTCGCTGCCTTTCCGTTTCCTGCCGAAAGAGCTTTACCGTGTACACTATTTTCATATGCAGTGATAAATCCTGCCGACGGTGAAGTCCGTTCTCTTATTTGTGCGTTATTCTGATGGCACGATAAACATAGCTTTTCTTGTGCAACTTTTAAGGCAACTGTATCTTTATACGAATATGAAGTTATTGCAAATCTATGGCATGAGTAACAGTTCGGCGCACCTTTTACATTTTCTGCTAGTCCCTGAGCATGGTCAGACCTTAGGAATTGTTGCTTCTCAGCTTGATGACAGCTGCCGCAAGCTTCAACCATATTTGTAATATAAAATTTTGAACCGGGAACTTTTGGCGAAATAATATCATGTGTGCCATGACAGCCTTTGCAATTTAAATCAGGTTTATCGCTTACACCTTTCAGTTTCATCATTTGCGGGTGGAAGGGGTGCAAAACAGCTGCATCCTTGTGACATGACTTGCAATCTATTGGCTGAATATCTTTCTTATGCGGATCATCATCTGGATTGAAACCAACATGGCATGATATACATTGTAACTTTTGGTGAACTGAATGTGCTAAATCGTTCGCATTTACAAAAAGAGAAACTACTTTCCCTTGCTTTTTCATTGTTAACGTACTGTCACTATGACAGGTTAAACAATCGTCGTTTGTCTGTGCGCTAAGCTTATTTACTGTTAATAAAAATATTATTGATAATATTAGTAAGGTTAATATTCTGTTAAAATCTATCCGCCCCTCTTTAGGCTGAGAATTTTTATCATTACCTACTATCTTCGAATTGAAAACCAACATGTTTGCCTACTTTATTTTTCTGTGTTTTATTCTATTAATTTTTATATAGTGAACGCAAATCCGAACAACGCTATTATCGTTACTACAAACAGCAAATATAAAATTACGTTTTTCATTCCTACCTCGATTAATGACTAATCATTATTTTTAGTGACAAAATAATTATATGTGTCTAAAAGTCTCATTTTTTTAATTCTGCCTAGTATAAACAAAGAATATGCCGTAAATGATATTATAAAAAATTCGTAAGCTTTGAGAAATGATTGTCTAATAACCACCAATGAGAATTGAGTTTTATCCGCGTTCTCACGATTGGGAATGATTCTTTGGTAAAACGTAGAATTTAGCAACAACTTTTAGTGAATTACGTGACCTTTTAGCGCTAATGTTAATATTTTAAGCTTGACTTTTGTCATTCAGGCTTGGACTTTTTTACGAGATGATCAATGACTCTTTTGCTCTAAGAAATTCAAGAATAAAGGAAGGTATGCTGGTTTATCTTTGTAAATGTTTTTGTGTTTTCACATTGGAGAACTATGATCTATTAATCGCTATTATAAAAGAAAATCAGTATATCTGTTATTTCTAATCTAACCAGCTCTTAATCATTTTGGTTTCCGAATCATTATAAGAAATATGAAAGAATTCGTTTTCATGTGAGGAGTACTCATAATCCTTTTTCCATAACGAAATATTTTTTACTATTTCCCCGATTGCCTCAATAATAATTTCTAACTCATCATTCGTCATTGTAGGATGCAAAGACATTCTTACCCAGCCGGGCTTTTCTGAGAGGTCTCCTTTGTTTATTCTCTCAGTTATGTGTTTGGATTGATCGGGACTAACGTGCAACAGATAATGCCCATATGTCCCAGCGCATGAACATCCGCCCCTCATTTGAATTCCATATCTGTCATTTAAAATTTTTACTAATAAATTATAATGTATTTTATAAATGTAAAATGATATAGCCCCAAGCCTATCTTCAACATTATTTGCTAGTATGTAGAGACCCGGAATTTTCCTTAAACCTTCAATTGCTGTCTTAACTAAATATCTTTCCCTTTCCTTCATTTTCTCTACTTTCATCTCTTCTTTCAGTTTTATACAGAGTGCTGCCTTAATAGTCTGAAGGAAAGCAGGAGTTCCGCCGTCTTCTCGAAGCTCAATATTGGAAACAAATTTATGCTGCCCCCATGGATTAGTCCAATCCACTGTCCCGCCCCCCGGATTATCAGGTATAAGATTCTTATAAAGATGCGAATCAAAGACTACTACCCCGGGTGTACCAGGCCCGCCTAAGAATTTGTGCGGGGAAAAGAATATCGCATCTAATTTTTCCATTGGATCAGCAGGATGCATATCAATATTTACATACGGCGCCGAACATGCAAAATCCACAAAACATAAACCGCCGAATTCATGAATCATTCTTGCCATTTGATAATAAGGTGTTTCAATACCCGTAACATTTGAGCAAGCCGTAAATGCCCCGATCTTTAATTTTCTATCTTTATAACTTTCAAGCTGAACCTCAAAATCTTCAAGGTCAATCAAGCCTTCCTCATCCGGCTGAATACAAACTACATCAGCAATAGTCTCCAGCCATGATGTATGATTTGAATGATGCTCCATGTGCGTTACAAAAACAACAGGAGTCAATTCCTTTGGCAAATTAAGATACGTCTTCAATTGTTCTGGCACCTTTAATCCTAAAATTCTCTGGAATTTATTTATCATCGCAGTCATTCCTGAACCGGCAGTAATTATCACATCATCTTTACCTGCATTAACATGCCTCTTAATTATTTCGTGCGCAGTTTTATAAGCTACAGTCATCGTTGTCCCGGTTATACTCGATTCGGAATGGGTGTTTCCGACGAAAGGCCCGAAAGTCTCAACTATCTTTTTCTCGATTGGCGAGTAAAGCCTCCCGCTAGCAATCCAATCAGCATATATAATTTTCTTCTCACCAAAAGGAGAAATAAAAGTCTGATCTATCCCTACAATATTTTTTCTAAACTCGTTAAAATACTCTTCTAAATCTTGCATTTATTTTATTTACTCAAATTCTTGCAAATGTTTTAACTTTCTTACCACCTAAACTATGAAATATTTTCATTCGAAAAAACAACATTAAAATCAACTAAATACGAAATTTCCTGACCCAAAAAATATATTATCCAAATCTCAATGATATTTTGTGGAACTTTTATATCAGCAGAGATAAACATAACATTTCAATATTTGAATTTCTAAGGCTGGTTCTGGGCAGATCCATACCATAATATAGTATTATGAATTGATGAGTTTGTAGTACTCTAAGATTCTTTTGAAAGGATAATAAGATTGAAATCTAAGTCAATTATTTGATATCTAAGAAGAAGAAACCGCTGCCCCTAGTAATGCGGCAGCGGTATAATAGTAACCTTCCGACTAGATTGCTACTTTAGCTGTTGAAAATATCTTCTGAAACTCTCTTGCTTTTCTTTCTTTCCATGCAGCCTTATGGTAAGCATAACCGGTAATTAAAGGCATCGCAATTGTCGCCTCAGAATATACCATTTGCTCAAAAGTAGTTTCCACTTTTCCCCATGAACTGGCTTCCTTCAATGTAGAGCTTGAAAGCGCTCCGTCACGAACATCTGCAACTGTAATTTGAATAGCATACTTGTGCATTGGTGCATCTTCTTTCAATATATCGGCAGCTACCACAATATCTTGTGTAAAGTTTTTAGGCACTCCTCCGCCAACCATAAATATACCTGTCTCATTACTATGAAGCTTAATCTTTGTAAGCTCCAAGAAGTCTTTAGCCGAATCAATTGAAACATGACTGTCAGGATTTTTGGTCTGATGCATTATAAAACCAAATCCTGCGGAGCAATCTGAGAACGCCGGTACGAAAATAGGCACGTTCTTTTTGTATGCTGCATAAATTACTGAGTCTTCAACTTTTGGTCCGCCGTTTTCATCAAGATACTTACCGAATTCCCAAAGTAGTTCACGCGAAGAATAAGGCTTCGGCTCAAGCGAGTCAAATATTTTCCCGGTAGTTTCATCGCATACTCTTAATTCATCTTCGTCTATATAAGTGTCGTAAATTCTGTCAATATGAAGTTCTCTTAGTTCGTTATCATCACTAAACGGAGTACCTATATAATGTCTATAGCCAAGCGCTTCAAAAAAATCTTGATCAACCATAAGTGCTCCCGTTGATACTACTGCATCAACCATGTTGTTCATAATTAAATCATAAACAATCTTTTTTAACCCTGCGCTGAACAAACTTCCTGCTAGTGTTAATATGATTCCGCAATCCTTATCGCGTAGCATTCTATCATAAATATTCGCAGCACGGTTCAAATCCCTTGCTGAAAAAGCCATACGCTGCATTGCATCTACCAGCTCAACTACATTGTGCTTCTTAATATCAATGTGCTCAATTGTGCCTTTCAAATAGTCCTTTTTACTTGACATAATTATTTCCTTTCTTTCATTTATTTTTAATATAAAACTTTGCCGATCAAATTAAAAGAACGCTTTCGCAATTCTTAATAAACCTTGTTTCCACGGTACACGGTGAGAAACACCGCTGGTATTCTTAAAGTCATTCTTGTGTTCTTTGTACCATTTGTAATTCCTAATCAACGCATCTTTATTAGAATATTTTGGGGAATAACCTAGTACTCTTTCAGCTTTTTCAATCGAAACAAAGGAATCCTTTGATGCAGTTTCGTATACCCATTTATATAAAGGCGACAGCTTAAGTGCTGAAAGAATCTTTAATAGAGCAATAGTTGGCTTTTCGGGAAGTCCTACAATCTTTTTCCCAAAACCTGCATAATCTAACACAGCCTGGTAGTCTTCCTTCATAGTAGTATATTCTTTTGCACCAATGTTGAATGTATCGTTTACTTTATTCTTTTCAAGAGTAGCGCAAAGCAAAATTGCTTCACAAAGGTCTTCTACATCAAGGAGCTGGTAACGATTATTACCGCTGCCAATCATCGGAAACCCCTTTCCGTCGTATGCCCAATCATAGAAAAGATCGAATACCCCAAGTCGCTCTGGTCCAACAAATGACTTAGGACGGATAATAGTAACACACATTCCCTTGTTTCTATAATTGTCGCATTCCTGCTCTGCTTTAATCTTTGATTTCCCGTAAGGCCCGACTCCGTCAAGCTTGTCTCCTTCAAATAACGGATGATGGTCAGGTATACCATATACTGCTGTCGATGAAATATGAATGAATCTTTCAACCTTACTCTTTTCTGCTTCTTCTAATAAATTCTTTGTCCCATCGATATCTGTAGAGAAGATTTGCTCAGGTGTATATAAAGGAAGGGCTGCTGCGGTATGTACAACAACGTCTATACCTTTCATCGCTTCTTTTACAGTCTCTTTGTTTCGAATGTCTCCTGTTATAATTGAAATATTACCATTAATATCCGGATAATCAAACTTTACTATATCTAATGATACAACATCATGACCGCGCAATTTCAAATATCTTATTAAGTTTATCCCTAAAAAGCCAGCACCCCCGGTTACAAGGAATTTCATTTCAAGCCTTTCTACAGTTTATTAAATTAAGCGAGTAAAATTAAAGATTTTGTATATGGCTTCAAAAAAATGTAATAACTATTTTTACATACCATTTACTTAAAAGAATTTATTGGCAAAGTATTTACAAAGTCTTATATTCATTTTAATGATAATGAAATTAACATCTGATACAAATACAATTTTTAGTTCCTCTACTTCTATAATTTTTCATTTAATTATCTTGTTTGTAATACTATTCATAATAAATGAAGTTTCTGATAGACCTCGAGTAAACCCTCACTACATATTGGTGGCTCCTAATAACGATCTTAATGAATTACCTGCTCAAGAAAACACTGTCAAAGAAAATGTTAATGCTAATATTAATAAATCAGCAAAAGAAAAAAGTGAAAAATTACTATCCTCGAAGCGTGTAGCTGAGGATATAAACCATTCTCAAACCTTTTATAATTTTACTGCAATGAGGGCAGATACAACCAAGTTGGATCAACTTTATCATGAAAATACACTAGATGTTACTTTGAAATATCCAAATGGGTGGACTTATATTGACCAGGACTTAAAGCATAAGTTAGACGGGGTAACCTTTTGGTTTGAGCAAACAAAAATTACCCCCCCTCCTTACGTTCATCTTGAAGTTGTAGATAAAGACATGTTTGACCCATCACGCTTTAAAAACAAAACTGAGATAAATGGAAATCAAATATATTTTAATGATCCTGAAGAATTAGAAGGGCAAATTTCTCAAACTATATATATAAGGACTCACTCTAATGAAGACTATAGTCTCAAACTAATAATTGACGGAAAGAATTATTTTAACTCATTTCAGCCTATTTTCTGGGGAATGGTTAAGTCCTTTAAGTTTGGAAGAAGACTTTTCTAGTGAATTATTTCATTTTTGCCTACATTATCTCAAATCCGGTTACGCTTTTAATATTGATGTTACTTGTTTTATCCTGTAAATCCTTGACTTTCTTTTTCTTAAAGCTTAATTTAGGAACCTTTATTGAAATGGATTATTGATTTCGGAGAAATTTAATGAAACAAGCTAAAATTACAAGATTTGTCTCTACCAAAGATGCGGATAGAAAATGGTATGTTATCGATGCCAAGGATCAAGTATTAGGTAGATTAGCCACAAAAGTTGCAAGAGTTATTCGCGGTAAGGAAAAGGCAACCTTTTCTCCTAACGCTGACACTGGTGATTTTGTGGTTGTGATAAACGCAAAACAAATTAAGGTAACCGGTAAAAGAGAGATGCTGAAAAACTACTATAGTTATTCAGGTTACCCTGGCGGATTGAAGATTAAAAGCTATTCTGAACTTATGGCAAAGAAACCCGAGTTTGTGATTGAAGCTGCTGTAAAAGGAATGCTTCCAAAAAATAGATTAGGAAATAAGTTAATTAAAAAATTAAAAGTTTACTCGGACGCAAATCATCCTCATCAATCTCAAAAACCCGAAGTAATTAGTTTAACGGAGAAATAATGACAGATCAAATTTTTGTAGGTAGAAGAAAAACATCTGTAGCTAGAGTAATATTAAGAAACGGAAATGGTAAAATTACCGTTAACGGTAATGAGTTTGAAAAGGCTTTCCCTCAGTTACTCAGTAGAGAAGATATTACTAATCCATTCAAAGTCACAAACACTTCCGGACAGTATGATGTTTTTATTAATGTCAACGGCGGTGGAACTACCGGTCAAGCTCAAGCTATTAGACTTGGAATTGCTAGAGGTCTAATCTCCCTTAACCCAGACTATCGACCTGCCCTTAAAGCAGAAGGATTTTTAACTAGAGATCCTAGAATGGTTGAACGTAAGAAATACGGTCAAGCAAAAGCAAGAAAAAGATTTCAATTTTCTAAACGTTAATTTATTAATCTATCATTCATACTTTCTGATTTACCTCCTGTGTCCCGAATAAAATGGGATTGTAGGTAAAGATGATGAAAGTAGAAGACTTGCCTATTTCATAGACAAGAAAAACAGGAGTAAAAATGAAAAAGTTAAATATAACTCAACTTATTGAAGCTGGTGCGCACTTCGGCCACTTAACACGTCGCTGGAATCCCAAAATGAAGCCTTATATCTTCATGGAAAAAAACGGGATTCATATCATAGATTTAAAGAAAACTCAAAATCAAATAATTGAAGCCTCGGATGCTCTATCAAAATTAGTGTCTGAAGGAAAGAAAGTTCTTTTTGTTGGTACTAAAAAACAAGCTAAGAATGTTATTGATTCTGAAGCAAGAAGATGCGATGCTAATTGGGTAAGCGAAAGATGGCTCGGCGGAATGTTGACCAACTTTGCAACTATCAGAAAAAGTATTAAAAGACTTAACAATATTGAGAAACAAGAAACTGATGGAACTTTCGATAAAATTACTAAAAAGGAAAGATTGTTCCTTACCAGAGAAAAAGACAAACTAAAAAAAGTTCTTGAAGGCGTTGAAACTATGTCAAAGCTTCCAGGCGCAATGTTTGTCGTTGATATTAAGAAAGAAACAATCGCAATTAAAGAAGCTAAAAGACTTAATATCCCTGTATTCGCAATTGTTGATACGAACTGCGATCCTGATGAAGTTGATTATGTAATTGCGGCAAACGACGATGCTGTTAAGACTGTTGAAATAATTACTAATTTCATGGCAGATGCTGTTATTGAAGGTAATGCTAAAGCTGCTGAGAAAAAGTCTGAAGAAACTGCACAAAATGAAAGAATTAAGAAAGAAAGAGAAGAAGAAGGAAAAGCTAAAAAAGAAGAAGATATTCCTTCAGAATCATAATAATGTAAAGGGACAATGAAATGGCTATTACTGCTGCTCAAGTAAATGAATTAAGACAAAAAACCGGCGCCGGTATGATGGACTGTAAAAAAGCATTAACCGAAGCTGATGGGGATTTTGAAAAAGCTATTGAAATACTTCGCAAGAAAGGCGCTGCTGTTGCAGCTAAAAGAGCTGAAAGAACTGCTAAAGAAGGAATGGTGCTTACTAAAGTTTCAGATGATTTGCAGTCAGGCGTTATTGTTGAAGTTAACTGCGAAACAGACTTTGTTGCTAACAGCGAAGACTTTATTAAATTCGCTAAAAATGTATTGGAAGTTGTAAGCTCAACTAAGCCTAATAGTGTTGATGATCTACTTGTAAAGAATCCTTCTATTAAAGATCAGTTTGAAGAACTACTAGGGAAGGTCGGCGAGAAAATTCAAATATCAAGACTTTCTATTGAAGAAGCCCCTAAAGGCGAAGTTGTTGATTACGTTCACCTTGGCGCAAAGTTAGGTGTACTTGTTAAATTTGACAATGTCGGCGATAAAAAAGCAGAATTTCTGAATCTAGGTAAGGATATTGCTATGCAAGTTGCGGCAATGAAACCTATTTGCGTTTATCGTGAAGAGGTTCAAAAGGATCTTATCGAAAAAGAAATAGAAATTTATAAAGAAATTTCCCGCAAGGAAGGAAAACCTGAACAAATTCTTGATAAAATTGCTCAGGGAAAATTAAATAAATTCTATCAGGAAAATTGCCTGTCTGAACAAGCCTTCATTAAAGATAATACAAAAACTGTAACGGATTTAATTAAAGAATTCAACTCTAAGCACGGAACTGACGTAAAAATAAACCTCTTCCGCCGGTTTCACCTAGGCGATGAGAAAAAATAAATTATGAAAAGGTCTTAATTTTATTAAGACCTTTTTTTATATTGTACTGTATTTTTTATTCTCTAAGTAAAATCTTAATTATCAATCAAGCTAATTCGAAATTCAAATTATTATAACCTAGATGTGAGATATGAGCGATCTAAAATATAAAAGAGTGCTTTTGAAATTAAGCGGCGAGTCTTTGATGGGGGAAAAAGGATTCGGGATTGACCATCACGTCCTTGATTTCTTCGCTACCGAAGTAAAAAAAGTCTATGATATTGGCATTCAGCTTGGCATTGTAATTGGAGGCGGGAATATTTATCGTGGATTAAGCGCTAGTGATCAAGGTATCGACCGTGTCACTGGTGATCAAATGGGAATGCTTGCCACCATGATTAACTCTCTTGCACTCCAAAATGCAATTGAACATAAGGGTATTTATTCCCGGTTGATGAGCGCTATCCACATGGAACAAATTGCAGAACCTTATATTAGAAGACGTGCAATTAGACACCTTGAAAAAGGCAGGGTATTAATATTTGGAGCAGGAACCGGACATCCCTATTTTAGTACCGACACTGCAGCATCTCTGAGAGCTGTTGAAATAGAAGCAGATGTAATAATTAAAGGTACCCGCGTTGATGGGGTTTTTGATTCCGATCCTGAAAAAAATCCAAATGCATTTAAATTTGATATTATTTCTTATCTAGACGTATTGAAACAAAACCTTCGTGTTATGGATATGACTGCAATAAGTCTGTGCCGTGAAAACAATCTCCCTGTTGTTGTTTTTAATATGGACGTAGCTGACAATCTATTAAAACTAGTTAAAGGCGAAGCAATCGGTACTGTAATTAATGATCCTAAAAAATAATAGAAATTTTGCCCTTTTAGTTTTGGCTTCTTACTTTTCATAGTATAATAAATTCAAATTGTGAAAATAGGGTATTGAATATATAATTTCAGAGGTTATTATGGAACAAGTTATTAGCGATGCAAGAGCAAGAATGGATAAATCCCTTGAGGCTCTTAGATCTGAGTTATCGAAAATTAGAACTGGAAAAGCAACTACCGCTCTGCTCGACGGAATTAAAGTTGATTATTATGGAAATATGACGCTTCTTAATCAACTTGCTAATGTTACTGTATTAGATGCACATACTTTATCAATTACTCCTTGGGATAAGTCAGTAGTAAGCCATGTTGAAAAAGCAATTCTTGAAGCAAATCTGGGCTTTAATCCGGTGAATGACGGTACAAATTTGAAGATTCCTGTTCCGCCGCTCAATGAAGAACGCCGTAGAGATTTTGTTAAGCTAGTTAAAAAGTTCGGCGAAGAGTCTAAAATTGCAGTTCGTAATGTTCGTAGAGATGCAAACGAACACCTGAAACGTGAAGAAAAAAACAAGAAAATTTCTGAAGATCAATTAAAAGAAGCTGAAGACAAGGTCCAAAAACTAACGGATGAACATATCTTGAAGATTGACGATGTACTGAAACATAAAGAAAAGGAAATTATGGAAGTGTAGTCAAATCCACTTTTCTTAAAATGATTTTAAATAGCATTATTCAAAACCCAATTTCATAAAAGGAAGTTGGGTTTTTATTTTATTAAGGGAAACAAGGTTTCTTCTCAAATTCTTAACAGATCTTAAGACAACTTAATTCCGTCAATTAATCCGTACTAATATTTAACTTAGAAATATGAATTAATTTCGTTAAATTTTGAATTGAAAGATATTATTCCGTCTGGTAAATTTTCTTTTTACAGCAAATAAATGAAAATTATAGATAAACTACTGATAAAAAAAACAAGGGAATATCTCTCATCATATTTTAATACAAATATACTGAGGAGTGTAATCCTCTTTAGCGGTGGAATAATTTTGTTTGTTGCAGGTGTTATAGTCTACGGAATTATCATAAACATGCGCGAGGTCCCGCTATCTGTAGATATGTCTCGAAAAGGATTTACCAAGCTGGAAGATCCTATAATAGTCGTTTCTAGAAGTTCTTACTCGTTAAAGCTATATAATGATACAGTATTAATTAAAAGTTATACTGCTAATTTTGGCAGAAATGTTAGCGTCCCCAAAAGCAAAGCCGGCGATCTGGCTACTCCGGTTGGAGATTATAAAATCTGCGAGATAGATACTAACACCAAATATTATAAGTTTTTTAAGATAAATTATCCAAATATCTATGATGCAACAGAAGCTTTACGCAAAGGATTAATATCTCAAGAAGAATTTGATAAAATCAAATATGACTATTATTACGGCATTTGCCCTGATCCGAATACTGAGCTTGGCGGAAATATGGGAATTCATGGAATAGGCAGATTGGATTTCCTTTTCAAATATCTTCCTTTTGTTTATAATTGGACAGACGGGTCAATTGCTATTAGTAATGAAAATATGGATGAACTTTATTCAGTAGTAAAGAAAGGAACTAAAGTTGTTATCAAATAAATATTTACTCCCGTTGTTTTTATCTTTATCTCTCTTCTTTTTTTCTTGCGGAGGAAAAAAACAATCAAATCAGCCTGCTGTTAACCAGCCTGATCTTAACAATCCTGAGGTTGTATTGCAGCAAGCTAAAAATATCTTAGGGGATAATGTGAAATTTGCATATAATGGATCCTTCGACTCAGACTCCATAATTGAAATATCTGCCGGGACAGAAATTGACCAGCAAAAGAACTATGGTATTCGGTTTTCACTATTAAAACAGGAAAATGATCAGTATGTTTCAACTTTCCAAACGCCTCTTTTAAATGGTTCATTCAAAGGCTGCCTTGTCAAGAAAATTAAATTTCCAATGTTTAATTACGAACTTGTTTATTATAATTCACAAGACTTTTACTTGGGTAGCGGAGGCGGGGAGGTATTTTCCTATATTATTAACTTTAAGGAAAAAAAGATTTATTATGCACATTTTATTTCTGTCCCGGGTCGGCCGGTTTCATTATATCTTTCGCCAAATATAGACATCCCTGAAATTAAGAATTTCTTCATTGGCAATTTCAAACGGGATTTTTCAGCTTTCAAAATTATAGATAAAGATGTTACTCTAAAGTACTAACCGGCTTTCCGGATTTTTCTTCTTTTATTTTTTAATCTCTTATGTCGAATAAGTTTCTTTTTATTATTTTAACCCTTGTCTTGAGCTGCCAGGTGTTTGCTCAGACAAAAAAGAATTTTGAAATAAATTCAATTGTGTTTATAGGTAATCAATCTTTTTCATCTTCGACTTTAAGTGAAGTTGTTTATTCGAAAATTACACCCGGATGGTTTTGGAAATTTCTTAATTCCTTCAGCAGCTTGGGAAAAGAACCTTCATACTTTGATTCTTCCCTAATTCCCCTTGATCTCACTGCACTTAAAGAGTTTTACAATTCAAATGGCTTTTTTAATGCTCAATTTTCCTGTAGCTACAAAGCTGATACATCGAAATATTTAGTTAATATAATTTATAAAATTATTGAAAATCAACCTGCTACATATGGAAGCCTTTATTTGAGGGGCTTGAAAGATGTTCCGCCGGATGTTTTGAGCAAAATTCATGATGAAACATCCCTTAATGAAAATCAAAGATTTTCTCAAAGCACTATTCAAAAAAATACGGCAAACGTATTAACCGAATTATTGAATAATGGATATGTTTTTGCCCGCTACGATAGCACAATTATAATTAAGGATACTTCTACCAATAAAGCTAATGTAGATATTTTCTTTATTCCTGGCAAAAGATATAAAATAGACACTGTTCTCGTTCAGAAAAGCGGCAAGGGCGCAAAGCTAGTAAATGAAAAATTACTCCGCAATATTTCCGGAATTAAAGCAGGCGATTATTATGATCAGGATGAGCTTCGTAGAAGCCAGGTAAGGCTTTATAGAACTGGTTTATTTGAGTCTGCTATTCTTACTGCCATTAATGAAGATACAACTGATCATAAAATCCCTATTAGATTGGCTGGAACTATCGGTTTATTAAATGAACTTTCTCCGGAAGTAATCCTTAATAATCAACAAAACGCGTTTAACGTAGGTTTGGGTGCAGCATACATTAAAAAAAACTTTTTCGGGGATGCTAGAAAGCTTACCCTCAGCTCTTCCTTCGGTGTGCAGAATTTATTTAATGTTGATTTTGGAAATTTAATTAAACATTTTTCTTATAAAGACACAACACTTCTTGGTTATGTTGATTCTCATATTACGGTTGACCAACCCTATCTTTTTGGCAAACCAATCTTCGGATCATGGGAAACTTATGTTAAGATAGACAAGCAGGCAACTTATAACAACACTGTTTACGGTTCATCCTTCACTCTGGATTTTGAACTTCCAACATATACTTTTATAAACCATCTTAGTACATCCTATACCGTTGAA
Source organism: Bacteroidota bacterium (assembly GCA_021777835.1). Lineage (GTDB taxonomy): Bacteria > Bacteroidota > Ignavibacteria > Ignavibacteriales > Ignavibacteriaceae > FEN-1297. Next base: position 10,495 of record JAJYDC010000017.1, on the reverse strand, counting down.
CAATCAAATGAAGTGTACCGTACATTAAATGATAGTCTTTCAAGTAAACTAATTTCGGATATTGCTGCAGATATCGCATCAACTACAGCCGATAATATCCTTTTCCCCACACAAGGATATAACTTATCGTTTCATGTTGAAGAGGCAAATTCAATTCCTCTTTTAATTTCAAGAGTTCTCAAACAAAATTACAGCGGCTCATTGTTTTATAAAATTTTACTTACTGGCTCATACTACATTCCGCTTGATAATATTAAAAATTCAATTGCTGCATTTAAATTGGAAGTCGGAAATCTGCAGACTTTTTATGGCGGATTTTCAGGAGTTCCTCTAAACCGTACTTTCTACGCAGGCGGAAGTAATTCAATTCGTGCGTGGCGCTCAAATCAACTAGTTCCTCAAGGTAGTGATAGTGTTTTAAGCATTTATGGCATCAATAACGTAAAGGGCGGAGCATTCTTACTTGAAAGCTCTATGGAATATAGATATCGATTTTTGGAGAACTTTGGTACCGTCCTTTTTTCAGATGTTGGTAACACTTGGGAAAGCTATAAACAGTTTCGTTACGACGGACTCGCCGTTGCTGTTGGTATTGGATTTCGCTATTATACTGCAGTTGCTCCATTTAGGTTGGATTTTGGATTCAAATTTTATGATCCGGGAGATCATAGGTTTATTTTTGACCATAAAATTGTGTTTCAACAACTTCAAGTGCAATTTGGAATCGGTGAGGCTTTCTAACAAATCTTAACATTTCATTCATTGAAAATGTAAAGGAATTGATTTTCCAATAATCCAATTCTGAAATAAAACATTTGAAATATTTCAACCCCGGCACCTAGCATTTCTTATAATCAAGTTAATCACTTAATCAAGTAAATCAAGGTTTAGACACCAAATTTAATTAAAAATCCAAAATTTCGTCTTGAAACCTCGAATTTTATCAATTTATTTTCCGAATTATATTACCTTTGTAAAAAGAAAATCATTTATTCTAATGCAGCAAAAAATATCATTTACTTTATCGATAGTTATATTTCTTTCTGCTGTGATATTTTCCCAGCAAAATGTTCAATACGAACTTAAAGCAATTAATTTTGTCGGAAACAATTCTTTCTCTTCAGAAGGCTTGAAGGCTATTATTGTAAGTAAGGAATCCCCCAAATGGTATTGGAAATTCTTGCATTCATTTTCTAGCTTTGGTAAAGGACCTGAATATTTTGATTCAACCACTATCCCGCTTGATATACTTTCTTTAGGTGACTTCTATAAGTCTAATGGATATTTCGACGCAAAAATTACTTCTTCGTATAAGATAGATACTAGTCAAAAAGCTGCAACATTAACTTATTCGATTTCCGAAGGTCGCCCCTTTACCTATGGAAAGGTGATTTATCGCGGATTAAATAAAGTAATTCCTGAAATATCAAATGAAGTATATGCTGTGGAAGATTTTAGTTCTAAGGCCAGGTACTCCGAGGAAATAGTTTATTCAAATATTGCGAAAGCAATAGAAGTATTGAAAAATGAAGGCTATATGCTAGCTCGCTCTGCACCAACTGATGTTTTAATCGATACTTCACATTACAAAGTTAATCTTGTTATCTTTTTCCGTACCGGCTATCGCTATAAAATTAATAATATTGTAATTGATAAATCAGGAAACGGTAAGGACATGGTTAGTGATAATCTTCTTAGACAAATTACAATGATAAATCCCGGAGATTATTATGACAAAAACAAAATAGACATTAGCCAATACAGATTAGCTAGAACCGGATTATTTAATACTATTCAACTTACTTCTAATATACCCGATACTGTGGGAAATCAGGTGCCCCTTTTGCTTAAAGGAAATATCGGAATGATGAATGAAATGTCACCTGAAATAGTTATGGACAATCAGCGTGAAGAATTCAATTTAGGCCTAGGCGCTACCTTCACTAAAAAGAATTTCTTCGGCGATGCACGAAAACTGACACTAAATGCAAAAGGCGAAATCTTAGATGTAATACATTTTAATTATGCTGACTTTTTTAAGAGTCACGGAAGACGCGATTCAACATTTCAAGGATCATTTCAGTCTTCTCTTAAGCTTGAACAGCCGTTTCTTTTTAATCGCCCTATTGCAACAAGTATAGAGTTTTATTTTCAGACTATTACTCAAAATTTATCAAATATTGGTACCTATGGAACAAGGTTGAGTCTTGATTTTGAGATGCCAAGTTATACATACATTACTCTTCTAAATCCTTATCTTATTTTTGAATACGTCGGATATAATCCAAATTTAAGTGACCCTACTGTATCCTTAAGCGCTAATAGTCTGACTACAGTAATTGGTACTGAGTTTGGTTCTTCAAAGTCAAATGATGTTATGTTTCCGACAAGAGGTGACAATCTTTCTTTTATTGTCGAAGGTGCTTCATCATCAACAAACTTTGACATTAACCAACATCTAGGATCAAGCGATCAGGTAAACTTAACCACAATCGGCAAAGCCCTCTTCTATAAACTTCAACAAACTTCGGCTTTTTACTTGCCGATCTCAAATGACAATAATGCAACATTTGCAATAAAATTTAAAACAGGGTATATTCAGACAATTCAAGGGGGCTATGACGTAATACCTCCAAATAGAACCTTTTTTGCCGGTGGAAGCAATTCAGTTCGAGGCTGGAGGTCTAGAGAGCTAGTTCCTAGAGATTCAATAAAATACTTTGGCTTAACTTTAAGTGATAGTTTGCGTGGTGGTACGTTTTTAGTCGAAGGATCCTTTGAGTTCAGAAGAAAGTTTTGGCCTAAGGTAGGCTTTGTATTATTCTCGGATTATGGTAATACCTGGAATGGCTACAATTCCTTCAGATTTAATGAGTTAGCCGTATCTGCCGGGTTTGGACTTCGTTACTATTCGCAGATAGCACCCTTTCGAATTGATTTTGGATTTAAGGTTTATAATCCACAGGATAAAAAGACAATTATTCATAAAGCATTCTGGAAACAAATGGAAATTCATTTTGGAATTGGTGAGGCTTTTTAAGGGACTACGGAATAGTGATGATTTATATTGTTTGCCAACCCTAAAATCATTATTTTTAAATTCTTTATTAATAGGACTAGTATGATTTATAGCATGACAGGCTATGGAAAAGGGTCAGCTCAGAATGAAAACTATACTTCTGAAGTAGAGGTAAAAAGCGTAAATAGTCGATTTCTTGAAATTTCGCTTAAATTACCTGCATCTTTGATGAATAGGGAATATGAGATACGTGAATTCATTAAATCAAAAATTAATCGTGGTAAACTTTCAGTTATAATTCTATTAAAGAGCAACAGTTCTGCTAATGAATCTCTCTTAATCAACAAGGAGAAATTAAAGACCTATTTATCTCTTATAAAAGATTTAAAAAAAGCAGCAAAACTAAATGAGAAAATAAAGCTCGATCATCTTTTGAATCATGCAGATATTTTTTCTACCCCGGATCTTGAATTAAGTGATTCTGAGTTTCATTTAATAAAAAAAGCATTAGATTCCGCGCTTTCAGAATTACTTAAGATGAAAAAGAATGAAGGGAAAGAACTTACAAAAGACCTTGTTCAGCGTATTAAAATGATTGAGTCCCAGCTTGAAAAGATTGAAAAAGATACAGAAACAGCTGCCTCCGAATATTTTGAAAAGTTAAAGGAAAGAATAAATAATCTTGTCGGTGATGTAAACATTGACAAAGATAGACTTCCGCAGGAACTTGCAATTATTGCTGATAAAGCTGATATCACAGAAGAGTGTGTTAGACTTCGTAGTCATATAAAGTTCTTTTTAGAAAGCCTAAATGAGTCCGAACCGGGAAGAAAATTAAACTTTCTCTGTCAGGAAATGAATCGCGAAGCAAATACTATTTCGTCGAAATCAATTTCTACTTTTACAATTCACAACTCAGTTTTTATTAAAGAAGAGATTGAGAAAATTCGCGAACAAATTCAAAATCTTGAGTAATATTTGGAAGTTAAATCTGGTAAAATTATTGCCGTCGCTGCCCCCAGTGGTACAGGGAAAACGACGATTGTAAAAGAAGTATTAAAGGATTTCCCGGAATTGATTTTCTCGATATCTGCTACTACTAGAAGTAAAAGACAAGAAGAGACTAACGGTAAAGAATATTTCTTTATATCAGAAAATGAATTCGAAGAGAAAATCCAAAATCAAGAGTTTGTGGAGTGGGAACGGGTTTACGACTATTATTACGGCACATATAAAAAGTTTCTTGAAGATAATATTAAGCTAGGGAAATCTGTATTATTAGAGATTGATGTTAAAGGAGCATTAAAAGTTCAAAGTATCTATCCTAACTCAAGATTAATTTTTATTTATCCGCCAAGTTTAAATGAACTTGTAACTAGATTGAGAAATAGAAAAACAGAAAGCGAAGAGGATTTCAAGAAAAGAATTGAGCGCGCAAAAATGGAATTGAGTCTTAAGGATAAATTTGATTATTTTGTAGAAAATAAAGATTTAAAAAAAGCTATATTAGAGACTAAAAGCATTATAAATAATATTATAAAGGAAAATGATTAAATGCAGATTGAACCAATTGATTTACGTATAATTGACAAGAAAACGCAAAATGTTTATGAGGCTATCATTGTAGCTTCAAAAAGAGCACGTCAAATAAATGACGATAATAAAATTGAATATGCTAATTTGATTAGCACTATTCCTGCTCCTGCTGCTGACGACGAGAGCGAAGATATTGAAAACCCTGCACAGCTTAAAATAGCTTTGGATTTTGAAAAGAAAGAAAAACCACACATCCAGGCTTTAGCAGAACTTCTTACAGGAAATATTGAATATAGATATAAGTAGTAAGTACTTAATATTCATCTTCTTACTAATTACTAATAAATTTTTAATCCATCGGCGGAAGTTTATTTCCGCCGGTTATTTAATAATTCACTAAATTTTGAAATCACTATGAGCGAAGATGTACTTACCGGTAAAAAAATTCTTTTAGGCGTAACCGGCTGCATCGCTGCTTACAAATCTGCTTTCCTTATTCGTTCTCTTATCCAACGCGGCGCTGAGGTTAAAGTTGTGATGACTCCTTCGGCTGCAGAGTTTATTTCTCCTCTGACTCTTGCTACTCTATCCCAAAATCCGGTTATTATAAATACTTTTCCCGTCTCACAATCTAATGGTTCTTCGCTGACAACATGGCATATAGATTATGCGCTTTGGGCCGACTTGATGATTATTGCTCCGGCAACGGTTAATACGGTCGCAAAGATTGTTCATGGCTTTGCAGATAACGCTTTAACAACTTTGGTTACTGCTTTGCGTTCACCTCTTATAATAGCACCCGCTGCAGATGTCGATATGTATGAGAATAAAATCACTCAGGAGAACTTTAAGAAACTTGAAAGTCTCGGATACTTTCTAATTTATGCCGAGTATGGTCATCTTGCAAGCGGTTTATCTGGTTCTGGAAGACTTGCTGATAATCTTAGAATAATGGATGCTGCAGAATTAATCTTGTCAGGATATAAAAAGGATTTGTCCGGCAAAAATATTTTAGTAACTGCAGGCCCTACTTACGAGGATATTGATCCTGTTAGATTTATTGGAAATCGATCTTCCGGGAAAATGGGCTATCAAATTGCAAAGGCTGCTTTCCTTCGTGGCGCAAATGTTACTTTAATTTCTGGTCCGTCACACGAAAATGTTTATCCCGAATTTAATTTTATAAAAGTTCGCTCTGCATCCGAAATGAAAAAGGAAGTTGTAAATAAAATTAAAGAAAATGATATCCTAATTATGTCCGCTGCTGTCGCGGATTATAAACCGGAAACCGTTTCTTCAACCAAGATAAAAAAAGAAGAAAAGCTAAAATCAATTAAATTAATCGAAACTGATGATATTTTAGCCTCTCTTAATAAAGAAAATAAAATAGTTGTTGGCTTTGCCCTTGAAACTGATAATGAACTAATAAATGCTGGCAGAAAGTTAAAATCAAAAAATCTAAATATGATTGTTCTGAATTCACTAAAGGATGAAAAGAGCGGATTTGAAACGGATACAAATAAAGTAACCGTCATTCACTCCTCCGGGGACGAAATTGAATTTCCACTCCAATCTAAATTTCAAATAGCAAATAATATTTTAACGGAACTTCATAAAATTATAAAATAGCTTCTCTTCCTTTTATCGGATACTTAGTTTTAATGAATGAAAAATTACAAGACTTGCTTTTACAATCGCTTATTGATCAAAAAGAAATTTTTGGTGATGAGTTGTTTGAAACTAAAAACTTAAAACGAAGAACTTCAGTCGAATTTGAACCTAAAATTCAACAGTCTGAAGTAGTTAAATCCCAAAAAGAAATTATTTCAGAAAAGATATTGTCTTCGAAAAATGAAAATTTAAAAGAGATTCCCTTGATTGAAGAACCGAAAGAAAAGTGGCAGTTCTCTAGTAACCTTGATGAACTAAATAAACTTATCTGCGAATGTCAAAAATGCCCTCTCGGAAAGACTCGTAATAAATTTGTATTTGGCACTGGAAATCCTAATGCGGATGTGCTTGTGGTAGGTGAAGGTCCTGGCGCCGATGAAGATGCCCAGGGATTGCCGTTTGTAGGTCGAGCCGGCAAATTACTCACCGATATTCTTAAAGCTATAAATTTCTCTCGCGAAGAAGTTTACATTGCTAACATTGTTAAATGCCGTCCTCCTGCAAATAGGACGCCATTACCGGCAGAAATGGAATCCTGTTTGCCATACCTAAATAAACAAATTGAACTTATAAACCCGAAGGTAATATTATGCCTGGGTTTAACTTCAGCGCTTGGATTGTTGAAAAAAAGGGAATCTTTAACTAATCTTCGGGGTAAAGTTTTTGACTTTGGCAAAGCTAAAGTAATGGTAACATATCATCCGGCTGCTTTGCTTCGCAATCCAAATTGGAAACGCGGATGCTGGGAAGACGTTCAGCTTTTTAGAAAATTATATGACGAGATGGCTCAATTAAAATAAAGTTATTAATACTATGGCAAAAATTGTAAAACAAAATATAACATTGGAAAGTATAATCCCGGCTGATGTTAAACCACCAGCAGCCCCTGAAATAGAAGCCGCTGTCCTTGGTGCTATGATGATCGAAAAAGATGCCGTCCCAAAAGCAATTGAGCTTTTAACCCCTGAAAGTTTTTACCTGAAAGAGCACAGGCTTATTTTTGAAGCAATGCTTGCCCTATTTGATGCAGGCGAACCTATTGACACCGTAACTTTATATGAAGAATTAAAAAAGAGAGAGCAAACAAACGCCGTTGGAGGAGCAGTTTATTTAAGTAAACTTTCTCAAAATATTTCCTCAGCCGCAAATATCGAATACCATTCGAAAATTATCCTCGAAAAGCAAATTCTGCGTGGACTTATTTCTAGCTCTCATCAAATTGCACAATCTGCTTATGATGGCACTCAAGATGCATTTGACATCTTAGATGAAGCTGAAAAGAAGATTTTTGAAATAACTGAGGCACATCTAAAAAGATCTTTCCAAAATATGGATAGAGCCGTAAGAGATGCTCTTGAATATATTGAAGCAATTCATTCAAATTCAAAAAAACAATTTTCTGTACCAACGGGATTTTATGAATTGGATGAAATGTTAGGCGGATTTCAAAAATCCGACTTAATAATAATTGCAGCAAGACCCTCTATGGGAAAAACAGCATTAGCTCTTTCTCTTGCAAGAAATGCCGCTATTGATCATAAAATTCCTGTAGGAATTTTTAGCCTTGAAATGTCTACGATGCAGCTTGTAATAAGAATGATTTGTTCTGAAGGGAGACTAAATGCACATCTTGTTCGTACAGGTAAGCTGCCTCCGTCAGAAGGTGTAAAATTAAGCAAGAACGCTCATAAGTTGATTGAATCTCCTATCTTTGTAGATGATTCACCGGCTCAAACCGTCCTGGAAATAAGAGCAAAGGCAAGAAGATTAAAAACCGAACACGGCATCGGAATGATTATTATCGATTATCTTCAGCTAATGCAAGGACCGCCCAAATCAGAAAGCCGCGAACGGGAAATTTCACATATCTCGCGCTCCTTAAAAGCACTTGCTAAAGAATTAAATATTCCTGTAATTGCCCTTGCGCAGTTAAACCGCGCTGTGGAAACTAGCAAAGACAGACGACCTCAGCTTTCTAACTTGCGTGAATCTGGATCAATTGAGCAAGACGCTGACGTTGTAATATTTTTAAATCGTCCTGAAGTATATGGACTTAAGAATTTTGCCGAAGACGGCGCTACAACTGAAGGCGTCGCAGAAATAATTATTGGTAAACAGAGAAATGGTCCAGTCGGCGAAATAAGACTTGCTTTTATCAAAGAGTACGCCCGATTTGAAAATTTGGCTCACGCTAGACAAATTGAAGAATATTCATCTGCTTCACAGCCAAATAGTGAAGATATCATTTAACTAAAATTTCAATTGTATATATTATGATAAAGATTATTTTGCTTCTTCTTATCTCAAGTTCAGCTCTTATTAGAGCGCAAATCTTCTCTGAAAAAGATGCTGACATTTGTAAATCGAAATTTAATCTTGCTGCTGAAGAAAACCTGCAAGTTAAACCCATTGGCGATGTTATCGCTGCAATTGGAAAGAGTTTTATCGGCACTGAGTATATTGCTCATACTTTGGAAAAAGGGAAAACCGAAAACCTTGTTGTTAATCTTACAGGACTTGATTGCACGACTTTTCTTGAAACTGATCTTGCATTTGCACGCTGCATTAAGGAAAAGAAAGATACCTTTAAAGATTATCAAAATGAACTTACAAAAATCCGCTATCGCGGCGGCGTAATTGATCAATATCCCTCAAGACTGCATTATTTCTCCGATTGGATCTATGACAATATTAAAAAGGGAATTGTAAAAAATATTTCTCAGGAAATCGGCGGAGTTCCCCTTAAGTTCAATGTATCCTTTATGTCAACACACCCTGACCTTTATGCCCAGCTCAAAGAAAATCCTTCGTTTATTCCTATCATTGAGTCACAGGAAAAAGAAATTAATAAGCGCATTTATTACTTCATACCAAAAGAAAAAATTTCTCAAATAGAAGGCGAAATCCAAAATGGCGACCTGATAGCATTTACCTCTGACGTCAAAGGACTCGATATTAATCATGTAGGTGTCGCTGTTAAAATGAAAGACGGAAGTATTCATCTAATGCACGCTCCGAATGTTGGTTATAAAGTGCAAATATCCGATCTCAAACTTGCAGATTATCTCTCAAAGGTTAAAAAAGATACTGGTATAATAGTTCTTCGTGCAATTGAACCTTAAATGATGCTAAAATCGCAAACTTGGAATATTATTTACCTAGCTCAAATTTTGCCATTCTGTAACCCCGCAATCACAATATGCCAATCTGAAAAGATAAATTTTCTGGTTTTCAGATTAAACGAATTTTACTAACTTAGATTGGAAGAAAAAAGAAATTATTTATGAAAAGATTCTATTTCCTCATTGCCTTATTTATAATCTCGGCGCATAATATTATGCCCCAAGACTCTCCCTTTTACGATGCCCCATTTGGCGGTGGGGGTGGATACACAGGTGGATGGATAATGCCAAACGTTGATGGAATAAATGTTCAACTAAAAAATTTTGGTGTACCTTCATTGCCCTCAAGTGGGTTCTATATGTCAGGTGGTGCGGGCTTTATTTATCTCGGATTCATAAAAAATCTAAGAGTTGGTGGCATAGGGTTTAGCGGATCAAGAACTGCATCGGCAATTTTCTATCCACTATATCCAGCTCCTTACACTAGCTATAATAGGGAGGCTGTTTATTCAATAAGCGGAGGTGGTCTAACGCTAGAGTACACTCTTCCTTTCATAAAAGATTTTGGTGTTTCTTTCGGCGCCGTTATTGGAAGAGGTAGCTTAAATATTCAACTTTACAGCAATAATGGCACAATTACCTGGAATAACTACTGGCATAGTGCCTCTGAAGGTTTACTAGGTGCTTCTTCTTTAAAAAATAGTTTCTGGCTTTTTACTCCAACCTTAAATGTTGATATTCCTGCATATCATCTTTTATCCTTTCGAATTGGTGCTGGCTATCAGTATACTTTTGGTAGCAGCTGGACTTATGATAACAATAAGGATATTACCGATGCACCATCGGACATTAACGGTAATAGCTTTTATATTCAAGCAGGAATTTTTGTTGGACTATTTTCTTATTAGGAATTAAATGAAGAATATTTTAGTAACTGGCGGCGCGGGCTTTATCGGAAGCAACTACATCAACCACATCCTTGATGAACGTGACGATTATAATATAATTAATCTTGATAAGCTTACTTATGCCGGCAATCTTGAAAATCTAAAAAAATCTGAAGCCAAAAAGAATTATGAATTCATTAAAGGCGATATCGGTAACTCTGAGTTAGTGAGATTTATTTTCGAAAAGTACAAAATTAAAT
>JAJYDC010000049.1 GCA_021777835.1 Bacteroidota bacterium | reverse complement strand
CGGCAGCAGCTTCACGATGAACATCGCTAAGCATTCCGGGATAAGAGGCTTTGAAGGGATAATAATTATTAAGAATATAAGATAGAGTATCGTTTGTAGATACAACATCCTGATAATCACTGTTATATATCATTAAATGATGTATGTCTATACAATATAAACTTGTAGAATGACCATCAATCTCGGCTTTAAATGTACCGGCAAAGTATGTTTCCTTTATGGGTGCTGGGAAATATATATTTACTCCCATATTAGTCCCAATTACTTGAGCAATACTTTTAGTCTTTGCATTTAATGTCAAACTCATGCCTGTAATAAAAAGAATTACGGCTATCGTCATAGTAAATTTATTTCTCACCTGATTCTCCTATCAAAATGTTTTCCATGACTTATGCTATTTTTAGACCAATGTGAAAATCAATAAAATTATACGAAATCAGCTTAATTTCGATAAGTATATTGTCTTAGAATGGTACTCAATATCAAATTGAGGTTGGATAATTTATAAATAACACAGAGAACACGAATGGAGAACTTTAAATTGATTTATAATATTTATAAGTGCGGTTAAAATAACAAACAGCTATTCGTGGTATTTGTTGTTTGTTAATTTTTTCTATCAGAATTTATTATGTCAAACTTATTCTAAATGGGGAAAAACCTTTTAGAAAAATAAATATACTTCTTCAGCCGAATATTTATTTATTCGTACCAGGAAACAATTTCGAAGCCGCCGGTATTTGGATAGTTAGGCGGTGCGACAGACATGAAGCGATTATCATATCTATAATCTTTATAAAATCCGGTCATTCCATACCAACCTCCAAAACTGCCGACTGCCAATCTGCTGTTTTGAGTAATTCCTCCAAGCAAGTGAATATATGCCGGGTTTCCCGTTCCATCATTTGTGTACCATGTGCTATAATTCTGCGCACCGAATCCGCCGTTTTGTGCAAAGATAGCCGCATCAATATTAATACCGGAAGTGTTTGCTGCATTTTGTGCAACATAAACATTATTCTGTGCAACAATACCTAGTAAATCAGTTGAGTTTGGATTAACAGTCGGATCTGTTTTATAGACTATATTACCGTCAAGATAAATATTACCGTCACCGTAAGAACCGCTAGCCCCAACAGTAACTTGTCCTTGAACAGTTCCTTGAATCCTCAACACTGCGTTCTCAGCAAAGATAGTCCCGTTTGGAGCAAGTGTTGAAGTAAGCGATGTTGTCGGGGTTCCGTTATAGGCAAACTTGTAACGCACACTGTCATTAACAAAAGTTAAGTAAACTGTATCATGATTGGTAAATGTATGGCCTCCGTTATTAGCGTTAGTTTCTAATGTAGAAATACTTGTAGGCGGAATTGTTAAGCTCACTCCTTGCTGGTATCCTCCGTTGAAGATTGGTTTATCATTTCGGTTATATTTCTTTATCCCTTTTAGCGTAGTAACTTTGCCGTTGAACACAGGTCTGCCTGAGACGTATAAGTAATCCTGTGTATGTAAAGGTCCCCAAATAGTATCGCCTGTTACAAAATAAATTCCGTTCTCTTTTACTGAATAATAACCAAACTTAGAAAATTGACTTGGCTGAAGAACAACTTTAACTACCGATGAATTACCATTATAAGATGCTGTTGATGTAATTTGTCTAATGTTTCTTACGGGGTCAAGGATTTGTACCGAAACATTTATTGTGCCGCCGTCGAAGCTTAAATTGTTATATCCCGTTGTCCATGTTGAATCAAGAAAAATAGCATTTGCAGCTAGGTTAGCTCCGCTGACAGCTATATTGTGCGCTTTGGTCGAAGAATAATATTGCACAAAATTCTGAACCGACCCTGTTGATACACTTCCAAACTTTAATCCCATCAGCGCGAATATTATTCCAAAGCCGACCACTACAAATAAAATTGCTTTACCGCCCATAATTTGAGCCTCCTATCTATTCTTTAGATTTCTTGCTGCCAGTCTAAGTTGTCTCCAATATGAAGTAACATATTGACCGTTATATGCTTCAGTATTCTGTACCTGAAGTGTTATTTGTATTTCAGATATTGAACCGGGAGCTGCTACAGGTGTGCTAATTTGATTCCCAAAGTCATCATAGTATGTTAAATTAAATTGAGTAATACCCATACTACCGCTTTTTATTAGAGAATTATCAGAAGCATTTGTCGATGTGATAGACCTATATAATATCCTGTCATTTGGATTAGGCGTGCCGGACAACTCGCTAGTTGGTCCTTCATAATAATATACAGTGTCCATATTGCCATCATTATTAACATCTCCCAGGAACTTTATACTTGAAGAATCAGCATAAATTATTGCTTTAGTCGGATCAAATTGTCCAGCTTTAGTCCAGTTTCCGCAATACCCGATTTTTCTAAAATCATTTTCTAATATCAGAACGACAGTCGAAAGATTTTGCTGAGTTATAAGATCAGAATTATTATTGTAAGAGTTCTGAATTGCATTGCCGTTCGTCTGTGCCAAAATTAGCAGCAGAAAGCCTCCTGCAATTACTGAACCTATAATATCTAATATTGTAGCGTAACCCATGGCTTACCTAAAAAACCAATAACTAAAAATTGTTGACATACGAACCGTATCCTGCATTGATGGGCTTGTTACAACAACCGTAATCTTTTTGTTCCAAGTTGCGGTCGATGAAGTTACTCCCGGAGTAGAAGATGCTACATAAACAACAATGCAAGAGTCCTTAAATACTGCGGACGGCATTGATGAATCGATTCTAGTATATCCGTTATAATCATCTACATCATCAAAGTTAGGATAAATTTCCCCGCTATCAGGTCCTAAATTGCTAGGAGCAGTTAATTGACTTAAGCTGGTTACATTTGAAGAGTCAGTGTTTGCATCGAAAGCTTTGCTTGTTGCTTCTTCAATCAGTGAAGTAGCAATTGAAGTCGCCAATAGCCCGAACTTAGAATCCTGCACAACCTGATCTGTAGTTAATATCGTACTATTAATCCTTAAGACCAGAATTGAAAGTAGCATCATCGCTGCTATTGTAATTAAACTTTGTCCGGTGTTCATTTATTATTATTTGTGATCTTGTACTAAGTTATGGCTAAACATAAGGAATTCAAAGATCATAATTTGTACCAAATATATAGTGCAAAAACAAGTAGTTATGAAGCCTTATAGTTACTAATAATTAGACATCGTCTCATATATTTACACTAATGTGTCAAACCTATCCTAAATTTACTGAATTTCGGTAATAATTACATCCTTACTTTTACCATCCTTTTGGAAAAAGACACTTCACCACAGATTCAGATAAAGATAAATTAAAAGACATATTCAAATAACAATCGGTAATATTTTAGTAATTTATATTACTAATTAAAACAAAACCTTTTTAGAAATTCGCGCTGACATTTTCTCTTATTTACCTTAATAAATCTCTGTCCAAAAAAACATTAAAAGTTTCTCCTGTCCTTATGAGGGCTGGTGGTGACGTAATGTGAATCACTTAAGTTAAAAATAAATTATTCGATAACAACTACAAGTGACGTTTGAAAAAAAGCACGACTTTAATAAACAAGTTAGAAGGAGGTGATAAGATGAGCATTGGAGCAATAGGACATACTAGTTATTCGATGTCTGCAATAAGTTCAGCTTATGGAGCCATTGCGAATTCGGCTCATTCTACGAGTGGGGTTGCTGGTACTAAAAAAGACTCAGCATCTATTTCCAATACTGCAAAAGAACTTGCAGCCAAAGGAACGGCTAAATCTTCTCAAGAGGAAGCAAGTGAGTCTGCTAGTCAAAAACTTCAAGAACAATCGTCCGGCGGAGATTAGTATTCCCTCAAAAATACAATCCTTGAGGAGGGGAAAGTCGCTTAGGCTTTCTTCCTCTTCTCGGGTATAACTCTAATTGTCATTTTTAACAAAATAAATTCCCCTCTCTCCATTTTTTTAGCAAAGTCTCCAAGGCCTAATACAAGAATATAATCCCGAGTTAAAAAAGTAAAAAATGCAAATCTATCCAAGTGGCAAGCAATTGTTTGGAAAGATTAATGTCATTGGTTAATTGAAAAATTTTTTATCATTTATAAGAGTAAGTTTTACCGCTGATTAAGACAGGACTTAAATCAATTAATTTATAAGACACATTTTGGTATTAGTAGACTAAAAAATAAATCTAATTCTAAGGATGGAGTTTTTCATGCTTTTCAAGCATGGAAATAAATTTAGCAATGCGCTTTTCTCTGGCTGACGGGCTTTGGACAGTCTGTATTCTGAACAGTATGGCATATTTGTTTTGGCTGTTCAATGTCTCAAAGAATTCTTTAGCTGCGGGATGTTTTGTAAATGCATTCAATAAATCTTCTGGCGGCTCAGCAGTTCTATGAGAATCATAAGCTGCATCCCACCTTCCGTTTTTTTTTGCAATTTCAATAGCGTAAAGTCCAGCACTCCGCATTCTTCCTTGTTCTATTAGATCAAGCGCTTTCGATCGATTTATTTTAGACCAAATACTATTTGAACTACGAACAGTAAATCTTTGTATCCATGTATTTTCATCAAACTTTTTCTTTTGTCCGTCAATCCATCCATAGCACAAAGCAATATCCAGGGCTTCCTGATAAGAGATACATTTTAGCTTAGAAGATTTCTTTGAAAGTCTGAGCCATAGTCCTGCTGAAGTATCGAAATTCTTTGCTAACCATGTTTCCCACATTTTCTGATTCTTAAATAATTTTATAGGTAATTCTTTGCTGTTATTTTTTGAAGCTGGCATTTAGTTAATTCTCCATAAGGGATTATCCTGAATTAATTAGATATTATAATCGAATAAAAAAATGTAAATTATTATTCTGTTTCAGGCATTAAGTCAGTAAACACGAACCCATCGCGGGTTATAGTCTCACCCGCGCTTATCTTAATTTCTTCCTTAAACATTGGTCCATCATAAACAAAAGTATGGAACTCACCGTTTTCACCACAAGGATCTATATTATCAGGAATGCATTCCAGAAATGATTTATTATATTCAATTCCTGCAAAATCCGTAGACAATTGTTTTGGATCAACACAAGTTATTCTTGCTTTAAGACCGCTGTCAATCATTTCCTCTGAAAGCGATTTAGTATTCATACCCCAAAGAGGGAATATGGGATTGATTCCTGTGCCCTTAAGGCTATCCTCTCTATATTTGCGTACGTCTTCAAGATATAGATCACCAAAAGCAAAGTACTCAATACCATTTGCTTTTGTCTTCTCAATGAATTTATTCATTATAGATTCATATTGAGAATTGCTGCATGGATACGGAATCGGAATAAGTTGAATAGGGAGGCACACGCTTACAGCCTGCAGTTGCAGCAGCTCTACGCGTACCGCATGCATTGCCACCCGATTAAACTCTTGATTTACAGTAGAGAAAAGTCCAACAATTTCTATATCATTCTGCTGATTCAATACTTGTAGCGACCAGGCGCTATCTTTCCCACTGCTCCATGATAATAATGTTGGCTTTTTCATACTCTTCTTTAATACCTAAATTGTGGAATGACTTCCCATTAAATTATCTATTGATTTATAATTTGTCAATTTGAGATTGAATTGTATGCTTATCCGAATTAGTCTTTGCCAAAGAAAACGCCATTTGGAAGTTCATTTTTGCTTTTTTGTTGTCTATGCCTTTATAAAGTTCACCTAACAATGTGAAATAGAATTGGTTGTTAGTTAATTTCAGTTTCTCTGCCTCATCTATAGCTTCTTGTTTTCCGTTTACTTTTGACAGAGCATAGGTCCTGTTTAATGCCGCTATAGGGGAATACTCAATTTGTAGAAGTTTATTATACAACTGTAAAACACCATCCCATTTTTCTATTGTATCTTCTTTTTGAGTATGCCAATAAGCAATAGCTGCTTCGAGATGATATTTTGATATAACACTTCCATTTGCCGCGCAATTAAGAAAATATTCGCCTTTGCTTATTAGGTCGGTATCCCATAAACTTGAATTCTGATCTTCATATAAAATTTGCTCACCGCTCTCATTCTGCCGTGCTTCAAATCTTGAAGAGTGAAAGCACATAAGCGACAGTAGAGCATTAACGTTAGGCTTGTTTGTATCTTTATTTTCAATAAGCATATAGCAAAGGCGCATAGCCTCAAGGCAAAGATCTTTGCGAAGAGTCTTATTTTGACTTACTGAATAGTATCCTTCATTGAAAAGAAGATAAATGGTAGTTAAGACAGTCCCTAATCTTTCATCAATTTCAGCAGCATCAGGGATCTCAATCTTAATTTTCTCATGCCGTAATTTTTCTTTAGCGCGGAATAATCGCTTAGTAATTGTTTCCTTATTAGTCAAGAAAGCGTCGGCAATTTCTTCAATTCCGAACCCGCAAAGTATGCGAAGGGAAAGTCCTATCTGTGATTCACGCGAAATAGAAGGATGACAAATTGCAAACATCATCTGCAGCTGGCTGTCGTTAATATTCTGCGGGGACAAATCAATCTCCTCATAATAAATGGATGTGTCATTGCGCAGTAGTTCAGGAATAATTTTATTCTCATATATTGAGCCTCGATGCAAATAGTTTTTAGCCTTATTCTTGGCTACATGATAAAGCCATGCGGTAGGGTTTGGCGGTATACCATTCAATCCCCATATTTGTGAGGCTGCAAGGAAAGTGTCACTGGCTATATCTTCAGCAATTTCTATTTGCCCTAATCCGAAGTGCTTACAGAGTACGTTTATAATCTTTCTGTATTCAGTTCTGAATAAGTGAGGTAATAATTCTTGTTCTGCCATAATAATAAAATAGTCATTCTATAATTATACTTGTGTATGCTTCACTTATCAATATGAAATAAAAGGTTTTAATTATTCTCTATAAGGTCTGTGTTAAGAATTCTAATACAAGATAATTAAAATGTACATACTAGGAAATTACATACAGCAACTTCGGAATTATTTTTTCCTTCTTATATCGCAGAGCATATCGGAATGTATATTAAGTCCGATATTAGTAATGTTATAAAGATGTTCGCTTGAGACAAGCCATACGATCTCACAAATCTCGCGCTCCGAATAATACTTTCGCATTTGTGTAAAAGTATCAAGATTAACTTTTTTATACTTTGTCAATTCGGTTACATAATCAAGCATTGAGCGTTCGGCATCATTAAAAAGCGGACTCTTTTTATATTGCTCAAGTGCATCGAACTTAGCTTGATTCATTGAGGCTTTTATCGTTGCCCATCTCCCAATATCTATGCAAAACAGACAGACGTTAATGCGTGCTACATGTTCTCGCACAAGTATAGCGGTTTCAGTAGACAGCACGAGCTTTTTATCAAGTTTACCGATTTTTAATGACAACATACCGAAGGCAATCGGAAGGCGCGCCGAGTGTACCTTTAACGGGGTAATTACTTTACCGAATGTACGCCTTGTAAAGTAATATGACAGTTTCATCATTAGCCCTTCGGGCTTTTCGATAGGAGCAAGGAAGTTTTCCATATAATTATCTTTCAGCAACTATATTCACAAATGGATTTATGCTAAGTTAAACTGGATTAACTTCTCTAATCTCGACATTCCCGCCGAATGTTAAAATCGGGCAGCCTTTGGCTAAATTGACAGCTTCATCATAGGAGTCAACTTTAATAATTGAATAACCGCCGACTGATTCTTTAATATCAGAGTAAGGCCCGTCTGTAACTATATTATTGGGCTTAAATACCTTGCCGCTTGTATGTAAACGGTTTCCTTTATCAGTCAATTTATTTTGTGCTGCAATACTACCCATCCAGTCCATCCATTTTTTAGTCGTTGCTTGTAATTGTTCCTGGGGCACTTGAGGAATAACAGAATAATCGCCTCTGTATAGCAATAAGAACTCTTTCATTTTAAACACCTTTCTAAATAATTTTTATAATTACACTTTAATAACAAATGAGCTTATTGAAAATTGGACACATTATATAATTATTAGTGCTCATTTCTTGTATAAATTCTCCTAACCTCAACAGTATTTCCGTCTCCTTGAAGAACCGGGGAGCCCTTAGCAAATTCTACTGCTTCATCAATTGAAGAAGCTTTAACAATACAGTAACCGCCGATAGTTTCTTTTATATCTCCGAACGGTCCGTTAATCACTACGTTTTTATGACCTACAACGCGGGCATCGTCAAAGAGTAAACCATTGCCTCCGACGAATTTATTCTTAGCCGTTATAGTTGCTATCCAATCCATTGTCTGCTTCATCCAAATCTGCAATTGTTCAGGTGAGGCAACCTTATGTCCGTCCTGGTGTCTGAAAATTAAAATGAAATCATCCATTATATCCTCCAAATATTTTTTGTCTGCTTTATAGCAGTCAGATTATTGAATTTATTAATTACATACCTATAACAAACGTGATAAGAGAAAATGGACATGTGGGCAAGATCTTTAGGGAAATATTAGTTAGCAAATCCTGTTATACTTATAAATTTTATTTTTTCGACTGCCTTAACAAGCCGTAATAGACAACATCAATCCAATATCCTTTGGCTATTTTGAAATCCTGCCGCAGAGTGCCTTCTATGACGAAACTGTTCTTCTCAGCCACGCGACGACTGGAAAAGTTATCCTCTGCTATTCGCATATAGACTTTATTTAGTTCTAACTCTTTGAAACAGTGATCAACTATAAGTGAAATCGCTTTAGTAGTAATACCTTTCCCTTCATGGTTCTTATTGATAAAGTAACCAAGTTCGCATTTCTGGATATTCCAGTCAATATTCTTAATTATAATTGATCCGACAATTGTATTCGATAAAGTATCACAGATTAGAAAATGGAAGAGCTCCTTTTTCCTGGACATTGATAGTTGGTTGGAAATGAGCCTGCTAGTGGAATCTAAATCTTTGGTAGAAGATGTTGTAGTGGGGAAATACCTGGCAATTCTTTTTCTATTCTTTTCAATAAATAGAAAGTATTCCGGTGCATCTGATTTCTTAATTTGTCTTATGTTAAAGCTGTCAAAATGCATGATTGTGTAGTAAAGAAAATTCGAGTATGATTCATGAAACGATTATCTTTTGTAACACGAAGCTAAACGAAGGATTACAACAGCAAAATTTAATTATTTATTAAAGCGGCTGAGCATAATTTTGTCTTGAAATTACAACTTCATTTATCTGAGTAATAGGTTTTATATCGGTATAATTTTCGATATCGCCCTGCAGTTGTTTTGCATGAGGCAAAAATGCATTCATAAAATCAGTTAGGGTTTCGAAATAGTAATGGCACATAGCAACGAAGGCAGATTCTATATTCATCTCTTTAATTTCCACGCCGCGTTCTACTGACACTCCAACGAAACCTTTAGCACCAGACAGTAGGTGAATTGACAAAGGCATGTGTATGTTTAGGTAATATTCGAAGTCAAACTTAGCGCCTTCTTTTTTGGGATATATACTTGAAATATTAAACATTTGTTTCTCCAGCCATTTAGTTATTAATTCTGACGTCTAATTAAACAGCAGCCAGTCTCCTGTGATAATTTATTTGACCGAGATGATAATTTAGATGCCCGTATAAATGAATGATTACGTATTCATTCGTTACGTCGTTATTGCCTAATTTAACAGGGAAAATTTTCTTTAAGTCGGATTCAGTAAGGGCACCTAAAACGCGGGTTACTACTTGCTTTGCGTCATCAACTCCTGTAAGAAGATCTGACTTATTGATATTTTTCAGAGAGAATTCCGCGTCTCTATTTCGAACGTAGCTTGTTCCGCCAAGCAAAGTTCCTATCATATATTGCAATCCCCCGGAAATGTGCAGACAAAGGTTACCAGCCGAATTCTTAATTTCATTTTTTACAACCCAAAGATTAGTCTCGGGGTCATATGCGGATATTTCATCTTTTAATTTATTCAAATCCCGTTCATACATGGGGATCAGTGCAGTTGAGATCATATAATGCTCCTATTTTTTAATAAGATAATATAATAATTCAATGTGAAATTGCATTTGATTAGAAATACGCGGAAATCCCTATGTGTTTCCCCCCATTAGTATATGGGAAAAAGGTATTTATGGGTTTGATCTAGTTTCTATTCTTGCGATAAGCATTAAGCGCGGAATATGGCTAAGTTGTTTTCTCTTTTCGAGATTTTAGATAGAATGCAATGTTGAGCACTAGTGATAAGCCTATAAAACACCCGCTAATGAATGTAATTATCTTGTTGCCTTCGAAAGAAAGAAACAGCAGCAGCCCTGCAACCAGAAAGATTTGTCCAAATAGAAAGTATGGATTTCTAACTTTCATTTTAACCTCTTAAGTATTGTTTTATGTATTATTAATAAATCAAGAGAATTAATTAATATTTTTTTTGAATATATAAAAATGCCCAAAGGCTTCTTTCTATAAACTGTTTTCTTCGCTATGCTTTAGCCAATGAATTGATGTCCTTTATTTCAAGAATTTGTTTGGGATAGCCTTTTGTTACTGTGTTAATCATGGCTAGTCCGACATCGCTCATTGTGCTTAGCTGACTTGGTATTATTAGGCGCAGAACGGGGTATAGAGGAGCAATAAGTTTATAATAACTTTTAATATTTTTCTGTCCCTGCGTTGCTTTCATAAATCCCGGACGGAAATTGTATACTTTCTTAAAGGGTAATTTCATAAGAGCATTTTCGGTTTTGCCTTTTACTCGTGCCCACATGATTTTACCGGTTTCTGAGCTGTCGGTTAGGCTGCCGGATACAAAAACAAAAATCATATTTGTATTAAGACTAGCTATTTTTGAAGCGAAATGCATTGTCGTGTCGTAGGTGATATGAGTATATTCAGGTTCTTTCATTCCAACTGAACTTACCCCGGCACAATAGAAACATGCATTGTATCCGGTTAATTGAGCGGTAAATTCGTCCAAGTTAAAGAAGTCGGGAATAATACATTCTTTTAGCTTTGGATGATGAATATTATATGATCGGCGATTTACCATTAGAACTTGAGATACATCAGGGTGTTTTAGGCATTCAAATAAAACGCCCTCGCCTACCATACCCGTAGCGCCTGTGATTATTACTTTAATTTCCATAAAATAAAAAATAAATAATTTAGTGGTTTAGTTAAAGGACATATTTCTATAACCAAGATTAATATACGAAAATATTAAAGACGCATGGCAACATTTCAATTTGCGCTTTCACCTGATTGATTGATTTTAAGATAATCAACCACAATCCACGAAGCCCCCATTATTGATAGGTTCGACACAATTTCAGTCCAATTAGATAAATTATGAGGATCTACAAATGAACCAGGCGTAAATACCATCAATCCGAAAAGGAAGAGCATTACTGTAAGGAGCTGTGAAGCCAAAAGAGCAGAACGTCCGGAAAGAATTGCAAATGCAGCAAGTGCAAATGCTATCGTAGTTGTGATGGCCCAAAACATTTGACCCGGAGGAACCCATTTCGGAACTAAGCTAGCAGTATAGGGCAGGTAGAAGAGTTGGTAAAGTGTAAATGAAATAACACTAATGCCAAAGATTATGTAGCCTATTTTTGATATTCTGGCGGCATATTCTAAATTATTTGTAACGGTCGATGCATAAATAATCAGTGCACCGGAAACCAGAGAAAAATGCTCAAAGAAGTTTCCCCAACCTGCGAAGTTTAAAGGTTCCTCAATGATAAGTGTCACCCAAAGCAGCGAGAATAATAGAGAAATAGCGCCAAGTATTAGAGCTCCTAGCTGCATAGTTTTCTGCCGCTGAATTGCTACGCCTCCGATGATTAATATTACTCCGGCAATATTGGCTAGTATTTTTCCGTGAAGTATGTTTTCAAGAACGGGAAGTTGATACCAGTTGTAAAGGTCGTGCCAGGCGATGGCTATAATTCCGTATGAGATAGCCCCTAACCCATAAATATGACGTCCAAGATAATGTTTCATAAATTATCCTTACTTCAATTAATGTTAAAATGAATATCATCCGGAATTGACTGGCATCCACTGCCAGCCTGAAGAGATCAAATAGATCTTTAAATAGTTAATTTCTTTTTTTGTTTACTTAACTTTATAATATTTTCAGAACTAGCCCATAAAAGTCCGAAGAGGACTAATACGCTGCCGACCAACTCATTAGAAGTAAGCTGTTCGTTATAAAATAACCAGCCTACAAAGAGTGCAATAATAGGAGTAATAAATGAAATTAACGAGAGACTAACAACATTGATTCTTTTCAGCAGCCAATAAAAAGAAGTAAATGTTATAATACTACCGAATATGGCTAAGTATAATACTGAACTTATGCCTGATAAATCAAATTTCACTTTACCTATGTCTTCTAAAAAGTATCCTAAACCGGATAGAGTAACACCTGCAAAAAGCATGGGGATTAAATTCATGCCTACTGGGTGTAAATGACCGCCGTACTTCTTGAGTATAACAGCGTTTATTGCTTGAAAGCATGCGCTTAAAACTATTGCAGAAATTCCTAATGTATAGGATGTATAGTTTAAATTTAATGTGTCTGAATAAATTATAAGTATTCCCAAAAACCCAAGAATAATTCCGCTAAACTTGAAGAAGCCGATCTTTTCAGAAGAAATATAGTAATACGAAAACAGGACTACGAAAAAAGGTTCTATTGCAAACAGCACAGAAGCGAGTCCGGAAGGGATAAATTGTTCTGCCCAATAAACTAATCCATATGGTATAGCATAGGAAAAAAGAGCCATAAAAATATATAATTGAATTGAACGCTTATCAATTTGAATTTGGATTTTTATTATTTTAAGAAAAAGAAATATAAACAAAGAAGCGGTTGTAAATCTTAATCCAGCGGATAAAAAAGGAGTAAATGATTCAAGACTCGTTCTTATAGCTAACCATGTTGTTCCCCAAATCAGGCATACAAGCGCATAAACTAAAAAAATCCTAATTCTACTTGTGGGCATATAATTTCTTTGTTTTTTTTTAGGTACTGTTAAGCTCGTCGCCGGGGACGATAAATTTATGATAGTTAATTACAATTGGAATATATTGATTTCATTTCACCAATAAAATAGCTATAATAAACTAAAGCAAAGGCACTTTAAGACGCAGACGTACTTTGCCGGTTTGTGAATAGGAGTTAAGCTTTGTCTGCGTACTTGCAATGACAAAAAATATAGTTTTAAGCTAAAGCAATTTATTAAGTTCGGATATTGTTCGGGGTTTGCCGATTATCTTTTTATCTTGATTGAGTAGGAACATTGTTGGGGTTGCATAGATATAATAATCTGTCGCAGCTTTGCTATCCCATCCTTTAAGGTCTGATACATTTATCCAGTTTAGCTGATTGTTCTTGATAAAATTTATCCATGCATTTCTATTTGTATCGAGGGATACTGCAAGTACTTTTATGTTGTTCTTCTTGTGATGTTGTAAGTATTGCACTAGCTCTGGAATCATTTTCTGACAATGCGGACACCAGCTTGCGTAAAATAAAACTAAAATATTATCTGCTTTAATATTATCAAGTTCAATTTGAATGCCCGATGCTTCTTTCAATACTATGTCGGGTGCAGAGGCGTTTATATGAAGTATTTTGGATTGATTAAGCATTAGCTGGATTGACTTCTCTGTCTTTTCGTCAAGACATAGATCGTCTTTAATTACATAATTTTTTATTACATAATCGAGATCTTTTTCAAATCCAAATTTCTTGAATCCGTCTATCATGTATTCAACAATTTGCTTGTAAACCCTATAATTAACTTTTGCTTTATTCAATATTGTATCAATAGCTGTAATGAATTCATTTTCAAGAAGTTCTTTTGGGAGCTGCGGATTACGATAGTATGTTAAGTACTCAATGGTTTTACTGGTAAATACGTCCGAATAAATTAATTCTCCGTCTCTGAAATCAACATTGTCTAAGTCGTGTGACTTTAAGAATTCCAATTGTTTAGCCGGAGACAGGCTTTCATCAAATAAAGGTAACTGAGAGGACTTGATATATTTTGCAACAAATGAATCGGGAGTTGACTGCGAAGTTTTGTTTACAAAGTGCGAATAGGCAAGCTGTACTTGTTCAAGTTCATTTTTAGTGGTCTCATAATAATTAGTTTCTTTAGGATAACGTGCAAGAACAAGTTGGAGCAATTCAGTTTTTGCCTTAAATAATTTGTTAAGTTTTATAAACGAATAATATAACCGGTTGCTTTCTGAAGTAATTACATTAATGCTATCAAGTATATCATTTGCATTGGTTTTTATTTCAATATTCTTGCTATCGTAAATAAAATCTATCCATCTGTTTTGTCCAAGCGTTATGCGATAAAATCCGGTATGGTATTTATTCGGTTGAAAGCGATAAATGATGTTGCCGTCTTTAAAAGATATAACGGAGTCTACCAAATTGGTTTTCTCGCCTTGGAGTGAATAGATATAAGCATTATCGTTCGGCAGATTATTCACGGCGAGTTTAATAGTCTGCGCATAAGTAGTATTTAATATAAAGAATATTATTACAGTAGATAAAAGCTTCATTAAACATCTCTTGGGAAAATTAAAATTAAGCTTTGCCTTTACAATTAGTTCCTTATACAGCGAACGCTAAATGCACTTGACTTACCGTAATAACCTAAGGCAATGCTCCCATCGTAACTTGTCAGGTAAAGCCCAAGAGCTGTTGTAGCATCATACTGTGTGGAGCCCCAGAAGCTTGTATTATCGCCAAGGCTGCTGAATCCGCTGCTAGTAGAGGATTTAGTATTGCCGTATCCTGCAAGTAATGCAGAAAAGCCGCTTGAGTTAGTGCCTGTTCCGATTCCGCTTCCCTGTGTAACATCTTTCAAAGCATTTCCGTTATTATGAATCGCGGATCTAAGAGTAGAGATCTCTGCTAAACTTGGAATATGCCAGCCGGTTGGGCAGATACCCTGTGTTTTTTCGGCAGTTGAATATTGCATTGCTTCATCCCATTGATATAAGCCGCCGTAATTATCACAGTTAGCGGGATTATTATTATAGCAATACTTTTCAATTGTATTGTTATTTGACTGACTTGATATATTGACTATCATAGATCCGACATTAAGATTCTCTCTTAGCCAGCATTGACTGCCTATCTGAACGGTATTATAAACAGTGCCTGCATATGTTACAGTTGGAGTTCCTGGGCAGGGACTGCCATAAATATTGGATGTAGTAAAAGACCGGATGGGTGATGACCAGTCAGTAGTTCCAAAATTGTTAGTTGCATTAACGCGCCAGTAATAAGTAGAAGACAAATTTAAACCGTTTATTTGATAACTTGTTCCCGTAAGTCCGCTCCTGTTATATACAAGAGAATCAAAGGTCGAGCTTATAGATACCTGGAGAGTATAACCAGAAGCTCCGCTGCTAGGGTTCCATGTTAATGTCGGAGGCATGGTTACATTCGTTGAATCATTTCCGGGGGATGATAATGTAACTGCCGTTGGTGTTGTCACTGGCTCAGATAATGGGATAGTCACAGTTGATGTTTTACCTGAACTTATAGTTACATTTA
>JAJYDC010000048.1 GCA_021777835.1 Bacteroidota bacterium | reverse complement strand
GCTTGTTGTATCAGGGGGACTATTAGTTTTGGGCCCTGTGGGGCTTTTGCAGCTTTGGGCAGAAAAGAATAAGGCTAAGATTAAGGTTGAGGTCAAGTAGAGGAAAAAGTTTTTAGCTAAATAAGAACAAATAAAAGAAAGTCGTTTCATTGAAAAATCCTTTTCAAGAGTTGAGGTAAGATAAGAAAATATTTTTAGGAAAATCAAATTAAATAAATAATTGACTGATTTTATTAAGCAGGCTGGTTTGCTTATTCATCAATTCTTCCTTCTTATAAATTCTTGTGGAATATACAAAGAAAAGCAATAATGGTGCCTATTTAAAAACTTCTATTATTCCAGAATTATTCATTTAAGTTCAATTAGACGGTAAAGATTACCATTTGTGGGCGGTAAAATGTGCGTATTGTAAAATACTTTACAGCCTTAAAAAAAATAACTCACCTTCCCACTCTGTGTAAGTAAGTCTTCTTATCTTGTTGGCGGAATTTCTTAGCCTGTAAATTTATCTTCCGTCTTTAGTGAAATGAAAGAAAAGAGACGTCATCTTTTAGTAAGATACCGTCTCTTATAAGAATTACTTCATCAGTATCATCTTTTTTGTTGAAATAAAGTTGTTTGCTCTTAGCTGGTAGAAGTAAACTCCGCTTGCAAGCTGTGAAGCATCAAAAATTACGGAATATTTCCCTTGAGCTTTGTATTCATTAACCAATGTTTTTACTTCTTTACCGAGTTCGTCAAATATTTTTATTGTTACTATAATTGGCCTGTAGAATCTTTTAAGTATATTTCTCCTACAGCATAAATAAGAGTGTCATATATTATTGCCGCATCATAAAGAACACTTGAGTTGCCGTCTCCCAGTATAAAGGTTTGCCATGCATAATTGTGACTTGTAGTATCTGCCCCGTTATTAACAGGAGGCGATACCGGACTCTTCTTGCAATTAATTCCTGTAAATAAAACAAATAACATTATCGCCGCAAATACATTTTTTAACAATAAGTTTTTCATCATTTTATTCCAAATCACTATTGTAGGTTAAAGTGTTTAGTTTACGATTTTTCTAACTAGTATTCCGAGTTAAAATTATTATTGTATAGAGCTTAATTATATGTCATAGCAGAAGATGTGCATAATTGAATTTAAGGCTGGAAAAAAGAAAGCATTCTCTATCATATTAACCACCATTATCCCATAAAATAATTTAACATCTTTATTGAATTTGCAGAAAAAGTATTTGAATATCAATAAGACAAGGAAAGAAAATAAATAATTAATATTTGAATATCACTGTAAGCAAGGACATTGAGAAGGAATCAATAACAAAAAGTATCTTTTTCATATTTAGATATTGCAGCAAAGTATAAATTCCGTCTACGATCAGTTATATATTTATTGTGCGGGAGGCGAAGTAGGAAGATTGTCGTCACTACTTTTATTTGTACCTCTTAATCCTTTGAGAATATTTGCAAAGAAAAATAAATCTTTCTTCTCTTTATAATTCTTAAATATTTTCTGCAGACTTTACAAATTGCTATTATCTTCTTATACAATTGATTCAGCTCGCTAACCGAAGCGGCAGACAGAATTTTCTTTGTTCCTTTTGCAATCTCCTGAACTGTGTTTGCTGCCTACATGCTGAGCACTTCCGCCTCATTACCGGTTATTATAGCCGGATTCATTTCCTTAGTTGTTATTTCAGTTTCAAGGTCGGATGTCACGTTTTCCTTAAATTGCTTGAGAAGAGAAACCAGGGATTTCTCTCGGCATTTTTATGTTAATCACTTGAATTTATCTTTTACAAAAAGCAGCTTCACGGCTACAACGGTTAATATAATAGGTGTTATCAAAACTACAAGGCACCCTCCCCTCGTTACCATTCTACCAACTTTCATGTATATTCCACTCCTCGATAACGGTATTCCGATCAGCCTTGAGATATGTCCCTTAGCCGCGGATATACCAACAAGTCTCCTCAAAGAAAATCCACATTTATTCATGATTATTTTCCTTTCTAAGATATGATTAAAAAGATCGGGCGCATAATTGCATTCCCCGGATAGCAGTCTTCGCAATAAACCTTAATTATCCTCGTTGTAAGCATCAACATCTTCCTCACGGATCTCTCGCTTACAGATCGGGCATGTAAGGCATTCCTCCTCTGATTCATGAGGCACTACAGCTCGGTAACACCATGGACATGTGATTGCCCTTGTCGTTGTCTGAATCTCGTACATAGCTTAACTCCTTTAATTTGGGATAAAAAAATACCCGACTGCCTTCCAGTAACGGAAAGAAGGTCGGGTTTGTGTTTTGGTCAGAATATTGGTCGGCACTAAGGTTTCGCCTAATGGCATACACTTAGATTGTTGGTCGGTAAATGAAGAGTTATTTAATATAATCGGATATATTTATCCCATTATAAATTGCTACTAAAAGGTTAAATCATTTCTATTGATTTTAGCAAAATTTAGCGGTATCTGAGGAATAGACCGAGTTCTAATACTCTGTTAGTATGTTTTTTGTTTGTTGTCTTTTAAGAAAGTAACTCTCCAAATAATATCTGCTTTTCTCTTATTTTTATATAAATCCAAAGAACCTCCCATCAGTAAATTCTCATCCAAATCAACCTAGAAATAGTTAAAATCAATCTGCATGCATTCTCATCTATTATTAAATCAACTTAAAATGTTGTTCAATTGATATACGCGATACCCGACTCCACATTTGTTTCATTAAACAAAATATTTATTAATAAATCTAAGGAACAATGTGAAATCAAAGACCTACCCTATCCAATCCCGGATAGACACAAAACACGCAGAAGAACTGCAAATCATGGCTGAAGATAAAGGAATCAGCTTAAGCTTACTCATTCGAATTATTCTTATAAACTATTTAGAGGGCAAAGAAAATGTCTTATAAAGAAATCTATATCCCATTTACGGATTTAATGTTTAACAGACGCGCTATCACTGCTATATCCTTTGACGATTCCTGCTGGTTCTGCAATTCCCATCCAAAAGATGATGACGGTTATTGCAGAATCCATTTTCATGGAATTGATACAAGAGTACACAGAGTTGTTTACATGCTATTAAATGGAGATATTCCTGAAGGCATGGTCGTTAGGCATATATGTGATCATCCCGATTGTATTAATCCAGAACATTTGATTCTAGGAACCCAAGCGGATAATGCAAAAGATAGAAAAATGCATGGGAATTATCTTAGTGGTGAAAGTGTTAGTACTTCTAAATTAAAGGAATCCGAAGTAATAGAGATTCTTAATAATTTATCAAATACTATTCAAGAGATAGCTTTACAATACCATGTCTCCCATTCAACAATAAGGGATATAAAAAATGGCAGGTCATGGGTGAATATTTCGAACCGGCTTATTCACAATGCTCAGCATAAAACTAAAGTCAATCGGACTTCGAACAAATCATCCGTGAAGAATCCGAACACCAAAAGAATGAAGAAAAAAAGGAAGGAATCCTAAAACGTTTAAGCCCTTGACTGTAAAAAGCTGAGGGCTTTTTTATTATTATTTTTTCAATATGATTAAGAACCGAACTACTGAAATTTTTACATGTGTTGAATCAGGATCTTTGAGAATATAGGATGCCTTTTCACTATACCATTACTTTCTCCCGCAATTCCTGATATGTTGAGATCACGTCGTATTTAATGTTTGCATGACCCAAAGCTTCAAAATGCTTTTTAGCGTAATTTATTTTTCTCGTTTCTATTTCCTTCAACTGTAAACTTTCCATAGTCCCCTTTGTTTCAGCAATGAAATAAACATACTTAAACTTATTAGTGTCGAATACAATCGCCCAATCCGGGTTGTAATTCCCTACTGGAGTAGGGATCTTAAAGCCACTTGGTAATTTAGCATAGACAAGAACTTCTCCGTTTTCAAGATCGCCGGCAAATGTTCTTTCTGTTTTGGAATCCGTCTTCACAAAATTATAGATATGTTTCTTTACTTCTAAGATATTTTCGCTTAAAGAGCCCTTGAAATTGTTTATAGTGAAAATTTCATCATCATATACTTTGTCGGTTTTTGAATATATAATATTATCTATAAGCGTTGCTGCCTTTTCACCATTAATAATTTTGGAGACTTCTTTAATAAAACTTTCAGGATTAACTCTGAAATTGTAGAATGTGATTTGCTTTAGACCTTGTAAGATCTTCACAATAGTCTTTCTCGTTAGATTTGTATCTTTTGCTATCTCGCCTACAAGATCATATTTGAGCGAGCCAAGTAAAGATTCGGTTCTTTCCACAATGTTCTTCTTCTTTACCATACTATCACCGGACTTAAGAGTTACTTCATCTATTTGCTCTTTTTGTTCACCTTCAACAATGTTTACAATTACCTTTTTTACCACAAGTTTACTGTCTATTGCCGTTATACTTTTCCTTATCAATTCATCACTATCAAAATCCACTTCATATACTGTTTTTACTTTTATCTTACTCCAAAGATCTTGAAATTCTTTTTTGGCAAAATTTTCATTCGGCTTCAACACAACTTCATTGATGTTATTCTCTTTTTCATTATTTGCTGCCTTAAAGTTTGCCGTCGTATAAATTTTCTGTACCAGATCTATCGCAGCTGCCTTAAATTCCGACAGCTCTTCCGGAAGTTCAACTTTGTCCTTTTCTATATCCTCAATTAGCTTATCCGTAATTTTATATTCCTTGTCAACATATCCTTTCGCTCTGAACTCAAATATTAAGTCCATGGCTTTCTGATTATCAAAGACAAATTGATTGCCGTCTTGGTTTTTAAGAACACGTCCAACCAATACTTCAGTAGTTAGCTTTATAGGTCTCTCGGATAATGATTCTACGATTTCCCTTTGTAGTTCCCGAGCAAAATTATCATATGATTCGCTTGCAACTACTGTAAGTGTGTTCATGTCAAAAAACTCGTTACCCAAAACTGAAGTGTCCATTCGCTCGCCGTCGTTGTTTACACATATTCTCAAACCTCTGCCTATTTCTTGTCTTTTACTTATTGTTGATTCACTGTGTTTGAGTGTGCATATCTGAAATACATTCGGGTTGTCCCATCCTTCACGAAGTGCAGAGTGAGAAAAGATAAATCTGGTTGGCTCATTAAGGCTTAACAATCTCTCCTTGTTTTTCATGATTAAATCATAAGCACTTTCGTCATCGCTGCCGCCTTCAGTTTTCTTTTCAGTTGAATTAACAAAGCGCCCTTTCTTATCAATGGAGAAATACCCTTTGTGAATTTCTTCAGCCGGGTGACTGTTTATGTAGCTGTTATACCCATCTTCAAAAAGGCTTTGTTCTTGTATTGCTCTTTTATATTCATCTTCGAATATTAAAGCATATTCACTATCAATCGGGTTATTGTTGTCGTCATAAACTCTGTATTTTGCAACTTCGTCGATAAAGAAGAGTGATAATACTTTTATACCTTTTTTATATAGCTTCCTCTCTTTTTCTAAATGAGATTTTATGGTTTCCCGGATTTGAATCCGTCTTACATGGTCTTCATCTACATCACCAATAGCTTGACCGACAAATATTTCAACTCCGTTAGTGAAGGAGACTCTATTTTTTAGCCCGTTTATTTCCTTTACTACGAATCCCTTGTATTGAGCTAACTCTCCAGAAAGCTGGTATAAATCATCTTTCTCGGAAATATTTTTAACTACTTTTTTTATCCCCGACTTTTGGTTTGTTTCTATTTCAATAAATGCAGTCGGATAATATTTAGTGCTAATCTGAATCCTATCAAGAAATAAATAGCTGTTTGTTCCACTGTTACCTACTACTTCAATACCTTTCACATTTATCTTTTTTACAAGCTTCTGATTATATGCATCAATCGCGTCAAGCCGGTAGATCTTGTTGTACTCTTTTCTGTGAGTAGCAGAGTAGCGTAGAATAAAGAGAGGATTAAATTCATGTAATAGTGACTCCGCTTTTTCTCCAAAGCGCTGTGGCTCGTCAATGATAAGTATCGGTCTTGCTCTTTTGATTATGTCAATTGGCTTTTCGGATTGTATGCTGTCAAGCTTCTGATAGATTTTCCGGGATTCCTTGCTTTTGGTTGCGAAGGCTTGGTAGTTCATTATGATAACTTCTATGTTAGAAGTGTTTGCAAAGCTCTTTATGTTTACCAGATTAGATTTCTTCTGAGTATTATAAATATTAAATCTAATTTTCTTCCCATACAATTCTTGGAAATGATCGGCAGTAATTTCTAACGATTTATGCACACCTTCACGTATTGCGACAGAAGGTACCATGATTATAAACTTACTCCAGCCATAGTGCTCATATAATTCGAACATTGTTTTTGTATATACATAAGTTTTACCGGTACCGGTTTCCATCTCAATTGTATAGTTAAATCCTTCAAGATTACTGCTTGTTTTAAGCCCTTGATCTTTCTGTACATCTTGAATGTTCTTCAATAATTCTTCCGGTGTCAGTTCAATCTTCTTATTAGAGAATATTTCTTCTGGTAGGAAGCCGGTTCTTCCAATAAGCTCCTTACGTTCTCCCTTTGTCTGCCCGGCAAAACAGTTTACCACTGCCATTGTCGCATCATACTGGTACTGCTGCAGTTTGAATTTAAGTTTCATCTTATATTACCGTAATCACTGTTTCGGGAGAGAGTCTCTTAAACCGCTCTTCTACATTTATTCTATCCTTGTCGTCTTTGAAGCTTGCATCTTTGAAAACGACTTTGAATGGCTTTAAGTCTGCAATAACATCCACTATCCCGAAATCAATGTTGTCATCGAAACATGCAACGAGAGCATTCTGTTGGACTATAAAGACATTATTGCCTAGCATTTTCTTCTTCTCTATAGGTAGTGACAATTCTAAGCCCAAATCTAGAATAACTTGTGTTAGCAAGTCTTCCGGTGTTCTATCTTCTTTTATATTACTTCCTAATAACTCGAGCTGATCTTGTTTTAATTCTGTAGGATGATAATAAATATCTTTTATGTTACTTGAATCTGTTTTATAAACTCTGAATCCAATGTCAAGATTTTTTATATTTTCAATCTTGGATTCTAATTCTACCTTTTGTTCTTCAAGTTCATTATTACCTTCTAAAGTTCCTTGCTTTAGTTTTTCTTTTAATTCATTAAGTTCTTTTTCGTATTTCTCAATAAATTCTTCTTTTATTTTATTTCCAGCTCGGCGTATTCTTTCTTTGCCTATTGCTGCTATTGTTTTATATCCGGCTTTGTATGCTTCAGAGTTTTCATCTGTTTCTTCTGGCATTTGCACCATAATAAATTTGCGATTACCGCCATCTTCTGCGTTTAATAATATTTCGGCATGTGCTAATGTGGCTGAACCAGAGAAGAAATCTAGAACAATCTCTGAATTAAAGCCAGATAAACATAACTTGGAAATCCTTTTCATAGTTCCTAGAGGTTTTGGTTTGGGAAAAATTCTTTTATCAAAATCTAAGTCAATGAATTCCTCACTACCTCTTTCACTATTCACATCTTTGAAAGTCCATGAACTAGTTGCTTTTACAAGACCCCTGTCATTTAACATATCTTTTTCCATTATACCCCAAATTCCTCTATTAGGCATAAATTTGGGAATTAATTTTTCTTTTTGATTCAAAACAGTTTGAATTCCCCAGCGCCAATTACCTTCTTTCCCATCTTGTCTAATAGGAGAAATAGAAAGCCAACCAGAAGGTGGTTCCGATTCTTTTGAAGGTCTAAATTCGCCCGTTTGTTCATTAAAATGAAAATAATAAAATTAATTCGGCCTATCTTCTCTTAGATCATTATCTCCAGTTTTCCTTAAATCAATTTCTCTATATCTTTCACCATGCTTATCTATTTTATTGTATCTTTTTATTATTTCATTGCCCGCTTCAAATCCTAAAATTGACAATTTCTCAATTCGCTTTCCATAAACCAATAAATACTCGTGTGCAGTAGCGATGTATTTATCATCAGATCTTCCCTTTGGATTATTAATATTTGCAATTACAGCAACGATATTTTCTTCACCAAAAATTTCATCGCAGATCTTTCGTAAATTATGTATCTCATTATCATCAATACTTATAAAAATTACACCATCGTCTTTTAATAAATCCCTCGCAATGAGAAGTCTTTCATACATCATACTCAACCAATCAGAATGAAATCGACCATTGGAATCTGTATTCTTAAAGAGTTTTCCACCTTCTTCATTAAGTACGCCCATTTCTTCTTCATATTCTTCACTACTAATTAAAAACTTATCTTTATAAATAAAGTCCTTCCCAGTATTATATGGCGGGTCTATATAAATCATCTTAACTTTACCAAGATAAGATTCTTGAAGTAGTTTCAATACTTCAAAGTTATCACCTTCGATGTAAAGATTCTCAGTCCTTTCAAAGTAAACACTGTCGTCCACAACCGGTCTAAGAGTTTTATTTATAGGAGTGTTTGCTTTAAGCAAAGAAGCTTTTTTGCCGGGCCAATCAAGTCGGTATCTTTCGTTTTCATCTTCTACAAGTACATCAGATAATTTCAGTTTAAGAAGATCAAAGTCAATTCCTTTAATTAGGTTGCCCTCTTTGTCTTTAATTTCGGTTATAACTTCGGGAAAAATCTTTGCGATTTGTTCTACATTTTCATCTACCAAATTGGGAGTTTGCATCTTTAATTTTTCTATCATAATAAATTCCTTTTAAGCATCTTTAATTCTTTCTTCTTTTTCAATAACTCTTTGTTGGTTTCAACCTTGCGGTTAAACTGCTTTTGTTTTCTAATCCTATTTTCTAAAGTGGCTACTTCTTTTTCCAGTGTTTTAATCTTGGTATCATGTTCGATAATTTCATTAAAGTTTTCTTTCTTTTGAAGTTCATCAGCTAAAAATGCTTTGATCAGCTTTTGGTAAACCTTCTCCAAGTCTATACCGGTAAAATCAAAATGAATATCGTCGTTCCATTCTGAAAAATAGTAATTCTGAACTGAGTTGTTTTCTTTCAAGGTAATACCATAGGCAGTATTTCCGTTATAGGTAAAGATGTAAAGAATCTGATACGGAATTGTTCTGTCGATTACCTTGAGAACATTTTGCGGTATTTTCTGTTCTTTCAATTCGACTTCAAAGATCTGTATCTCTGTTACGTTTTCAGTCTTAGATATACCTATCGTCTCCTCAGACAGCTTATATTTCCATGTTATTCTTTGGATCTTCCCTACAAATTCCTTTTGTAGTTTTGCACTGAGTGTTACTCTCTCATAAAATTTACTCTTTGGTATAAACTTATTTACATACGCACTATTGGGGAGATTAAGCTTCATGCTTATTTAACAACCACAAAGGTGATTAGTTCAAAGTCTTCAAGTCCCTTAATGGAGTTCATAAGCGCGGTAGTTCCTCCAGCCTTAAATAGGCTTTCTACGTCGCTCTCATCCTTTACGTTTAATATGGACTCGATTGATTTGTTTAATAGCTCAGAGTATTTATCCATCTTCTTGCCGTCATTAGTCTCTGTATTAAAAATCTCATACAAATTCCTTATAGGTTCTTTTTCTCCTTTAGAAATTATTCTAAGTATATCCAAAGTGTTTTTTACATTTAGATGATTTGATAATATTTCACCGGATTCCTTTATGTAAACCAAGTAAAATGGATGCAGCTGGTTAGTATTATCAATATTCACTCCCTGATTTATATTTTTTAATACAAATATTACGCCTTCTTCAATACCTCTTTCTATATCTGTTCTGCATACAGTATGGATTCCGTTTGATACGCTTTCGAGGTTACCGTTTTCGTTTATGTAGTTTACTAAGTCCATGCGAAAATCATTCAGCCCTAGGTCTGTAATCGACACGCCTGATCCCATTTCTTCAATATCCACGACTTCCTCTTGCAGTCTTTCGAGTTGTTGCTTTCGGAACTGTAAGTCTGAGGACTCATTTGTCAATACGTTGTCTTCACCGGTAGCTGTAGCATCGACCATATACATCTTGCTTTCTACTCTATTCTTAAGATTGATATAATCGTCCAATGAAAGTTGTGGCCAAAAGTTGATCAATTGAATGTCTTTATTTGTTGAGCCGATTCTATCAATCCTTCCAAATCGTTGAATTATTCGGACAGGGTTCCAGTGAATATCGTAATTAATTAGTGTATCACAATCTTGAAGATTCTGACCTTCAGAAATACAATCAGATGCTATTAAAATATCTATTTCCGGGGCTTCTTTATTTTTTCTTTCCTTTGACCTGGGAGAGAAGTTTATCAGAATATTATTAAATCCGTTATCAATTCCAAGAGTATTTTTATTTTGGTCTGAACCAGTTACCTTAGCCGTCTCAAGATTATGAACCATTTTGTTATAGCTTGCAAGATTTTCGTATAAGTAATTTACTGTATCAGCAAAGGCGCTAAAGATTAGTATTTTCTTATTCCCGGTATTTATAGGATTTTTGAGTTTATTTAATATGAAGGATTTTAAGTCATTTAACTTTGAATCATGCTCAGGAGTTACTTCCTGCATCTCTTTAAGAAGTTCCTTAGCAATTTTATAATCAGCCTCTAGATCAGCCTTCCAGCCAGGTGTATTGATATCAGCCAAGTTAATTTTGACTTTCTCGCCAATACTAAATTCTTCATTCAACCAATCATCACTTTCAGAATCATAGTTCAAATCATCAATTTGTTCAACTTCGGTAAATTGTGAATCCCCATTTCTCTCAAAATCTTCAATTTTCTTTATTGTATTTTGTATACCCAAAATAAACTTACTAAGTGTAATCCTGAAAGAATCCACAGAACTCTCCAGGCGCTTTAGCAAATTTACCCTCATTAAGGTTTGCAGGTTTCTTTCTCTATGTAGCTGCTTAAAGCTTACATTTTCGCTGATACTTGTATCATATAAATCGCTATAAAATCCTCTTTTACTGTCAAGAATATAGTCGAATGGAGAATAGATCGACATGTTAAGTCGTGATAGTTCTTTATACAGATCAGAGATTTCTATAAATCCTTTTAAGTCAGTAATATTCGCTCTATGCGTTATTGGCTTTAACCTGTTTGGGAACTTCCCTATTTGCTCCATATTATAATATTTCTCAATATGCTTCCTGCTTCTTGCAATCGTTACGCTATCTAGCAGCTTAAAGAAGTCAAAATTATTGTTTAATTTATTTAACAATTGTTGACTAGTTCTTTCTTCAGCAGGCAATCTCATCCACTCATTGAATATGGTCTGTGCATTTTTTAATATAACATCAACCGATTTACCGATATCCATTCGTTCATCAATGGCTCCTGTTTGACCTTCGAATGCCAACGCAAGCTGATTCTTTAAGTCTGTAAACCTATTATTTACAGGCGTTGCTGAGAGCATAAGTACTTTTGTTTTCACTCCAGCCTTCATAACATCTTTAAGAAGCTTTTGATATCGGGTCACTCTATCTTTTCTGGGGTCATTATTTCTGAAATTGTGTGACTCGTCAATAACTACAAGGTCATAATTCCCCCAATTTACCCTGGATAAATCTATGCTATTTGATGTTCCTCTATCCCTCAATAAGTCCGTATGATACAAGACATCATAATTCAGACGGTCTTTGACTAAAGGATTATCATCATAGTTATTTAAGAACGTCTGCCAGTTATCCCCAAGTTTTTTAGGACACAGTACCAGAGTGGTTCTATTTCTTTCCTGATAGTATTTAATTACACCCAAAGCAGTAAATGTTTTACCTAGTCCGACACTGTCTGCAAGTATGCATCCATTATGTCTCTCTAGCTTATTAATAATTCCAAGGACTGCATCGCGCTGAAAGTCATAAAGTTTATTCCAAACAAATGATTTCTTAAATCCGGTTTTCTCGTTCGCTAGCTCATCTTCCGAAATATCTTCCAAAAATTCATCAAAGATGTTAAAGAGAGTAAAATAATAAATAAATTCCGGTGAGTTTTCTTTGTACAAATCGGCTATGTAGCCGGCAACTTCATCAGTTACATCTTGAAGAATGTTTTTATCATTCCATATCTCATCAAAAGTCTGGATGAATTGTTTAGTTGTCTCATAGTCGTCAGTTTTGATAATCTGATTTAGCACCGAATTATCTTTTTCATACCCTAAGCCGGCACTGCTGAACTCGTTTATTCCAGTATATACATAACGATTATTGGGGCTCTCTAAACTGACATGTGGTTGGATGTATTTATTCCCGATATTAGTTCTAAAGTCTACTTTTTGTTCAATCCATGTTTTGCATTCTTTCGCAATGGATTTTCCTTTAAGTTCATTTTTTAGGTTTATCTCAAACTGTGTACCGCTAATAGCTTTTTGCCTAAGGACAGAATTTATCTGAAATTGCCTGTGTTCTCTTTTATTTTTATCGGTTTCAATAAAGGTTGGATCAGTAAAAATGAAGCGTAGTTTCTCTACCTTATTAAGCTCAGCCTTTAAGCTTTCATAGCCATAAATGGAGAATATTCCCGCGGCAATATCAATCTTGCTTCCGCTTCCGATACTTAGTTTAAGATCGTCTCCGAGTTTCTCGGTCTTGTTATTAAAGCTTTTTATCATTTGGTCTATGTCTGAAAAACTATTATTATTAAATCTATAAAAAAGAAAGATAAATTACTCGTTTAGAATGGATAATATTCTCTTTCATTTACTGGAGACAATCAACACTAAAATAAATTCATCAGTGGTTTAATTATTTCACATTCGTTCTTGGATTCCTTTTCTTAAATTCTCAAGAAGATTTAAGAAAAATTCAAAATCTTTTTCCTCTTTTAATGCTTTACTATTCAACATGTCTTCAACAAATCGGTATCTATCTTGCACTCCGGTTTCTTTCTCTAAGATATTCAACACGTAATCCAAAGTTTTCTTTTCGAAGATTGAAGCTATGTCTCTTCCCAATAAACGGGCACCAGTCAAAGTATAATCAAAGTTGTCATCAACAAGGTCTGATTCTTTATCAAAGAATCTATCTCTATTTCCAGCATCTATATAAGATTCCATTAACGAAACGATATCTACGGGATCTCTCGAGCGTTCAGGATAACGCTCTGACCATGAAATAATCTTAAGTAAACACAAAGATTCAGGAGTGGCAAAATTGACAATTAAATCAGGATTAATTTTCACCTTAACCATATCTGAATTATTATATGCTTCTTCGAAACCAAGAACCGTAAACTCTTTCTTATCTTTAGGCCATTTGAAAGTGCCATCTTTCGAAGCGATTTTACCGAATGGCACGATGTCTAAAGGATAGACTTGTTCATATAACAAGCGATGTTCAATTTTCCCGTCTAGAGAATACTTTTTATTTTTTAATAGAGCATGCTTAAGAGAATTAAATGTGTCCCAGTTATTGACCTTAATTCCAAAATCAATATCATTCGTTGCCCGGTAAATCTTCTTCTCATAAATGTATTCCAGGACAATATCTCTTGCTGTTGCTCCAACAATGAAGAACCGGATACTGAGCGAATCACATACTTCTTTGATCGAAGTAATGATATCTAATCTGTATTTATCTATCTTCCCCGATATATCGTACAATTTCTTTGTCATATATGAGTTTTGCAGTTTCGATATTTCTATTATCTCCGGTTGCAAGAAGATCTGCGTATATCAGAACCGGATCCACTAAATTATTATTACCCCTAACCTCATTAAATTTCCAGAATTTCTTCAGTACTTCTATATTTCCATTAGGATCATTCTTAAGTTTCAATTGAAGTAAAAGTCTGCCGTAATTTTCTTCTGTATAGATAGTATGATTTTGTGGTTTAAGATATTTTGTTAACATAGCAGCAGCAGTTTCACCTCCAAATTGGGCATTTACATTTGTTATGTTCTGCCGCTTCCACCAATCTAGATCCTCAGTTTTATATCTACCAATGAATAGCTTTGGTCTCAGCAACTCAGCATAAAGATTAACCCATCGCTGCAACAATTCTTTCTTCTTAACCAGTACTCTACCTTTATTGCCCATATCTACTATATATCCGAGTTTTTTCAAATCTTTAATTGCCCATGTTACTGCTCCATTAGCAATATTGGCTGCATCAGCCATAGTCCTATATGGTTGTTTTTCTAGTTCGGGGATGCATAACAAAGCATAGATAAGCTGTAAACCTGCTGGCTGAAATGCTCTTATAGGTTTCTCTTTTATAATCCCTTCTTTTGTATTATTCCCTTTTATAAAAATATACATGTTAGGAAGATTTATATATGCATTACCCGCTATATCCAAAAATTGCATATCCATTTCTTTTAATCTATCAGCCATTTGTGGTGTTATATACCTTGTAACAAGAATGGTTCTTACTTTAGCTTTGGCATTGATTGCCTTTACTTGATAGGCTATAGCACCTAAAGTCTGGTTGGTTACATGAGGTTTTATTTCAGCATGTAGATTTGCATTAAACTTTGGTATCCAAATCATGGCATCGACTAACTTGTCTTCAGCTAATCTAGCTTCTATTTTTGTTTCTACAACCAGTCCGGTTAATTTCCTAAACGGTTCTAATGCTTTCTTTAATATTTCTTGTTCTAAATTCTTCATATTATTATCTGTACACTATATTTGATTGTACACTAACTGTGAACATATTAGGATAGTGTACAAAAGTCAAGAGAACAAGCCAAATTTAAACTATAAAAATGGATAAGGAAATTGGATTATAATAGGGATAAAACTAAGATCAGAGTATGGAAGAAGAGGAATCCCGGTTCCTCATCGCTTTAAGTTTAATTTAAATGATTTAAGAGCTTTTAGCGATTTCATTATTATTTTCAATGAAGCTTTTCAAACTTTTTCTTTTTACGTATGGCAATATACTCAGTCTGATTCATACAGTTCCTTTAGTTATAAACTATACAGAAGTTGAATATAAGCCTACTTTCATTAATTAGATTATAATTTAAAACAAAAATCGACTATGAGTACCCCTAGAATGGGAAAAATAAACAAGTTTGTCATGGAATAGCAGAAGAAAAGCTTAAAGATTATCTTTTGAAATAATATGGGCACAACTTGGGCATAAGCTTAAAATATTATGCTAATTCAGTCTATTTTCAAAGGCTTTTTGTAATGGCGTATAATCCCGGCCTCTCCGCTCTTCTTTTATAAACCTCGACTACTGTTAGTATCAATAGTTTTCGAGGTTTTTTCATTTACTTATCCCGCTCCTAAAGAGCCATTTGCATAAAAAAAATCTAAGAAAACCAATTGAAGCAAAAATATGATTACAAAAGCGGGAAATGTATATCGAAATATCTTCGTAAAAAGAGTGAACTAATCTATAAATTTAAGACACAAATTGTCAAAAATGGCAGGCTACATATTAGAGGTATAATATAAGTACAAGATAAGAGCAAGATAAGTACAAGATAAGTACAAGATATGAGCAAGATAAGAGAAAAAGGGAAAATGCGAAAATGAGCTAAAAACGAACTATTTAAGGTAGATAGATTTTACAGTCTGCCAAAATGGCAGAAACAAAAAAGGGGTGAATTTTCTGTTATAGACACACCGAAAATCAG
>JAJYDC010000089.1 GCA_021777835.1 Bacteroidota bacterium | reverse complement strand
TGTTACTCACCCGTGCGCCACTTTAATCAAGATATTGCTACCTCTTTCTCGTAGACTTGCATGTGTTAAGCACGCCGCCAGCGTTCGTCCTGAGCCAGGATCAAACTCTCCGTTGTAGAGTTTAATTATTTTGTAATCTTGGCGATTTTAGACGCTTAGTTGAAACCATTTAACTGACTGGTTAAATGCACTCACTTTATCAAAGAACTAAAAAAAACCTTCGTTAAAGAAGGGCTTTAAACATACTATCTAACTCATATAAAGTCAATAGCTGTTAAAAATTTCAAGTACTTAATTTATAAAAAAAACGTTAAGAATTTTTATAAATCAGCTTATCAAAATTAAACTTTTCAGAATAAATGTCAAGC
Organism: Bacteroidota bacterium; assembly: GCA_021777835.1. Classification (GTDB taxonomy): domain Bacteria; phylum Bacteroidota; class Ignavibacteria; order Ignavibacteriales; family Ignavibacteriaceae; genus FEN-1297. The sequence continues at coordinate 2,867 of JAJYDC010000089.1, read as the reverse complement.
AATAACTTAAATTATTTTATAAATATTTTAATATTTATAGTACTTCTACTGGTTGATTAGAAAAAGGAAGATGTAATTCCAGCCATATTACGTCGGCTACAAGAGCGATCTGCTTTCAAATGATTTGTTGTTCTGCCGAATTTTTTTTTTAGTACACAATAATTAATCTTGCAAGTTAGGTAGAGAACAAGTGTGTTGGCATGATGGAGTTGAATGGAGTTTTTATATCATGCTGTTATTGTAGTGCTTAAAGGAATAGGAGGGGGATAACATAAATCACAAGGAGACTGTATTGTATTAGCTGGGCATGGGTAATTGTACTGGGGGATTATATGGATTAGGGAAGCATACGGTAAGTAGGAGTATTAGGGGAGTGTATCTTCTTTGGGTTAGGTGGGTGTTGGAGTGCGTTCAGAGTGCATTCATAGTGTATTCAGAGTGCATTCAGAATGTTTGTGGAATTATTTGGGATTTGTGTTGCCTTTTGGGAGAGGTTATCAAGAATTAGCTTTTATAAGCTATAAAATTATAAAATTGAATGAGTAATAACTCATGTTTAATTATTTCAAAAATATTAAATCTGTATTTGTAAGTCAAGAAAATAATAGAGACGGCATAACTGCCCAGAATAAACTATTTTTTTGAGAAAACAAGTTATTCCGGGCAGGCATGTAAAATTTGTTATAGTTTCCTATACTGGAAGTATAATACTACTATGGTAGCAATCGCAGTGACGACAGTTGCAAGCTGGCTTGCACGCGCAACTTCATACCAGAAAGTTCTTGGAGTCTTTTTAGAGACCCAAATAAAATCACCGGGTTCAATGGTAATATTCTTCTTCTCTAAATCATCTACATTATACCACGCTCTTGATTTTGCTTTTATTAGGTAAATGTCGTTTGATGCCGTTTCTCCTAAACCGCCACCTTGCTGGATGTAATACTTATAATCTTCTCCCTTTATGTATTTGGCATAGCCAGGAGAATTTATCTGACCAAAGACATAGACAAGGTCTACTTTGGGCGGAACATATATCACATCACCGTCTCTGACAATAAAGCTGCTTTCTAACGAATCACCGGCTTGCACCTTATCAAAATCAACTAATCCATTTCCTCTCATTAATCTAAGCATTTCATCAACATTAAAGTATGCGGTGTCTTCATCAATAAGAGTTGACATTCTTAACATTCTTAATCTTTCAAGCTGATCTGAAAAAATAAGCGATTTGAAAGCATTTGTGCCTCGAATCAATTCTGCTTTAGAAAGATCAGCGTCACTTTTGAACCAATCGCATTGTTTCAGCACCTGTCTGATTGTTGTTTTATCTTTCGTAATTGGAATTTTTCCAGGCATATTGACTTCACCAATAACATCAACAAAGAAATTTTTCTTTTCATTATCCTGCGCAAGCACAATTATTCTATCTCCTCTTTCAAGTGGAACATTATCTGTAAGATCCACATCGAAAGTTTTCATTTTTTCGCCATTGTAGCTAAGGCGATATATTTTCGCCTGCTTAACATTTTCATACGCTTTGTTGACGCCCTGAGCTAAAAGTAATGCATCTGAAAGTTTATCGCCTGGTGAGAATTGGTATGTATTTGGATCATTTACCGCACCTGAGATTGCAAAAAAATCTGTTTTGGGATCATATTTGGGGAAAATCAAGACGTCATCATTACTTAAGTATGGGTTGTCCTTAAAGTCACCTGTAAGTCTGAATTTTAAAAGATCAATTTTTAAAATCTCTCCTGTAGCTCTTCTTAGGGTAATGTCGCGAAACGGATATTCTGCAATCTTTTTATCTAATTTTTCAAGCTGCTTGGGGTCTGTTATTTTAGCCAACATGTTTTCTTTGGCTTGATTAAACATTCTGGTGACGAATGCATCAACTCTCTCACTTATTAATGCTGGGAAGGTACCGGTCACAATAAAATCTCCGCCAATTGTCACACTAATTGTGGGAACTACCGTCGATAGTCCAGATTCATTCTTACTGTTCGTTTGTGCATTTAAGCTTGCTATTAAAATAAAAGGGACTATTAGAAATAAGACTTTCTTCATTATTTAACCTAAGAATTTATTTATATATTTATTATGATTTGTATTGGAGTGAATAATACTGCCGATACTCGCCCGAAATTATTCTTTCCCACCATTGTTTATTCTCAATATACCAATCAATTGTTTTAGTTATCGCCTCTTCAAATGTAAAGGATGGTTTCCATCCTAAGCTGGTTTGAATTTTTGTTGAATCAATGGCGTAGCGCCTGTCGTGCCCCGGTCTATCCTTCACGTACTGAATTAATTCTTCTGATTTGCCAAGATGTTTTAATATTAATTTTACTATTTCGATATTCTTCATTTCTCTGCTTGCGCCAATATTGTAAACCTCGCCGATATTTCCCTTTTCAAAGACTAAATTGATAGCTTTATTATGATCGATAACGTAAATCCAATCGCGCACATTTAAGCCATCCCCATAGACAGGAAGTTTTTTATTATTTAGGGCATTAATTATCATTAACGGGATTAGTTTTTCAGGAAATTGAAATGTCCCGTAATTATTTGAGCATCGAGTTATTAAAACAGGCATTCCGTATGTATGATAAAATGAGAGAGCCATCATATCAGCCGAAGCCTTACTTGAGGAGTATGGGCTATTAGGCGACAATGATGTAAGTTCTGAAAATTTTCCTTCTTCTCCTAAACTACCGTAAACTTCATCGGTTGATATTTGAAGGAATTTTTCAACTTCAAACCGGCGCGCTGTTTCCAATAATACATTGGTACCGAGAACATTTGTCCTAAAGAATATTTCCGATCCGAGAATACTTCGATCCACGTGAGATTCGGCGGCAAAG
>JAJYDC010000047.1 GCA_021777835.1 Bacteroidota bacterium | reverse complement strand
TATTTAATTTTTATTTTTATTAAATTAAAAGTAATATTTAACGATAATAATTAGAATAGTTAAATATATATTTTTATTTAAATTATACATTAACGAATATTTTTAGGAACTCGTAATATGAAAATTTCTGTATTACTATTATTTATGTCTACGTTTATATTTACATCCTGCGGCACATCGAATGTTACAAAAGAAAAGACAATTCAGAAAAAACTTGACAGTGTAAAAGTAATATCGAGAGCACCTGCAGCTATACAGGTCAATCAATCCACGGTAACAGCGATTGTAACTTCAACGAATATAAAGAGTCCGGAGGATTTTCAAATAAAGGCAAATATACTAAAGGTTGAAAACACGCCTGCATTTCACAGCATGGCAATAGTAGGAGCAGACTACAACTTAACTCCGAATTTTCAACTTGATGATAATAAGCAGATTATGTCGTCGCCCAAAAATGAAGGACTGCTAAGTCTGACAAAATTAAAAGCCGGTGATTCTTTTAAGGCAGTAATATTTTATACGCAATTCAAGGGATGGTTTATAGATAGAGTAATAAGCTCTCCTATTCTAAAGTAGTTTTGGTTTTTATAAAAGAAAACGGGATTTATATGACAAAGAAAACAATTCAGGCAGCACTTGCACTAGCCGCATTTATAATAGCATTTTTACTCTTCACGCATGTAAATATCAAGCCGCGTGGAGAAAACGAAGAAGGTTATGCAGGCAAGGAAATTGAGAATGAAGAACAAGAGACGGGGTATGCTGCAGAAGCCGCAAAATGGTATTACGAACAGAGAGCATTTCCGTTGGGTTACATACCTAATGATTGGAGGAATAAAGCGTTTAAGCATATTGCGGAATTTAATCAACCTAACTCATTAGCAAAAACGACACAGACATTAAGTTGGAGTTCGTTGGGACCGGGGAATATAGGCGGAAGAATAAGAGCAATAGTAGTCAGTCCGACAGATCCAGATACAGTTTACGTTGGATCTGTAAGCGGAGGGATTTGGAAAACAACAAACGGAGGAAGCTCGTGGTTCCCACTTGATGATCACATGGCTAATCTTACAGTATGTTCAATGGTAATGGATCCAGAAAATCACAACATAATTTATGCAGGCACAGGAGAAGGGTTTAATAATTATGATGCGCTGCAAGGTGACGGTATATTTAAGACAACAGACGCAGGAGCAACATGGACTCAACTTTCTTCAACTAATAATAGTAATTTTTATTTTGTAAATAGACTAGCTATCGACAGTACAAATGGCGCTCTTTACGCGGCTACAAGGTATGGTCTATTTAAATCTTTGGATTATGGAGGAAGTTTTAAGCAGATGATTTCTTTTAATCAAATTGGAAACACTGGAAGTTGCCTTGATATTGTAATTAGCTATACTACCCCAACAACGATATATGCATCCTTTGGTCTATTTGTTCAATCTCAAATATGGCGCAGCACTGACGGAGGTAATAATTTTAGTTTCAATTTTAAACATCAAAGCAGCGGGAGAATTGAAATGGCTTCATCTCCTTCGAACCCATTGGTTGCATACGCATCATTCATGGATAGCGCTTCAAACGATATTCATTATATGGCAGTAACGAGAAACGGAGGAAATAGCTGGAGTTCAATTATAGTTCCGGGACCAAGTTCTGAACCCGGAGGAACTTATTACACAGCTAGTCAAGGCTGGTATAACAACGCATTAGCCGTAGACCCAGATACAGCGGCATCTATATATGCGGCTGGTATTGATGTATGGAAGGCACCTGATTTTGGAATTAATTGGACGCCATTATCTTATGCATACAATAAGAATGCTGCCAAGTCAAATGTGCATGCCGATATTCATGCATTAGTTTTTGCTCCTTCGAATCATAATATAATATATCTTGGCTGCGATGGCGGTATTTATAAATCTACTGATAGAGGCAATAATTGGGCGGCAATAAATAACAACTTATTTATTACTCAATTTTATTCGGGTGCAGTAGCACCTGCGGGCAGTCCTTATTTTGGAGGAGCACAAGATAACTACACACTAATGGGTTCATCGATTCAGTGGCGGGAAGTGCTAGGAGGAGACGGCGGAGACGTCAATGTTGATTATTCTAATCCGAATATTGTTTATACGGAGCTTCCTAATTTTGGATTTATGAAATCTACTACAGCTAGTCCATTTTTTAGTTATGCTCAAACGGGTATTCCTGTAGATGCAAATCACGAGAGTTTAGACAGGACTTTGTTTATTACTCCTGTTACAATGGATCCTAATAATCCACAAATTCTACTTGCGGGTACATATAGAGTATACAGGACGATCAATGGTGCGGCAAGATGGGGTACAATAAGCAGTGATTTAACAGGCGATGGTTCAGGCTCACAAGGCAATAATATTACTGCGGTAATAGCGGCAAAAGGAAATTCGAGTGTTATTTACGCTGCTTGCAGTAATGGGAAAATATGGGTAACACAGAATACGGGAAGTGCTTGGACTGAGATTGATGGTGTAAGCAATAGCGGCACGCCTTATGGCTATATAACGAATTTAGCAACAGATCCGACAGATCCGGGCACACTTTACGTAACATATTCAGGATATACATCGGGAGCTAAGGTATTTAAGGCAACGAACTATGGGCAAAGCTGGACAAATATTTCAAGCAATTTGCCAAACATTCCTGTTGATTGTATAGTGGTTAATCCAAATAACCTTCAAAATTTAATTATAGGTACAGACTTAGGCATATTCACAACATATAACGGTGGAGCAAGCTGGAGTGAAGATAATGGCGGGCTAGCAAACGTAGCGGTATTTGATTTGGATTATTGTACAAGCAATAACAGCATTTATGCAGCGACGCATGGCAGAGGGATGTTCATGGCGCAGCTAGCACCAGCGGGAGTGCAAGCTTCTAATTCTAATATTCCGACTACATTCCAAGTATATCAGAATTACCCAAATCCTTTTAACCCTACGACAATAATTCAATATTCACTTCCGCAGGCAAAGAAAGTAAGGATTGTAGTTTACGATATTAGCGGGAAAGAAATTGCACTGCTTGCCGACAAATATCAGAATGCCGGCACTTATAATGTTACGTGGAATGGAAATAATAACAGCGGACAGCCTGCCGCGAGCGGAATTTATTTTTATACAGTGCAGGCAGGTAATTATGCACAAACGAAGAAAATGGTTTTGCTGAAGTAATTGTCTGAACCTTGATTCACTTGATTGTCTGAACCTTGATTCACTTGATTTCAGGATTAGCTTGATTTCTAAGTCAAGAGAAGAAGAATTTCATAAATGATATTCTTACGAAGATGATTTCTATATAATTTTGAATCATGCTAATTACTACCTTTAAAAATAAAAGCACAAACATTGAAGATAAATGTGGCTATTACAATTAAACAAAAAAAGCCCCTAACTTGCACATTTGTTCCATTATCTTCACTTTTCGTATTATTTTCTTATCATTTACCTTAAAGGAATCATTTTACAAAAGCGCCGCAATATATATTACGGCACTTATAAATATAATTATGGATTGAATTGATAAGTATAGGTATAGCCATTCATATATCCCCAAATACTTCCTATTAAGGAATATAAATAAGGAGTTATAATAATAGGGAGATTAAAATCATTAGGTTGAGTATCTGAAGGTTTAAAAGCTTTAATAATAACGATTATTATAGTAAATGCTGTTGCTATGCCAGATACTGCACCAATTAGAAATCCGGGTGGAATACCAAGCCAATGATTTTTATAACTCACTTCTTTTACTTTTTTAAGTGAAATTTTTTCACCATACACATTTTCCCATTTAGTGTATTCTATTGAAGAATCAGGAAGTATTTTTATATCATTCCCTTTAATCTCCTTTCCGTTAGCCAAAATAATTAGATGAAGAGGATGGGCAAAGTCAGTTTTATAATAATCTTTAATTTCTTTAATAGAACTGCGTTCTAATTTAGCCCTATGTTTTATGCTTTCTATGGTCAGAAGGCTGTCATCGGAAATAATAGCGCCGTAGGGACCTGAGAATGAGCTGTCGTTTAATAAAGTGATATTTATATTTTTATATTTTGCAGAATTGTTAAAGTCATCATAGAATTTTTCTTTAGAAGAAAAATCTTTAATTGTATAAGTTGAGGAGCAGCCTAAAATAACTAAGGAAGAAAATAATACTATTAAATAATAAATTGATTTTATGACAAACCTCCTTGAATTAATAACTTTGTTTCCTATAACATACATTATGAGAATTCATTTTACTCAGAGCTTTTATAAATTATTTTCCTTTTCAGACTTATCAATCATGAATCATCCTTTGATTGGAGAATACTATAGTAGTACCGTCATCTGAGAGTTTAGAATCATATACTCCTACCTGTGTACTAATTGAAGAATTCAAAGAAACTTTTGTAATTACTTTAGTATTTAAATCCATTATACAAATTATATTAAGTGAATCCGGGTCTACGTATGTTATTTTTTTATAACCAAAGGAATAATCAGCATTAAATCCTATTGCAATAAGAGTAGCTTTAAAATTATTAAGGTCAATTGAATAAATATTACTGCCAGTTGATTTTATAAGGAGAATATTCTGGGGCGAAATCTCAAGGCTTGTAAATAACATTGAATTAAAGTTATAAAATGCAGTGTCGCTTAAATCTTTTAAGCTTAGTCTATGGATATCAATAGGATCACCAGAGGGCCTGTTAAATGTAGCATAAATAATATTTTGGTCATCAGCGGAAAAAGTTGGTCGGGCATAATAGACCGAGGTATCCAATGGGTTGCTTTTTAATTTCACCAAGTTTTTCCCGTCCACATTTATTTTATATAATCCCGTATTGCTGACAAAAACAATTTCTGAATCGTTAAAAGATATTTTTGGGTTAATCACCCTTATTATTGAATCAGGAAGAATGATTTGAGTAAGTCCTTTTCCATCTATGTTCATTATATATAAATTAGTTCCGGTTGAAACAACAATTTTAGTGGCATTTGGAGAAATTGAAAAATCATTTGCGCTTAAATTAGGGGGTAAAAGGTTATGCAAATTTGAACCATCTAGATTCATCTCCGTCAATTTGTTGTAATTATTAATAATATAATTACCTGCGAAACAATTATCCGATGGATTTTCGGCTAATATTTTTTGGTTGCTGCCATCAGTATTAATTGAACCAATTTCCATAATTATGGCCGTATGATTTCCGCCATTGGGATTAATTAAATTGCATGAAGAAATCAAAAGTGATAAAGCTAAAATAAAATATCTAATTTCAAGTTTCATTTATAACCCTTACTCTTTATTTGAATTAGATTTGTAAAATTTGCTCCTGCTATTCCTTCATCGGGGATTGTTTTTTTGAAGGTCTTTATGGCGGTTATCAGTTGCTTGAGCATTTTTGCGGCACCCCAAGTAAATGAATCTTGCATTTATTTTTCTTATTCATCTTAAGCCAAATACGTTATCCCTATAAATTCTTTGGCTAAGTTAAATAATTTGATTTTTACGTGCAATAAAAATAAAATATTTATCAGTTAATCGGGCTGCCGGTGGATAGTTACCTCGGGGTTACATTTCCTGCTAAGGTCAAGAATCATTTCATTTCCGAATGAGCAATAGAAAGAGATCAGATAATATGGCACTATGCCTTTGGCGTGGTTTTTTTGAGATGCGGAATGAAGGCGCAATTTTTTGTTGCAAAAATTGTGACTGAGTGAAGCATAGAAAAACCATGACAAAGACTACTGCAGATGCCGTGTTTCTGCGGCTTCGCCGGATAGGGTGGAACCTTTTTATTTAGGTGAGATTTTGTCTTGTTATAAGGGTAGCATAATATTTAGATTTTAAAATATCTCTTCATTGTTTTTCTTTTCTTGACCCCGCATAGATCGCGGGGTAAACTCCAGAAAAGAAACCCCGATGAGGACATCGGGGCAGGCCCCGCAAACGGGGTAAGCTCTAGAATATGCACTTAAAAAGAAAATTAATAAATACTTTTCTTGACACAAGAAAAGTATCAAAAGAATATGCACTTAAAAAGAATTGCTAAAATTTCTTTCCGTTACGCGGCGAAAAATAAACTCGCTTCGCTCAAACAGTATTTTTCGCTTACGCTTCACTACAAGAAATTTCTTAACGCAATTCTTTTAATGTGCGAAGGGCATCGTTACTATTTTGGAATGCGGTTTGTTTGAGGGCGCGTGAGTATTGATGGTTCGGGGCAAGGATCATTTCACTTGGGGAGGGGGGATAGAAGAAGATCAGATAATCGGGCACTATGCCTTTGGCGTGTTTTTTTTTGAGATGCGGAACGAAGGCGGATTTTTTTGATTCAAAAAATATGACTGAGTGAAGCATAGAAAAACCATGACAAAGACTACTGCAGATATCTATTTTCTGCAACGGATCTGCACCGGGCGGGAGGGTCATTTCTGAGGTGGGTTTCTGTCTTGCGCCAATGAAGCTGCGTAGGGCGTGGCGAGAGCGCGAGCGTGCCCGGAGCAGCGTCCGACACGATTGCCAAGGTCGTGTGCCGAATTTACATAAGACCATATTATCGGACAGGATAGAATTTCAAAGGTTTGTTAAGATGACAAAGTCTGTTCGATAATATGCCTTATCCCGATAAAAAATCGGGATAAGTTGTAAATTGGCTTCCAAGGTAAAGTTCCGGTGATCCGTTAGTATGTAATGTAAGAATGAGAAGGAATTATGAATTTTGAATGCTGAATTTTGAATGAAAGAAAAGAGGACAAGGAATTTTGAATTCTTAACCTGCCTGCCGGCAGGCAGGTTTTGAATGTTGAATGAAGGAAAGGAGTCAAATCGCGATGGTCGGCAGATCATTGGGCTTTTTTATTTTAAATTGGGTACTGTTTACCGAAGGATTTATCCGTGATTCGGTTGTCGAAATATTAAGATAAATATTACGGAAAGGAAAGTGTTTTGAAATGACTAAGTCAATTAAGTGAAGGCTACAGCAGAGTGAGGCAAGCTTAAAATTGATTGTCAGGAAATCTTATTCAGATCTTTTCAATCCATTTAAAATTATTTGATTCATTTGGCTATCATTTCCAATCATACAATCGATTGATGCTTTTATAAATTTATTATCTCCATCTTCTGTTTCGAGTGCGCCCTGATAATCAATGTATTCATATCCATTATATGTGGCAATTAAATCAAAAAACAATCGTGTTGTTCTCCCATTCAGTTCAAAAAAAGGGTGGAGTGCAATTATTTCACACATGTAATAGGCAATTTTATTAGCAAATTCTTCTTTTGGCTTTGTTGAATAATCCTTCAAATAATTTTCGTAGGCAAACTTTTTGAAAATTTCTCTTGATGTTTGCTCTAGAAATCTTACTTGACAAAAAGTAGAGAATCCTTTTGAAATATTTACAGTCCTGTATTTCCCTGCAAAATCGTAAAGTTTATGGAAAGTTTTTCTTTGCAGCTCTTTAAAATAAATTTCGTCGAAGGCTGTAGAATCTGTTAGATTTTCGTGAAAGTACTTATATCCTTCTAGCAGTAATTTCCTTTCCTCTTCTTCTAAGGTTTTCAGATCACGTATGTTGAGTTTGTTAATTGGAACGTTTGTGTTTTTGTAATAAATGTAATTTTTGTCCTGGGTGTACTTTGACATTAATTTTTCACTTTAGATTTTGTCCTTTTGGGATTATTCGTTTTTTTATGCGGGATTTTATGACCTTCAATTTTCGAAGAAATTTCTACAGCCTTTTGAGCTTTGTCTAAAGAAAATTTTGGTTTGTTCATAATGCTTCCTTTCTTTGGAAAAAATATAGTGAAATTTTAATTGATTTTAAATTACAAAATCGTGCTTAACATTTCAATGCGGGTTGCATTTTCGATGAGGGATTATGCATTTGTTATGGTTCCTAGTTTGAAAATGGGATTTCTTCCCGCAAACGGGACAGGCAGACTCCTTCTAAAGGACAGCGGAATTGAGGAATTACATCTATACATTTTATCTTTTTTGAAAAGCCCTTAAAAATTATTATAGGTTTACGCAATCTCATAGTTCGTTTAATAATGCTATTCCCTTCTTGGTGGTGGTTTGTTCTGAATTTCTTTAATAAGCATTTTATGTGCAGTGTAATAGGAATAGTACAGAATGAGAATAAGAAAATCTTATTGCTTAATCATAAATACCGGCCGGACCCTATCGCCTATCCTGCAGGATGGTTAAGAAAAGGCGAAGATCCTTTAACTGCAATTGCCCGGGAAATTAAGGAAGAGACTAATTTTATTGTTGAACCAATTAGGATTCTTAGTGTGGGTTCTTCAAAAAAGAATTCTCATTTGGAATTTGTGGTAGAGGCTAAGTTTGTAGCGGTGAATTCATAGCGTGTAATGAGATAAAGGACTTTTCCTGGGTGGATGCTTCGGAGCTAAAGTCGACTTTTGAAGTATTTAATTGTGATATAACTGAAAGTGGAACATTAAAAGAAGAAAATAGTACTTCGACTTATTCGGTTGTTTGGGAATAATGCCTTGAATAAATAAGGGTTAAAACGAGTTTTCAAGAGTAATTTAGCACTTATCTTATTACATATTTTTGACACTAGAAAACAAATTATTACAATGGTTTTCTTGTTGATTGAAGATCTAATAGTTAGGTTCATCTAGAAACTTATTGGGATAAGGTATTTGACTTAATTATGGATACAAAAAGACTTGCTTGCTTTGAGTTTTTATATTTTTATTAAGTTTATCATTTGCCGCTGAGGTGAATAGATTGATGTGATTGCTTCTCATTTTGATTAGATTAACTTTTCTTCTTATACTCATAAAGTACATACTACAGAATAAGATCCTAGAACTGCACTAGAGCGAACGAAGAATAAATATCATAGGTTTCTTTCTGATAAAAAAGGTGTAACTATGAAAAAATATAATTTTCTTATTTTAATCTTACTTTTTTTATTACTGCCTTTCTCAAATCATATTTTTGCACAAAGCTGGAAATGGGAAAATCCCAAGCCTATAGGCGATGAAATACAACAAGTATTCTTTGCAGATTCTTTAAATGGTTGGGTAGTTCCACTAGATAATACTTTATTAAAAACGACAGATGGAGGAAATGTATGGAATATCATATATACAAATATCTTTTTATCAAAGATATATTTTCTTAATAAAGACGAAGGCTGGGGAGTAGGAAGAGATTACTTTGAAGAAAATATAAGTTATAATATTTACCATACTACTAATGGAGGATTAAATTGGGAAATACAATTAACCGACAGCAGTGGTTTTTATGATGTTTATTTTATAAATAAGCTTAAAGGATGGGCAGTTAATACGAATGCATATTATAAACCAGTATTTCAAACAACAGATGGAGGAAAAAGCTGGCAGCCGGAAGGAGCTGGATTATTTAGACTTGATGACGGCGGTTCATCGGGTAATATAATGTTTGCGGACAGTTTAAATGGTTTTGAAACATTTGTTGGTGCATTATGGGGAATAAGTACATTTGACGGAGGTAAAACATGGCAAAGAGATTCAGCCTTAAGCGGATTCAAAATAGTAAAAACGGATTCTATTCACATGTGGATATTAGGATATGGATTCGTAACAAGATCAATTAACGGAGGTAAAAGTTGGACAGGAGTAAATTTTCCAAGTGCCTCATCATATGCCTATACATATGATATTTTTGCATTGGATTCAAGTAATGTTTTCATTTCTGCCGATTCAGGTTTATATAGAAGCATCGATGGAGGAATTAGGTGGTCAAAAATAACAAATGGACAATTCGGCAGTTTTTGGTTTATAAATAGAAATGAAGCATGGGGAGGAGGGGTAGGATACATATCAGGATTATACCTTTCTACTGATAGCGGCAGCACCTGGAATAATTTCATTCAAAATACTTACCCATACGGGCAGGATGATTTTGTAAAAATTGATTTTATAAATCAAGATACGGGATGGATATGTACTCAAAGTACTGATGCAAGTCCAACTTCACATGCTCTTAAAACTACTGATGGGGGTACAACATGGACAGCTCAAAATATCACAACAAGTCAATGGATTTGGAATATGCAGATGCTAAATGGAAATACAGGATTTATAGTTGGGAATGGAGGCATGATATATAAAACTACAGATGGGGGAGAAAATTGGACGCTAATAAATAGTGGCAATAGCAATGATCTAAAAGGCATTGATTTTATAAATACAAAAATAGGTTGGATTGTAGGTGGGTCGGCAATTTTAAAGACAACTAACAGCGGTGAAACATGGATTGACCAAGACAGTACAATAGCAAATCTGCAAAGTGTTTGTTTTATAGACTCACTAAACGGATGGGGAGCTTCCTATTCTGACTATTCTTCGGGAGGGAAAATAGTGCATACAACGGATGGAGGGAAAAATTGGGAAATTCAAATTACTGGAAGCTTTGCTAAAATAACATTCTTAGACAGCTTAAATGGATTTGCATTGGGCATAAGCAGCAATAGTAATGCACATGTATATGCAACGCACGACGGCGGAAAGAACTGGCTGCCAAGCTCGATAAATACAGGGAGCTTACAGGATATGCAGTTCATAAACAAAGATACGGGATATGTTGTGGGTTTCTATGGCAGAATTTTTAGGACAACGGATGCAGGCAATACATGGATTCAGCAGCCAAGTTACTGCAATAGATATTTATATAGTGTGGATTTTACTGGTGCAAATAACGGCTGGGCAGTCGGAAGTGCTGGAGCTACATTACATACTACAGATGGAGGTGTTACATTCATAAATAACAATCCCGGTAAAAGCAATTTACCTAATCAATTTTATCTGTATCAGAATTACCCTAATCCTTTCAATCCATCGACAATAATTCAATATTCACTTCCGCAGGCGAAGAAAGTAAGGATTGTAGTTTACGATATAAGCGGGAAAGAAATTGCACTGCTTGCCGACAAATATCAGAATGCCGGCACTTATAATGTTACATGGAATGGAAATAATAACAGCGGACAGCCTGTCGCGAGCGGAATTTATTTTTATTCAGTACAGGCAGGTAATTATGCACAAACGAAGAAAATGGTTTTGCTGAAGTAATTGTCTGAGCCTTGATTTACTTGATTTCAGGATTAGCTTGATTTCTAAGTCAAGAGAAGAAGAATTTCATAAATGAAATTCCTATGAAGATGATTTCTATATAATTTTGAATCATGCAAATCCTTAATTTTGATATAATAGACTGATCGAATTTAACCTTCGGCTTATTCCACGGGATGATAAGTGCTAAAGATACAACAGGTGTAATAAATTCGTTTGGTAATAATGACTATATAAATGTAAAAACGATTATTGTTGATGCCGGGAGTAACAAAATATTATCACAAATCGGCAGCTACGATATAAAAAAAGGAGATACATTCCCAACTGATATTTCAGACTATAAATTCAATTCGGCCGGTATAGGTACAAGAAAAGTAAGGCTTGAATTAATACTTGATAATAATATACAGCCAAGATACTCAATCAATGATTTCTTCAGCAATGGAAGTTCAGTTAGCATAACAAAATCCAGCACAAAAGAGATTTCATACAATGAAAGTGGGGTAATAACGACTTATGCTCTTAATCAGAACTACCCGAACCCTTTCAACCCAACAACAATAATAAACTACCAGATACCAAAGGAAGGAATTTTGAATTCTGAATTTTGAATGTTGAATGAAGGAAAGGAGTCAAATCGCGATGGTCGGCAGATCATTGGACTTTTTTATTTTAAATTATAAATAGTGACGAGTAACGAGTAACGAGTGACAAGTGACGAGCAGGGAGAAGTAAGGAGTAGGCAGTAAGGAGTATGAAATTTTGAATGCTTAATGAAGAAAAGGAGAGAATGGATTTTGGCAGATGTCCGGAGCGAAGGCACGACTTTTTGGGTTTGCAAAAATCGTGACTGAGCGGGTGTTTGCTGGAATTTTGCTGTTTAACTATGCAAATGTGGAATTAATTAGTAATTGTATGCCCAGAATGGAAGCGAATATTAAATTTTATTAAGTTGACCCTAAAAGGTTCTTTTAATAAATTAAAATAGGGTCATTTTTTATGTTTGATAAATTAGTTGTTCGAGCATAAACACGGGAATTAAAAAAGTAATTTTTGCTCGAGTAATTAATGGGTAAGAAATATTACGGGGTTTGCAATGAAATGGTTTTTTGTTTCTTTTCTGTCAATTTCAGTTATAATCTTTGCATCTTTTCTTAATGCACAAAGTTTTACAACATCTCCTTTCATAACTATACCGGGAAATAATTCACAGATTGATGTTGTTAATGGCTACTTTTATTATACTGCCCCTTCAGCCTTTATTTGCTGGGTTAATCAATATGATAGCGCATATAATATTTATTTACGGCAAACTAGCCCGGACACAGGCAAATACGTTTTAATATTTTCGGATACTAATCAAATTGAAAATCCTAAAATTGCTTTTATTGACAATTCAAGTAATATAAGAATTGTTTGGCAGTCCTATGTCAATAATCATTGGCAAATTTTATCAAGAGAAATTATAAATGATACACTAAGTCATGTTGTATCAATAACAGATTCGCTTAACGATAATATTATGCCTTCTCTGGGTTCTCAAATTCTTGCTTGGATTCAAAATGGAAATCTACTTGTACGCTTCTTAGATTCGGTTAATACCTCGGTAATAACTTTAGATAGTGTTGATTGTTCTAATCCCCATGTTGCGAAAAGCAGATTAGACATTGTTTATGAAAAGGGTCAAACCGGTAACAGACAAATATATTCAGCTAGCTATAATAGTTACACTAATCCAGCTTGGACCTTTACAAAAATATCTGGTGGAGGAGATAATATAAATCCTAATATTGGACTTTTTGATTATGCCACAAACTATTTAACCTATCAGACCCTGCATAACGGTGTCTGGGAAATTGTGTCAACTATGATTAGAAATGATACAACGAAAAATATAAATTACAATTGCGAAAATCCTAGCCAATTTGATTATTTAACACCTATACCTGTTGACCAGCATCCGAACAAGACATCAAATTACCCTACACAATTCTTCTTAGCTTATGTTTCTGATTCTTTAAAATCTAACAAAGAGATTATGTTAAAGTATTTATATTGGATGGGATATAATAATGATACTACAATAAATATTTCAAATTCACCTGGGGACGACTATGAACCAATATTTTCTTTTTATCATACGGACACGACATATGTTGCCGTATTTTGGACGCATGAAGAGAACGGGAAAAAAGATATCTGGATGGCAAAGACAATTTATATACCTTTGATTGGTGCAGTAAATGAGCCGCCGCAGAGATTAGATAATTTTTCTTTAGAACAGAATTATCCTAATCCGTTTAATCCGGTTACAACGATAAGCTATACAATAGCTGCAAAAGATTTTGTTACGATAAAAGTATTTGATTTATTGGGAAAAGAAATAGCGACGCTGGTTAATGGAGAAAAGCCGGCGGGAAGTTATTCGGTTAATTTTAATGGAAATAAACTTTCAAGCGGGATTTATTTTTACAGGATGAAGGCTGGTAGTTTTGTGGAGACGAGGAAGTTAATTTTGATGAAGTAATGCCTAACCAGCCGGTTAACACCGACCGCTTCTTCGGTGCGGTCGTTTGAGTATTACAAGGTTGGCAGACAAAACAAGTTTCATGTTCATGGTGTTGATACTAAATGAGATTTATAGTGATATTGTAAATTACAATTTATATATGTACATTGTGTCTGTACAACAAGAAAGGTTTTTAAATGCCAATAAGTATGACATATACCCAAGCACGCGCAAACTTAGCAAGTTTATTAGATGAAGTATCTCTTAATAAAGAAGTAGTAATTATAAATCGCAAAAATGCTGAAAACGTTGCATTAGTTTCAGAAAGTGAATTATATAGTATTTTAGAAACTGCCCATTTGCTTCGTTCACCAAAAAATTCACAAAGGCTGTTAAGAACCTTATTAAGAGTTCAAGGAAACACCGAACCTGCACAAACACTTGAGAGTCTTAAAAAGGAATTCGGTCTTGAAAAATAGACCTCAAAAGAAGCGAATAAGTATTTTTCAACCAGAATTTAGGGAAGATTTAGCATACTGGATAAAAATAGATCGGAAAGTAGCTTTGCGAATATTAGATATAGTAGAAGCAGTAATGAGAGATCCTTTTGAGGGAATAGGAAAACCAGAGCCCTTAAGATTTTTAGGAGGTGGAGTTTGGTCAAGAAGAATAACTCAAGAACATCGACTTGTATATGTGGTTGGAGATGATAAAATAGATTTTGCACAATGTAGATATCACTATTAAGAGCAATATAACAAGCAACCCAACACGAACATAGTTTTCAGTAAAACCTTTAAGTTATTATAAAGTTGCGTGAAAAGTATAGCTATTCTTTAAGATAGATTGTTTTAAGAAACATGTTTGAAAAAGTTTATTGCTTTTATTCAGCATTCAAGTGCTCGGCTGTGGATTAAGCAAAAGTACTTTATGGTATAATATCTATTTTTTGACTTTTCCCGACAGAGGCGGGACGGAGACACGGGAGATTTCGGATTCGATTTTTTTGTTGATGTCGTCTTTGACTTGATCGAGTTTTTCTAGGAGTAGTGTGGTGTTGACTTTGTATTTCATTTCGGATTCGATTATTGAGATGCGCTTGTCCATTGAGTTGAAGGCAAAGGCTATCGAGATTATTAGGGTTACTATGTATAGAAAGAATTTTATTAGTTCTATTGCGAGTTTTACTTTGTCTTCTTTTGGCATATTAGTGTATGGTTAATTGTGAGTTAGGGAATGAATTGGAGTATTAGGATTATTATTAAGGCTGTTGTAATTGCGCCAAATAATAATGTGTTATAAAAGCTTGTGGTTGATTTATCGTTTATTGTTTCTTTGATTTTCAGTGTGTCGATGCGAAGCTGGTAAATGGTGTCTATACGGATCATTTCTTTTGAGGTTAGGTTAAGGATATAATCCATTGTAAGAATTCCTTCCAGGGTCGGCTTTATTTTGATTGAAAGTTTGTAGGCGCTGTCTTCTTTGGTGAAGTTGTATGTTGTGTCTTCTGCAGATGGTTTTAATGTAACTGCGTTATGAATGGTATCTACTTTTGTCGTAACTATCCCCTTCCCTTTTTTATATAGCTGCTGTGTGTTGCCGATTGAATATGTGGTTTCGGTTTTTATTGTTTCGTTCCTGGATGAATACTTTATAAAAAGGATTATTCCGGAAAGAACAATTAAGGCTATGATTATATAAATGATTTTGTTACGCACGGTTTGTTATCTCAATTCTAGTAAACCAACCGATGAAGATTTCCTGGGAATGGTCGTGTTCCATTATTTCGATGTATCTCTTTGCCTGGTAGAAGTTGAGAAGGTTGAATATGAGTTTTTCTCCGTTAGCGGCGATGCATTTGTTAAGGGTTTCGAGTGTTTGGCTGCCGATTATTCCGTCAATAACTATATCCGGGTAAAGGCTGCCGTTTTTGTTGAGGAGGTATAGTGTGCGCTGAAGGATTTCGGAGGCTGCGGAGACTCCAAGGTTAACGGAGGTATCGAAGAGTTCATCTGCGATGAGTTGGGACGAAAGTTTATCGCCCTGAATTTTGTCCCAAAATTCGGTGCGGTAAAATTCTTCGACTGCGTTTTGAAGAGCTTTGTTGTTGTTAAGAGGAGGCACAGACTGATAGTCTGTGCTACGGGGGTATATATTGTCAATTA
>JAJYDC010000088.1 GCA_021777835.1 Bacteroidota bacterium | reverse complement strand
AGGTAACAGGCAATCATCCTGGAAAGGCAAAAACGATTGATCAATTGCGTAAAGATATCGAAAAAGTAATGAGTCTTCTTCCCGGCAAGCAGCGAATAAATCTTCACGCTATTTATGGTGATTTTAAGGGTGAAAAAATTGACCGAGATCAAATTGAAGTAAAACATTTTCAAAGCTGGATAGATTGGGCAAAGAAGCTTGGGGTAGGTATAGATTTTAATCCAACATGTTTTTCTCATCCTTATGCAGATGATGGTTATACTCTATCAAGTAAAGACGAAGTGATCAGAAATTTTTGGATTGAACATGTGAAGCGAACAAGAAGAATTGGTGCAGAAATGGGTAAGCAGTTAGGCACTCCTACGGTCAACAATATCTGGATACCGGATGGATCGAAGGATACGCCGGTTGACCGTAATGGACATCGAATATTATTAAAGGAATCGCTTGATGAAATATTTAGAGAAGAATATCCGAAAGAATATCTCAAGGATTCCGTTGAAAGTAAACTATTCGGAATCGGCTCTGAGTCAATGGTAGTAGGCTCGCATGAATTTTACATGGGCTATGCAGTAAAGAACAATAAACTTATTTGTCTAGACAGCGGGCATTTTCATCCAACCGAACAGATAGGTGATAAGATTACTTCTATGCTTCAGTTTGTTGAAGAATTATTATTGCACGTAAGCCGTGGGGTTCGCTGGGATAGTGATCATGTTGTAATATTCAATGATGAGATACAGCTTATAGCGCAGGAGATTGTACGAGCAAATGTACTTGAGCGTGTAAATGTAGGTCTTGATTATTTCGACGGCAGCATAAACCGTATAGGTGCATTTGTTATAGGTGCACGTGCAGCACAACTAGCTTTTCTGTATGCTCTGCTTGAACCAACAAAAATGTTAAAGGAGTTTGAAGAGTCCGGCAAGAACTTTGAACGTCTCGCATTTCTTGAGCTGTTGAAGACAAAACCTTTTGGTGCAGTATACGATTATTATTGTATGATAAACAATGTACCTGTCGGTGAGGATTATATAAGAGAAATTCAGAAATACGAAGTTGAAGTTTTGAGTAAAAGGGCAACCGCAAATAGCCTATCTAGTGAAATGGTTGAATCGAACTAAAATACAGATACAATTATCGTACTAAACATTTTAATTAGATAGACAAATAATTTTATGATCATAAAGCCCGGGAAAAAGCTAACCTTAAAAGATTTAGCACATATACTTTCAGTAACACCAGCAACAGTATCGAAAGCTTTAAGGGACAGCAGTGATATTTCCCTAAATATGCGAGAGAAAGTAAAAGCCAAGGCAAAGGAACTGGGCTACAGACCAAATTTATTAGCAAGATCATTGATCAATAATCAAAGTAAAATACTTGGAATTTTAATTCCTGATTTACGTATATCTTTTTTCTCGGAAGTAGTACGTGGGATGTATGAAGAGGCAAATAGAAAAGGGTATGAAACTATTTTATTGATTCATGATGAGAACAAAGTTATAGAGAGGAAAAAGTTAGAATTTTTATCAGACGTTCATGCAGATGGGATATTGTTAAATGCAACAGGTCATAAAAGCAATTATGATATATATAGAAAGTTGGGAGAAGAGGGCATCAAAATAGTATGCTGGGATAGAAAACTTGAGGGGTTGGATTATAAGTCAGTTACCATTGATGATAAAAAAGCTTCTTATGAACTTACAATAAAAATGATTAAACAAGGAAGAAGACGCATCCTTTTCTTAGGCCCAAATACAGGAATACCAGTTGCTAAAGATCGATTTGAGGGATACAAATTAGCGCTTAATGAAAATAAAATAGCCTTTGACCCTGATTTGATAGTGCATTCCTTTAGGAATTTTTCTGATAGTTATAATAAAATGCTTTCAATACTTAAAACTAAAATTAAAATTGATGGTATTATAAGTATAGGAGGATTAATCACTTATGGAGCAGGGAAAGCTATATTAGAGAGTAATCATACCGTACCAAAGGATATAATGCTTGGAGAATTTGGAGATAACGATATAGTCTCCCGTCTAGGTGTTCCATTCTTTACTGTCAATCAAAATCCTTATATAATGGGAAAATCGTCGGTGGATCTGTTGATTAGGATAATTGAACAACAAGGAACTCATGATAATTTTAATGATATAATTGTTGATTCTGAAATTATGAAAAGATAAATGATCTTTTCCAGCAATTTCTTCAGATACACCAATAAACAAAAACTCTACCTATCCAACTAGTTAGACAATAATTTAAGTTTCAAAAACTTAAAAGAATATTCGGGTTTAATTAATTACCATAATTTAATAATTAGAAAGAGAGTAAATATGAAAACTAAAGTACACTTTAGTCTTTTGGTATTTCTATTTTTTTATTTTGCAGGGGCGGGAATAGTATTTTCGCAAAACACATCAAAAGGAACCCTTAAAGGTAGGATTATTGGGTCGGACACAAAGAAAGCGCTACCCTACGCAACTGTTATGATCGTAGGGACAAACAATGGTGCTGCCGCTGATGCCGAAGGTAATTACATAATACGAAATGTTGAAGCTGGAAGACAAGAAATATCTGCCTCTTATGTTGGTTACGAAACAAAAAAGCTAGAAGTAAAAATTCAGCCTGATAAAATAACGGAACTTAATATAAAACTTGAAATTACTGCAATAAAGGGAAAGGAAGTAGTTGTAACAGCCCAAAGAGTTGGTCAACAGGGAGCTATCAATGAACAAATTAATTCAAATACTATTAAGAACGTGGTTTCTGCTGATCGTCTGCAGGAGAATCCGGATGCGAATGCTGCTGAAGCTATAGGGCGTTTACCCGGAGTTTCACTTATAAGATCTGGTGGAGAAGGTACCGGTGTTGTAATACGCGGCTTAGATCCAAAATATACTCAAGTCTTATTGGATGGTATTCCGCTTCCTTCTACCGATGATAATACAAGGGCTACTGATATAAATGGTATCTCTGAATACGCTCTTCAAGGAGTTGAAGTCTTTAAGTCAATTACATCAGATATGGAAGGTGATGCAGTAGCAGGTGTAATAAATCTAAAGCTAAATGAAGCTCCAAGCGGATTAAAATATAGTTTAATGGCTCAAGGCGGTTATAATGAATTAAATAATTATTTGAAAAACTACATATTTCAGGGTTCGGTCAGCAATAGATTTTTTAATGATAAGTTAGGTATATTATTAAGCCTTGATGTTGAGAATGTAAATAGGAGCGCACAGACTTTAAGTGCTAGTTATCAAATAGTATCTGTTGCACCTGCCGGACAGTTAGCTCCTCTTTATGCTAATGGGATTAGTTTGAATGACGAAACAAGAATTAACGGTAAGGATGCCGGGACATTGGTATTTGATTATAGACTTTCTTCGGTTACAAAGCTTTCCTTC
>JAJYDC010000046.1 GCA_021777835.1 Bacteroidota bacterium | reverse complement strand
ATGGTTCAGTTGATTTAGCCGGCTACAGATTTGTTGATTTAATACTCGGAGAGCAAAGGTCGACGCATTGGGAAAGAGCGAAGGAGGACTCGCTGAAGGGAGTAAGGTTTAAGGCATTCCCGGAAAAGCTACAGCAGGCAATTAGGGGATATTGTAATTCGGGAGGGAATTTATTTATATCAGGCAGTTATGTTGCCAGCGATATATTTAACCAAGGGACAGCCGACAGCGCAGATATAGATTTTGCTGAAAAGATATTACATTATACATTCGGTACGGGGCATGCGGCTAGGACGGGTGAGGTTTTCTCGGCAGATCAATTATTTATGAAGAAGTTTAGTGATTTTAGTTTTAATACTAAGTTTAACGATAAGATATACGCTGTAACGGCACCGGATGAAGTTGAGCCGGTAAACGGCTCAAAGACAATCTTAAGATACAGGGAGAACCAGTTCAGTGCGGGGACGGCATACAAAGGGAAATACGGTGCTATTGTATTCGGCTTCCCTTTTGAAACTATTGCGAATCAGAATGTCAGAGATGACGTTATGAATAAAGTACTAAAGTATTTCGATTTACAAAAATAATAAGGCGGAGTTAATGTGAGGAAAAATAGTTTACTTTTATTTATTTCTTTTATCTTTTTTGTTTCATCATTTAATATTGCACAGACAGTAACGCCAACGATAACAAGCGTTACCGTTAGTCCAGTTACCGGCTCGTCTAATGCTCAGCCATTTTATATTAATGGTACAAATTTTCTAACCGGGTGCACTGTAACATTAAGAGATATTACAACGGGTCTGGTAATTACAAACAGAGCAATAATAAGTCAGAGTAGTACTCAAATTCAATTGAGCATTAAGTTTCCTATGGCGGCAGACAATTGGACTGTTGAGGTAATAAATCCAGGCAATATATCTTCGGGGCAATTTTACTTTCAAATAGTTATTTCTAACCCACTAAATTATGTTTTAGGGATTGACATTTCTCACTATCAAAGTGATCCCCCTTTGGCGCCGATTAAGTGGGATGAAGTAAAAAAATCAGGGGTAAAGTTTGTATTTACAAAAGCAACTCAGGGGACAAGTTATACTGATCGTTTTTTTAATACTTATATGACTGATGGCAATAATGCCGGACTATTGATGGGTGAATATCATTTTGCAAATCCTACTAGCTTTAACGCAATTGATGAAGCTAATCATTTTCTTACTGTGGCAGGTCAATTTATAAAAAAAGGTTATCTACCGCCGGTATTGGATCTGGAAGACAATCCGAGTAATAGTTCATATCCTTCAAACATGGGGAGCGTTGCATTATCTGCCTGGGTTGAATTATGGATGAGTACTGTAAAACAGCAAACGGGTGTTGATCCTATAATATATACCAATAAGTATTATGCTTCTTTTTTAAGTGGATCATTGAACAAATATTTATTATGGATAGCATATTATGACAACAACCCTTCTTCGCCGGTGACAAATCTTGGTATTTGGTCAAATTATACTTTCAAACAATTTAGCTCGACGGGGAATGTAACAGGTATATCAACTCCAGTGGATGAGGATGCTTTTAAAGGTGATTCAGCATCTCTTTATAGTCTAGTAATAAATAATCCTTTAAGAGTTGATGTTGAGAATAATACCGTTCCTGGCTCATATTATTTGTCTCAAAACTTTCCTAACCCGTTTAATCCTACGACGACAATAAGATATTCTGTCCCTAAAACGGGTTTAGTTACTATAAATATTTATGATGTACTAGGTGAGAAAATTGCTAGTTTAGTCAATGAAGAGAAGCAGGCAGGAAATTACAGCATACAGTTCACGATTGGCAGCAGACAATTGGCAAGCGGTATTTATTTTTATAGAATGACAGCCGGCGAGTTTATGCAAACTAAAAAGTTAATTATATTAAAATAGTATTCTTCTTAGAAAATATTCATAGAGCAGCAAGCCGCAATTATGAATTATGAATGTTGAATTTTGAATGATACGCAATGAACTTTATCATAAATATATATATTTTGGTATAATAAACTAAGATTTAAAAGTGAATACTATAGGCAGGACGATAGAAACGACATAATAAAGAAGCCTTGAAATATTTTAGTTTGAATTGAATTGAATTTATTTTCATAAGCAATTATTCGGCTGGGGAACCCTTCCCTACTATATCCTATGACAAATGTCAATCGAATAAACACTACATGGCCGTAAATTAATTGTCATCATCGGAACGATTCATCATAGCAGATATTTTATAACTTTGCAAAGTACTTATTTCAGGAGCATAATCTTCTTTGTAAGTAATACAGAAGGAGCCTGCAGTATGACAATATAGACACCAGAAGCTAATCTTGATCCATCAAATTGAAGTCTATAATTTCCTTTTTTAAGTTCCCCGTTTAATAAACTTTCTATTAATTGTCCCATGATATTATATACTTTAATAGTAACCTGTGAACTATGGTTAATGCTAAATAAAATATTTGTCGCAGGATTAAATGGATTTGGATAATTTGACAGAGAATAATTTTCAGGAACATTAGCCGAGGCAAATTCTTTGCCTATAGAAGTTGTTGTCAAATACTTCTGCTTTAAATTCATTATCCTGTTATAAGCGGAATCAATTAGTGATTCGGATATAGCGCCTGAGGCAACTTTTTGGGAGACTATATTTATAACACTATCAACTATAGACTCATTATTTGAGCCTAGATTAGTAGCAAATAACAAAATATCATCGCCCGCATTTACTGCAAGCTCAATAGCTTTGCTAAAAGTATATTGAGTTGAAATCGCACCCATAAGCATATCGTCGGTTATCACAACTCCCTTATAGCCCAATTTATTACGCAGGAGACCTGTAATTACATTATTAGAAAGAGATGCAGGATAAAGCGAATCAAGATGTTCATTAAAAAGATGTCCCGCCATAATTAGATCTGAATAATTGTCCGCGATTAGTTGTTTATAAGGGATCAATTCAGAATCAGCCCAAGTATTTGTTATATCAGTAAAATCCAAGTGAGAATCGGTAGTAGCGCTTCCATGACCCGGGAAATGCTTTAGCGTTGTAATAATATTGTGTTTATGCATTTCATTAATAAAAGCTGCAGAATAATCAGAAACCGTCATTGGGTTCGGGGAAAAACTTCTTTGATAATGTCCTATAGCCGGACTGTTTGGATTAACATCGACATCAACTACAGGGGCGAAGTCAATTGAGATTCCGCTTGAAGAAAGCCATTGAGCCATTTCAGATGCTTGTGCTATTGTTGAATCAATTGAGGCAAAGATAGTCCCGAGTTGATATTCGGAATAAGTATAGTCGAAACCATTGCTTTTTGTCAGGCGTGCAACTTCTCCCCCTTCTTGGTCAGTAGCTATAAATAAAGGGATCTTTGATAATTGCTTTAACTGAGAAGTTAAACTTTTCAACTGAACCGGATTGTTAATATTTCTGCCAAATAAAATTACCCCTCCAAGATTTCTGTTTTGCAGATCATAAGCAAGAGAATCCGGAACTGTAGTTCCGGTAAAACCAACCATTATCATTTGTCCGATTTTATACTGCAGACTTGCCTGCGAATATATAGGAGAGTTAATAATAATTAGGAATAAAAGTATAAGATTTGTATGAATAATAACGGTAAAATATTTTCTCAAAATTTTCCTTAAAAAATATATTTAGGGTGCTTCTAAAAACTATCATTTATAAAAATTTAACGCAGAGAACCTGCCTGCTTGCAAGCTCATTAGATACGACACAAATAATTGTCATTTCGAACCCGGCTTAAGCCGGTGAGAAATCCCTTTGTAAAGCTTAGATGGTCGAATTGAACATGGGATTTCTCCTTCGAGGACTCAGTCGAAATGACACAATTTTTTTTTGTCATTTCGAACCTACCTGCCTTCAGGTAAATGCAGGCAAACTCAATATAATTAGTTTATAAGTTATCCAATAAATATTTATGATGTTACACTCAACACTGAACCTTAAACTTAATCTTGAACTTGCGCCTGCATTAACGATATAAATAATATTTCTTCGACAACCTCTTAAATTGCTTTACATCTTTGTAAAGAAATACTTTCACGTCATCATATTTCATGTTTTTAGAGAACAGTTCTCTAACGGTAGAAGTTCCGCATACTTTATCAAAGAAATTAAGCCTTTCTTTCGAAGCCAAAGCAAAAGGATTTTTATCAGGATACATTTCTGTTTGTACCTGCATAAATAAAAACTGCAGGCTCATTAAATTAACTTTTCGGTAATTGGTAATATTAATTTCTACTCCATGAAGTTCTTTATCTTTAAATAATCCATAATACGGTTTAAAGTTAATCGGGCGGAATAGAACTCCCTTTAATTTAAGTGCATTCATTTTTTCCGCAAGCTTATCTGCATCTATCCATTCCGCTGCGAAAATCTGGAAAGGAAGTGTATAACCCACCCCTTCGGATAAAGTACCCAGTTCACCCATAATACCGCTTGCGACATAATATTCAGGTGTATCGAAATGCGGTATATGAGGCGACGTAAGCACCCAAGGAAGTCCGGTTTGTTCAAATGACATGCTTCTTCTCCACCCTTTCATACGGACAACAGTAAGCTTGCATTTTTCACCATCCTTTAACATACCACGTTTGTTAAGCATTTTAGCAAGCTCTCCGCAGGTTAATCCGTATACATAAGGAATTTTATAGGCACTAACGAAAGATTGGAATCCGTCTTCAACTAAATTGCCTTCAACTTTTCTGCCTCCGAGAGGATTAGGTCGATCTAACACAACAAATGGGATATTATTTTCTGCTGCTGCTTCCATAGCTTTTCCCATGGTGCTTATGTATGTATAAGAACGGCAGCCGATGTCCTGAATATCGTAGACCAGCACATCAATACCTTTCAGCATTTCGGGAGTAGGTTTGCTTGTTTTCCCATAAAGAGAGTATACCGGCAGTCCAGTTTCTTTATCAGTGTAAGATTCTACATCAGCACCGGCAGAGAAATCACCCCTTACACCGTGTTCAGGGCCGAAGAGGGCAACAAGCTTGACATTTTTTGCATGGAATAATATGTCTATTGTGGACACAAGTTTTGAATCAACGCCGGTTGGATTTGTAATCAATCCGACTTTTTTACCGGCGAGTATATTAAAATTATTATCTCTAAGAACTTCAATTCCAGTTTTAACTTTTGGCGTTTGTGAAAAATTAAGTCCAAAGGCAGTTAAAGAGAAAAACAGTAATAGAAGATATGTTTTCATTTTATTCCTCATTTGAGTTTTAGCGTTGCTTTAAAATAGATTAAAGATATTGTCTATAATGTAACCTTGTTATTTCACTTTCAGATTTAACTGATAGGATAGGAAATCTAAGAATATTTTTCTATTCCTTGTAACTTTGCCACCCCCGCAGATTTTATATTTTATTACAGACATTCGAGAATTTGCTAAATGATTCGTTTCAACGAATAGAGACGTCATATCTTTTGTTTGAACTCATTTCATTAGGATCATTTTCTTCGCAAAAAATTTATTGTTTACGGACATAGTGTAGATATAAATTCCGGAAGGTAATTTACTCGCGTCGAAATTAACGGAATATGTCCCAGGCGTAAAATTCCCCTTAGCAGGCTCAGAGATAACAGAGCCAAGAATATTATATATTTTCAATGATACGTAACCGCTTACAGGCAAGGAAAACTTTATTACTGTAGAATTATTGAATGGGTTCGGATAATTCTGACTTAGTTCAAAATTCACCGGGATTGAGGGTTCATTTAAAGCAAGAGTTAGTGATTTTGTTTTAAATCCAAAAGTGCTGCTCCAGGCGCTACTTCCGTATTTATTTATTGCTCTGACACGCCAGAAATAGGCAGTATTTTGATTTAGGTTATGCAGACTAAATGTAGTGTCCAAGAGACCGGTTGTATCTAAGATAATAAATTCAGGGGTAATGGTAATAGACCTAGAGAATTGAAGTTCATACTGCGATGCTGAATCATCAGTTGCCCACACTAAAGTAGTATCCAACGAGATACCCAAAGATGCATGAAGAGGACTTAACAATTTAGGCTGTTTGGGGAAGCCGGTTATAAAGCTAGAAATATTAGAATAATTCCCTGCCCCGGCTATATTATTTGCATTAACCCGCCAGTAATATTTCTGGAGCCCTAATAAATTAGAAACAGAATAAGCAGTATCTCCTAAATTCGAAAGGTTAACGGATAAATTTGACGCGAATGTTGAATCCGAAGAAACTTGCATATTATAAGTAGATGCTCCGTCTGCATAATTCCAAGTAAATTTGATAGTGTCTCTTTGAAGAGGAGCATTTTGTGGCGGATTTGAGAGCGCGACAATTCCAGGAGCTTGAACTTGAACCAAACTGCTTATATTGCTCTCGTTTGAAGTATGATCAAGCGCAGTTACTCCAAGGAATAAAGTACTACTTTGATTTCCCTTATAATTATTTAGAAGATCATAATTTTCACCAGTTACATCATAGATATTAGAAGCTTGGTCAACATCCTGTTGTGAAATATTGTTATGGTCAAATTTATAAACCACATATTTTACTGCTGAGTCGCCGTCCAAAGCCAAAGTTGGGGAATCCCAAATTAAACCCGCTTGAGCTGATCCGGGGATTCTATCAAATCTTAAATTTTGAACCTTGTTAGGCGCAGTAGAATCAATCCATTTCATAATAGGAGATAAAGCAGGATAACGATAGAAATTATTTTTTAGAGTATCAGCGAAACCTTGTTCATTGTCTAAAAGTCCAACCAAAGCTCTAAAATATATATTGCCTTGAACGTTTGGATTACTTCTATCAAGTCTAAGATGATTCGGCAGCTCAGAAGCAGACCAAGTATTTATTCGATAGGCTGCTTCGCCGGGGTAGAATTGAATATTATAAGCCTTAGCGGAATCAGCGTACCACGACATTAGTGCATTGTAATCCTGTTTTCCTCCTAGCTGCCAATATAATTGAGGTGTAATATAATCGATATAATGATTTCTCATCCAGTACATGCAATCGGCGTAAAGTTCATCATAACTTGAAAGACCTGAAATACCCACAGGTACCCCACTTTTCCAAATACCAAACGGTGATATACCGAACTTTACATAGGGCTTAATAGTCTTTATACTGTCATGAACTTCTTTAATTAATCTATTAACATTATCACGTCTCCAATCCGCAATATTAGTATATCCGTTTGGATATTGTTGAAACGTTGCAGAATCATTAAAGGTATTTACTCCATCCGGATAAGGATAGAAATAATCATCGAAATGAACTCCATCTATATCGTATCTTCTAACTACATCGGCAATAATTTTGGCTATATAAGATCGAACTGCAGGGATACCCGGATTCAAGACTTTTATATTACCGTAAGTTACAACCCAATCAGGATGTGTAATGGAAACATGATTTGAAGCCTGAGGGTAGGAATTTTTAATATCTCTGACGACACGATACGGATTAAACCAAGCATGAATTTCCATACCTCTTTTGTGAGCTTCCTGAACTGCAAAAGCTAATGGATCATAATAAGGAGAAGGCGCCTTACCCTGCTGACCCGTAAGCCAATAAGACCATGGCTCATAAGGAGAATTATACATTGCATCGGCTTCGCTTCTAACCTGGAAAATAACGGCATTTATGCCGATTGCCTTAAGTCCATCAAGAAGAGAAATCAGATCGGCTTTTTGCTGATCAGTAGTCAGGGTATTACTTGAAGGCCAATCTAAATTCGTGACTGTAGCTATCCATGCTCCTCTGAATTCCCTTTTGGGAGGAAGGGATTGAGAGAAAAGGTGAGAAGCAAAAAGTACTATGCAAAAAAGGAATAGTATAAATTTATCTTTCATAGCGCGGGAAGTTGTAATTTTTAATTTTGAATTTTGAATTTTGAATTTTTAATGAAACGCAATGGTATTTATCATAAAAATATCTTGACATAAAAAACAAAGATTTAAACGGCAATACTTTAGAGTGCTAAAGTCTAAGTTCAAAGAAAAACCGACCAACAGCGCTTCAGTACTCTCCTATTCATAAAGAGAGGTCTCAAAACTATTTAAAATGGGATTTCTCCCTCTGGTCGAAATAACAACAAAGTAGTTGTGCAACAGACTCGGAAGCCACACAAAAACTTAAATTATAATATATATAGAATATCTAAAGCTTAAATTCTCCAATAAATATTTCGTTTATTGCACCAAAGAAGAACAACCCACAAAAGAGCAGTCCAAACCAAGCCGATAAACATTGCATACCAACCGCTTAATCCCATAAGATATGGTTTGAAGCCCAGGGCGTATACAAATATTCTAACAATTGGCTGCAGGAAATATCCAAGCAATGCATTTGAGCCAAAGACAATGAAAACCCATGCCCACTTTTGATATTTAGCTACGTCCATTATTAAATAGAAAATTAAAAATGTAATAGCTGAGATACCGGAAGTAGCAAGCGCATAGGAAACCGTAACATTATCCTTATTCATCGCAAATTTTGGGAAGTCGTATAAATGGAGAAGATAGCCTATTACGAAAAAAGAAATTCCTATAATAATTGATTGAGTAATTATTTTTTTATGATCTCTAGACAATAAAGATTCGCCAAGTATAGTTCCAACAATAGTAATAACACCATAAGAGATAGAGGCCCAAGGAGTGCAATGCACTGTTAAAGGCCTAAGAGGATCTCCTGAGAGATTCGCAATTGTCCAGAATCCGGCATTTGGGTTTCCAAGATGAAGCCACCAATTAAAATTCATAGACATAAACAGATGAAAGCCAGAGATAACAAAAACTGCAATCCATCTTTGCCATTGAGGAAATTGAGTCGA
This sequence comes from Bacteroidota bacterium, assembly GCA_021777835.1. Lineage (GTDB taxonomy): Bacteria > Bacteroidota > Ignavibacteria > Ignavibacteriales > Ignavibacteriaceae > FEN-1297. Next base: position 7,981 of record JAJYDC010000046.1, on the reverse strand, counting down.
GACTGCTCCCATAAAGTAAGCAATTCCGATTGCTTGAAGAATTCCCCACCAATAAGATAAACCGCCCCATGTATTTGCAGAACCGAGCGCAAGTGAGATATAAATGACTCCGAGGGCAATCAACATAAAAGTTCTTTTGGTAACGTGTTTCCACCAATCTGCGCCTCTTCTCTTCTTGCTTAACGGTAGAGCCATACCAACAATAAAAACAAAAAAAGGGGCTACTAAATCTGTGAAAGTAAGACCAACACCGGTAGCGTTTATAGCATCGCCTGCATGCTTAAAAGTTGATACAGGCGGGCTTCCGAACCAGGACATTGTTAGAGGCAGATTCGTATAACCTGCAACCTGGATAACAAAAATCATTGCAAGAACAGTAAACCCTCTGAAAGCATCAATAGATGCGATTCTTCCGCTTTGTTTTATTTGTTGGGGAGGTGCCGAAATTGTATTGTTCACAGTTTTCTCCTTACATTAGTTGCCTATTTAAAGGAAGTGATTTTTACAAAAAAAGCCCCGGTTATCCGGGGCTTAAAAAGATAAAAGAGGTTTTCTTACTTCAGAAGAACCATCTTTTTAGAAAGTACAATACCGTTAACGTTCATCTGATAAATATATGTTCCAGATGCAAGTCGACTAGCATCAAACCGAACGGTATAATTACCGGTAGATTTATTCTCATTGACCAAAGTTGAAACTAATCTTCCCAGAAGGTCATAAATTTTAAGAGTAACAAATCCGGACTTAGGCACTGAAAAATTAATTTCGGTAGATGGGTTGAATGGATTAGGATAATTCTGGGATAATTGATAACTAGAAACAACATTAGATCCTTTTTCTACACTTATTCCTGTAACATGGCTATCATTATGGAACCATTCTACAGGTGGAAAAGTACTACTCCCAAAACATGCTAAATAAACATCTTTACCATCATTGCTAAAAGCTATACCGCGAGGTCTCTCATCTGGGTCTTGAGGTGAAAAGAAATTCCATTTGACACTGTCTTCTATAGCCCAAGTTTTTGTATTAAATGAATACCATGTGCCCTCCGTACCAGCAAACTGTCCAGTGGGTTGATTATATGAATAGTTACCAGTGCTCAACCATAGGTTACCATTTACAGGGTCCCATGTTCCAGATTCACAAGCAATACCTCTTAAAACAGTATCGACTAATGTATAACTACTAAATGCATCCGGTCTTTGGTAAACTCTCAGGAATCCATCTGTATATCTTGCAACATATAAAGTATTTCCATCGGGAGAAACTGTCATCCATCTTCCATATGTCGCAGCAGTATCAATAACATCGACTGCATTACCGATAAACGAGAAATCGGAACCATAAATTTTTATTGGATAGCCAGGAAGAACGGGTGCTAAATAAATATTTCCACTTGAATCAACCGCTGGATTACAAAGCGCAGAAATACCAGGGCTAAGGTAATTCATTCCTTGTCCCGTTTTATAATTTATCCGATAAAGATCACTATAATCGTTAACCAGGATATTACCGTTATTATCACGAGTTATTCCATATTTACTGTTGTAAAAAGGATGTAACACACCGCCAACTGTAACTGCTTTAATCGTATCCCAAGGGGTTCCATCAGGATTATAAACATATACAGGACGAACAGAAAACTTTTTACCGCTATCAGGTACAAACAATGAATCACTAGTTCTGTATGGCGCAATCCATATCTTCCCATCTGGATCGACTGTTACGAATTGGACACCAGAATTGGTTCTCAAAGTATCAGGTGCAGGGGGAAAAATACCCTTATAAACCCAACCTTGTGAGAATACTTTCACACTCATTAAAAGCATAAAAGCGAACAAAATAGAAACAGTTTTTTTCATGAAGTACTCCTTAAGTTATTAATAAAGTATAGATTTAATTAGTTAATTGATTATCTACCATAATATGGAGCTCCTGGTTTTTGAATATTGAGCTTAACAATTGTTTGAGGAATAATTACACTACCAGTGTTTGGATCAAGTACTTGTGAACGTATATAATAAAGGAAATTTCCACTACCCCATACCATCGATAATGCACCTGTTTCTGCCAATACACCAGGATATAGGAATGAAGATGATTTATCTTTATGGACTAGTACTATTGCTTCAGGAAGATTGGTACCAAGATACATATCACCATCAGAAGAAAATTCAAGAGAAGTTATAGAATTACCCACACCGTAATTTCCGGAGAAATCAAAATAAAGTTGCGGTGTCCCTAGATCACCGTTTGCGTCAATCGGAAATCTTTGAACAGTTACATTTGAGTCTTGTTGAGCTGCAACATAAAGATAACTTGTTCCTCCGTCATTATAAACACGCATAGCTGTAATATTGGCTGTAAATGGGTAAGATTTTAAACTCTTATCTTGTTTTATCCGATATATAGCAGTATTATTTCCTCCTGCCCATAAATTGTTGTTTGCGTCAAATTCGAGTTGAGAAATTTTTAAGGAAGATGGTAAAACAACAAACGTTGTCGGTGCACCTCCTCCAGCTGGGATTTGAAATACTGCATAAAGATTTCGTGCAGCATACAATACTCCGTTCGGACCAAACCTCATACTTGTCCAAAATGTTTCAGTACCTCTAGAAGCGTAAGGAGCAACAACACTGTCAGGAGTAATTTTCGTAATACCATTTCCTACTCCATTAAGTGTAGTGGAAGAATAAATATTTCCTATATTATCTGACACAACTGAATAGGGAATGGTAAATTTTGAATTAGGATAAAAATCTTTTGCTGCAGGTGTGAGATTATAGTATAATTTATTGCTAAAAAGTTCTGAATGTACAACTGCCACCATAACAGTAATTGAATCAGAAACAACATTGGGTGCGTTTACAACAAGTTGAGTAGGTGTAGCACTTACAACAACGGCTTGAGTGATATTGAAATAGACCAGATCTTCCAACGGATTCGTTGAGAAATTTTTCCCTGTAATAGTCAACTGTGTAACTCCTGCTACACTTGTATTCGGAGGATTTATTGAAGAAATAGAAGGAGTAGCTCCTATAGGAGTAGTGGGGATACCCTGGTATAAGCTTGGTGCTCCTTTATCACTACACCCGTTAAAACTTAACAGTGCTATTAGAGCTATAAATAAATTCGTAAATAGTAAATTGTAAAAATTATTTTTCATACCTTATCCAAAATTATTTTTTGTTTTTCACAAAAAAGATTCGTTAATATTAAAAAGCAAATGTGAACGTAAACCTGTGAACATTACTAAAAACTTTATATGCAGTAAATGAATAATCAAAAGCGAAATTATATCCTGCAAAATTATGTTTAATACCAAGACCGGCACTGATGCCTTCAACGTCAGTAGGAGAAATATACCCTACTCTCAAAGAAATTAATTTCATAAATGTATATTCCCCACCTATACTTAGCTGTTCCGGATAATCTCTCGGGTGGCTAGCATCGACAGAGATAAGGAAAGAATGCATATTTGGATCGACGTTAGGAATTAAATCAAACACATTCATTGAAATGCCCATCTTGAAGAGCAAAGGCAGTTGAAAACTTTCAGTTTTATATCTTACTTCTCTCGAAAAATTCTTAACATCCATACCAAAGGCAAGGCTTTTAAACCCTGTTTTATAGATTATACCGAAATCAAAAGCAAGAACGTTTGTTTTATTTTCTTCAGTTATATAATTACCTGTCGAACCAACATTAACGACACTTGTACCCAAAGACTGAGCTACATATTTGACAATACCGCCAACGGCAAATTTTTCAGAAAGTGCTTTGGCATATCCGATACCAAAAGCCATTGCAGTTGGGCTGAAAGTTCCGACATCAACAAACCCTTGAGTGTTGTCGGCACGTACAGTTCCCTGAAATGTTCCATAGTCAACACTTTCAAAGCTAAGACCGATAATGCCATAGTTGCCATTAAAAGGTGAAAATGTAGCGCTTGCATAATTATAATTAATATCAGCAATATAGTTAACACGTCCTAAAGAGACGCTCGTGAAATTATCAAGTCTTGCCATTCCGGCAGGATTATAGAACATAGAAGCAGCTCCGTCTTCAAGAGAGGTAGTGGAGCTAGATAAACCGCTTCCTCTTGCATCTAATGACAAGCTTAAAAATTTCATTCCCGTTTGAGCTAACTTTTGCTGCTGAGCAAAAGAGATCGAAGCGGACATTAAGATAATAAAGCAAATAAAAGTTGCCTGTTTAATATTTTTTTCCATTAAAATTCTCTTCATTGTATTCTGTTATCTAATAATTACGAATTTTACAATTTTTCTTTGACCTGTAACTGTATTATCAACAACCGCTATATATATTCCGCTAACTACAAGTTGATTGGAAGAGGTAACTGAATCCCAATATGCATCACCGCTTCCGTCAGTATGATTGATGGTATAAATAAGTTCACCAATTTCAGTATAAATACGGATAGTGCATTGCCCCGGAATATTAAAGAAAGCTAACCGGTTTGCTTGTTGATCTCCAAATCCAAGGTTTTTAGCAGCAGAAATATTATAAGGATTTGGTACTACTCTTATATCATTCATAACTGAATCGGCAGGACGCTTTAGATTTGCCGGATCATATGTTTGAGTATAATATTCGCTGCTCTCAAGTCCGTTTGTACCAACCGAAGTAATATAATAGTAATACGAAAGACCTCTAATCGGTGTAACATCATCATAACTTCTATCATTTGGACCAGCTTGATCAATGAGATGATAAGTGCTATCGTATTGCCCAGCCGCCCTATAGATATTAAAACCTTTAAGATTAGGATCGCTTGCAGAATATACATCCCATGTAAGATTAATTTTATTTCCTCCGGAAGTAACGTTGAGCAGTTTAGGAGGCAAAGGCGGTTCGGTTATTTTGTAACCGCTATTATAATTTGCAATAGCCCTATCAAAGGTTTGGAATAAGGAATCTTTACCGGTAAGAACAGAATCATTTTTAGCTTTAGCTGTGATAAGTCCATTTTTGTATGCTATTCCGATTCTTGTTGCAGCTTCACGACTAAGACCTGCTATACCTTCGGCCATCACAATATGAACACTTTCTCCAGGTTTAAGAGTGTACGGACCATAACCGTTGCCAAATGACCATCCTCCTGTAGTTCCTAAGGAAGGGTCACCTGTCGGCTGATCAAATTTTCCGTCCGGTTGGACTTTATCCGCATGACGAGGGGTTTCATGACCACTTGACATGATAGCGTATTCTGATGACATCTTACTCGAATTGAATGCATCATTATTAGATTCAAGAGGGTCATCGGAACCAATATAATTAGTAGTAGAAGGCTGACCTATATCATCAGTAGAGTCTTCTGCAGATTTATTTGCGTGCAGAGTTACGACGCCATAGAATTGGATAGCAGAAAGGCGACCAACAGTATCAGACTTTGAAATAGTAGTTGTCGAAGAGGAATAAAACCACAAAGGACCACCGATATTATCATACTGTGTAAACGGAGCATATTTACCGTGCCATGAATATTGGGCTCTGAACGTATGCGTGTCCTTATATAGAGCCATATTTTGAGCTCCATCGCCGCGAGCATCGTTCATCGTATTAAAACCCCATTGAGTAGCATTTCCGATTTCGGATGAAGACTCATGATTCATGGAATTTCTATACTGCAAGTAGATATAAACACCAGTTAAAGTATTATTAGGCAGTTCAATTTTGGAATCGCCATTTGTATTACCAGTATTAGTAAAAGTATAATCATAAATCATATAATTATCATTATACTGCTGGCTGAACTGAAGAATTTTACGAGTCATAGTTAAACCGAGCTGAGTATTATCAACGGTTATAAGTTCGCGATCGCAAGGCAGATTTGGATCAACAGCATCATTTTCAGTTGGGTTGTTAACTGAAGGGACCCCATCCACATAAACCTGAGGAGGATCAAATTTGCTAATTAATTCAAATTGTACAGGGAAAAATTCTCCGGCACCAGAGACACGCGGGCCTACATGCACAACCTTATATGGGAAATTAGCGCCAGTTGGATCAGTAAAGTTCGTTGCTCCGATCCATAGTCCACGAGCCGCTTTAGAATCTTGATTAGGGTGAATTGCAGGCCACTGACCGCCATATTGCTGCTGTTTTACAAAACTTTCTTCAGGCTCACAGCCTATTTCGGAATAGAAATCCTGGAAAGAGCCTGCGGTCATCCACTTATTATTATACTGAGCTTCAGTTTTATTCGAAATAAGGAATAAGCTTAAAAGAAGAAGAAGAATTGCAGAATAATTATTTATTTTACTTACTAATTTCATTTAATCCTCAAATTGAGATTTCTTAATTAATCATTTATCGCTATAGAAACTTGCAGTCCCCAAAATATTTGTCTTGGGTTAAGAAAAGTCAAATAGCTTAAGTTTGGCATATCTATATAAGATTTATTTTTTATCCACTGATCTTTTTGAGCTTGTGAGGCGTTAGGATCCCAAGGAATATAAGGACCAGTGCGATAATCACCAGGTCTATCATTTCCAGGGATATTTCCGTAGCCCAAAGGATCACCAATGGATGCAGGAAGATGAAGAGACTTCATATAAAGTATGAAATCATTATAATCATAAAATCCACCCATTGACATGTATTTATAATTAAATAGATTATGAAGATCAGCAAATAGCTGTAAGTCGACGCCAAGGATATTGATATATTTAGTCACTCTAAGATCAACGTTCATATAATCATTCCACTGAGCGTTATTTGAGATACTTGCATTAGAGCCACCGCCTGCCCATGTGAAATAGTAACCAGAAGTCCAAGTTCCTACAAAGCTTAAACGCCAATCACCAAGAATATGATTTCCACCTAGAACAGGGCCGAAATCAGCAGGAGATAAGAAATCAATATTTGCTCTAGCGTAAGGCTGTGGTACAGGTTTGGTTTGATAATAAGATTGAGTTACAGCTTCATAATTTCTTTGAGTAGCGGGGTTTTGATAATAAGTACCAAATCCAAAGTTACCCGAAGTGCTTACATCATAAGTATAATTAACAAAACCCTGGATCCAATCGCCTCTGTTCTTGGAAAGAGTCAATTCAAACCCGCGCGTATCACTGTAATTATTAGGTTCAACAATATTGTAATCTATTTTGCTATTACTACTCACATAATTAACAGTTGTCGGCTGAAGCGAGTTATCTTTATAATAACCAGCCACTCTTATAAGCAGTTCGTCCGCCAAATTTTGTTCATAGCCAAGTTCATAAGCAACAGTTTTAGGAAGAGGCATGCTAGGATTGGCTACACGTGTAACAGCATTATTATCAGAGAACCTTCTTATCAAATAAAGATCATCAGGAACAGGCAATTGCCTGAAGTGACCATAGTTGAAATAAAGTTTGCTATTATCGGTGATTGGGAAAGAGATTGCAAGTCTTGGCGAAACATCAAATTGTTTTATTGTATGAACTCTCGTCAAAACTGTATCAAGATTTATTGCCGGTTCTGAAGAAGCAAATGCATTTGGATATTCTCCAAATTGATACCAATCTCCATTAGGATTGCTATAGTCTAAGCGGACACCTAAGGTTGCAATCATTCCTTGAAATTCAAGTTTATCTTGAGCATAAAAAGCTGCGCGAATAGGGAAAGTATGCCAGGTAGAAGTATATCTACCATTCGGAAGATATTGATCAACTGAAGCTGAATTTACGTTATTATCCGTATAATGAAACTCAACGCCAGATTTGATTTCATTATATTTATCAAGCTGGCTTTGAAAATCTAGTTTTACATTATAATCAGAAACGACACTGCTATCGCGTGAGTTACTGAATCCAACGCTCATTCTCATTCCGTTAATAGCTGTTGAAGGTGCATTAGGTAAAAAACCGAATGGGGCTTCGTCCACATAATAATTATTACCAAAAAGATAAATACTACTAGTATCCCTCAAGCGTCCGGGGTTTGTATTAAATTTTGATGTAAAAGAACTCGC
>JAJYDC010000087.1 GCA_021777835.1 Bacteroidota bacterium | reverse complement strand
ATTAAAGAAACTAAATGATGATTATCAAAAACAAAATATTCAGATTAGAAAGCAAAACGAAACACTGATTGAATTGCACCAAAAGCTAAAAGAAAAAGCCGGCGAACTTGAAATTCAAAAAGCAAAAGCAGAAGAAGCAACGGAATTAAAATCTCACTTTCTTGCAAGCATGTCGCATGAATTGCGAACACCTATGAATTCAATACTCGGTCTGACGGAATTAATTCTTGAGGATAGTTCCCTTAAGAATAAAAACCGCGAAAGAATAGAGGTTGTTTTAAAAAGCGGTAAGCGCTTAATGGGTCTAATTAACGACATACTTGACCTGTCAAAAATTGAAGCCGGCAAAATGGAGGTGCATAATGAAGACGTTTATCTTGAAGAGTTAATAACTGAGATTGAAAATCAAATTAGTTTGCTCGCTAATCAAAAAGGAATTGCGTTTAGAGTTGTAAAAAATATTAATACCAAAATTGTCATCAATACAGACCGGGGAAAGGTCGTGCAAGTATTAATTAACTTACTCGGCAATGCAGTTAAGTTTACAGATACTGGATTTGTGGAACTTCGGCTTACTTCACTCGAAAACAAAAAATTAAAATTTGATGTAGTTGATACCGGTATAGGCATGTCGGCGGAAGATCAAAAAATAATATTTGAAGAGTTTAGACAAATCGACGGCACAACTACACGCAAATACAGCGGCACAGGACTTGGTCTAGCTATATGTAAGAAAATTGCTAACCTCATGTCAAGTGCTATTACTGTTGAAAGCGAACCCGGAAACGGTTCGACATTTTCGTTCATCATCCCGCTTAATATCATAAAACTAAGAGACGACGGAGATACACCAAAAGTTAATGTCCAAACCTTAATAAAGAATAGAAAAAACCCGTGCTTGGTTATTGATGATGATCCTGAAGTACGTTATACAATCGGGCAGTATTTAATTTCAAAAGGGTACGAAGTAGTTTATGCCGAAGACGGGAAGTCGGGAGTTGAACAGGCTAAAAAGGTTCAGCCCTTTGCTATTACGCTTGATGTTATGATGCCTGATAAAGACGGCTGGACTGTATTGAAAGAACTTAAACAAAGCCAGGATACAAAAGATATTCCTGTTATTCTAATTTCAATTATAAGCGATAAAAATTTGGGCTACGGACTTGGCGCTTACGAATATTTTGTTAAGCCTATAACTCCCGATGCCTTATTGTCTGCATTCAGTAGGTTGGAAAATCTTGCAAAACGAAAAATTGAAAAGATTGTTGTTGTAGATGACGATGAGTTGGAATTTGAAAAGTATAAAGCAGCATTTAAAAATGATAAAATAAGAATAGATTTCATACAAGACAGTCAAATAGCTTTTAGCAAAATATTGGAAACACAGCCTGATCTGGTGATCCTTGATCTTATGATGCCGAAGGTTGACGGAATTACTCTTTCATATAAGTTGAAATCAAACAGAGAAACAAAGCATATCCCGATAATAATAAGTACTGCGAAAGATTTAACAGAGGAAGAGAGAAACTCGTTAAACAATATAGTTGAACAAATTACCGTCAAATCCAACGGGCATCCGCTTGATGTATTAAAAGTAGTGCGGGATAGAATAAGATTGCAAGAGACTGAAACAGTAACCCAGAGTCCCAATAGCCGGTCGCGCGAAGAGATTGCCCTTGAAGAAAAAGTCGAAATAGTAGATGATGAGGAAAATCGGAATTATAGGGGAAATGTATTAGTCGTGGATGATGACCCTGATACGCTTTTTACTATTAGCGAAATAGTACGTGCGTGCGATTGCAAAACATATACAGCCAAGAACGGCATTGAATGTTTGGAAGCGTTGAAAATGAAATTGCCTGATTTGATTTTGCTTGATATTATGATGCCTGAAATGGACGGCTTTCAAACTATCAGCAAGATAAAACAAAATAAAAAATGGAAGAAAATTCCGATTTTTGCGGTCACCGCAAAAGCAATGATAGAAGATAAAGAAGTTATTATGAGACACGGGTTCGATGATTTTATCCCAAAGCCTGTTAATGCAGGGATAATGGCATTCAAAATAGAAAAATTGTTTTCACAAAATAAGATCGTATGATATGAAAAAGATATTAGTTATAGATGATTTACCAGAAAATGTTTTTCTGCTTCAGGATAGACTTGAGCGGGAAGGTTACGAAGTAATAAAAGCCTATGAAGGCAGAACAGGCATAGAGAAAGCAAAGAGTGAAACTCCGGATTTAATCTTGCTCGATGTTATGATGCCGGAAATGACAGGCTTTGAAGTATGTAAAATTTTAGTAGAAAATCCTGCAACCTCAAGAATTCCTATTATTTTAGTAACAGCTAAAATAGATGCAGAAGATACAAAAGAAGGCCTCGAGGCAGGCGCTTTTGATTATATAAAAAAGCCGTTTAACCGAATTGAACTTCTTGCAAGAATAAATTCTGCTCTAAAGTTATCAGAAGCCCAAAAAAAACTTGTGGAAATCGAACAGAAAAATACATTTATGGCAACTGTTGTAACTACCAATCACAAAATAAAACAGCCGCTTACTTTATTAAGTCTTTCTACGGCGGCAATAAAAAGAGAGTTAAAAAAAGACGAGGTCTCACCCGATGCAATTCTAAAAAGGCTAAGCTACATAGATATTGCAATAAAGGAAATCAATGACGTCTTAAATCAACTTAACTCAATTAAAAAGCCGATCTTTTCTGATTACGTAAAGGATATTAGAATGGTTGACTTTGATGATAATACTACCGATAGCTCAGATTAATTTTCTTATTGTTTCCAGCATAGTATCAAACTCATAAGGTTTGGGGAGTACCCCGTTGATGCTGAATTTCTTGTAGTCAAAATTATCATTTAGAAGCAAGCTCCCGGATGAAAGTATAATTGGAAAAGTAAAGTTTAGTTCCCTTATTTTTTTGATACAGTCCAAGCCATTCATTCCCGGCATGTTAAAATCTATTATAGCTAGATCAACTTTTATTTCTTCAGTAAGGACCTTTAAGGCTTCCAAACCCGAGCCTACTTTAATTACATTGTAATTGTATGATTCAAGAAGTTCTGATAAAAGATCGCGAAGCATTAACTCATCATCAGCTAATAGAATTATTCTGTCTGCCTGCGAGCTGATCGTAGATTTTGTTGGTTCGTATGCAGGGATAAAAACATCGAAAGTTGTTCCGGAATTTACGACACTTGAAACTTCTATATGTCCGTTGTGGGCTTTTACTATTCCATAAGTAACATACAGCCCAAGCCCCGAACCCGAGCTGCTTTCTTTACCTTTGGTTGAAAAATAAGGGTCAAAGATTTTTATCAGATTTTCTTCTTCAATACCTGCCCCCGAATCGGATACCGAAATCCAAATATAATTTCCTTTAGATAAAAGAGGATGGTCAATTAAATTATTTTCATCAATAGAAATATTTTTTGCTTTTAATATAATTTCTCCGCTTCGTTCAATTGCTTCTTTAGCATTTACACATAAATTTAAAAGCACTTGATAAATTTCTGTGCCGTTTCCTAAAATATCTGATAGATTCTTTTCACATTCATAAATAAAAGAAATTCGTTTAGGGAATGTTTCCTTTATTATTGTAGAAATTTCGTTAAGCAAAATATTGGGTTTAATTAATTCCTTTCTCTTTGGTGTAGGTTTTCCGAAGGATAATAGACCCTTTGTTAAATCTTTCGCACGGACTGAGCAGCTTTCAATGTTATCCAATAGACGCGTTAAATCTTCTCTCTCCGGAACTCTTTTTTTCAAAAGATTAAGGCTCCCAAAAATGCTTGACAATAAGTTGTTGAAGTCGTGAGCCATTCCGCTGGATAGTTTCCCTATTGTCTCTAACTTCTGTGCTTGC
>JAJYDC010000086.1 GCA_021777835.1 Bacteroidota bacterium | reverse complement strand
AACATTTGGATCGGATAGTATTATCTTAAAACCATTAGAAACCGTAGTCTTATTAGCACCGCCGCCCACATCTAAAAAGTTTGCAGGTTCTCCTCCAGCTAATTTAATTATATCCATAGTCGCCATTGCTAATCCCGCGCCGTTGACCATGCACCCGACGTTTCCGTCAAGTTTAATATAATTAAGGTTAAACTTTGAAGCTTCAATTTCTAACGGATCTTCTTCATTTAAATCACGGTAATCTGCAATATCAGGATGTCTGTATAATGCATTATCATCGAAATTCATTTTTGCGTCCAAAGCAATTACTTCACCCTCTTTAGTCAGCACTAATGGATTAATCTCGGCAAGTGAACAATCACTGGCTACGTATACTTCATATAAACCTAATAAGAATTTCACTGCGTTTCTATGCTGCGCACCGCTTAGCCCTAATGCGTATGCAAGATTTCTTGCCTGAAATTGCTGCAGTCCAAGATCAGGTTCAACCGTTTCCTTAATTATCTTTTCGGGTGATTCTGCTGCTACTTTTTCAATTTCAACTCCCCCTTCTGTCGATACCATCATAACATTTTTAGAAATTGCACGATCAAGTGTAATTCCGACATAAAATTCTTTCTCAATGTTTACACCTTGCTCAATCAATAATCTTTTTACAATTCTTCCTTCCGGACCGGTCTGATGTGTAATTAAATTCATACCCAAAATTTCATTCGAGAAGGCACGAACTTCATCCAAACTTTTTGCTACTTTTACTCCTCCGCCTTTGCCTCTTCCTCCCGCATGAATCTGCGCTTTTACTACCCAGAGGTTTCCTCCTAAATAATTCTGTGCGATATCTACAGCTTCATCAGCCGAAAATGCTACCTTACCTTTTGGTACTGCTACATTGAATTTCCTAAGAATTTCTTTAGCTTGATATTCATGAATTTTCATCATTCCGCCTTAAATTTTTGAAATTAAAATTGTCTTGAATCATTAATAACTTATTTTACACACTTTATCTCTCAGCTAACCCGGTTATTCATTTAGAATAATTTATAACTAAAATCTTTATTTTAGTCAATTACTAGCGATATTATATTAAAGCCCGTAAGTATGCTAAGTTCAATCACGAGGCTCATTTACCGAACTGAAGTATACTCGTTGCGGCTTTACAAAAATAAATAATATAACATAAGTTATTAAAATGTCGTCGGAAACTTAAAGATTTTGTGCTATAGAATCAATTTAAACAACACCCCTTCAATTTTGACTCCTCCCTGCTGTCAAATATACTTTCCAAAAATTACAGTGATATAACTTCAATTCTTTCTTGTTAGTTGTATTCATATTTAATAATTTAATTTCACTAATAATCAAATCCGTGCAATCGCATATCACTTAATCTTAATCCCCTAAAAAGTTCCCGAAAGCATTCTGAATGCACTCTGAATACACTCTGAATACACTCTGAAAGCACTCTGCTAGGCTCCTCACTACCATCCTCCCCCTACCTCCCCTCCTCGCGCTATACCTATGATACTAAGATTATCCTCACCACTTAAGACCATTCATACTGTTTACATTATAATTAATACCTACAAATCCCCTTGACGTTAGATTATTCTTAGTTAATTTGCGCACTGCTAATTTTGAACAAAATCTTTTTTTAATATAATTTAATTGCATTAATAAAATACTAAAAGTATTTTCGCACAAAAATTTTGGAGCTTTATAATGGCAATCCTAAAAGCCTGTAAAACAATACCTGAATTGTTTGTATTCCTTACTGACAGGTTTGGAAATACACCGGGGAAATATGTTATTCAAAGAAAAGTCGACAATAAGTTCGTTGGAATAAGCTATAAAGAATTTAGAGATCAAACTGAAAGCTTTGCCTTTGGCTTACTCGCAGTCGGAATTAAAAAGAATGATAAGGTTGCAATTATCGCAGAGAATCGCCCGGAATGGGTATACTCGGATATGGCAATACTAGGAATCGGCGCTATTGATGTCCCCCTTTATCCATCCCTTACAGCTGACTCCATTGAGTTTATCCTGAATAACTCAGAGTCCAAAGCAATTATAGTATCTAATAAATTCCAGCTAAATAAAATTCTAAAAATAAAGGATAATTGCCGTTACTTAAAATTTATTATCCTTATAAATGAAAAAGATTCTGTTGCCAATCAGAAGCAGATCCATACCTTTAAAGATATTCAGGAAATGGGAGACCTATATAAGGCTAATAATCCAAATCAGTTTATGTCTAGTATAGAGAGCGTAAAAGAAAATGATTTGTGCACAATAATTTATACTTCAGGAACTACCGGAGAGCCAAAAGGCGTAATGCTCACTCACAAGAATATTCTGTCAAATGTCAATTCAGCATTAATTGCTTATCCAATAACAGAGCAGGATGTCTTCCTTTCATTTCTTCCTCTCTGCCATATCTTTGAGAGAATGGCAGGATATTATACCGCATTTGCCTCAGGGTGTTCCGTAGTATATGCAGAAAGTATAGAGTCAGTAGCTCAAAATCTATTAGAAGCAAAACCCACTATAATGACAACCGTCCCCCGTCTATTCGAAAGAATATATTCTAAGATAATCAGGAATATTGAAAGCCAATCTCCTTCAAAGCAAAAGATCTTTTATTGGGCAGTTGAAATAGGTAAAGAATTTGCCGTTGCAAAAAGAAATGGTAGTCTCTCCATTACTCTTTCAGTGAAACATAAACTTGCTGATAAACTCGTATTCCAAAAACTAAAAGAAAAAATGGGAGGCAGAATGAGGTTCTTTATATCAGGAGGAGCGCCTCTATCCCGTGATCTAGGGGAATTCTTTGAAGCTGTAGGAATCCTTATCCTTGAAGGGTATGGCTTAACTGAATCGGCACCTGTTATTGCAGCAAATAAGGCTGACGACTATAAGTTCGGCACAGTAGGCAAAATCTTCCCCGGTGTCGAAATCAAAATAGCCAGCGATGGCGAAATCCTTGCCCGCGGTCCAAACATTATGATGGGTTATTTTAAGAATAAAAAGGAAACCGATGAGACAATTAAAGACGGTTGGCTGCATACCGGCGACATTGGTGTATTTGATGCTGAAGGATTCTTAATGATAACTGATAGAAAGAAACATCTTTTCAAAACTTCCACAGGAAAATATATTGCACCTACGCCCATTGAGAATATGTTTTTAGCCAGCAAATATATCGACCAGTTCGTACTAGTCGGTGATAAGAGAATGTTTTTAAGTGCTTTGATAGTCCCTGACTTTGAATCATTAAAAGAGTATGCCGATTCTAACAATATTCCTTACTCTAATATTGAGGAATTAGTCAAACGAAAAGAGATATACGAACTAATCGATAAAGACATGTCAAAGATTCAAAAAAAATTAGCTAATTTTGAACGCGTAAGGAAATTTACTTTGCTCGAAAAGCCATTCGCTCTTGAAGATGGTGAAATAACCCCAAGCTTAAAAATCCGCCGCAAAATAGTCGAAGAAAGATACAGACACCTTATTGATGAAATGTACGGCAATTAGTATCATTTAGATACCTAAGTATAATTTCTTATCAAATGAGGTGATAACAATTCAATGCTGAAAGATATCTGACTAAATTAGAATTCTTATCGGCTTAAAGGAAATAATTATGTTTCAATATCAAAAGGACAATGTATTTTTTGCTCAGGTAACCGGCATGATGGAAACATTATGCGAAAAGGAACTAATAAAATTGGGAGCAAAGAATACAAAGGTTACTTATCGAGGAGTAACTTTTGAAGCTGATCTCCCAACTATATACAGAATTAATTATACCTCAAGATTAATCTCGAGAGTACTTGCTCCTTTAGCTACTTTTCCATGTCATACCACCGATGCACTTATTAAAATGGCTCAGAAAATCCCATGGCAGAAAATATTTTCAGTAGATAAGACGTTTGCTATTTCAGCTT
>JAJYDC010000085.1 GCA_021777835.1 Bacteroidota bacterium | reverse complement strand
TGTATTAAGATTTCCTGGTATTCCGATTTACAGTTTGTTAAGTGATAAGTTTGGTAAATTGCTAATAGAAGAAAACTTCCCCCCTGTAAGGTTTTACAATGTAAGCATAGGAGAACAATTTCTTAATTACATAGATATGTCGATTTATTCAGAAAATCTATTTACGAAATCAGATAAATATAAAAATTATACTGATGCAGGCGGTCAAATAAACTTTGTATTCAGACACTGGTTCAATTTGGAATCAACCATGTCCGCAGGAATTGCTAAAGCATGGTATGGGAAAACAAATTCATGGGACTGGTTCTTATCAATTAAACTTCTGCAAAACCTATTTTAGATATGAGAATAAATTAAAACTAATTTGAGATGAAACCATGCGGTAAATCAATAGATTATTAAGATACTTTTGCCTATTTACAGACTTAATAATAATTTTTAATTTATTCGTAAAACATTATATTAACTATTAAATGAAAACAATTTTTTCACGGTAAAATGTAATGAAATTTTCAGAATTCAAGAAAAACGTTGACAGCGCCTCTTCAGGCAGAGTAAGCTTCGATGAATCATCATCCAAGCTAAAAAACCTTGAAGTCATTTTAGATATCGTTAAAATAATCAATCACACTTTGATTCTTGAAGACGTACTTGAACTAGTATTAAGACACTCCATAAAGCTAACCGAATCAGACCGTGGATTTATCGTATTGAAGAATTCAGTCGGAAAACTCGAATATAATATCGGACTTGATTCTGAAGGGAATTCGCTTCCTGAAACCTTATTTAATGTAAGCACAACAGTTGTGGACGATGTATTTCGTACAGGACAATCAAGGTTTATAGAAGCAGCTCAAAGTGATACAAACTTTGACCCCAGCAAAAGTATTTTACGCCTGGATCTTCAAACCATTTTGTGCTCACCCCTTATAACCGATGAGAAAAAGATTGGGGTTATATACGTTGACAGCAAAAATTTACACAAGATTAAAATAAAAGAAATAACGGATACTTTTGAAATACTTGCAGGACAAGCTGCAACCGCTATCCGGAACGCACAGCTATACAACGGTCAAATAAATGCATACAATGCCCTAAATGAGGCTAACATTCAGTTGATTCAGGCTGAAAGAAAAGCCTTGAAATCAAGTATAGATTCCGAAATAGGTAAGTCCTTGCAGGGATTAGTTCATCTTGCGCTTTTAGAAAATGAAAGTCTAATGAGAACAATTGAGAAAGCGCAAAAGGACTTTGAGGAAAATTCAAAGAACATTGATCCGATATTATTTGACAGACTGAATCTAAAATGTAAAGTTTCGATTGATAGTATAAGAAATATTCAAAAATATGCCCAGGTACTACTCGAAACCTCAGTAATGAATTTAAACAAAGATAGCGGTGACTTAAACAGAACAATCCAATCGGTTATAAAATATATTTCTCCGATGAAAAAGTTTTACGGTGTCGTTTTCAAAACAGCATTTAGCCCCCTGCCTCTTTGCAATTATGATTCCGAGCAGATACAACACTTATTAGTACATTTGTTTAATAATGCAGTGGAAGCAAGAGACAATGCAACTATAACAGTTAAATCCTACTATCAAAATAGTAATGTCTTCGTTGAAGTAGAAGACAACGGACCTGGATTTCCGGCAGATATCGTTAATCCTTTCTTTGAGGTTTTATCGGCTAAAAAGACAAGCTATGGTCTTTATTTGTGCAAAAGTATAATTGACAGACATAACGGGCAGATAAAAATCTTAGATAAGACAGACGGAGCCACTGTGCAATTCTCATTACCCGTGAATTAGAGATTATGACTGAATTAATATTTAGATATTTCAAGTTATTGTACGACAGCATCCCTTTTCCTATTGAAGTTATTAATGAAGAAGGAAAGATTGTATATATTAATCCTTCCTTTTCAATGCAATGGGGATATAACTTATCGGAGCTTAACGAATATAAAATATTTAATGATTCGGAATTAAAACGAAGCGGCGCACATTCGGCTATTCTTAAGACTTTTGAGAATAGGGATTTTAGGATTTTTGAAAACTACGCAGACTCAATTCTGAAGGGTAAAGAAATTACACTCCCCATATTCAGAACAAAAATATTTCATATTTCATTTGACGAAAAAAACTTCGTAGTGATGTTTCATGAAGATCAAACCGAAATTGTCTTAACGGAAGCTGAAGTCAAGAAAGCAAGAGACGGAAATAAGGAAGCTGAAAGATTAAAAAACACTTTCTTGACTGTTCTCTCTCATGAATTGAGAACACCGTTGAACATTATCTTAGGTTACTCCTCAATAATAAAAGAAAGCATGGTAGACAGAATAAATCCGGAGGATAAGGTTTATTTAGATAATTTATACAGCGGAACAGAGAGACTGCACAATAGTATTAGTCAGATGTTAGAGTTTGCGCAGATTGAAGCAGGAAATTATAGATTAAGATTGGAATCGGTTAATCTTGAGAAAGTAATTAGAAATTGTATTGATATAAACAAACAAATAGCTGACAATAAAAAGATAGAAATCAAAACAAAGTTCTTTGAAAGCAAAGCTGAGGTATATGCCGACCTTCAAAGTCTTGAGAGTTCTATTAACTACTTGCTTAATAACGCTATCAAGTTTACTAAAGTAGGCTTTGTTGAAATTGAAACAAGCCTTCTAACTGATAAAGAGCTCGCTGTCTGCAAAATAAAAGACTCAGGTATTGGCATTTCTACCGCCTACTTGGATCATCTGTTTAGACCTTTCAGCCAGGAGGACCTGGAAATCGGGCGTAACTATGAAGGTAATGGATTGGGACTAGCACTTGCAAAACGTTATATCGAAAAAATGGGAGGCTCGCTTTTAGTTGACAGCATTAAAGGAGTGGGCACAACGTTTACTTTTACTCTGCCGCTTGCACTAGATACAGACAAGATTGAAAAGAGTAATGCTTCTAATAAAAAAGCATTAAAGAAAATTTTAATGATTGATGATAGGAATGAATCTTCAGTGCTCCTAAAGGCATACTTAAAAAATAGTTTTGAGTTTGAAGTATACACTTTCAGCGAATTCAAACTTGACTTCGTGGACAAAAAAGATTTTGATTATTTAATATTTGATGTTGAACATGATCATTGGGAGAAGTCAATAAGATTATGTCGTCACATTAAAAAAATTGACGCGCGGGAAAGAGAGATAATAATTTTATCAAATGAATCGGACGATGAAAAAATCGAGCAATTTAAGAAAGCCGGAGTTGATAGGTTCCTTGTAAAGCCATTTAATAAGAACGACTTATTAAAAGCTTTCAACAAGTCACCCGTTTCAAAAAAATAATTTATTACAAACAAGATTCGGAAAGCCGGAAAAATAAATAATGACCAGCCTTGAAGAATTAAAGAATAAAGCTCAAAAAGCTTTTAAGGATTGGGAAGAAGAAACCTATAATAGTTTCATTCAAAAGAATCCCGAAAGGCAAAAAGAATTTTCAACAATATCATTTGTTCCGTTAAAGCCGCTTTATCATCCCGATCAAATAACAGACGAAAATTATTTTGATAAACTCGGATTCCCGGGAGAATATCCCTTTACACGGGGTATACAGCCGACGATGTATAGAGGAAAACTATGGACTATGCGTCAGTACGCAGGGTTTGGAAATGCCGAGGAATCAAACCGCCGTTATAAATACTTGCTTTCTCAAGGCACATCAGGCTTATCCGTTGCTTTTGATCTACCGACTCAAATTGGATATGATAGTGACGATACAGCAGCGTTCGGCGAGGTCGGTCGTGTCGGAGTTGCAATTGATACTCTTGCCGATATGGAAATCTTATTTGATGGAATACCATTAGATAAAATTTCTACTTCAATGACAATCAATGCTTCCGCATCAGTTTTACTTGCAATGTATATTGCGGTAGCGGAAAAGCAGGGAATATCTAGAGACAAAATAAACGGCACTATTCAAAACGACATATTAAAAGAGTACATTGCTAGGGGCACGTACATTTACCCTCCGAAAGCTTCAA
>JAJYDC010000045.1 GCA_021777835.1 Bacteroidota bacterium | reverse complement strand
CTGATTTTCGGTGTGTCTATAACAGAAAATTCACCCCTTTTTTGTTTCTGCCATTTTGGCAGACTGTAAAATCTATCTACCTTAAATAGTTCGTTTTTAGCTCATTTTCGCATTTTCCCTTTTTCTCATATCTTGTGCTTATATTGTACCTCTGATAGCTAGTTTGCCATTTTTGACAATTTGTGTCTTAAAATTATAGATTAGCTCTCTCTTATTACTCAAATATTTCGATATACAATTCCCGCTTTTGTAATCAGACCTTTACTTAAATATTTGCCTTTTATAAATTAAAGTGCCTCAGAATGATAACTAAACCAATCATTTTGTAATTAAGACAGGTAATTATGAGAAAGCCATTAAGGCAGCTTATGAATAATTATAGTAAGTCCATCAGCCATGGTTTGAATTCGCTAAATAGACTATTTGCGTAACTTTAGATAATTAATTGTAATTTTCACTAGGGCAATTAATTTTAAGAGAAAAAATTTCAAATGGAAAAGGAAAGAAAGCTTCAAATAATTAAAGCAGCGGATAAGCGCTTTGCAAAGCATGGGTTGAATAAAACAACTCTTGACGAAATAGCTAGAGACTTGAGAATTGGCAAAGCAACAATCTATCACTACTTCGATTCAAAAGATGAACTTTTCTATGCCTCACTTGATTGGGAGGCCAAGCAGTTATTAGAAGATATAAGAATTATTTTTAAGAGTGAAAACACTGATCTGAAATCTCGTTTTGCTGAATATTTGAATTACAAAGAAGCAATTGGCCAGAAATATAGATTGGTATATGAAACATTATTAAATTTATTAAAAGAAAATTGCCTTGAGCCAGAAGCAAAGTTTGCTAAGGATTTATTTGATAATGAAGAAGAATTACTAAATTCTGTGTTCGCAAGTATTTCTCTTGAAAAAAAAGACTACTTAAATGCAACGCTAAGCTCATTTTGGGTAGGTCAGAGTTGGGGATTGCTGTTTACCAATAAAATAAATCTAATTGCCGGAAATGAAAAATATAATAGTTCTAAAGAGACCTTATTAGGATTACTCGATAATTCTATATCAAGGAAATAATTATTCATTTAATATCCTACTTATCTATTCTTTGACCAAATTCGTCATCATCGTCCTCTTCGTCTGCACTATCTTCCATTATAAATTTTTCATATTTGTGCTTAATCATTTCTGCTTCCACAATAAAGAACACATCTTCAGCAACATTTGTAGCATGGTCCCCTAGTCTTTCAAGTTGGCGGGATATAACTAGTAAAGCAACTGCAGATTCTATATTATTGGGGTTCTCCTTCATTAATTCAATTAAAATTTGATGATTATCAATATTGTATTTATCAATTATAGAATCTGTCCTTATTACCTTTTGAGCAAGTTTTGGATCATTTTGGATAAAGGAATCAATCGCATTGCGGATCATTTCTTGGACAAGCCTAGACATTTCAAAATATTTTGTCGCTGATATAAAATCTGGTTTAGATTTAAGGATAAGAAAATTCTCAGCAATATTAACGGCAATATCTCCAATTCTTTCAAGGTTTGTATTTATAGTAATGGCTGACATGATTAATCTTAGATCCATAGCAACAGGTTGGTTAAGTGCGAAAATCTTTTGACAGATTTTTTCAATCTTCAAATCATATTTATCAACTTTGACATCTCTTTCAATAACTAGCTTAGCTAGTTCATGATCATTTTCATCAATCGCTTTGATTGAAAATTCTACCTGTTCATCCACAAGGCTGCACATCTTCAGGATCTTCTTTTTTAGTTTTTCTATCTGGATATCAAATTGTCTTTCCATTTTCAAGCCTATTTTTATGCATTAACCAAATCTGCCGGATATATAATCTTCCGTTTGCTTGATAGAAGGATTTGTAAAAATTTTTGTAGTTTTATCGTATTCTATCAACTCTCCGATATAAAAAAACGCCGTTTGATCGCTTACCCTTGCAGCTTGCTGCATATTATGAGTGACTATTGCAATAGTATAATTATTTTTTAACTCGTGAATAAGCTCTTCAATTTTAGCTGTTGCTATTGGGTCAAGTGCACTTGCAGGTTCATCCATTAAAACAATTTCCGGATCTACAGCAAGAGCACGGGCTATGCATAATCTTTGTTGTTGACCTCCTGATAAACTTAACGCTGAAGAATTTAGCCTATCCTTTACTTCATCCCATAGAGCAGCATGAGTTAAGGTTTTCTCGACAAGTTCCTTTAAAACTTTTTTATTTCTTAGACCATTAATTTTTGCGCCATAGACAATGTTTTCATAAATACTTTTTGGAAACAAATTAGATTTTTGAAAAACCATTCCTATTCTTCTGCGAAGGTTTACAACGTCAACGCTACTATCATAAATATTTTGCCCATCTATTATAACATCACCTTTAATTTTGACGCCGTGGATTAATTCATTCATCCGGTTTAATGTTCTTATGAAGGTAGATTTCCCACATCCAGATGGACCTATTAAAGCAGTAACCTTATTTGTCGGAATATCTAAAGAAATATTTCTTAAAGCATGATTATTACCGTAAAACAGATTAAGATTTTTTACCTGTATTTTTATTTCTTTCATTTAAAAAGTTAGATCGTTATCTAAAATAAAACTATTAATTAGTTGTTTGATGTAATTGGGTAGTCGAAATTAGATTCTATATTTAATATTTAAAAATAATTTCCCATGGATTAATATATCGCTTCACGAATTTTAGCACTCACATAATCCATAATCCAAACTACAAATGCTATCATAATAATAATCAACCCAACTTCACGCCATTTAGCTAAACCTTGATATTGCATTAACATAGTTCCGATACCGCCTCCGCCGACTAGCCCTATGATGGTGGCCATTCTTACGTTAATGTCCCATCTATAAATTGTGAAAGATAAAAATGGAAGAACTATTTGGGGCACTACTCCGTGCCAAACAACTTGAATCTTATTTGCTCCCGTAGCTGAGATAGCCTCTACGGGTCCTTGTTCAATTCCTTCAATGGCTTCAGAATATAATTTTGCATTAGATGCTATTGTATGAACCAGAAGCGCTATCATTCCCGCAAACGGACCAATACCTACCCATACTGAAAATATAATAGCCCAAATAAGAGGCTCAATTGAACGAATAAAATTTAATATAATCCTCAAAACATAGTATACTGCAAAAGATATTTTATTATCTTTCATTAAATTTCTAGCTGTAAAAAAACTTAAAATCAGAGTAGGCGGAATAGAGATTAATGTAGCAATCAAAGCAATATAAATTGTCTCAATCATTGCAAATAGAGCATCATCAAATATTCTGAATTGCGGTGTAAACATTGCACCGAATAGTCTTTCAGCTCCGGCTATTCCTTCACTACTGAAAAGTCCAACAATTGATATTTTAGTAATAATCCATCCCGCTATAAACGTAATATTAAATAAAGTCCAACCAAAGATCTCGACTGTCCATTTTGTAGTTTTATTATCTTTAGCAATTCCTAGGAGTCTGCATGAAAGAGAAGTTTTGGACAATGCCCATAAAGTTCCAATAATAGCACTTCCGATAAAAAGATATAATATTTCATTCCAAGAAAACGGTATGTCGCTTAGATTAAGAATAAACTTGTAGTATATAGCTCGTTGAATAACAAGCACTGCGTAGAAAACAAAAAAGATATCTAAAAAAATAGCTTTATAAAGATTAAATTTATCAGCAATCTTTTTTTGTTTAGCGATTAATTTTTGCGGATGTAGCTCAAGTTCTGGATCTAAAATCATCTTATTTCAACCTCTTCTGCTTCTTCACCGTATATAGTTCTAAACCATGCTTCGTTAATATCCGAAGGAGCACCCTGATAAATTATTTCTCCTGCTTTAAGTGCAATAACTCTGGTTGCATATCTCCTAACAAGACTAAGAAAGTGGAGATTGCATATAACAGTTGTGCCGAATTCTTTATTAACTTTTTCAAAGTACTGCATAACAGAATTTGATGTCGCAGGGTCAAGCGAAGCTACGGGTTCATCTGCTAAAAGTAACTTTGGGCTTTGCATTAGACTTCTTGCAATTGCGACACGCTGTTGCTGTCCGCCACTTAATGAATCAGCTCTTACTTTAGCTTTTTCGCTTATTCCTACTGTCTCTAAGCATTTGTATGCTTCTTTGTAAACTTCATCGGAATATTTTTCAAGAATCGTATCAAAAGTACTAAGAGAGCCAAGCTTACCGTTGAGAACATTCGAAAGCACAGAGCGTCGCTTAATTAAATTAAATTGTTGAAAGACCATTCCGATTTGTGCTTTAATTTTTCTTAACTCTTCTCCCTTGATATGAGTAATATCTCTATCTAAAAACTTTACAGAACCTGATGTAGGTTCTATTAAACGGTTTATACATCTAAGAAGCGTAGACTTCCCCGAACCGCTTAAGCCTATGACAACTAAAAATTCACCTTCCTTAATGTCAAAGCTTATTCCCTTAAGAGCGTGAGTACCGTTGTTATAAATTTTATGTAAGTTTTGAATTTGTAATAACATTACTTCACCAACTTTTCAAACGAAATGTGCTGTTGTTTAAGCAGTTCTCTGATACCGTCGTAATCACTGTCTTTAGTTCTTATGAGTCCTGTAATATCATATAAGTCAAATAAAGTCTTCTTCCCTACCTTGGTAGAGGCGAATTCTAGGATCGCATTAATTAATTTTTCTTTCATATCCTCATTCATACTTTTTCTAAAAACCCAAGGATCGTTGGGAATATCTTGAGTGAAGCCAATAATCTTTACCTTCTTGACAACATCTGGAAATTGTTTTAGAACTCTACCGCGTGCATCCATAACTTCTCCGGTAATAGAATCGGGTGGAGAATAATATGTGGCACCTGCGTCAACTTGTCGCTGATATACCATTGTCACTACGTTATCATGCCGCATTGCAAATACAGTTTCACTGGGTTTTATTCCTTTACTCTCAAGCAATGATTTTGGTAAAAGGTAGCCTGATGTAGATGACGGGTCAACATATGCCATAGTCCTGCCATTGATATCAGCTAAAGTATTTATACCAGAATCGTAGCGTGTAATAATTTGACCACAATAAGTTGTTTGGTCTCCTTCACGAACTACTCTCAACTTTGCTTCTGCACCGTATTTAGCATTCGCCATTAAGTAGGAAAAAGTATTGATGGCCGCGATATCACATTTATCTGATCCGAATGCTTCAACTACCGCAATATAACTAGCCGGAACTGCTGTCGTAAAATACCAGCCGGTTTTCTTATGCAAATAATCGGTTAAAGCTTGAGCATTAAATGAAATCCTATTTGCATCGATAGATGGTGTAAAATAAATTTTTATAGGATTATTCCTGGTTCCTAGAGCTCCTTCATTTAACTGCCTAACTGTTATTGCAATTGTAAAGACAATTATCGGGGAGAGATATATTAGATACTTTAATATTTTCATTTTTTTTTGGCAAATATGCGAATTCAATTTAATCAGTACAAATAAAATAGGTTCATCGGCTATTAAATTTTGGTTATTAATTTTATCGATTATGAGAAACTTGTTAATTTCAACTAATTAATCAAATAAAAATCCGGTTTTATTAGTGTCCATTTTATTCCGCCCGAATCTTTTATAAGCTAGTTCAGTAGCTTCTCTGCCTCTAGGGGTCCTTTGAATAAAACCTTGTTGAATTAAGAACGGTTCATAAACTTCTTCTATAGTCCCGGGATCTTCATTAACGGCTACGGCAAGTGTACCCAATCCAACAGGCCCACCTTTATACTTTTCTATTATTGCCAAAATTATGTCTTTGTCCATTTCGTCGAGACCGTATTCATCAACCTCTAAAGACGTTAAAGCTTTTTTAGAAACCTCTATATCAATTATTTCTTTGTTATCATAATCTGCAAAATCACGAGTCCTTCTTAAAAGGCGATTAGATATTCTTGGAGTACCACGTGAACGTTTTGCAATTTCAAAAGCAGCATCTTCTTTTATTTTCAGATCAAGAATTTGAGCCGAGCGAATTACAATCTTATTAAGAGTTTCAGCCTCGTAATAATCTAGTCGAAACTTAATTCCGAATCTATCACGAAGCGGTGAAGTTAGCATACC
Source organism: Bacteroidota bacterium (assembly GCA_021777835.1). GTDB lineage: Bacteria > Bacteroidota > Ignavibacteria > Ignavibacteriales > Ignavibacteriaceae > FEN-1297. The sequence goes on along the minus strand of JAJYDC010000045.1, from coordinate 13,285 downwards.
TGCTCTAGTTGTCGCACCAACTAAGGTATATTTAGGAAGACTTATCTGAATCGATCTTGCGTTAGGTCCGCTGTCTATCATAATATCCAATTTATAATCTTCCATTGCTGAATAAAGATATTCTTCAACTACTGGGCTTAATCTATGAATTTCATCAATAAACAATATGGAATTCTCTTCTAATGTAGTAAGAAGACCAGCTAGATCACCAGGCTTTTCAAGTACAGGCCCGGAAGTAAGTTTTAATTTTACGCCTAGCTCATGCGCAATTATATGCGCAAGTGTTGTTTTTCCAAGCCCAGGAGGGCCAGTCAAAAGTACATGATCAAGAGCTTCGCCTCTTTTTTTAGCTGCAGAAACGAAAACATTTAGATTATCGGTAATCTTAGTCTGACCAACAAACTCAGATAATTTTAATGGACGCAAAGTCTGCTCGTACTTTTTCTCTTCTTCGTCTGGTTCTGGATTTGTAGAGGCTGATTTTCTCATTTAGCTTTATTTAATAGGTATTCTAAAAAATTAGTTTTTAAAGTTTTATGCTGCTACCGCTTTGTTCTTCATCTTAAAATAATGGATTACTAAAACCATAAAAATCATGCTTAGTAGCATGATTATTGCAGTTCCTATAGTGTTCCAGACATTAAGACTTTTATTAAAAATGTCTATTAGACCTGGATTCCAAGCACTGCCATACAAAATTACTAGGTGAACGACATAAATTAATAAAGTATTTCTTCCGACTAAAATAAATATCCTCGGAATAGTTTCAATTTTTAGGGTAACAAACGAAATTAACGAATTAAGAAGCAAAACTATTCCTAATCTATAAAAGATTAAATTCGGACTAGTTGTCCAAAGGTAACTTTCATGATAGGTAAGAATTTCAATTTCATTACCAATTAAAGCTACAATAATAAGCAGTAATCCGACAAAAGCAAGTTTTAGACTAAATCGTGGGTCTTTAAAAACTAATGGATGTTTTGCTAAATAGCTGCCCAATACACCGCCTATAATAACATAACCTGCCCATGGGAATAGTGGGAAATTAGAACCGCTTCCTGTATAAAAGTAACCCGCAATTGGAGCTGGTAATAATCTTAACCAATTGATTTGGCTGAAAGGTGGATACAACGCAAAGAATATTAAGCTAACAATTGAAAACACAAGATAATCATTAACTCGAAGTTTCTCAGCTATGTATGCACAAAACATTAACAGAAGAAGTCCAAACGCAATTAGATGAAGAACATCGACCGCGAAGAATACATTCCATTGTTCACTGGTAACTTTTGAAAAATCGACTATGGTGGGCGTTGGATAACGAAGTAAATAGCCAAGTAACAAAAGAAGAAAAAATCTTTTAACACCTTTTCTTACTCTTGGGTTTGAATGAAATGGCTCTCCAGTAAGTCTAAAAAGATACATAAATACTGTACCTGCTGTGAACATAAAAATTGGAGCTGTCATTCCTCTCATAAAGAACCAAAAAACAAATATAGGTGAGTCCATATTACGATAATTGTTTGATAGTAGTGCATCCACTGTATGTCCTTGTACCATTTGGAAAACAGCAAATGCTCTCATTAAATCAATAAAAATTATCCTATTCTTTTTTGAGCTTTGAGTCATCTTAATAAATTAAAAAATTTTAGCTAATAAAAATACGCAATTCAATAATAATAACTAAATAAAAATAATTTGCTCTTAATTTAATTAAAATTATTTTTTATCCTTCACTAAATAAATCAAATAAGTATTTCCAATATGTATAAAAAATATTTCATTTTTGAGAAAGCAATTTTTGCAAAACAAGAATAATTGACATTCATCAACATTTCACTGACAAAGTCTTACAATAAGTCTTTGGTTTGAATCTATTCTTATTAAAACAATATTTCTGCCTCGCAATTAAACCCCGGCACATTAATTGAAATAGATTATAATCAACTTTGATTTATGACTTTGAATATTTTATCTTAGAGTTTATTAGCGGATAATATTGATTTTATTTCTTATTACTAGTCCAAATAATATGACTGTGATAGTTTATTAGCATTTGTACAAAGTAGTAAATAAGACCAGACTTTTAATTTAATTTCCAAAAAATATTTATGAGAGTAACATGAAAGAAGAAGGTGGCTTAAAAGGATCGTCTCAATTCTCACGAAGAGGGTTCTTAAAAATATTTTCAGTTTCTTTGGCTGCAATTTCAGGATTGATCTTAGGAATTCCCGCCTTAGATGCTTTAATCAGCCCTGCTTTAAAGTCCAAATTGACATCGTTTTCAAAAGCCGGAAAAATAGCAAGTATTCCTGAAGGCTCACCGGCTAGACTTACGGTTGCTTCAAGTTCAAAAGATGCATATTTAAACGATACCGAGATGCACAATGTCTGGGCAATCAAGAAATCAGATTCCGATATAGAAGTTTTTTCACCAATATGCCCACATTTGGGTTGCAGTTATAATTGGAATCCTCAAAATAATCAATTCGAATGTCCTTGTCACGGCAGTGTTTTTAATGAAAACGGGAAGGTAGTATCAGGTCCCGCTCCTAGAGGTTTAGATACGCTTCCGACAAAAATAGAAGACGGTGAGTTGTACGTTGAATGGGAAAAATATCAACTTGGCGTTAACAAAAAAATAAAAATTTAACGGGTAATAAAATGTCAAAAAGAGTTTGGAACTGGATTAACGAAAGAATTCCGCTTTCTTCAATACTGAGAATGGGAATGGACGAAGAAATCCCGGGAGGGTCAAGATTCTCGTATGCTTTGGGCAGCGCAACTTTATTGGTATTTCTAATACAGCTAATTACAGGCGTGCTTGAATTATTTTATTATGCACCTACTATTGACCATGCTTACGATAGCTTAAATTTCCTGCGGGTTGATGTTCCTTTTGGATGGTTGATTCATGGTTTGCATTATTGGGGTGCAACTGCCATGATAGTAATTGTGTCTCTACATATGCTTCGTGTTTTTATATGGGGAGCATATAAAAATCCGAGACAATTAACTTGGATCCTTGGGGTAATTCTATTTTTGTTAGCTTTAGGAATGAGCTTTACTGGAGCAGCCCTTCCGTGGGATCAAAGAGGCTACTGGGCTGCGCAGGTTGGCACTAATATCGGTGGGACTTTCCCTTTTTTAGGAAATTTTATTAAGCAGGTAATTAGGGGAGGTAGTTCAATGGGACAGCTGACCCTTTCAAGATTCTTTATATTGCATGTGGCGGTTATACCTGGAATAATAATAATGTTTATAATACTTCATTTGGTAGCGTTTAGAAAACACGGTAGCGTAGGTCCATGGGAGGAAGGAAAAAGAAATATTAACGGACAATTTTGGCCGGATCAAATTTTTAAGGATGTCCTAATAGCTATTATTATTTTGTTGGCGTTAGTTGCATTGTCGACCTTTTCACCTCCTCCTTTTTCAGGACCAGCAGATCCGATGGATAGTTCTTATGTTCCAAAACCTGAATGGAATTTCTTGTTTCTCTATCAGGCTTTAAAGTTCTTTCCTGGTGGGCTTGAAGTGATAGGAACTGTTGGGATTCCTACGATACTTGTATTGCTGCTTCTACTACTTCCGTTTGTTGACAAGAATAAAATAAGAGATCCATTTAAGAGATTAATTGTAGTACCAACTGGGCTTATAATAGTTGCGGGAGTAATCATTCTCACCATTGCTGGTTACCAGAGTGGCGAATCAACGGGAAGCAATCAAAAAAGTTCTGCGAAAGTAACAATTCACAAAGAGAATTTTTCTTCAAATGATATAAGACTTGGCAAGCAACTTTTTACTTCTATAGGATGCATTGGTTGTCATTCAATTATGGGAACCGGCGGTACTGTTGGACCTGATCTTTCAAATGAAGTTCAAAAGGGAAGGACAAAGGAATGGTTGATAGCTCAGATACAAGACTCAAAATCACACAACCCAACTTCCATAATGCCTCCTTTTTCATTCTTGAAAGTTTCACAATTAAATCAGTTAGTTGCATTTTTATTGACTCCTAGTAATATGGGATCTGGTTCAACTCAACAGATTACTGCAGCAACAAAAGCCAATTCGGATAATAATTTGCCTGTTAGTTCGGATACGTCAAGTCATTCAAAAATTGACTCGACCAATCCTCAATCTGCTGGACTAGCTGCTTCAATCCTTGGCAGTGCTGAACATGGAAAAGTTTTATTTGATAAAAATTGCATAGCTTGCCACGGTAAGAACGGTGTAGGTAAAATCCCCAATCCTGGCTCTGTTGCAGGAATTGTACCGGTGTTAAACCCAATCTCAAAACGTCTCTATAATCCTGATCCTGAAATATTTGCAAAAAATATTGACATGGTAATACAACATGGAGCATTGCCAAATGGGATTAACCCGGCTCTAAAGATGGAAGCATTTGGCGACCAACAGGCTCTTTCTCAGCAGCAAATTTCTGATATTGAAGCTTATATTCTTTCTTTGAATGGAATTGAAAGAGGCATGATAAAAGAACCCGGAATGAAACCTGTTTCATTTTTTACTCTTATAGCAAGCATATTTGCTGGAGTCGGTCTAATCTTTTTAGTTGCATGGAACCTCAAAAAGAAAAAATAATAGAACAAATAAATATCCGGATTAGAAATCTTCTAATCCGGATTTAATTATTACCCTCCCGTAGCAAATCCCGGATACAACGTCATACCGCCATCAATAAAAATACTTGTACCGGTAATGTAATCTGCATGATCAGAAGCAAGCCAAACAGCAGCCCTTCCTATATCATCGACTTCACCTATCCTACCATAAGGAATTAATTCCATCAACTTATTATATGCTTCCGGAGTTTCCCAGGCACTTTTATTTATGGGTGTCCTAATTGCACCCGGGCAAATACTATTAACTCGAATTCTGAATGGTGCAACTTCCTGAGCTATACTTTTCATTAGCATCATTATTCCCCCTTTAGATGAAGCATAATTTACGTGTCCTGCCCAAGGAATAACTTCATGAACGGAGCTTATATGAATAATTTTTCCTGCAGCGCATGAAATTTCTTTCTTCACTCCGCGGCGTTTAAATTCTATAATCGCTTCCCTTGCGCAAAGGAATTGCCCAGTAAGGTTTACACTTATGACCTTGTTCCATTTTTCAATTGTCATTTTATCGAAAGGAGAGTCTTGCTGAAGCCCAGCATTGTTAATGAGAATATCAATTGTGCCAAATTCCTTATACATTTGATTAAACATTGAAATAACCTCTGCCTCATTACTAACGTCTGCTTGAATTGCAATTGAACTAACCCCTAGTGCCTTGATTTTTGCAACAACTGCATTTGCTTCATCAGGGTTTGTCACATAATTAACTGCAACATCTGCTCCGGCTTTGGCAAGTTCGATTGCTATGCCTTCACCAATTCCTGAATTAGCTCCGGTAACTAATGCCTTTTGTCCAGCAAGAATTTTTATAGCTTCTGGTTGAGGCATTACTACCTCAGGAATATTTTCTTTTTTAGGTACACTCATTTTTACTCCACATGTTTTTAATTATAATTACATTCTAGGTTGAAGAATCTTTGCAATCAGACCAGTCCATCCTGTTTGATGAGAGGCGCCCAATCCTTTTCCGTTATCTCCATTAAAGTATTCATTAAATAATATATAATCCTTAAAATTGGGATCGGTTTGAAACTTCTTGTTTTCTCGGAAGACAGGGCGATTTCCATTTTCATCTTTCAGAAAAATTTTTGAAAGTCTATTTGTTAATTCGATTGATATTTCTTTTAGAGTGAGATATTTTCCTGAGTTTGTTGGGTATTCTACCTTAAAGTCATCACCGTAATAATGATGAAATCTTTGCAATGATTCAATTATTAGGAAGTTTACAGGGAACCAGACTGGTCCACGCCAATTTGAATTGCCACCAAAAAGCCCGGTTTGGGATTCAGCAGGTTCATAATTTACTGAGAATACTTTACCGCCAGTTAAAAATACATATGGTTTTTTTTCGTAATATTTTGAGAGTGAACGTATTCCATAATCGGAAAGGAATTCTTTTTCATCAAGCATTCTGCTTAAGATTTTCTTTAATCGATGTCCTCGCAGTAGTGAAAAGAGCCGGGTTTCCTTCATCCCTTTATCTCGCCATCTTGAAACAAGATTAGCAAGATCAGGGCGATAGTCTAAAAACCAATCAAGTCTTTCTGAAAACTTGGGGCTTGTTTCCATTATTTCAGGTTCAAGTACTTCTACTGCAAACAGGGGTATTAAGCCAACCATAGAACGCACTTTTAGTTTGACATATTTATCGTCTGAAGTATGAAGAACATCATAAAAGAATTCATCTTCTTCATCCCATAAATCTATTCCTTCTCCGGCTATATCAGTCATAGCACCAGCAATGAAAAGGAAATGCTCTAAGAATTTAGTAGCAACATCTTGATAAACCGGATTATTCTTTGAAAGCTCAAGAGCAATTCTTAAAAGATTAAGTGAGTACATTGCCATCCAACTTGTTGCGTCTGCTTCTTCAAGGTGTCCTCCATCAGGTAAACCGGCACTTCTATCGAAGACTCCGATATTATCTAAGCCTAAGAAACCTCCTTGGAAAATATTTCTATTATCTTCATCTTTTCTATTAACCCACCAGGTAAAGTTGAGTAGGAGCTTATGAAAAACCGACTCAAGGAAAGGAATATCTCCTTTACCGTTATTTGCTTTCTTATCTATTTTATAAACACGCCATGTTGCCCATGCATGTACGGGCGGGTTGACATCTGAGAAATTCCATTCATAAGCTGGAAGCTGACCATTAGGATTCATGTACCATTCGCGGGTTAGGAGTTTGAGTTGATGCTTGGCAAACTCAGAATCAATTAAGGCAAAAGAAATAGTATGGAAAGCTAAATCCCATGAGGCGTACCAAGGGTATTCCCATTTATCTGGCATAGAAATTACATCCGAATTATTTAGATGACTCCAATCTTTATTTCTGCCATTATATCTATCTGGTGGTGGAACAGGCTGTGCTGGATCACCTTTTAACCAATGCCTAACATCGTAGTAATAAAATTGTTTACACCATAGCATTCCAGCTAGCGCCTGTCTTTGGACATTTTTTTCATCGTGACTTTCTATCTTTGATTGAAGCACTCCATAAAACTCATTCGTTTCCTTAACTCTTAAATCAAAGATGGAATCAAAGTCTTTAAAAGGATTATTCAATTCTGTTTTGTCCGTAGATGCCTTTAACCTTAGCCTAATTACTTTTGAGCCGAGCGACGGAATATTAATTTTATAATTTAAGCCAGCTTTACTTCCGGAATTACCTGTGACGCTTTCCTTTTGTCCGTTGACAATGAAATCATTTATTCCGTCCTTAAATTTGCCATCGGTATCAATATTATAGAGTTTTTTGACATTAGTATCATTATCGCAATATAATAATTCAGGGTCTTCTTCATAAAAAAAGGTATGGCTACCTGCATCCCGATGATTTAACTGAAGGTAATTTTTGTCTTTTGTATCGATTGTAGGTTTGTAATTATCATAACCCCATGACCAGGTATTTCTATACCATATTTGCGGGATAACATTAAGAACGGCGTTTTCATTAGCGCGATTATAAACGGTCAGTTTAATTAAAATATCTTCGGGGTCTGCTTTGCAATATTCTATAAAAACATCAAAGTACTTATCTTCATTAAATATTCCTGTGTCGAACAATTCAAATTCTGGATCGAGTTTTCCGAGCTTTGCATTTTCCTGGACAAGTTGAGAATATGGGTATTCTGTTTGCGGGTATTTATAAAGCATTTTCATATACGAATGTGTAGGACTATTATCTAAATAGTAATAATATTCTTTTACATCTTCGCCGTGATTTCCTTCTTTACCGGTCAAACCGAAGTATCTTTCTTTCAAGATTGGGTCTTTACCGTTCCATAATGCGATAGCAAAACATATTATCTGCTTGTCATCGCAAATGCCGCCGATGCCCTCTTCACCCCAACGATATGCTTTACTCCGAGCTTCATCGTGTGAAGTGTAATCCCATGCATCCCCGTTAGCAGAATAATCCTCCCTGACTGTTCCCCACTGCCGGTCTGTTAAATAGGGTCCCCACTTTCGCCATAAAGAATTTCCATTCTTTATTTCAGCAAGGCGAGCATTTTCAGCGATCATAGAATCTCCAGGATTTTACTACGTAAATATGATAAGAATGTATTTGTAAACATGTTAAGCAGATTACACCAATAGAAAGGCTACTTTGGGATCATCGAGTTATTCAGCAGATAGGCATTGTAATCTTAAGCATTCAAAACGATCTTAAGTTGTATACTAATGATAGTAAGTAATATCTGCCTAGTACGTTAGTTTGGACGTCTTCTATATAGGAGTCGGTTACGTTGTGCTGGATATTAGTATTCTGGTTTAGGATATCATTTGCAGTGAATCTAATTTCTCCGTTTTCGTTTTTGAAGATCTTCATTCCTATGCTTAAATTCCATAGGAGAATATTTGGTTTGTATGTGCTAGATAAGCCTTGATTGTATTGGTCGTTGATATTATTGTCAAGAAAGATTCCATGCCAGAATTCCCAGTAGAATCTGAAGCCCGCGTTTTGTGCAAAGTAATTGTTATTGTTAGTGACGTTCTGCTGAACACTATTATGTACATAATTATAGCTGCTGTTACTTGTTATAGTAAAATCGACCTTCTCGCTTATATTACTCCCTAAGACGAATCCTGCGCCGTATGTATTTGAATTTGCATAGTTGATTATATTATTGATAATCCCCGGTGTCCGAGAATAGGTTGCATTAACGTTGAAATTTAATATTGACTTTATAAAGCCTACCGATATTCCGTAGTTTGCAAATGTATGGAGGTTGACATATCCGTTAAGATTGATCGGGAAAGATATTCTTGTACCTCTGTTTAATTTGATGTTGTTCAATACAAGGGTATCATTTTCAGCAATTATAGAGTTATTACCTATATAGTTTTGTATTATGGTCGCTCCGACTAGAACAAAGAGCGGCATATGATCACCATTTATATGAAGATATCTCAAAATAAATGAATGTTTATAGTCCTGACTTAAGTTAGGATTGCCGATGCTCAGTTGTGTAGGATCTGAGTTATTTAATACGCTTTGTAATTGGTTAATAGAAGGATCATCATTATTTGTCCTGTAGAAAATGCGAAGGTTATTCCCTCTAGCTATATTATATCTGAAAAAGACCGATGGTAGAAATGAATTGAATGTGCGTTCGATATTTCCCTGTTGAGGGAATGTCTGATCGTTTTCAAGTTGAGCTATATTGTAATTAAGATTTAATGCAAAGATTAAGTTGTTTTCTCTGAAGCGGTATCCTGTACCGTAGCTCTGAGTCCTATATATTTTTCGTGCAACGTTGCTTAATGATGTATCAAGAAGTGAATATGAATTATTATTAAAGATATTGTATGCTTTTTGATTGCTATTATCCTGTGAATAATAGAATTTTGAATCGAATTGTAATATGCCGTTATTGCTGATTGGTTCAGTATAAACTAAATTAGTAGAACCGCTGTATCCATGTTGTGTTAAATTTGAAAATTGATTTATTGTATCGGATATTATTCCGTTACCATAAAAAAGATCCTGAGCGTAAAGTTTATTATCCCCTGAATTGTTATTAATAGAACCATTGAAGTCGATAGATATTGTTCGGCCTCGTTTACTGAATCTATGACGGAACAATAAATCATTACTTGAGTTAATGCCGGTAAGATTAGAGTTAAACAAATTGTTAGTTGAATTCAACTTGTCTGCACTCGAAGAGGTTATGCCGAAGACATTGCTTGCACCATTATTCAATTGGGCAGTAAATGATGGAGTAAATAACATTGAATTATACTGATCAATCTGGTAATCCAGCCTCATATTGAAACGGTGATTAATATTGGATGTATTTGATGAATTTGATTCGTTATAATTTTGCTCTGATGTAGATAGAATATAATTTCTGTTTGTTGATGATTCAGCATCGTTGTTAGTATAGTTAAAGAAATAACTTGCAGTTAAGTCGACTTTTTCACCTACTTTATCTGAATAATTTAATCCAAATGCTTTAGTAGTTATTAATCCAGATGTTTGGTTTACAAGGAAGTTTGAAATATTTATACCTCCTGGACCTCCGCCTCTGAAACCAGATCCACCTCCACCTCCGGGTGGTCTTTGTCCCCTATTTCCTAACATGTACATTCTTCCTGAACCGGACATTACGCCTAAGATATCTCCGATTGAAAAGTTTTGCTGGTTTATATTATTAAGCTGTGCGAGAATCGTAATTCTTTGATCACCGTTGAAGATATTAAGGCTTCCACCCGATTCATACTTTGAATCATTACCATAACCACCGGTAAACTTTCCAAACGTACCCGGTTTGTGCCTAAATCTTGTAACAAAGTTAATTGTCTTAGTTGTATTGCCATCGTCAAATCCAGTAAACTTGGACTGGTCGCTTTGTTGATCGTATACTTGTACTTTTTCAATTGAACCTGCTGGAAGGTTTTTCAAGGCGGCATTAGGATCTCTTCCGAAAAAGGGTTTCCCATCTACTAATACTTGAGTAACATTTTCACCTTGAGCCTGTACAGTGCCATTTTGGATGGTAATTCCTGGCATTTTCGTAAGCAAGTCTTCAGCAGTAGCATCTTTATTTGTCTTGAATGCTGCGGCACTATATTCTGATGTGTCGCCTTTTATTACCGCAGGAATAGCTTTGGCAGTAATATTTACAGTATTGAGTTTAACGCCTACCGGTGATAAAAGGATTGTAGATAGATCGATTGATTTGCTCTTTATTTCGGTATTATTGCTATATGTTTTATAGCCTACAAAGCTAATAGTCAGCAGATATTTGCCGGGATATAGGTAATTGAAAGAAAATCTTCCCTGACTATCTGAGATCATTCCAAATACTCTGGAGTCTGATAGTTGAGTAAGTAATACATTAGCATTACCAAGAACCTTCTTAGTGGATAGGTCTGCTACTTGACCATTAATAGAGAAACTTTGGGGAAATATATTGGTTGCGGTAAATATTATAAGGTAAAGTAAGTGTTTAAAATTCATAGGATTATAATTAAGTAATAACTTTAGTAATTAGTCAATTTTTATATGGCGCAGGTTTAATGAGAATGGTGAGAATATGAGTAGATCTGGAGGAATCAATCGGCTGAGTATTGATAGTATAGGAGTAGGTGTGGTTATTGCCTATTGCATAGGTGTAACATGGGAGGAACAACGTTTTCAGGACGTATTCATAACGTATTCATAACGTTTTCAAGACGTTTTCAGAACGTATTCAGGGAGTGGTTTTGGTGTGCAAAGCTCTTTTTGATTTTTTGGCATTAATTTAATGATTTCACAACTAAAAAGAGCAAATCTTATGTTTTATAAAGATAAAGAATAGTGATAACGAAATCAAGAAGATGAAAAAATCCAACCTTTAGTTTTGTTTTGTAGAACTTAAATATTTATAATCAAATTAGGGCTGAAGTTCGGTTCTCTTTTGCTCGTGGTTCGAGAGGCAATTTTCTAAAGGTAAAAGTAAAAGCATACCAATTTGGGGTTGAGGTTTGGTTCGCTATTACTCGTGGTGCAAGAGGCACTCCACTTAAGATTTAAGTAGATGGATACCAATATAAATTGGGTGTTATTTACTTCGTTAAATAATGCATGTTTTTATTGGCGGCAACTGGTCAAACTGATATTTTTCAGTCTGGGTATTATACCATTTCAATTTCATGTAGGGCGTCACGAAGTTTTTGAACTGCCGGATCTTCCATATACTCATCAAAGGTCATTCTTTTATCGACCATTCCGTTAGGTGTAATTTCAATTATTCTATTTGCGATGGTTTGAATGAATTGATGATCATGTGAGACGAATAAGACTGTGCCCGGGAAGTTTATCAAGCCATTGTTGAGCGATGTAATAGCTTCCAGATCAAGATGGTTTGTAGGTTCGTCAAGGATAAGGAAGTTAGCGCCGCTTAGCATCATTCTTGCGATCATACATCTTACTTTTTCTCCTCCTGAGAGTACATTTGCTTTCTTTAATGATTCATCGCCTGAGAATAGCATTCTTCCTAAGAATCCTCTTATAAATGTTTCATCCTTTTCTTTTGAATATTGTCTTAGCCAATCGATCAAGTTTAGATCAACATTGAAGTAAGCTGAATTTTCCTTTGGAAAGTATGAAGAAGCCGTTGTTACGCCCCATTCGCATGCTCCATTATCGGGTTTTATTTCTTCCATTAGAATTTTAAATAATGTTGTTTTGGAATGATCATGGGAGCCGACAAAAGCAATTTTGTCACCAGGCTCTACTTTGAATGAAAGATCCTTCAGTACCTCTTCCCCTTCAAGGGATTTGGTAATGTTCTTAATTTCTACAACATTATCGCCAGGAAGTCTATCAGGCTTAAAATTAATATATGGCATTTTTCTAGAGGAGGGCTTTATTTCATCTAAAGTTAGTTTTTCAAGGAGTTTCTTTCTAGAAGTTGCTTGTTTGGATTTAGACGCATTTGCACTAAACCTTGCAATAAACTCCTGCAGTTCTTTCATTTTCAGTTCAGTCTTTTTATTGGCATCTTTTGCTTGCTGAGATGCAAGTTGACTTGACTCCAGCCAGAAGTCATAATTACCCGTGAAGATTGTTATTTTACCATAATCAATATCTGCGATATGAGTACAAACGTTATTGAGGAAGTGTCTATCATGAGAAACAACAATAACGGTATTTTTGAAGTTGATTAAGAATTCCTCAAGCCAATTGATTGAGTGAATATCAAGATGGTTAGTAGGTTCATCCAATAAGAGGATATCAGGATTACCGAAAAGAGCCTGAGCAAGCAAGACTTTTACTTTTTCATTACCGGTAAGTTCAGCCATTTTTTTAGTATGGAGTTCATTTTTGATACCTAGGTTAACAAGGAGAGAGGCGGCTTCTGCTTCTGCTTCCCAGCCATTGAGTTCGGCAAATTCGCCCTCAAGTTCAGAGGCTAATATACCGTCTTCATCTGAAAAATCCGGCTTCAGATATAGTGCATCTTTTTCTTCCATAATTTGAAATAATTTTTTATGCCCTGCAACTACGGTCTTTAATACTTCAAGATCGTCGAATTCAAACTGATTTTGTTTCAGTACAGCAAGTCTTTGCCCAGGAGTAATAATCACATCGCCGGAGGCCGGGTCAATTTCATTTGCTAGAATTTTTAGAAAGGTAGATTTGCCGGCGC
>JAJYDC010000084.1 GCA_021777835.1 Bacteroidota bacterium | reverse complement strand
TTTTTGAAAAGTTTTATTTCAACAGGATTTAAAATTCCTAAGAAAGCAGTAATGCTTTCAACCGGAACTCTGAAAGAAAAAGCAGAGTTTCTTGAAGAAAGTAAAAAGCTTTTTAATCTTGGTCTGAAAATCTATGCGACAAAAGGTACTGCCGAATTCTTAAGACAAAACGGAATTGACGCCGAAATTCTCTCTTGGCCTCTCGAAACCGATGAACCAAATGTTATTACTTATTTGAACGAAGGCAAAATTGATTTGGTTATTAATATTCCGAAGAGTGCCGAGAAAGATGAACTAGATAATGATTATTTAATCAGAAGAAAAGCTGTTGATATGAACGTTAATTTAATAACAAATATTCAAGTCGCTAAAAGATTTGTAAAGTCCTTTTACCGGTACAAAATTAACCAGTTGGAAATTAAAAGCTGGGATGAGTATAACTAAACTACATTTCACAAAAGACCATGCGGAATGATGAAGAAGTGGGGTAATTGAATAGACTAATTTTTTCCATTATTCCAACATTCCAGTGCTCCAAATGGAAATCCTGCGTAAGATCATTAATTAACTCACCTTACGCAAAAGGTTATTATTACATAGTGAGAAACCTCCGAGGTTTTCCTAAACCTCGGAGGTTTTGTACCTTACTTCCATTATATTAGAAATTGTCTGCGTAACATGAGTTAATTAATTATAATATGATAAGTAAAACTAAATTATGATAATATTCTTCTCAATCTTTTTTTCGTTATACGGAGCAATAAATTATTATATATTTCTCCGCGGCTGGCAGGCACTTTCTGGATATCCTCATCTTAGGATTTTCTACACAATCATTTTTATCTTTGTCGCATTATCTTATTTAATTTCAAAATTTTTAACCAGATATTTAACACCTTTTATTTACGATATTTTAGTTTGGGTCGGTTCCTTTTGGTTCGCATTTTTCGTTTACTTTTTACTATCTGTTTTTCTGATTGATATTCTTCGGTTTTTAAATTTTCAATTCCACTTTTTCCCTTCGTTTATTACCAATAATTATCTTTATGTAAAGCACGTAACAGCACTAATCGTTTTTCTTATTGTTTCAACAATTGTTTTGGCGGGTTACATTAATACAAGATATGTTATTGTGAAAAATTTAGAGCTGACATTACCGAAGAAGTCAAGCTCGCTCAATAGTATGAATGCCGTTTTGGTTTCGGATATTCATTTGTCCCCGGTCAATGACGAGAAATTTCTGAAAGATATTGTTGATAAAATAAATAGACTAAAACCGGATATTATTTTTATTGCCGGAGATTTAGTTGATGAAAAATCGTCTATCCTAAAACAAAGGAAAATCGGTCAAGCTTTATTAAATCTTAAATCTAAATTTGGTACTTTCGCATGCACCGGCAATCACGAATACATTAACGGCGCCCGGAGCAGTATAGATTTTATGCGAGAGATGGGATTAAACGTACTGGCAGATTCCGTAACAAAAATTAACGACTACTTTTATGTTGCCGGAAGAAATGACCGGGCTGTTAAACAGTTTAATGGTAGCGGTAGAAAACCTTTAGAAGAAATTTTATCCGGCGTCGATAAAAATTATCCGGTAATTTTATTGGATCATACTCCCTTCGGGTTAGATGAAGCCGAAAAAAACGATGTTGATTTACAACTATCAGGGCATACTCATTACGGACAAATGTTTCCTGCAAATTATATTACTAACATGGTATACGAAATTAGTTTCGGCTATTTGAAAAAAGGCAACACTCAATATTACGTTTCATGCGGTGCTGGAACCTGGGGACCACCGGTTAGAACCGGAAGCAGATCAGAAATAGTCAATCTTAAAATCAAATTCTTGTAAACTGTGACTTTAAATTATAACCTTTTCTAATCACTTATCTTCTTAAATATTATATATTGATCGCCGTACTTAATCGGCTTAGTAAATTCATTATTACCAAGCTTCAATATTTCGCGTTGGATATAATTGGGAAAAAGTCTGATATCAACTTTACCCAGCATCCCATTATTGCTATGTGAAGGATCAACTGAAAATTTTAAAGCTTGTTCACCAAAACTTTCATTCTGGCTTAAAGCTTCGTAAATCCTTTGTGCAGTCGCTAAAGTATCGCACAATATTTCAGCAAGGTTAATATATACTGGATCTTTAAAGTCTACACAAACTCTTTGATTAACCCACATGCTAACGGGTCTATCTTTTATATGCGCCGGAATGTATACCCATTTTAAAATTGATTCCTGTGCTAATGAATCCCACTCTTCATTTCCTGTTTTATTCAATATAGTTGCATGCTTTACTGTTCCGTTTTCTAAAATCAAAAGTTTTAAATTCAAAGAAAAGTTTGGAGAATAAATGGATGCTGGAATGGGGGGAAGAGGATATTGCTTGAGTAATTCAGGTGAACTAATTTCGCCGTCAAATTGGTTCATCGAAGCACATCCGGCTAAAATAAGTATAGAAAGAATAAGTATAATATTTTTCATAACTACCTCGCCTCAGCTTTAGTCGTTAGAAAATATTCTAAATTATATCAAAATTTACTTTCTGAATATATTATCTTTAAATATTGCCTGCATAATTAATACAAAAATTATATGTAACTTCAAACAAAATATGAAATATTTTTACTTGTTTATATCAATGTTATTCGGCAATAATTTGACTTCGTCGGCATCATAAGCAACTACATCTCGTTTGAAAAAGGTTTTAATAAAAGTTTAAAACAATTAAAATTTATAAGTAATTTACAATTAGCTCATTCATTCGTATACACTGAAAGCGATGTAGGTATACATCAAAGCGGATAGAAAGCACTGATAACTAAGTAGAGACAAATAAGCACTTAAAGATGTGTCTTTATCATAAAGCAGAAACCTTAATCCATTATTCTTTATAATCTTCTATTAATCTTTGAAGAGCCTTTTCAATGTTGTTAAATTTACCAATCCTCTCTGCTGATGAAGGCGGCGCAACCCTTTCCTTGCAGTCTTTTAACATACATTTTTCACAAGTGTCATTTACGATTCTTACCGGTATTTTCGGGTCGTTCCAAAACTTTATTTTCTGTTTAAGATTTTCGTCTAATTGAAAACCAACTGTCAAACTTGATAAAATATTCTTCTGAAGATTTCCTTTTTGTGCAACCGAAATGCAAAGATACTCGTCATTCGAATCATGAAACTTGGAATGTATTATTCCTGCAGTTCTGCCGTTAAATTTCTTATCTTTCTTTAAAACCATTTCCATTTTAGTCAAGGTTTCAAAGGAGACCCATCGCCTGCAATAATGTTCATTAGCTTGATAACCGCCGGGATTGCGTCGTGTGTTTAGCCTTAGCTCATTTGAAAGTTTGTATTCTTTAGAAGAAGTATCATAATTAAATCGCAGAAAAAACAATTTATTCAATCCAAAATATTTTGTAGAGAGATTGGTAATCCTCTGAAAAAACATCTCAGTCGTTGCATTGTACTTATTAATCAATTCAAGAAATTTATCTTCGTCCCACTTTCTCCGCTTAAAAAATATTTCCAAATCAGAGACTAATAAATTACTGTTTATTATCAGCGAAGTTGAAAAGTAAGATGCTTTGAAGTAATTAAGTAAATGGTCAAAAGTATTAAGTCTCATACTTGAGTAAATTAAACTTCTGTCTTTAATCCCAAGATAAACATAAGCCAACTCTTTACCTGCAACAAAAGCTCTTTGTGCTTCCGACAATCTCTTGTTCAGCAATAGTTTATTCTTTTTCTGTAAAACAACGGCTCTTAATTCTTCAAGCTCAGGATAATTATTAAGGGAAGTTTCATCAATCTCATATTTATACTTCAACTCGAGTATGGTTTTTAACTTGCTAAACTCAACACGCTGTGATTCCGTGATTTTATTCTCTTTCATGAATTTTTTTACCGCAACTTCAATCTCGTCGAAATAGTTATCATTAAATTCTTTGAAGGTTCTTAACGCTGTACGGCTAAAATTATTTTGACTTTGTTCCGAAGTTTTCGCCATCTCAATAAAAGCAGCTATTAAGGCGCTTAACTGAGGTGAAGAGCTTGCCATCAAAAGAATCAATTTATTTA
>JAJYDC010000003.1 GCA_021777835.1 Bacteroidota bacterium | reverse complement strand
CTTCACCGCGAATTAATCTATGACGCCAGTAATTGTCAATCTCAGTTGGTGCAATTCTGAAGATTAATTTCTTTGGAGGATTAAACATTGTACTTTTCATATTCAAGGGTTTGAAAATGTTTTCTTTACAAAACTTATCCAAACTTTCGCCAGTCACCTTCTCAATTATCTTCCCTAACAGTATAAAATTAAGATCGGAATAAACCATTTCCGTCCCGGTTGGGTAAATCAAACTATCTTGAAATATTTCATTCATAACTGCATCTACTTTGTCAGAGACGGAATCGTATGCTTTAAAAGATTTAATATCAGGTCTAAGTCCGCTATCGTGCAGAAGTAAATTCCTGATTGTTACGTTTTCTTTTCCGTGTACGGCAAACTGAGGGAAATATTTGGCAACTTTGTCATCCAGTTTAATAAGACCCCGGTCATAGCAAATCATTGTTGCGGTTGTAGTAGCAACAACTTTTGTACATGAAGCTAAATCATAGATTGAATTTAAAGCCACCTTTCCTGATTTAAGATCATACATATAATGACCGAATGCCTTTTCATGAATAATTTTTCCATTTTGCTCCACCAGAAGAACAGCACCAGGGAAAGCAGAATCCTGAATAGCATGTCTAACAACGTTATCAACGGCTATCCATTTTTGTTTGGCAGTATTATTTTTTAGAGAATGATTAACTTTCGCGTCAGAGAGATTGGCTATATTTTTATTTGTAAAATATCCTTCGGTATGTTTTCCTGCGGGATAAATTACTGATAATAAAGAAAATATATAAACGAGTAAATTAATTTTTTTCATAATTATTTAGCACCACCGATTAAATTAGCTGAATTACACTTAAGTCAGAATTAAATACTTTTGATAATTATTTTATTGAATAAAATAAACTTAGTAATAATAAATTGAAATTAATATAAGAATATCAGTTAATAATTTGTTTTGACATAATAGAAATATGATTAAATTTTGCTTGTAAGAATTTTTTACAAAATAAGTGAATTGTAAATGGGCACAATGGAGCAAAATATTAATATCCGAATCTGGAATGAATCAGATTTCCCTATTGTCAGAAAAATACTACTTGATACCTGGCTTGATACATATTCGTCTTTCATTCCGGTTGAAGATATTAGCAGTTACCTTGAATCTACTTACAACGTAGAAAAATTAAAATTAATACTAGAAAACCCCGATAGTTCAGGTTTTATAATTGAATCCGGAATAAAATCCCTCGGCTTTATGCGTATTTCAATAAGTAAAACCGAGAATCGTTTCTACATCTCATCCTTATATATTTTACCTGAATATCAGGGGCTTGGCCTTGGAAAATCTTTATTATCCAAAGCTAAAGAAGAGGCTGCCGCTAGAGGATATACCAGTATTTATCTAGGTGTAATGAAGCAAAATGTGAAATCTCTAAAGTGGTATGAAAACCACGGCTTCATATTCAATGAAGAATTACCATTTCAAATGGGTAAAACATCCGTACCTCATTTGATTGGACAAATGAAGATATAATTTGGTTAATTGCTTTTCTTGATGTTTTAATAAGGCACTCATTTTCTATTCGGCTCATAGTAAAAAGTTACCGCGCCACTGCTAAATGTTTTTGTTTTTAAGAGCTTAAGATTAATTCTTTCCTTGACATTTTTAAATAGGGGTAAGCCGCTGCCTAAAACAATTGGATGAACACTCAACTGGAATTCGTCAATTACATCAAGTTGCAATAAGGTCACGATTAAACTGGGGCTGCCAGCTAAAATGTTTTTACCCGCTTGTTGCTTGAGTTCTAAAATTTCTTCTTTAATGACTTCCTTTTTCAATTTTGTATTTTTCCAATCAACATTTTTCAGCGTGCGGGAAAAAACAATTTTTGAAATATTGTCGATTAATATCGCGAATTCATCCTGCGGTTTGACACCAGAAGGATTTTTGACTATGGATGGCCAATAACTTTCCATAAGTTGATAAGTTATCCTTCCGTATAAAAGGGTGTCTGCACTACTTAATAACTCATTATAATGTTGATGCAGTTCATCATCTGCAATCACTGCTGTGTGGTCGCAAAACCCGTCAAGTGTCATATTTATTGCTGCAATCAGTTTTCTCATATTTTTTTATTGTAAATATTGATTTTCTGTTAGTCCCTTGCCTAAAGTTTCAAGCTAGTACTGCTACCAGGTATGACGCATAAATAATGTAACAACGAAGCAAGCATTTTGTGCAATCCAATGCTTTTTGCTTAACTCGAGACCACGCCAAGAACTTCGAATAGAATCACAAATATGAATAGTTAAAATAATTTTATTAAATAAAATAGAACCGAATAAGTCAGCCGAAACTATACACAAATGATGATTGGAGTACAAATGTCCTATTTCTTTCATCAGCCTGGTTTTTATCAACCTTATGTTAGGAGTTCGGTGTTTTTTGTAATTTACTGTTGCCCGTTATAATTTGGGTCAAAATCCACAATCCATTCAATACCGTATTTATCTCTAAACATTCCAAAATATGAACCCCAAGGACTGTCACCAATAGGAGCTTCAATATTTCCTCCTACTGAAAGTCCGCTAAATAATTTGTTGGCTTCTTCACGACTTTCTGCACCGACAAATATCTTAGACCTGTTTTCATTTTCATTTGTTCGTCCCATGCTTTCCGGAACATCATTTGCCATCAACATATTATTTTTACCAATGGGCAAAGCAATATGCATGATTTTATTTTCTTCTTTTTTTTCTATCGGGAGTTCGGGGCTTGCAATGTCTTTGAAACGAATAACTTTTGCGAACTCTCCGCCAAATACTGATTTGTAAAAATTGAATGCTTCTTCGGCATTTCCGTTAAAGTTAATGTGTGGATTAATAAATGCCATAATTTTATTTAACCTCCTATGATAATTTATTCCTTGAAAAGCTTATTCAAAATTGGTTTTGTTACTGTACAAATATCACTAACAATAAGCTTTTTTATAACTGTGTAATTACGACAAAATTAGAGGCTGAATACGACAAGTATTGTTGGTAATAGCTATAAAATAGAAATTGTTATCAAAGCATAACTACTTACAATTATACAACTGAGACCCTTACAGTCTATACCTCGTGTTAGTGGATCGTTGTTTTTCGTTTATTACCATTACTTGTCGTTGTCATACGCTTACTTAAGTGTTGTCGTTAGGTAGTCTGCTTAACACCATCTCGTATTGCCGCTTCAAGTACATCAATGTTTATGTCTTTCAGCTTTTTGAACTTAATGCAATACCCTGTCACACTTGCCTTGCCCAATTTTTTACTATACGTTTGGGATAAGTATGTCTTGTCATTGATTCCAATAATATAGACAGAGATTCCGGTCGTGTTTGCGCTGATACCAATTTGGTAAAACTCTTTGGTTTTTCCATCCGCATATTTTAAGGTCTGATGTCCATACCCTATGTTAGGATTAGTAACAATTTTACCCTTATCATCTTTACCATCTAAAAACCATAATTTACATTTTGGCAACACTTTAAGTATGCGTGCATGCAATGCTTCAATGTCAGCACGTTTTGGGTCGGGTTGGCTGTCAATATATGTTTGTATTTGCTCTTTTATATTCATATAGCTATTTATTTTGTTTGAATAATCAATGAGAAATTATGTTTATTAGTTTCATTACTGTTGCCAGTTTTTACTTGTGGCTGTATCTTACAATGACCGCTAACGGATGTATAAATTCCATTGCCCTTATCCGGCTGGATTGGTGGTAAAAGTACTATTGTTAATATTTTTCTTTTACAATTATACTATTTTTGTTCAAAATAAATCAACTATAGGATACCAAATTTTATCAATAGTTTTTTTTGAAACTTGTGTATAAATCTCAATAATCGTTTAAACTATTGTGAAAAATGCGAAGTATATCTATCGAGTAAATTCCTAATTACCTTCTGATATTGACTTCCGTGTTTTTGAGCTATTTCCTTAAAAAACTCAATGCTTGATTTACTTAAATTAAGAGTAACTTTTATTGCATCCTCTTTAAATATTAAATCCTCTGGTTTAGGTAAAAAGTCTTTTATAACTTCTAATTTCCCAATTTCCGTATTACTATATTTTATTTTCATTTTCATATATCTGTTTCCCTTTTCTCCAGTACCCGGCTCCAATGATTCTAATTTTATTATTTCTAAATGTAAAACGAGCCGTAACTATATTTTCATTTATTCAGCTTCATTAATATACATCCGTTTGTATGGTTTTTTAACCATATATTTAGACATCCAGCTTTGTTGCTCCTATACCGCAGCTAAGAACAAGAATGCTGAAACAGGGCGAATAACCCGATAATCTCTAAATTGCCGAATGCGAAAACAGTTTACCTTGATTAAATACGGGCTGTCGGGTTGAAGCACTGGTTATACCGCATTTGCTTTTGTATTAAAGATATTTCTTAAAATACTTCACTCCATCCAAATCTTTAAAATCAACGTCTTGTGTCCAAACAATAGCATTGTATTGTTTTGCAGTTATATAAATCAAACTATCAGCCATTGGTATTTTTTGTTCAAAGCTAAAATTTGCAGCTTGAATCGCAATAGTGGAATTTACTTCTATAACTTTTGCTTGTTGCATCAAACCAACGACTTGAATTGCTGAATGTTCATCTTTTTCCAACAATATCTTTTTATACAATTCGTAGAGATTTATTGTTGAAACTATTAATTCATCAGTCTTTTCAATGGCTGGTGCAAATAATTTTGCATTCTTACCTTCGGCTAAATATTCCAACCACCCGGAAGAATCCACTAAATTCATATACGGTCTCCTTCTCTTCCAATTTCCGTATTGATTCCTCTTAGAAAACCGCGAGCCTCTTTAATATTTTTGAGCAGAATGAATTCTATTCTGTCACCTAATTGAATAATTTGTAATTTCTGTCCGGGTTTCAGTTTTAACTTCTGCCTTATTTCCTTTGGAATAACAACTTGATATTTGGGGGATACTGTTACTGTTGTCATTTCGATACTCCTTATAATTTACCCTATAAATATATCGATTACTCTTACATATTTCAATATATCATCGATAGCATTACTATACCCATTCTAATGTAGCGGTATAACGCGACGCGTATTACCCGCCGCCCAAAACAACAATGCCAATTAGAATTGATCTGCCAATAATCTGAAAAGTGATTTCAATGTCCGATCACTTTGAACAAGATCGCTTAAACGGAGAAACATTGCCGAATACCTTTGAAATGCCGAACGCGATTACGCGGTAGGGTAGGAACGCATGGTTAGCAAGCTTTTTATTTTTAATATATTAAATAATCTATTTTAGTTTTTCGAAGTGTTTCTCGAGATTAAATAACCATTTCCCTCTTCTTCTTTCTGACACAAATTTCACCATACTGAGGTTTATCCATTTTCTATGTTTATATCCCGTTTTCCAAAATGTTCCAAGTAGAACGGCTTTTTTTATTGCATTACCAAATATTAGCCGATAAAACAAAGAAGCGCTATTCATTGTGGTTATCAATGTTATTCCATTTAATTTATGAAATTTCTTTTTCATAAATCCTTTTTGAGTATAATCATAAGCAACTCCGGGAAATATTACTTTATCAATAAACCCTTTTGTCATTGCCGGCATTAACTCCCACCAAATAGGAAATATTAAAATCAAATGTTCTGCTTCATTAATACGTTCTTTATATTCCAAAACCTTGGGATCAACCACTCTGCTTTCGCTAAAGCCCTTTAAATCTTCTACAGACATTACTGGATTAAAACCTTCTTTGTCCAAATGGATAAGATCGAACTCGTGATTCCCATTTTTTAATCCTTGTGTTACAGAGCTTAATATCGAATTACAAAAACTTCCTTCAAAAGGATGGTTAAATACTATTACTGTTTTCATTTCCGTGCCTTAATTTTTTGCACGAAATTTATTATTCCGATATCAGCTATACGATAACAATTGTTAATAAATTTAAAAACTAAATCTTATTTCGAATTCTACTTAATGAAACAGAAGTAATTCCTAAATATGAAGCAATATAATGTTGTGGAATACGCTGTATAATATGCGGCTTTTCTTTTAAGAGTTTCAGGTATCTTTCTTTTGGTTTGTCTTTGATTAATGAAAGAAATTGCTCCATATAATAAATCTGGCGTTCAAGTGTTGCTTCGAATATAATGTTCTTAAAATCCGGGATCTTTTCCATCAGCATTTCAAAGTCTTTCTTTAATATATAATGAAGGACTGAAGGCTCAATGCTTTCAAGATAAAATGGACTAGGTATATTTTTACTAAAACTTTCAATTGATGAAACGCCTTCATTCTCGAAAAAGAATTGAAAAGTAATATCTTTCCCATTATTATTGAACCATAGTCTCAAACAACCTTTTTCTATCCAATAAGCTCTTTTAGACATTTCTCCCTCTTTTAACAGAATTGTTTTAGCAGGGACATTTAATTGCTTCCATAAATGTTTGTATTCGACCCAATTTATATGTGTGCTTATTTTATTTAGATTTTCAACAATCATATTTTAATTATGCTGGCTAACTATTAATTAAGCCGATTAGACCGCATTTTATTCGGCGTATTATCCCGATTTATTTTCCTGCTAACATTCCTATAAAACATAAGCTTAATCTCCATAATTTGTTTATTTATATATAATTATAACATTTCATTTTTTTTGTTTCCGATTATTAGGCGGATGAAACTTTCCTCCTAATAAAAACTAATCTTCATCCGTCTAATGTACTCTTAATCCCAGCGCCCATATTGGCAACATGTGCATAAATCATTGTCGTTTTTACGCAGCTGAGCTCAAGTAATTCTTGTATTGTACGAATATTATAACCCGCCTCAAGTAAGTGTGTTGCAAAGCTTTGTCTAAATGTATGTGCCGTTCCTTGCTTTAAAATCTTGGCCTTTTGTACAGCTTGCCTTATTGCTTTTTGTATTGTGCTCTCGTGTATGTGATATCGGCGTGGCAACTAACTTGCCGCCAAGAATAAAAGGCTAAGTTAGAAAGGCAACGCCAATAATTAAGAAAAATATTATTTAACTAAACAACCTGGAACAACATTGAAAAACGAAAAACGTAAAGCCAAAAACAGCAACAAACCCGAACCGTATGAAGCGGTCAAGTTGAGTTGCGGGTTATATGCGTTTCTTAGTTTTTGCTTTTAACTATTTCTTCTTTCTTTAATAGTTGATGACCTTCAAATACCGTAAGAATTTCTACTGAGTTTTTCTTAATCAAATAAACGATACGATAATTTTTATGTAACAACTCCCGGATATTCTCCAATGATAATTCTGGGACAATTCTACCTTTTTCCGGACTATCTAATAATGTTTCCGCAAGCGATATTAACTTGTCAACAAACTCAATTGCAATAATGGAATTATCTCTTGAAATATATTCTTCGATTTCTTTTAAGCAAAGTAATGCTTCTTTTGTCCAGAATATTTTCATCTTCCTTTACCGGTGCGTGTTTTTTGTAATTCACTTCTGAGTTGAGAAGTAGATAAAACTTCTCCTTTTTCAGAATCAGATAAACCGCGTGATATTGAATCGATAAACAACTTTGTTTGTCTTAAGTCATCAAATTCCGATGGAGAGATTAATACTCCGGCAGGTTTTCCATTTTGAGTGATAATCAAAGAATTATGCTTGTTCTGAATTTCTTTAAGATATTTAGCCAAACCAGATTTGAATTGACCAACTGGAATTATATCATTTGCAACTAAGATGTTCTTCATTTTTGTATCCTTTTATTGTCTTTATTCTGGACTAAATATAAGACCATATTACGACAACTTCAAGATTATTATCTAAGAAAATAACGATTTGTGCTTAACCCGCAGCCCAGAACAAGAATGCTAAACAGAAGCACAAACATTAATGATTTAAAAATATTTATTCAGTAATATAAAGTTGAACAAGTTTGCTGAAACAGCTTGCTCGATTTTATCGGGGGGAACGACTACCATTAAAATAATACAAATGCCGAATGCGAAAACGCTGTCGGGTTGAAGCACTTGATATTTCCAATAAGTAGAAATCAAATCATTTTACTCCATCTATCAACAAAACTTTTTGGAGGTATCAAATGTATTACACAGGTATCGATCTTCATAAATTTTCTTCTTACTTAACTACAGTCGATTCTTCAGGTAATGTTGTTAAGCAAGCTGATATTAAAAATGTTGACCATAATTTTGTTCAATATTTCTCAGACCTCGGTAATGAAAATATCACTAATGTCGAATCAACCATGACCTGGTACTGGCTGAATGATCTCCTGACTTCTCTTAATATTCCTATGGTCCTTGCTCATGCTAAATTTGTTAAAGCCATTGCTTATGCCAAAGTTAAAACAGATAAAGTAGATTCCCATACTCTCGCGCAACTTCTTCGCATGGACTACATTCCAGTCGCTCATAAAATCTCTAACGACAAACGGCTGCTCCGGGATGCTCTTCGTGCTAGACTTAAAATAGTGCAGCGTCATACTTCAGTCACTAACTCAATGCAGCTTCTGCTCGCTAAATATAACTTCGATTCTCCTACCCAACTAACTGGTATTCCTAAATTTCAATATGAACAGCTCACTGAAGTTGAAGTTTTACTTAACGAACAAATGCTTGACCTTGAAAAACAACTCTACCCTTTCCTCATTCCTAACGATGATATTCAACGGCTGCTTTGGATTCCGGGTATTGGGAAAATGAACGCTTTTACCATCCTTCTTGAAGTTGATGATATCAACCGCTTCCCGGATGTTAGAAACTTCTTCTCTTACTGCCGCCTTGTTCCTTCTGCCCGTAACTCCGGCGGTAAATCAAAGCAACGATCCTCTAAAGACGGTAATAAATATCTTAAGGTTGCTTTCAGTGATGCTGCTGTTCATGCTGTGCAGTATTATCCGGTCATTCGTAAATATCAGAACTCTCTGTTAAGAAAGAAAAACAAGCAGATAGCTAAGACCATCATAGCTAAGGAAATTGCTGAAATTGTTTATCACTTATTAAAAGATAAAACCAACTTTAACAACAAATTCAAAGGTCAAGAACTAGAACATAAGAAGTCTCTACAATGGCCACGCGTAGCAAACCCCTGCACCTAACTGATTAGCTTCCTCGCATAATCGTCCGGCTGGATTGGGTAACTACGCGTATGCCTATAAAATATCTGGTATTGTTCCGTTCTTACGGAACAGCTTTCAGGGTTTCTGTTAGCAAGACCCAAAAGAGGTTTGGTTAGCCATTAACCTTTTAGATATTATCGGCATTCTTTGTTGCTTAAAGAAGGAAACTTTTGTAGAGCAGTCTTTCATTACTTTGTCATCAATATGTGAAAGAACCCTGCCGCCTTCGGCGGCCTGCATCGAGCCGGTGGATATTATTCTTTATCTCCGACTTGATTTTTTACTTATTAAAGATGTTAGGCAATATTTCTTCGATATTCGTTTATTGTAGCATTCACTCTCTTTAACAAAGGCTTAAACTTCGAATAATCAATTTCTTTTTGATTTACTTTTATAACCCTTTCAGCAAATATATTTTTCCCATATTCACTATCTTGATCAATTTCTTTATCTCGACTAAATTTTTTTCCATCAATTCTGGTCTCTAAAAGATTTTGATTAAATAGATCTTCAATTTCAGTATCTTCTGTTTCTGAAATAAAAATCACGAATAAATTATAAACAATGTTGTATGTTTTATCATATTCTAAATTTTGTATTCCTAATTTCTTTTTAATATATTTTTTTATATCATGTGCACCACCATCATTGTCAATTAATACAATTACGGGTTCCTTTTTCCCATTTCCCTCAAATATTTTCAAGTTATCTTCATATAATTCTATTAATGTTTTTAGGCCAGATGTCCCAGACGGTATTTCAAATACGTCTTTAAATGTATGCGACATATTTAGGAACTTTACTTTTATATCGTATTTGCCGTTATCTACCTGAATTAATTCTTGGAATTCATCTTTCAATCCCTTCAAAGCACATTTCAAATAAATTATATCCGTTTTACCTTCGCATATAAGTAAAGGTACTTCAATAGTAAAAAAATTTTTATATGTTAAAAATTGTCGATATAACTTAGTAATTCCTTTAGGATTGTATCGTCTATTTCCCTTTTCATTTGAATCATTTCTTCTTTTAATTTTATATACAAAACTCAATCTACCTTCTAATTGATTTAACGTACCACGTTTTCTATTATCATCTCCATTTTCTTCTTCGGTTGTTTCACCAGTATATGATCTATCATATAAATAATATTCGTCGTTTTTAAACAAAGCATGACACATTGACCTAATATTTTTATAGTATTCTTTCTTAATATTAATTTTTTTATTTACAACTAGCCCAGTTGTCGTCTGTCGATTAGTTCTGAATTGCATAGACGTTTTTTCTTCATTTATAAAAAATCCTACTTTTTCTATTTCTTTTTTTAATTGCTTACCAACAACCCATACGTTGATAGTTTTTTTATATGCAATGCTTTCAGGGAATTCTTTTATATTTGTCGAAAAAGTTAAGTCATCCGCATATCTTGAATAGGTACATTTTGATTTCTTGGCTAAATATACCATCCTAATATCTAAGAGATGGCCAATTAAATTTGATATTACTGGAGAGCATGGACTTCCTTGTGGAAGTTCATTATTATGGCAAGATATTTGTGCGATTATAGTAGCTACTTTGGTATCTAATTCAAAGTGCTTATTGCAAATAAAGAAACCGCGAACTCTACCAAAGTTAATTGATGGGAAAAAATTTTTTAAATCCACATTAAACACATAACGTTTATTTTTATGATTTGAGGCATTTGTAATAATAGAATGCTTTCTCCGAAAACCATGCGATAAAGTTTTTTTGTTATAAAGGCTATTTATCTCTTCCAAGCATTCATTAAGCAAATCTGCCAATCTTCTTTGAAGTATTTTGAGTTTTTCAGTTGGGGCATTAATTATTCTTTTCCCCCCATTCTTTTTGTTTATTGTGAATTGGATGTATTTATCCTCTTCAGATATCTTGTAGAGGATATAAGATATAGCTCTTGGTTTAAAACCAAGTAATTTCGCGAAGTTTCTTAAGGTGGTAGTATTTTTTAGTTTTTCTAGATGTGACATAAAATATAAAAGCTCATAGACACTCTTTTGCGGTATAGGTAATAGTTATCATATAATAATAACCCTTAAAAGTTTAAGGAAGCAATGTAACCTGCCATTGTCTTCGTATATTGCGATACACAATAATAAATCTGCCTATGAGCTTGAAGAAATTTACAACATTTTAAATTAAAAATGAAAATAATATGATTTTGTATTGCCTAACGACTTTGCGGCTAAGCTACTGCCCAGAACAGCAAACTAAGTTATTTGCACAAATGCCAAATGCGAAAACTCTTTCTGCTTGAGGCACTTATGATATGCGTTTTATACTTAGTCCTCATTTATAAAGCTCTCTTGATATTCTTTTTCACTCAACACAGTATCATACAAACCGACATCTTCTCCTTTATGCTTGTTTACACCAACATAAACGAGACTCGCATCTTCATATCGTTTAAACTTATAAACCGCATCATTCATTAATGCGCTGTTGAAAACTCCAAGGCTTACAAGTAATTCAAAGTCCTTTACTGTTAATCCAGTAACTTTTTTGAAAAGTCCGGGTTCAAGTTGCATAATTATATCTTTTAAACTTCTTTCACGATAGTCTGTTAGGTACATAAATACCGGTACTCGAGTTGCAAACTTGATCAGCTTTTCTTGAATTTGTTTTCTTAAGCTCTTGTATTCTTTTTCTTCTTCAGTCAGTTCTTTTTTCTCTCTCTTTGTTAAATATCTTTCGTTTGCATCTTTTTTAGTTTTCTTTACTGACTCTGATTTATTAATAATTGTTTCAATATCTTGATTAAGATTTCGGAAGCCTTCAATACTCATTAAAGCATGCATAGCTTGTTTGCTGTTCATTAATCGCTGTAATGTATTGTTATCAACATTAATAAGCAAAGCACTTTCCCAGCGTCTTGCTAATAACGTTGCAGTTGTTCCGCTCATTGCCATATCTAAAATACCCGCCGCATCAATTTGTTTCATTGAACTGCCATCATAAGCTAGTACCGGTAAAAAGTGAATAAATTCTTCAACTTTCTTTTCTGGGTTTGATTCATTAACATTCAGTCGGCAGCTGTAATCTGATATTTGTCTTAATGCTCTATCTGGTGCAAAATCAAAGACATAACATTCTTGTTTTAATATTTCTTCCTTATTCGGTGATATATTATCTGAGTTATAAATTGTCCATGGTGATTGAACTCTAAATGCAGCTTGGAAATAAGTTTCAGGACTTGAAGAATTTCGAAGCATTAATATGCCCGTCCATGGTTTAACGGTAACTCCCGTCGTTAATTTTCCACAAGACAAAGTAATGGTTTTTGTTTTTAATGGATTATCCATAGCATTAAATACGGGCGGAAGTGCATCAGCACCAATACCGGCACTTGTTCCAGCTGCTACGACTATAACGTAATCGTGATAAAATTTATTTTGCTTTTGTAACATTAAATTTTTCATTGCATAACAGGATGCAACACTTGGTAAAAACCAAAATGTATGTGAGAGAACATTCAATAAACGTGCATCAGAGAAAGGCATTGGTGGTTTTTTTGCACCTAACTTTAAATTATCAATTGTAGTTTCCAAATAAGAACCACGAATTAAATCCAGCCATTTTTGAACTTCATCTTCATATTTAAATCGAGCTTTAATGCCTTCACCATTAGTTGAGAAAAATACATTTAAATCAAATTCGTTAAATTCGCCTTTCATGGCAATTTCTCTTATTGAATCTGGTAACTGATAGGTAAGCATTACCATACGCGGCAATGATAAATATGGATTAGCTGCTCCTTTCCAATCTTGCTTTGCTTTTTGCTCGTCGGAATATGTCCAGTTGAAAATCTGTTCTTCAATAAATTCACCAGATGTTATAGCTCTAAACGGTGTGCCGGATAAATACAAATAAGCATTTGTCGTAATAGGCATTATATCTTCTTCAAAGTAGTCTATCCCTTCACCTTCTCCAAATTTCAGTTCTTTTTTATCTTCTGCTTAAAATAAATCTTTTGCATTTTCCCGCCAAGCTCCGTAATGATATTCGTCAAATACAACGCAATTCCAGTTTGTAGTATGCACCCATTCGTTTTTCGCTTTTATACCGCCTGCTTCATTTTTCCCCAGATAATCTTGAAAGGAACCAAAACAAACAAATGGTTTATCTTTATCAACTTCTTCTAAAGTCAATCCATTACGTGAAATAAACCTCCAGCCCTTAAAATCTAAATGAGTTTTTAGATCTTCTTCCCAGGCGCTTTGCACAGCAGGTTTAAATGTTAATACAAGGATTTTGTTCCAGCCCATTTTCTTAGCCAGTTGATATGTTGCAAAAGTTTTACCAAATCGCATTTTGGCGTTCCAAAGGAAATGAGGAGTTTTATTAGGGTTCTCCTTTTTAAAACTTTTGAAGTAAGAGATAGTTTTTTTTACAGCTTCTTCTTGCTCAGGGCGCATTTTAAAATTTAATGAACGATTTTCTTCGTTGGACTCACTCAACTTAATTGAAAGAATTGCGGCTTTTATATCATCAAGAGAACATCTGAACCATTCTCCCTCCGTATTCTTGATTTTCTTTTTTCTTAAATTTCTGTGAACATCGTGATCTGTAAAGACAATTCCATTATTTCGAATTGCGGGCTCCTCAAGTACAATCCTATATTTTACTCTGCTTGTTTTTAATTGTTCTGCGATCCGGTTTTGAGAAGTCCGGTTAGTGTATCCATTTTTTAGTAAGCCTCTATGGCTTTCTACGCCAATTAGTTCATAGGCATATATAGTTGGAGTTACTTCTGGGCGAGGTGGAAAAAATTTATTGATCATAATTTAATTCCATTGGACGTATCATTGATTCAATAAATTTAATTTCCTCGTTGTTTATTCCGTACTTTTTGTATAGCTTTTCATCTGTCCAGGCTTCGTTGTAATTTTGAATGGGAACAAATGCAAATCTATCCTTAGTAATATCTTGCGAAAATGAAAGCTGGGAAACTAAGAAACGAACAAATTTAGTTTTTAAGTATTCTGCTAGGTGCTTGCAATTCGTTTTATTATCAAATGCCCCTGCAATAATGTAAGTTTCTGTACATATAGTCCCAGGAGGAAGAATCTTAATTTTTGAAAGAACTCTTCTTTTTCCTTCTTTATCTGGTTGTCCCCCATGATCATATGAAACTTTAGAGGTGATAACTTTCCACTTATTAATTAAGCCCTTCCCAATTTTTATTCTAGAGCTCTCATATGGGCCCTCACCTCCGTTCCAGATTAATATTAAATCTCCCTTTTTCGAAGGGCGTTCATTAGTAGCAAGTCCAAATGGCTTTCTACTAGAAATTTGCGCCGACATATTTTGTTTGCCCAGTTTTTGTATTTTTTTTATAATATCAACTGCTATCCCAAAGCGAACTAAGGTTTCAAATTCATTTAATGGTCTGACAGACTTTGTAATTTTATTTCTATGTATATTGATTACTTCACAATTACCAATGTATTCTCTTTCCCAAAGGAAGTAACAAATACCACCTGCTATATCCACCCCAGGAAAGCAATCAGTAGAGTCCCAATAATCTATAATTGTTTTTATTCGATTATCATTTATCATTTCGTTTCTAAATTCATCCAGTCCTTTGCCACCCGCGAACCATCTTGAAGGTATAATCATTGTCAAATATTTTGGATTAAGTTTTTTTGCTTGCTGAACAAATTTATGATATAGAGGTGTAGCGCTTTTCCCAAATCCGCCATCGCTCAATTGATAAGGCGGGTTGCCAACTATTACATCAAATTTCATATTATATATTTCCTCAGGTTTTGCTGTGTGTATAAAATTATATGCGTAAGTTTCTAAAGCATCATTGCGGTCGTATACTTCTTGGCTTGCGCCACAAAAAGAACATTTGCCGTTTTTCCATACGTGTTTTAAACGGTTGTACTTAATGTTCCCTTGTGCATTTTCAAAGATTTCACAAACGGAGTATTTTCCATTAGCAGTTTTAGAACAATACACGCTTCTTCGGGAAAGTAATGAAGTGAGCTCTGTAATTGCAATTCCATACAGTTGATTTTTGTAAATGTGGTTTATTCTTTTCTGCTTATTCGGGATTTGTTTTTCTAAGCCTATCATTAACCTTTTTGCAATTTCACGAAGAAATACACCAGATTTACAAACGGGATCGAGAAACTTAGCGCCTTTGTTACTCCAAAGTTCATTAGGGAGCAAATCCAAAATTTGGTTAGCCATATTAGGCGGAGTAAATACTTCATCGTTACTTAAATTAGCGAGACATGAAAGTACATCGGGATTATAGTTTGCTTGTATCATCTTCACCAAGTTTTAAAAAATTGATTAACGGAAAATCAGCAACCGGTGTTGGAATAAAAGCTTTGTCTCCCAAATCGGAAAATAAGTTTGGCCCTTTCATTGGTTGGTTCACAAGTAAATTAGCCATTGTATAGTCCCGTCTTTTTATCATACTTCCGTTTACTGCGCTCCACTCAGAAAAAATAATTGGTTCTGCTTTTTCATCCGGCGTTTTTAGACTCAATGCGTCTCCCCATAATATATTTCTATTAAGAATAAACTCAGCAGCTTTTAAGCATTCCGATTTAATTTTTTTTTTATAATTGTTTAAATAAAAATGAGTAAAAACTCCCAATAGTCTGTCTCTGCAAGTTTGTACATTATCCTTTAATATTTCTACTCCATAAA
Organism: Bacteroidota bacterium; assembly: GCA_021777835.1. Classification (GTDB taxonomy): domain Bacteria; phylum Bacteroidota; class Ignavibacteria; order Ignavibacteriales; family Ignavibacteriaceae; genus FEN-1297. Next base: position 199,340 of record JAJYDC010000003.1, on the reverse strand, counting down.
TACTTGATAAAGCAAGAATAGCATAACGTTCATACTCAAGCTGGTTTTTTGAATAACGATTTTCCACAATATTTAATTTTCTTTTTAATATTTCTACTAAAAAGTTCCCTGTCCCGCAAGCAGGTTCCAGGAATCTTGAATCAATTCTCTCTGTTTCTTGCTTCACCAAATCAAGCATTGCATTTACTTCGCGCTCGGAAGTAAATACTTCTCCGTGATCTATAACCCGCTGACGAGTTTTAATCTGGTTGTTATTATTTGTTTCTTCTAAGATATTATTCATAATTACATTTTAATAAAATTTTAGCCGATAACAAAGAATTAAATTTAGAGTACATCAAGCCGCAGCAATTAACTTTCTGTCCAGAACGGAAAACTAAATTAGAACGACAACACTAAATATTTTTTAACATCTTATCATTATAACAAAGTCGAATAACATTGCTTACCTTTTTATCAAACCCGAAAACTTAAACAATGTCGCACCCAAATGGCAATCGGGTGTAAAAGTTAGTATGGCATTCTTATTCTATCCACCATTATATTTATTATCTATTTCCATAACAGTTTCCCTATTCTCCTTAAATGGATGAGCAAGAAATAATACAGATTGTAAGCTTCCGCTTTTTTCACTTTGTTTTAGAGCTTCATAAATCTCTCCAAGTTCAATTTTTGTATAATATTTTCTCAAACATTCTATAGCTGCCATGTCACCACATCCATAAACGATTTTATACGAAAGCACTAAATGGTTAATGTATCTTTCTTTACTTATAATATTGAAAAGACTCATTATAATTCCTTGAATTTGTTTTAATTAGTTTTAATTATAAAGCGAATTTTTCCCAACCATCTATATTTAATTCCATTGCCTCCAAAATTCTTTGTTTTTGTTCTTTTGATTGTTTTGGGAAATTTAATTTTTCTAATTCAGCATCCATATATTTAGTAAATTGAAGAGACCTAAAATTCATTAGTTTTTTAAATTTCCCCTTATCTAAAACTAACATATAACATAGACCATTAACTGACTCGCAACAAACGGATACTCTTTCCCTTGACGACTCGGACAATTTCTCAAAAGATTGTGGCTCAAAACAGGAACGAATAATTATTTCAGTTTCAGGAAGAGATGGATAGTTTCTTTTTGTTTCCCAATAAATATTATATATTTCATTAGCCATTCTTTTCGCTTCTTTAGTCATGTATTTTTGCATTAAAAAATTAAACATGTTACTTCTCCTTTCTATAAATCAACCAAATACCCAACCGCACGGCTTTTCACCCATACGCCCCGAACAAGAACGCCGAATAGAAATGCTGTACCAATAATTATTATCAATTTTGCTTAACAGGAAAAATCTGAATAACAATGCATAAATTTATTACATTGGCCGATTATTAAGATACTGTTCCGATAAAAACTCGGTCAGGTGGAAAAGGTGGTTATAAATATTTTCCCGATTCAGTTTTATCCAACCCTTCAGCAATATCTATCATTCTATCATATGTTGCAATTTCAATCTTTTCACTTGCTGCTAAGTGTCTTCTACTTTGCAATTCATGAGAAATCATATTTCGCCTTCCAATTACAATAAAATATTGAAAAGATATACATGTTCTTGGGTCTAATATTTCAGTTGATGCATAAATATGATCATCCGCGTTTGAGCAATGGGCAATGGAATTATTTTTTCTAAAATGTTTTGATAATTGTTGTCTAAATCTATTTTGATTCAGATGAAGCCATTTAATTCTTTCTTCTAGTTGTTTAATCCCTTCATTCAAGTACTTTGAATAAAGTCCTCCTTTTGTGAATGGTTTTAAAAAAGGTGATTTCAATTCAACTATGCTAACATGCCATTGACCAGAATCTGCACTCAATATTAAAAAGTCTATACGATATTCATTATTAAGTTGATACTCAGGAAAAACTTCAACATGATTCCAAGCCCAAGCATTAAATGCATTTCTGACCAAATATGGCCTGGACTTTAAAAAAGCATGGATTTCTCGCTCATCTTTTGATGATTGTAATGCATTTAAATACTGTTCAGTTATTTTATAATATTCATCCATATTTTTCTAAAACGTATAACGACGTTGAGCCTAATGCACCATTTAGAACTACAATGATGGTTTCGTTAACACAACATTAACTTACAAATCAATTTTATTTTACAAATTACCTTTACACAATAATCTATTTTTGGAATACAAAACCCAACGCGACTCAATACGACCGCCTCGAAGAAGCGGTCGTATTGAGTCGCTGGTTATAAATAACTATTTCTTTTTTCGAAATACTGGGTCGCTATCACACGATCCAATTAAATAATAGTATTGATCAAAAGCATCTGCTATCCTAGATATAAAGGATAATTCTTCATATAGTGCATTACCAAGTTCATACTCTGAGGTATTATGCTTGACTATTTTTTTGCCAAATATTTCTAACGCCTCGGTTTTGTCAATAACGAAACCATGATCTTTATATGAATAAACAAGATCTTTAGCGATTTTAGCTGGACTAGATTTTAGATTATCAGAATGAGTCTTGAGTAATTTTTCCGCGTACTGAGAGGCTGATTCTGCGACTCGTTCGTAATAACCAAGATTCACTGGTTTCAAAGAATAATTTAGATATCTTGCGAACATCTCTGATGAGCTTGGATACCTCTGTATCAAATCAGCGATATGCTCAACTGCACTTTTCAAACCCAATGCGGGCAAATTATCAATTTGTGGGTCAATTGGACCAAGTTCGCTTAAACTGCCCATATGTATTTCATCAGCCGCACAACATATTAATGTCGCCGCTGATTTAGCATATCGAGGAACAACAACTGCAAATTTATTATTAGAATACTATCGACATAACTTTCCAATTAAATATGCTGACCCGATAACTCCACCCGAAGAATATAATACAAGCAACATTGATTTCTTTTCAAGGAATTTTGTGGCAGCTGAATAAATATTGTCTGCATCTTTTTTCACCATTGTCCCTTCATCAAAGAGGAACATTATATTATATTCTGCTGCAACAGGATACTTCTGTATCCTCTGTTTTAAATAATTTTTAATTATATCATCTCTTATTTTGTCAGAGTTTGGTGGGGGAGTTTCAGAGAATGACTGCTGCATCGCCTGGAATACATCTCTAAATTGTATTTCAGATTTCGATTCAACGGGTTTAGGAATTTCTTCATTAGTTTTTTTTATTTCTTCGTTATTGATTTTCAATTCATCAACCATTTTAACCTTTTTAATAGATTTTCCCATGTCATCCTCTGTTTATTACTAACGTTAAGTATTTTATCCGAAGTTGAGGCAAAAAATATAGAGCTCTTCTAATACAAAACAATTTTTAGCTCTTAATTGAGTCTGTTTTGTTACCGCCTCAATTTCAGATAAAATATTGTCGTGCGAAGCAGCTTTCACTATATTATAGGTATTTAATTGACTCATCTTCCTAGTTTCATTTCATTTATTATATCCATACTAAACCATCCGTTCTGGATAACTTTGATTTAACTTCTTTAGAATTTTTATTAACTTTCTTAAAACTTCAGTTAGTTGATATTTAATCATATCTATCCTTACTTTTTAATCAAGTTTATAAACAACAACATTGCATGCCGGTTAAGTGAAGACTGTCTTTCTTTATGGCCAAAAATACAACGGCTCCATTCTTCCCGTCAATAATTATTCTATCTAAATTTTTCGATTTATTTTTTTGAAATGTATTTGAGATTCCCCGCTGCGGCAGTATGCCGCTCTCACTATTTGTGGGTATATTTATTTGCGTGTGCATCTCTGCATCCCCCCCATGCGTATCCATCTGAAATTTATTTTCTGTATCCATCATTAAGTCAAATACATTATCCCTATAAATTCTTGAACCAACTTATAAAATTACTTGCCAATCTACAACATTATTATTATTTTTTTTAACATCTTCCCTTTTCCTCTCTTGCATTATTTATCCCAATTTTTTACATTAGCTAAAAGCAAGCTTTAATGCTTTTTCTTTTATTTATAATGTTTTTAAAGAAATAAGAAACATTCATTCTTATTCCGCCTCAAAACGCAAATCAAGTCAACCTGAATTTTTGAATGCACTCTGAATGCACTCTGAATACACTCTGAATGCGCATTGATTCCTTATATCGAGGCCTATTCTCCCTCTTCTATAATACTTCCCCCTGTCCTCTACCTGTGACAAGGTTTACAAACACACATTCTTCTCATTTCTTATAATAGTTTGAGTTTACCCGCTTTAAGAACGTAGATTTAATAATAGAGTAATTTCTCATTTACAACAACTTGTCATTTAAATATTTTTCAGTTACGAGAAGTAAAATTGCATTTTTCAACAGTTGTATCATTCACCTCCCCATAACTTCAAATATTCTACTCATTTAGCAACAAATTATAATTTCCTTCAAAAATGCTATACTTTGGCATAGTTTTATATAATTAACTATACATAAAAGCAAATGTTACTATAATCAATGACCTAACATTAAACTTGTAACGGATGTAACATGGGAAAACAAAATAGACGGGATTTCTTAAAAACTACCGCTATTGCAGGAACTGCAATAAGCGGATTATCAATTAAATCAGCAAAAGCAGCACCAAAAGATATTCTCTCCGAAGACCGGATGGGCGTTCTTGTAGATACAACTGTATGCATAGGCTGCAGAAATTGCGAGTGGGCATGCAAAACAGCTCATGATTTGCCTACTCAGTCTCTTGATAAATACAGCGATAGATCAGTCTTCAAGGAAATGAGAAGACCCGATGAATCGGCTTTAACTGTCGTAAATGAGTATCCTAATCCGCAAAATTCTGAGATTCCGACGGATGTTAAAGTGCAATGTATGCACTGTGATCATCCGGCTTGTGTCTCTGCATGCATAGTAGGTGCCTTTTCTAAACATGAAAACGGCTCGGTTGTCTGGGATACTAATAAATGTATCGGATGCCGATACTGTATGGTCGCTTGTCCATTCCAGGTACCTGCATTCCAATTTGATAAAGCTCTAAATCCTCAAATTAAAAAGTGTGACTTCTGCTTCGAAAGGACTAAAGTTGGTAAGCTTCCCGCTTGTGTGGAAATCTGCCCGGTCGAAGCTCTAACATACGGCAATAGAAATGACCTCGTTAAAATTGCACGTGAACGAATAAGAAGGAATCCTGAGAAGTACGTAAACCATATTTTTGGTGAGTATGAAGTAGGAGGAACCTCATGGCTCTACCTCGCAAATCAAGATTTCTCTAAACTGCAATTTCCAAAACTCGGCGATAAACCCGCTCCCGGAGTATCCGAATCTATACAGCATGGAATATTTGCTTACTTCGTCCCGCCAGTCTCTCTTTATGCTCTACTCGGCGGTTTAATGTGGATTACCAAAAGAAAAAATGAATCTGAAGAATAGGGATTAAAATGGACTCATATACAAAACCAGCACAGATTAAAAAGAAATATTTCACACCGGGCGTAGTTATACTAATTCTATTTGCTCTGAACGGCTTATTCTGGTTAGCCGGAAGATTCTTCTTCGGCATAGGAGCAGTAACAAATCTTAATAACCAATATCCCTGGGGAATATGGATAGGAATTGATGTAGCTGCCGGAGTAGCTCTAGCCGCAGGCGGTTTTACCACTGCTGCCCTAGGACATGTTATACATAGAGAATACTACCATGACATCGTTCGTCCTGCTCTACTGACTGCTATGCTTGGATATACTTTCGTCGCTATCGGCGTATTTATAGATATAGGACGCTGGTATTATATCTGGCATCCGTTAATAATGTGGAACGGAAGTTCCGCTCTTTTTGAAGTAGGCATCTGCGTAATGATTTACGTTACGGTTCTTTATATTGAATTTCTACCTGTCGTATGTGAAAGATTTATCGGTCACATGAATCTTAAAGGTGCATTTGCTTTTCTTAACAAGCCTGTTGAGAAAATTCTAATCCTCTTAAACCGTGGATTATCTAAAACAATGTTCATCTTTATAATTGCAGGTGTTGTGCTTTCAACACTGCATCAGTCGTCTCTCGGAACTTTAATGATCATAGCGGGACCCAAAATAAATCCTCTCTGGCAAACACCGATTCTTCCTCTGCTGTTTTTGTTATCTGCTATAGCGGTCGGTTTCCCTATGGTAATTTTTGAATCTTTAATAGCAGCAAGATCATTCGGACTAAAGCCTGAAATGAAGGTACTCTCAAAGCTTGGCACTATGGTGGCTCCTATACTCGGAGTGTATTTAGCATTTAAACTAGGCGATATGTTCATAAGAGAGACTTTCGTCTATCTTACATCCTTTAACCTTCAAAGCGTAATGTTCGTTATTGAACTTTTGTTCGGCGTAATAATTCCGCTTCGTATGTTCCTTTCAAAGGCTGTCTTGAATTCTCCATTGTGGCTGTTTGTCGCCTCTTCACTTGTAATCTTCGGCGTATTTATAAACCGCCTTAACGACTTTGTAATTGCTTATAATCCGCCTTATAAATTAGTCTCATATTTCCCTTCAATAGGGGAAATATCAATTACCGTTGGATTTATTTGTCTCTTAATTCTGATCTATAGATTTATAGTTATGAACTTCCCGGTCATCAGTCAACCGGACAGGAGCTATTCTCTATCAACTAAATTTTCAATCCGGGGAAGCGAAAAATGAAAAAGATTATTATGCTTTGGGCAGCATTAGCAGCAATATGTTTCGCACAAAATAAGATTTCTAAGAATCATCCTTCGACAAGTCTTACTTGCAAAACCTGCCATGCATGTGAAGTGCCTACAAAACAGGATCCGTGCTTAAATGCATGCCCGCGCGCTTCTATGGTTACTGTTTATCAGCCTGCTGAGAAAACAAAGAACGTGGTAACTCTCGGAGAGATATCAAAAAAATATATGCCGGTAATATTCCAGCATAGAATACATGCGGAAATGGCAGAAATGTCAGGCGGCTGCACTACATGCCATCACTACAATACAAGCGGACCAATACAGCCTTGCAAGAACTGCCATCTTCTTAATAGAAAACGAGACGATATTAGTAAACCAGATCTTGAAGCAGCATACCACAGGCAGTGCATTACATGCCATCGTGAATGGAGTCATCAAAATAATTGCGTTTCTTGCCATGCTTTGAAGAGCTCTATGTTAAGCTCCGCAGAGATGCAGAAAGCTAAAGCTCTAGAAAGCAAGACTCATCCAAAATTAGTAGTACCAAAGAAGTTAGTCTTTCAGACAAACGATAAGGACGGCAAACTTGTAACTTTCTTCCACGATGAACATATAAATTTATTCGGTGCTAAATGCGTGGATTGTCATCAACAGCAAAACTGCAGCATGTGCCATGATAAAGGCAAAGCTAATATGGTTAACAATCCTGAAGGTATGCCGATTAAAATGCAGAAGAGTAAAGCAGAGCATCATAAACCTTGCTTCACCTGTCATCAAAACGACGATTGCAGCGTATGCCATAAAGATAAAGTAGCAGGGCCGTTTAACCATGAAATAAGAACCGGCTGGGCACTTAACCGTTTCCATGCAAAGCTGTCTTGCACTAAATGCCACGGGTCTTCATATAAGTTCACTAAGTTGGATAACAACTGCATCAGCTGCCATAAGGACTGGAAGCCCGGTACTTTCAAACATGAGGTTACTGGTCTTAAGCTAAGTAAAAATCACCTTGATGCTGACTGCAGCGATTGCCATATAAATAAAGATTTTTCTAAACCGCCGACATGCACAAACTGTCATGACGATAAGAGTTTTCCTAAAGATAAACCGGGAACATTGGTAGCCGGTAAACGAAGCTAGTACAGCTAGCTAAAGATAAGGTGTTTAAGTATTCAGGTTATAAAATATAAATTCGGGATGCTTGGCTCTAAATAAAGCCGGCAGTTAAAATGAAAACGATGTTTAATCAAATAGGGTTCAAACTAATACTTGCGGTAGGCGTTACTGCATTATTGACCATAGGAATTTTCTCTTACTTCAATATTCACACTCACAGCACTAGCCTTCTCGCGGAAGTAGAACTTGGCGCTAATCAGTTAAGTGAGACTGTAATACACAGTACCCGCTATGATATGCTGCTGAATCAGCGTGATAGAATCAATAAAATAATTAACACTATAGGCGAACAGCCAAGCATTAGAACAGTACGCGTTATAAATAAAGCCGGAGCAATAATTTATTCTTCGCACCAGGCAGATATAGGAAGAATGGTAGATAAGAACGAGGAAAGCTGTTATGCCTGCCATGCCGCAAATAAACCCCTCGAACGTTTACCAATAAAAGGAAGAACCAGAATATTTAGACCGGTTAAATCCGCGCCAAGAGTACTAGGTATCATTAGCCCTATTTATAACGAACAATCTTGCTGGCAGGCTGATTGCCATGCTCATCAAAAATCACAGACTGTTTTAGGCGTCCTCGACATTACCATTTCTCTTGAAGAAGTTGATAAGCAAATTCAGAAAAGCGAAATGGAAATAATAATATTTGCCATTACCGCGGTTCTTGCTCTCAGCTTCATAATAGGCTTCTTTGTAAGGCGCTGGGTAGTAAAGCCAGTAAACGAACTGCTTAAGGCAACTAACCAGGTAGGCGTAGGAAATCTTAATTATACTATTAGAGACCGGCGTAAAGACGAACTTGGCATGCTTGCAAGATCATTCAACAATATGACCCAAAAATTATCCGAAGCCAGAATGCAGCTATTTCAATCTGATAAGATGGCTTCACTCGGAAGACTTGCCGCCGGTGTAGCTCATGAGATAAATAATCCCTTAACGGGAGTGCTTACATACAGCAGCTTCCTATTAAAGAGGACTGAGAATAATCCGGAGCTTCATGAAGATCTAAAAGTAATTGTTAGAGAAACTAAAAGAAGCAGGGAAATTGTAAAGAGCTTACTTGATTTCGCTAGACAATCTGTCCCTAAAAAGAATGAAGCTAACATAAATGAAATTATCGAACGCTCCGTCCTGGTAGTGGAGAATCAGCTTACAATAAATCATATTAAGCTGATTAAAAATCTTAATCCGAACCTGCCTACAATTACTGTAGATGCAAACCAGATGCAGCAAGTCGTTATCAACTTAGTAGTAAATGCTGCCGATGCAGTTGGTACCTCAGGCGGTACAATATCAATAAGTACTGAATTAATTACACTATCGCCATACGGAATTACTCATATTAAAAAGGCAACCTGCCCAAAGCGCCATGACTTAACCGACAAAGAGTATAAAATCGACGGAATGCCTTCCATCAAATTAAAAATACTCTCTCCTGAAGGAGAAGATATTGTTCACTTTGATCCGGTTTATGGAAGGAATCGTCATCTTACAAATATTACTGAACTTAAAAATGACGCCAAAGTTGTCTGCCCTCAATGCAATACATCTTTAATGGAAGAAAATGTAAAGTGCCCTAAATGCGGCTCCGCAGTAATATCATTTGACGCACCGACACAGGGTAAATTTGAATCTTGCACAAGTAAAAGCTGCGGCTGGCAAAGATGGGATGCGGTAGATAACGAGGGTAAGCGCGAATATATAGAAATCAAGCTATCAGATACAGGCTGCGGAATAGCTAAGGAAGATTTAGCAAGAATCTTCGAACCCTTCTTTAGTACAAAAGGACAGAAGGGAACGGGATTAGGGCTTTCCGTTATCTGGGGGATTATTGATAACCACAACGGTACTATAAACGTTGAGAGTGTCATAAATAAGGGAACTACTTTTACGATTCATCTTCCTCTTAAACAGGTAAGGTAAATTATGAGCAAGCAGTTCGACATACTGGTAATTGATGACGAGCAGGTTATAATCGATGCGGTAAATAAAATATGTTCCGCTGAAGGATTTAAGGTAGACACATCAATTGATGCTAAAGATGCACTCGAGAAATTATCTAAGTTTTCATATAAGATAATCGTTTGCGACATAATGATGCCGGATTTTGACGGCTTTGAATTCCTAGATGAGATAATACGAAGGGAAATTTCTTCGCCTTTAATTATGACTACCGGATACTCAACAGTTGAAAATGCCGTGAAGTCACTATATAAAGGAGCAATTGATTTTATCCCCAAACCATTCACTGCCGATGAGATATTGAATTCTGTTATCCGTGCAATGAAGTATTTGGAAGTGCAGAAATTGCTTCAGGCTTCGCGCCTTCAAAAGGACGATGCAACCATAATATATGTCCCCTGCCCCGCAAAATATTATAGACTTGGTTATGCAAGCTGGGCAGAAGAAGAGAACGCAGGTTCAATCCTAATAGGTGTAACCGACTTATTCTTAAAAACTATAGAAGGTATAGAAGAAATAGAACTTCAAAAGATAGATGAAGAGATTATTCAAGGAAACCAATGCGCATCAATAAAATCAAAGGATAGGTTAGTGCATACGGTTTTATCACCGGTTACCGGTAGAATAATAGAAAGAAACGAAGAGGTCTTAAAGGACGTAAGTATTTTAGAAAAGGACCCATATTTCAATGGATGGTTTTACAGGATCATACCATCCGAAAGTGAATACGAGTTGAAGCAATTAATCCCGTGCAGTTCGGACAGACTTTAGAAATATAGATTAGATTATAAAATAATAGGCGAAAGCCGTAATAAAATTTAACAACAGGAGATATATATGCCACTATTAATTATTGCAGTAATACTGTTCGTAATTGCTGACATCTTAATAAGACAAATCAGCAAGAATATTCGCGAGCAAAAGGAAAGAAAAGATCGCGAAGCGGCTTTAGCCGTTAGCCTAAACCTGGACTTTACCAGAGAATCAAAATCCTTAAAGAGAGTTGAAGTAGAAAACCCAAAGGCAAAAATCCTTTGTGTAGACGACGAACCTGTCATTCTCGATAGCTTTAGAAAAATATTAGTACTCGACGGATACTGCGTTGATACTGTTGAGACAGGTCAGGAAGCTCTAGGACTTATCCAGTCCCGTCATTATGATTTCGTCTTTACAGATTTGAAGATGCCCCAAATGGATGGGGTTGAAGTAACGAAGTCTGTTAAATTTCTGCGCCCGGATATAGACGTAGTAATAATCACAGGTTTTGCTACCGTAGAGACTGCAGTTGAATGTATGAAGTACGGAGCAATGGATTATGTTCAAAAGCCTTTCACAGAAGACGAACTTTTAGCTTTTGTAAAGAAGATCTTAATCATGAGACAGGATAGAATCCAGAAACAATTAAAACCTAAAGTGCACATTACCCATCTTGCTGAATCTAAGCACTTTAAGACTTACGAATTTGCAATACCTGGAGGAGTATTTATTTCACCGGGACATTGCTGGGCAAGCATGGAACAAGACGGTGCTGTTAATGTGGGCATCGATGATTTTGCAAAGAAACTCATCGGTAAAATAGACTCCATTGATTTCCCCAATCTCGGTATGACGGTAAAATTGGGACAGCCATTGTTTACAATAAAGCAAGGAACGCGATCCGTAACATTTAATTCACCAGTAACAGGAAAAGTTACGAAGGTTAATATACCGTTAAAGAACGAAATCGAATCACTTGATATTACTCCTTATGACTCAAACTGGGTATGCATTATTGATGCAGATGATCTTGATACAGAGATTAAAAATCTAAAAATAGGAAAGACTGCCGTTACTTATTACCAGGAGGACATTGATCGCCTTATAGCAATTAGGAAAAAAGCAGTAGCAAGCACAGCTAAAGGTTATGATGAACTTCAAGAAGGTGAATTTGAAAAGTTAACTGACACTGAATTTTATTCTATGGTAAACGAGTTCTTTAAGAAATAAAATGTAGAAGCTCTAAAAATAAAACGTAGGTATTATAAACCATCGTCATTTGACGATGGTTTTTTTATTTACATTAAACTTAACTTTTAATATGTTATTAATGGTTAATTTATTATGGAAACTTTATTAAGAAATAGAATTGAAATTTTCCGCGGCGATATTACCAAACTTAAGGTAGATGCAATTGTAAATGCAGCTAACTCAAGTTTACTTGGTGGTGGTGGAGTGGACGGAGCAATTCACAATGCAGCAGGACCAGAGCTTCTTGAATATTGCAGAAAGCTTAAAGGTTGTCCTACCGGTGAAGCGAAAATAACTCCCGGCTTTAGTCTTCATGCTAAATTTGTTATTCATACGGTTGGTCCGATCTGGCACGGCGGAATGCATAATGAGCCAAAACTTTTAGCAAGTTGTTATAAAAATTCTCTTAACCTTGCAATAGAAAATGGAATTAAAACAATAGCCTTTCCGGCTATCAGTACGGGTATATACGGCTACCCTCTTAATGATGCTACAAAAATTGCCGTTGATATTACCTTAGAGTTTCTAGAAGATAATTCTTCAATAGATAAAGTAATTTTTGTTTGCTTTGACGAAAAAACTTATCAAGTCTATCAAAAACTAATTACTTCTCATAGGTCTCTATTGTAAATGGGAGTTTAACTTTTTCCCATTTCATATAGACAATTGCTGAATTCCGTTTACCATTTGCATCAACTTTCATATTTTCAAAAGTATAAGTAAGCCATTCGTGAAAAGTTGATTGCTGCGGCATAACAGGTAAGCGCAGCGCATCTTCAGCTTCATTATAAGTAAATGCGCCCCACTGGTCGGCTACTTTGTTGAAGATAATCGTCCAGATCTTTGTCGTAGGAATAATAAAAAAGCCATAGGAACCTGCCGGCAATTTCTTGCCATTTATAATAACATCGGTTGAGAAAGTAATCTTTGTTGCTTCATTTGCACCTGCGCGCCAGACTTTCCCGTAAGGAACTAAACCACCCCATATTTTTCTTCCCTTAACTCCCGGACGGCTATAAGAAATAGTTACGTCTGTCAATCCTACAGTTTCTTCGATAGAGGCTTTAGGGCTGACTCTTACTACTTTATTCCAGCCAAGACCTTTTGATTCCTTCTGATTATTCTTTTTCATTTGCTGCGCATTTATTGAGATACTTGAAGCTAACAAAACCCCAATTATCAAAAAGGAAATGCGGAACTTCAAAATTTGGCTGTTCATAATCTTCTCCGTCATTCTAAATAATAATTTTTCTGATTTAATATATATGAAAATACATTATTTCCAATATTACATATAGCTAAATGATTTTACTTAGGGCTTCCGTCACTTTATTAATTTCTTCATTTATATTGTAAAAATGCGGTGAGAACCTGACATATCCTTCTCTAATTGCACAGTGTATATTCAATCCGGACAACAAGTCAAATACTTTTTGAGAGTCTTTATACTTGAAGGAGACAATACCGGACAGATTTTCTCGTGAACAACTCTCCAGTATTGGATTAAGACCAATTAGTTGAAGCTGTTTAATAAAATACTCTGAGTTGCTTAAAACGAATTCTTCAATCTTATCAAAGCCAAATTCCTTAAAGAACTTTAACGAAGCATTAAGAGCATAAATTCCTATTGAGTTTAATGTTCCGCCTTGAAAGCAATCAGCAGATTTTTTCAGTTTCAAATCATAATTAAGCAAATTCCAGGCATCGTCAACTGACAACCAGCCAACATATTTAGGATTCATATTTTGTTGCAGCTCCTCTGAAATATAGATCATGCCAAGACCCTGCAGCCCAAGCATCCATTTTTGGCTGCCGGAGGATAGATAATCTATATTACATTTTTGAACATCTAATTTCAATGCTCCCAAACCCTGGATTGCATCTACTGAGAATATGATCCCTTTATCCTTGCAGACTTTGCCGATCTTTTCAAGATCGACTCTGTAGCCGGTTAGAAACTGAACATAGCTAATTGAGATTAATCTTGTCGAAGGTTTAATACTTTCAATTACATCTTCAGCAGAGACTATTCCTTTATGCGATTTAATAAAATCAACTTCAACGCCTTCTTTCTTTAAGTTTAAGAATGGGTAAACATTGGCGGGAAACTCAAGGTCGTTAAGCAGAATTCTATCACCTTTTTTCCACTTCACGCCCTGGGCAATAATATTTAACCCTGTGCTGGTGTTATCGATATAAGCAATTCTATCAGGCAGCGTATTTAACATTTCTGCTAGGTTGCTTTTGCTTTCCTTTATGACCGCTTGAAGGCCTAAATAATCATCTATATTATTTTCACTCTTTTCATATAGAACTTTTTCGATTGTATTTAGAACTCTCTTAGACATTGGTCCGGTTGATGCATGATTAAAATAAATCTTGCCGCTCTTTAGATACGTGAATTCTTCGCGAAATTCAGATATTTTCATTTCAATATACTTTCCTTAATAAATACTTCACTCAAAATTTAATACTCATAATAATGTAGAAGCAAGCAATAAAAAAAGAATTTGCAAATAAATTTTTTCATTATTTAAGTTAAAAATTTATAAAACTAATAAAGTGCAAGAATAAGCAAGCAAATACTATCCTTTTTCTTTGTCTCTCTTTTAAAAAAGAGTTAATTTTATAATTAGAAATGAGCATAATAAGTTAGCTTAAACAGTAAAAGACTGTTAATGATTTCATGAAGATTTTGTAGTTTGATGTATAAATATCCTAAAACGAAAGAAGGCACATCATGAAATATCCAAAACCACCAAAACCGCACATGTTAAAACCTGTCGAATTGAGATGGCGCTGCAACCCGGATATTTTTTCATTTGATTCAACAAGCGATATAGAACCAATTGAAGGTATATTAGGACAGGAACGCGCACTTAAAGCAATTAAACTAGGTGTTGATTTAAGAGGACCGGGTTATAATATATTTATTGCCGGTCTTTCCGGAACAGGCAAAGCTACTACTGTTAAACAAATGCTGGAGGCTATAAGTGATAACTGCCCTCCTTTATATGACTTTGCATTTGTGAACAATTTCAAAGATGAAGACAAACCTATTCTTTTAACATTTCCAATTGGAAAGGCAAAAATCTTCAAGCAAGATTTCGCTTCAACAATTGACTTGCTTAAAATTCAAATTCCTCAGGCTCTCGATAATGAATTATATTTAAGCAGACGTCAAAAGATTATAAGCTATTACAATGAAAAAGAACAGACTTTGATGTCTGAATTTGATGAGAAACTAAGAAAAGAAAACTTTTCATTAGGGCAGGTTAAAGTCGGCGAGACACCAAGACCTGATATTTTTCCAATAATAGAGCAAAAGCCAACTCCAATTTACCAGCTTGAAGAATTTATTAAACAAGGTAAACTAACTGAACAAGATGCTAAAGAAATAGTCAAGAAATATAATATTCACCAGCAAGAACTTCACAGTCTATTTAAGAAAAGCTTAACACTTAACCAGGAATTTCAGGGAAAACTTGGCGAGCTTGAACAAGAGACAGCGAAAGTAGTAGTTAGAGGAATAATAGAAAATCTTAAAGAAAAATATTCAGATAAAAAGGTTATTGAATACTTAAGTCAAGCTGAGGAAAATGTTCTTGAAAGCATTCAAGTATTTAAGGGAATAAAACCTCAAGGTGAAGAAACTCCTGAAGGATTTCAAATTGACTATTTCAAAGTATATGAAATAAACATTATCCTTGACAACAGTGAGACAAAAAGCTGCCCTGTGGTAATAGAAACTTCTCCTAGTTATGTAAATCTTTTCGGTGCTATAGAGAAAATTTCTGACGGGCGCGGCGGTTGGTATAGTGACTTTACAAAAATTAAAGCTGGTTCTTTACTTAGAGCAAATGGAGGCTATCTAGTATTAAATGTAAAACATATTTTTGAAGAACCGGGAGTATGGCGCACTTTAAAAAGAATTCTAACCTATAGGAAATTGGAAATACAAGATTTGCACAATTACTTTCAAATTGCTCCCTCTGTCCTGAAGCCTGAACCTATAGAAATAGATACAAAAGTTATACTCATTGGCAATGAGAACATTTATTCTGTACTTGCAAATTATGAAGATGATTTCAAAAAGATATTTAAAGTCAAAGCTGACTTCGATTATGAAATTAAACGTACTGATGAAGTACTTGTTCAGTATGCCCGGGTTATTAAAAAACTAATTGCAGAAGAAAAACTTAACGAATTTGATAAAACCGCAATTGCTTATTTAATTGAACTAGGAGCAAAATATGCCGGTCAGAAGACTAAGCTTACAACTAGATTTTCTATAATTGCTGATTTAGCAAGGGAAGCAAATTTTTGGGCAATAGATGACGGTTTTCATGTTGTAAATGCAGACCATGTGCGCAAAGCCTATAATCTAGGCAAAGAAAGACATGGAATGCTTGAATCGAAAATTAATGATATGATTGAAGAAGGTACGGTATTAATCGACACTGAAGGTGAACGAGTCGGACAAATAAACGGACTAGCAGTATATGACGCAGATTTCTATTCTTTCGGAAGACCGACAAGAATAACTGCGACAGTTTCACTTGGCAGCGGAAGTATTATTAATGTTGAACGTGAAGCCGGTATGAGCGGCAGGCACTACAACAAAGGCGTCTTAATTATCTCGGGATATTTTAAAGAGACATTTGGACAAAACTTGCCATTATCTTTTAACGCTAATTTGGTTTTCGAGCAATCATACGGAACTGTAGACGGTGACAGTGCATCATGTGCTGAAATATTTGCTCTTCTTTCTACTTTATCAGGATTGCCGCTAAAGCAATCAATTGCAGTGACAGGCTCTTTAAATCAAAAAGGAGACGTTCAGCCAATTGGAGGAGTTAATGAAAAGATAGAAGGCTTCTATGATGTTTGTAAATCACGCGGTCTGACTAAGAGCCAAGGAGTAATTATTCCTATACAAAATGTGAAAGAGTTAATGCTTCGTGATGATGTAATTGAAGCAGTTAGCAAAAACTATTTCCATATCTATACAATAGAAAGAGTGGAAGAGGGTATCGAAATACTTACCGGAGTAAAAGCAGGTAAGCGAATTGATAACGGTGATTATGAAACTAATACAGTTTTTGACCTTGTGGAAAGAAAAATTAAAGATCTATATGCGAAATCAAAAGCGACTAAAACAAATGACATTCAATCTCAAATTAAAAAGAAAGCGAAATGAATACTTCCGTTATAAAAAATTTATCAAAGACAAAAATATTATGTACTCTTGGGCCAGCAACTAACTCTGCTGAAATAATTAAAGATCTAATTCTTGCAGGAATGGATGGAGTGAGATTAAACTTTTCCCATGCTAACTATGAAGAATTCGGAAACTTATTTAATGAAATAGATAAAGCTTGTGTTGATGAAAAGACTCCGCTAGCAATATTAATGGATTTACAAGGACCGAAGATCAGAATCGGAGAATTAACTCAACCGGAAATAGAAATAATAACTGGAGATGAAATTGAAATAACAACAGAAGAGATCTCAGGGACCTCTCAAATTATTTCCACTTCATACAAAGAGCTACCTGATGATGCACAAGTGAACGACCAAATATTAATAGATGATGGTTTAATCAGGTTAAGAATAAAAGGCAAAAAGAAGAATTCCGTAGTTTGCACAATAGAAACCGGAGGAACATTAAAACCAAGAAAAGGAATGAACTTACCGGGAATGACATTATCAACTCCTTCTGTAACAAAAAAGGACTTTGAGGATCTTGAGTTTGCATTGAAGCATCGAATAGATTACATAGCTCTTTCTTTTGTAAGAAGCGCAAAAGACATTATAGAGATTAAAAAATGGCTAAAGGAGAGATATTACTTTATTCCCATAATTGCAAAAATTGAAAAGCGTGAAGCAGTAGATAACTTTGATGAGATATTAAAAGAAGCTGACGGCATTATGGTGGCGCGAGGAGACTTAGGAGTCGAACTTCCTGCGCAAGAAGTCCCAATGATTCAAAAAAGGATCATTAAAAAATGTAATACTGTAGGTAAACTAGTAATTACAGCGACGCAAATGCTTGATTCAATGATTCATAATCCGATTCCAACACGAGCAGAAGCTTCTGATGTAGCTAATGCAGTATTAGACGGCACTGATTCAGTAATGCTTAGTGGTGAAACTTCTGTCGGAAAATACCCCCTTCAAACAGTAAAAATAATGAATGATATAGCAATTAATGCTGAGCAATATCTTCCGCTGTCAAGAGACGGTGATATTGAGATTCCATCGAACTTTTCCGAAAATCTATTTGACTCAGTAGGTAGAGCAATAACAAAAGTTAGTCAGCAAGTCAATGCCGCAGCAATAGTTGTTTTTACTTATGAAGGAAGAACAGCAAGAAATTTCTCTAAGTTTCGGCCTAAAGCAAAAATCATTGCAATATCAAACAGATTTCAAACTATGAATAATCTATGCTTACGATGGGGTGTTGTGTCAACTTATATGGAGGAAATTCATAAGGAAAACCTTGCCATAGATGAAGCAAAAAGACTAATTTTGGAAGCTGGATATGTAAGTAAAGGAGATATAGTTATTTTTACCGCAGGAGCTCCATATTCTGAAAAGAGTAGAGTTAATTGGTTAAGATTTGAAGTGATTTAACATAAAATTGAAATGCAAAATCAAAATACAAAATTAGCAAATTGGTGGCATACTCTTGAAAATGGAAAAATTCTTTGCACCCTTTGTCCAAGATACTGTGAAATAGGAGAAGGACAACCTGGATTTTGCTACATACGGCAGAACCTTGGTGGAAAGCTTTATTCATTAGGTTATGGGAAGCCAACAGGCTTTGCAATTGACCCGGTAGAGAAAAAACCGTTATTCCATTTTTATCCAGGGACAAACATTTTAAGCTTTGGTACTGCAGGATGTAATCTTGGATGCAAATTTTGTCAGAACTGGTCAATAAGCAAAGCTAAATTAGATGAAACTCAATCCGTCTCTGCACTTCCTGAAGAAGTCATAATGCTGGCAAAAAAGTACAGTGTTCCATCAATAGCTTTTACTTATAATGACCCCACAATATTTGGCGAGTACGTTATTGACATTGCTGAAATTGCACGCTCGGAGGGAATAAAGACAGTAATGGTTACAGCAGGATATATCGATAAAGATGCAAGAAAAGAAATTTATAAGAATATCGATGCAGCTAATGTAGATCTGAAAGGATTTACTGAACGCTTTTACTTTAAGTTGACATCATCTCACTTGAGCAACGTTCTTGATACTCTGATTTGGTTAAAGGATGAAACAGATGTTTGGTTTGAAATAACAACATTATTAATACCAGATGAAAATGATTCTTTAGATGAAATAAAATTGGAAAGTGAATGGATTTTAGAAAACTTGGGTGATTCTGTGCCTCTACATTTTACAGCATTCCACCCTGATTTTAGAATGAAGGATAAATATCCAACTCCTGAAAGCACTTTAATTGCAGCAAGAGAGATTGCCATTAAGTCCGGGATAAAATATTGTTACACCGGTAATGTGCATAATGCAAAGGGGCAAGCAACATATTGTCACAGCTGCAATACTACTTTGATAAAAAGAGATTGGCATACAGTTTTGTCTAATAAAATTATTGAGGGAAAATGTTACAAATGCGGAGCTAATTTAGAAGGAGTATTCTCATAAGAGTAAGTGATTTTTTTTCATTAGAGTAATGATATTTATTTAATGATTTATAGACAATTGACAGAATATAATTTTGAAAAAAGCTAGCATAATTACATTTGCATTCTTAACAGGAATGATTTCCATTCTTTATCTAAACGAGCTTTTTAAGGTTTTAGTTGCTTTTATCTTCGGGCAAGAGACCTCTGCCGAGTTAGGAGGAATACTATTAAATGTTCATTTTATTATAAATTCTTCTACAAGCTTTTTTGCAGCCATACTAATTCTCGCTTCGCCTTATATCGCAAGTATTATCCTATTGGAGATTTCAATTTTCATTTTGTCCAGAGCTAAATCATATCAGCAAAAAAGCTTTTTAATTACATATCAGCTAATTAATATCGCGTATTTATTAATCAATACTGTTGCTCTGATTTTATCGGTATTATTAAAGGGATCAAGCGAATCTGACTGGAAAATCCTTATAGTTAAAGAGAACATACCTTTCAATGAACAGATGATTTTTCTACTTATAATTTTAATTTTTTTAGGCAGCTATTTAAATATGTTTACTAAAAGAATGGGAAAGAATATTCCAGCTATTAAATAATGAAAGGAAATGGTTTATGGGAACACTTCAAGGAAAGACAATTTTTATTACTGGCGCATCATCAGGGATTGGGAAAGCATGTGCAGAAGCATTTGCTAAAGAAGGTTCGCATTTAATTTTAGCAGCAAGAAGAGCAGATAGACTTCTTGATATTTCAAAAGACCTAGCAAATAGGTATGGTGTAAAAACAAAATCTTTCCAACTAGATGTCAGAAATCAAGCGGAAGTTAAAAAGACAGTCTCATCTTTTCTAGACGATTTTAAGAAAATAGACATTCTAATAAACAACGCCGGACTTGCTAAAGGCTACAGTAAAATTTATGAGGGCAATATTTTACATTGGGAAGAAATGATCGATACAAATGTTAAGGGGTTACTATATGTTACTCGTGAAATTCTTCCTTTAATGATAGAAAATGGAAGCGGACATGTAATAAACATAGGTTCAACTGCAGGACATGATGTTTACCAGAACGGCAATGTTTATTGCGCAACTAAATTCGCCGTTAATGCATTGACGCAATCAATAAGAATAGACGTACTAGACAAAAACATAAAAGTCAGCACGGTAGATCCCGGAATGGTTGAGACTGAGTTTAGTCTAGTCAGGTATTCGGGAGATAATGAAAAGGCAAAAAATACTTATAAGGGTGTGAAACCATTGACCGCAGAAGATGTTGCAAGTGCATTATTATTTTGTGCCTCACAACCTGAGCATGTAAACATTAATGAAATAATCATCACCCCTTCAATTCAAGCTTCTTCAAATCATATTTTTAGAAAATAAAAATTGCGGTTAAAATGGATATCCATTTTAACCGCAATATAATCCTATACGAACATACTTACATCTCCGGCACCTTCCCTTACAACTTCAGGTTCATCCTCACTTAAATCAATAACACTAGAAGGATTTCCCGAGAGGTTGCCTACTGATATCATGATATCGACTTGAGAATTAAAAATATTCCTTATTTCAAAGGGATCGTACAGAACCTCTCCCTTTCTATTTGTTGTGCTTGTACTAATTATGGGATTCCCTAACAGTTCAACTAATTTCAGCGTAACAGAGTTGTTGGGAACTCTAATACCAACCGTCTTTCTCTTGCTCCATAATTTCTTGGGAACTTGTTTTGCAGCAGGCAAAATAAATGTATAAGGTCCGGGAAGCAGATGATGCATTGTTTTATAAGCATAATCAGAAACTTTTGCATATTTAGAAATATCCTTAAGGTCGGAACACACAAAACTAAAAAGTTTAGAATTGTTATCGTTCTTTATTGCAAATATTCTTTCAAGAGCATCTTTGTTAAATATATCGCAGCCAATCCCGTATACTGTATCGGTAGGATATATTATTACACCTCCTTCTTTTAATTTTTCAACGACTTTATTAATGTATCTAATTTGTGGTGTTTCTGGATGAAGCTCAAAATACTCCATATTTAACTCCTTTCGTTAACAACCAAGCATTAAAGATTAAAATAAAATGCAAATTAGTCTAATTTGGACAAAAACGGCACTTTAATTAATAGGAAGATTTACCTCAAAGATATAAATAGGATGGTAATTGTCAACATAAATCGTAATAGAATCAGTCTTAAAAAAATATAGGAAGAGTACTGGATTTGGTAAATTTTTACTATATTTGTTATTCAAAAAAATATAGAATGAGTAAGTTTTCAAGGAGAGTTTTATGTCAAGAAAATGCCAATTAACCGGGAAGGGTCCTATAACAGGAAACAGTGTTTCCCATGCTCATAACAGGACAAAAAGAAGATTTTTGCCTAATCTTCAAAAGAAGAGAGTTTGGGTACAAGAATTAAATAGATATGTTACGTTAAAATTATCTACCGAAGCAATTAAGAATCTTTCCAAGAACGGAACTAGCCAAATAGCAAAACTTGCTAGAAATAATCAGATAAGGGTTAGATAAATTCTACTAGAGTTTAAAATAAAAAAGGAAAGCTTATGCTTTCCTTTTTTTATAATACTTAAAACTATTCTATTATTCTCGAACAACCCAAACCTTTACATTTGCGCTTACACTAGGATGTAGTTTGATACTGATTCCATATATTCCTAATGACTTTATCTGCTCCTCAATCTCAATTTTCCTTTTATCGATATCATAGCCCTTTTCTTTCAGCGAGTCGGCAATCATTTGAGTAGTAACTGAGCCAAAGATCTTATCTTCTTCACCAACTTGAACTTGAATAGTTACTGAAACTTTTTCAAGATCTGCCGCTAATTTTTCAGCAGCATGTATTTCTTGTTCTTTTTTCTTGACAAAGTTTTTCTTTTCTTCATCAAGTGCAAGGATATTGCCTTTAAGGGCGGTATATGCAATTTTTCTAGGAATAAGGAAATTGCGAGCATAACCATCCTTTACATCGACAATTTCGCCTATTTGCCCCAAGGTTTCATAATTTTGTCTTAAAATAACTTTCATTTCAACTCCTTCTTTGTACTATCTAACAGTATCCGAAACATAAGGCAATAGAGCCATATGCCTGGCACGTTTAATAGCAATTGACAATTGTCTCTGGTATTTTGAGCTGGTTCCTGTAATTCTTTTAGGAATTACTTTGCCTTGTTCAGTAACATATCGCTGCAGCAACTTTACATCTTTATAATCGATATACTTTACCTTATTCTGAGTGAACCTGCATACTTTTTTTGTTTTTATTTCTTTTTTCATATCATCACCAAATTACTTTAATAAATTTGATTCTTCGCTTGATAAAAATTTATCAAAAGAATCGTCTGTGTAATCTATGCCATCATCATCAGCAAAGATTTGTTCTTCTTCAACTATGTTATCAGCCCCATTATCTGCGCTATTCAATTTGCCAAGCTTATTTAGAAATTGAATTCTTCTTGCTTTAATTTCAACCACATTTCGATTTAAGCCCTCATCAGATTTCCAGCTTCTGCTTTGCAACTCACCATCAACTAAAACGGCTGAACCCTTCTTAAGTTTATCTCGACAACTTTCAGCTAACTTATTCCATGCGACAATGCCCACATAACAAACATCTTCCTGCCATTGATTAGTACTGTCTCTGTATTTCCTATTGGAGGCAATAGAAAAATTCACAACCGGAGTGTTGTTTGTTGTCTGCCGAAAAGTAGGATCTTTAGTTAAATTTCCGGCAACTATAACGTAATTTATTTCGGGCATCTTCAAATCTGCCATTAGCATTCCTCCATACTTAATCTTTCAATAATTATTTCACGATATCCTTAGCGCTATCTTCAGCCTCTTCAATAATTGGTAGATCTGGCTTTACATCAGGCACTAACTCAATTAAAGAAGCAGATTTATTTTTTTCAATATGTTCAATTGCGTCACTGTCAAGTGTTATTGTAAGGAAACGAAGGATATGTTCATCAAGAAGATAGAATCTTTCAAGCTTAGATACTATACTAGATGGGGCATTGAATCTGAAGATAACATAATAGCCAACTTTGCTTTTCTTAACTACATATGCAAGTCTTTTTCTTCCCCAATTTTCCATATCTCTGATTTCACCGCCGTTGTTTGTAATTGTTTCTTTAATGCGGGAAATTACTCCTTCAATTAGATCATCATCTAGCGCAGCATTTATCATTACAGCGCTTTCATAGACGTTTGTTCTCATCCGTTATGTCACCTCCCTATGGATTTTATAGCCCTCATAATTTATGAGAGCAGGGATTATGTAATTAGTTATTTAAAACTGTTTTAATTTATAGTCAAATTATTATTTCCAGGCAATTTAGTTTGATTAAATATAATGCTATGATGGTCAAGCATTTGTTTCAAGCCGCCTTTAATAAAATTTTCAACTAAGCTTATACCTTTTTCAAAGGAATTTTCTAAAAGTTTCGATTCTTCCAAGTTAAAATCTGATAGTACATATTCAGCCATTCTACCAGATTCAAATTTATTTCCTACTCCGATTCTTAACCGCGGGAACTTATTAGAGTTAAGATGGTAAATAATTGAAGCGATTCCATTATGTCCACCATCTCCGCCGTGAGATTTAATCTTTAATATTCCTGGCTCCAAGTTAATATCGTCAGAAATTACCAAGATATCTTCTATTCTTGTGTTAAAATTCGAACTTGAATTTAATGCTGCAGTTCCACTATTATTTACAAATGTAGATGGTTTTATAAGAGAAAATTCATATTCGCCCAACTTTCCGTCTGCATAATAATAATCATTCTTTGAAGGAACAAATTTTAATGAATACTTGTTTGCTAATAAATCTAAGAACATGAAACCAACATTGTGCCTATTGTTTTTATACTGATTCCCGGGGTTTCCAATTCCTAATATAATACGCACAATAAACTTTATTTTTCTTCTTCTTCAGCTTTTTCTTTTCCAATAACTTCAGGTTGAGTTTGAGCTTCGGCAGCAAGTTCTTCTGCAGTTGCAACTTTTTCTACCTTAGGATGAGTTACTGCAACTACAACGCTGTCTTCTAAATTTAATAGTGTAATATTTTCAAATTTTAGATCTTTAATATGAATTGCATCGCCTAACTTTAAGTCTTGTATATTAATATCTAAGCGCTGAGGAATGTCCTTCGGCAAGCATTCGATTTCCAATTTATGTAGAAACTGTTGAAGAACTCCACCTTCCTTAACACCGACAGGACTTCCATGGTATTGGATTGGGACTTCTAATTGGAATTTCTCACCAACAGTCAAGCCTAGCAAATCAAAATGAATAACTCTGTCCGTCACTGGATCAAATTGTATATCTTTAATTACACATTCGTGATTTTCTTTTCCTTCTAGCTCTAAAGATATTAAATGAGTTTCCGAAGTAAATACTAAAGGTTTAATTGATTTTTCGGTAACATCTATCGCTATTGGCTTTTCGTGCTTTGAATAAAATATACCTGGCACACGTCCATTTTTTCTAATTTCGCTTCGCGATGTTTTATTTATAGAACTTCTTTGGTTTGCTTTTAATACGACTTTTTCCATTGTAACTCCAAATCTAATTAGCTTTTATCTATGTCAAAAAGTGAACTTATCGATTCATTATGATATGTTCTTTTAATTGCTTCAGCAAATATATCTGAAGCTGTAATTACTGAAATCTTATCCGTATCAGTTTCTTTGCTTAAAGGGATGGTATCTGATACAAATAATCTTTTAATTTGCGAATTCCTTATCCTTTCAATTGCTTGCCCCGAAAGAAGAGGATGTGTTATAGCGCCATATATATCTTTTGCGCCTTTATTTTTCAATGCCTCAATAGCTCCTACAAATGTACCGGCTGTATCAATTAAATCATCAACTAAAAGAACATCCTTGTTTTCAACACTGCCTATTATATGAACTACTTCTGCTAGATTTTGTTTAGGTCTTCTCTTATCAATAACCACCAAATCTGCATGTAGTCTCTTAGCATATGACCTAGCCATTTTAATTCCACCGACATCAGGAGAAACTACAACCAGGTTATCATTTATTTCATCAAACAAACCGCTGAATATAGTTGAACCATAAAGATGATCAAAAGGAATATCAAAAAAACCTTGAATTTGCGAAGCATGCAAATCCATTGTCATAACTCTATCAGCCCCAGCTATCGTAATTAAATTAGCAACCAATTTGGCTGTTATCGATACCCTTGGCTGATCTTTTCGATCTTGTCTTGAATAACCGAAATAAGGAATGACCGCAGTTATTCTTTTGGCAGATGCTCTCTTAGCAGCATCAACCATAATTAAAAGCTCTAATAAATTTTCAGACGGAGGATTTGTCGATTGAATAATGAAAACTTCTGAACCTCGGATGTTTTCGCCATACTTTACCCAGATTTCACCGTCACTAAATCTTTTTAATTCAGCAAGACCTAATGGCTTTCCAAGCTTTTGAGCAATCTTTTCGGCTAATTGTCGATTTGAGCTACCCGAAAAAATTTTATAACTACTTGCTGACATTTACCTTATTCAAAAAATATATAAAAAAATAGATTTGAAATATATACAAAACGATTTGGGAAGTCAATAAAAAGCTTTTAAAATGCCTTTAGTCCCTTTCAAAAATCACTATTTAGCCAATTAATCTTTCTTTTTTCTCACCAAAAAGATTATTACTATTAGCAAAACCAAACCAGAAAGAGCATAAATCCATGGTGGGGTTTCTTTAAGCTTAAATGGTCTAAAAGTGACTGAAATAGTTTTTCCGCTGCCAATTTGAGCTAAAGTATAATTCCATATTAAAGTTCTGCCATCGGTGCTAGTGGCATTATGCGTAATTACATCGCCAGCAAATGAATACTTGTATGTTATGTGAAATGCGTTTCCATTTATCCCGAATCCCGTCGCAATTGGAGGAATAAATTGCGAAAATATCTTTTGCCTTGAAGCGCCATCTTTTAAAGAAAATTCGGATGCTGAAAATGCTTGAGTTTTATTTAAGGAATCAATATTTGTAAAGGTTAAGTCTACAATTGCATGGGTTGTGCTATCAGTTGTGTCGCTATATACCTTTATGTTCTTTATTGTGGTATATGGCGAAGAGAATTCGCTTCTAATTGAATCCGGATTAAATATTCCTATCTTATCGAGAATTTTTATGCTTTCATTGTCAGGTAGCTTAGTCCAAAAAGTAATTTTCATTTTCCCTGAACCGTCAGCATATAGATAAACATCCTGTATATAATTCAGACAGCCTGATAATAAGAAGGCAAGTACGAACACGAACAATGGTAAAAATTTTTTCACGTTTAAATCTTATATTAATTTTTATTTGTAAAATTAAAGAATTTATAACTTAGTTGTATTATAGATAACAAAACAAACTAATTTATGGAAAATTTTCGAATTTTTCATTAAATTAGTTGTTAAATTTTTATTGAGGTTGTTTATGCCTACGTATGATTATAAGTGCAATGTTTGTGGTTATACATTTGAAATGTTTCAAAAAATGAACGATGATCCTATAAATGTATGCCCAAAATGTAACGGAAACGTAAAGAGGTTAATTGGGACTGGAGCCGGACCAATATTTAAGGGTACGGGATTTTACCAAACGGATTATAAAAATTCACCGCAAAAGAGTGCTAAGAAATCAGATGTTAAGCCTGCTAAATAAGGACTTTTTATTATTTAATTCCTTATTTTTAAGTTATAAAGAACGGCAGTTTTTCTTTAAAAGTCTGTACCAAGTGAAACATAAAATTTAGGGGAAGAGAAGGTGTTATAATTGTAAGCCCACGCAATATCAAATCTAACAAGGAAATACAGAAAGTATATCCTTGCGCCAAACCCCATTCCAGTCAATAAATCTTGAGAATGAAATCCATTTACCGAATCTCTTTGAAACAACTTTAATCCTTTATTTTTACTCCATGCGGCTCCCGCATCAAAAAAAGCGACTCCCATTATATTGCTAAACAATATTGGAAGCGGACCAGTGACCAAATATCTTATTAGTGGAAATCTCAATTCCAAGTTCATAAGCCCATACTTCGATCCAATCTCTTGAGCATAATCATAGCCTCTTAATGGAAGCGCCGCTGTTAAAAAAGCAAAATCCGACGGTGAATTTAGAGGAATATCCACAGTCGCAAAACTTCGATTAATCCAATTATCAATTCCGCCTATGAAAAATCTTTGAGGATTGTTACCGCCGGAATATCCTCCGGAGAATCTAAATGCAAATGAATAATCTGTGAAAAATCTAAAATATGTTCTGTAATCTCCAAGAAAGGAATAAAAATTTAACGAGCTTCCAGTTAAGCCTGGATTACCCATAATATCAAATCTGTACCTTGTTCCATCTATTGGTGAAGTATATCCCCACAAGGAATTATCATGGATAAAACTTAACGCAGGAATAATGAAAGTTGCCTTTTGTATTGGATCAATTGGATTATCAAGATTTTCCATTGATACATTAAGTAAACTTAACCCTCCCTGTAGGCGGTAAAATTTATTCAATGGATAGCTTAATGAAATTGTTCCTCCATAATTTCTGAACCGAAATAAATTTGATCCATAAAGTCCCGACAGGTATGCAAATCTTGCCATATGGAATCCCTCAACTCCATAATTCAATCTCGACGATAAGTGGTAATAAGCTAAACCGTAGTCACTATTCTTTAAATCAATTTGAAGGCTAGTTTGTGCAATAAGTCTATAGTTTCCTAAAACATCGCTAAATGATAGAACCGTTGTTCCTAACAAACCAAAAAGCGAACTGTACCCTGCATTAGCATAAACTATATCAGGAGAAAAAGTTATTTTGTAACGATTAACTTTGTAGTTCCCATTTTTATCAAGGTTATCTGTAAGCTTTAAGTTATCACTTTGTGATAATAATGTATCTGATTTAATATCATTCTTATTGCCAAAGATGTAATTATTAAAATCAATTTGAACCGAGTCTCCATAAACATTGGTTGTATCTGCAACACTTTTCACATTAACATCTGACGTTTCTTTTTTTAACTCAACTTCTTTAATATTCTTATTAACAAATCTTTCATTTGATCTATCTTTAATTAGCTCAGATTCATAAACTGTTGGAGCTAATTTGTTAGTGTCAAGAGTAATTTCAAATGGATTATTCATCAAAAAAAGGTTATATGATGACTTAAACAGTGATGAAAAAACAAGCTTCTTTCCATCTTTAGACAAAGAAAGCTGGAAAAGCCCATTTAAAGAATTAGTAACTGGACGTGCCAATAACTGATATATATTTTTTACCGAATCAGATTTTGCTAATTCAATTCTTTGCTTGTAAATATTGTTAATCCCATTTACGTCGGAAATAAATAATATTTGTTCACCTGTAGGATCAACGACCGGTGAAGTTTCATTACTATAAGGCATATCTGTTATTCGCTCAATCCTGTCGGAATTTATATCGACTGAGTAAATATCCAATTGTGAGTTTTTATAATTATAAACCTTAAAAGTATCAGGCACTGTCTCGGAAGATAAGTAGTTCCCTCTATCTGAAGAAAAAAATATTTTCTTGCTATCAGGCGACCAAGCTGGGTCGTTATCCGTAAAAGTATCTTTAGTTAGATTCGAAAATTTTTTAGCTTCAAAATTGTATAAATAAATATCCGATTCGTATGGCGTGTGCCCAATAAAGGCTAAATATTTCCCATTTGGCGACCAGCTTAGGCTCTTGATTCCATCGAGTTTTACCGGAATAGTCTCTTTATCTTCTGAATTTATATCTATAATGTATATAATATCATTGCCGTCTGCTTTTGCTGATAGAGCTATTTTACTTTCATCGGGTGACCAGCTTAAACCTGGGGTTACAACATTGAGTTGTTCAAAATCTGCCGAACGGTTTCCTTTAATCAGGCGTTTAATAATAGTCCCATCAATAGCATTCATTATCAGCACATCGAAATAATAATTCCGGTTTGAAATAAATGCAATCTTATCTCCTTGTGGTGAGATAGAAGGACTCGTATTATAAAAGCCACCTCCCTTTTCCGGATCAGTTAGCCTTTTCGCAAAATCATCAGGTTCTTTTCTTAAAGTAATATCCGGCCAATAAATTTTCTTTAGGTTTTTCTTCCATCTTTCGTTAAAGTCTTTTAAGGAAAGTCCGGTTGTAGCTTTAAACCCCTCCTCAAGATTGCCCGTCGTCTTTACTTTATTTACAAGTTCGCCAATTTTTTCTTTGCCATATTTTTCAGCAATATAATGAAAGATAGATTCGCCGCCGCGATAAGCTATATAGCCTTGAAGTTGGTCAATGTTCGGGAGGATTTCATTTACTACCGCATCACGCATAA
This sequence comes from Bacteroidota bacterium, assembly GCA_021777835.1. Taxonomy (GTDB): domain Bacteria; phylum Bacteroidota; class Ignavibacteria; order Ignavibacteriales; family Ignavibacteriaceae; genus FEN-1297. Next base: position 169,441 of record JAJYDC010000003.1, on the reverse strand, counting down.
ACATATCCGTATTTACATCCCAATACAAAGATTGGTATTCAGCCATGCCTTCGCTAAACCACTGCGGGAGACTTAATGAAATATTGTTTGTTATTATATTTTGTAATGAGCCACCGTAAAACATGTCATTCATTACAGCATGTGTTAGCTCGTGATGAATTAGGTGTTCGAAATCAGGATATGACCCCATAAATTGCACAACTACACGGTTCTTAAAAATTTCTGTGAAGCCTTCTATACCCTCACTTAAATATTGGTCAGTTATGTTTGTTTCTTGAAAATCATTTGTTGAATTATAGATTACAATAGTGATTCGATTATTAATTTTATATCTAAAACTTGATTCAATTTCCTTAAGTGATTCTTCGGCGGATTTGGAAGCAAACTCTGCTAGTTTTGTACCCTTTCCTGAAAAATAAATATCAAAATTATCAGTTTGAATATAGTACCACGAGAAATCTTTATACTGAACTTTATTCTGCCCGAATTGAGCAAGTACTGAAATCTGAATTAAAAATAGGAGTATGCCTATTCGAATTAAAAATTCACGCATAATTCTTTCACGGTTTTATTCTATAATGATAAAATCCAATTCTAATTTCTCCATATCAGCTCTGATAAGCCTTACGCTAATTTTATCACCAAGTCGAAATTGTTTCTTAGTTCTTTTTCCAATTAAAGCATATTTTTTTTCATCGTATACATAAAAATCCCCCTCTAAATCACGCAGCCTAATTAATCCCTCAGCCAGAATATTTGAAATTTTTACAAAGATTCCAAAATGTGTAATGCCGGAAATTAAGGCTTCAAATTCATCCCCAATATGATTTTGCAGATATTCTATTTGCTTAATTTTAACAGATAGCCTTTCAGCATCAACTGCATTTCGCTCACATGCAGAAATGTGCTCGCTAATTTCTTCAAGCTGAGATTGATTATAATGAACTGCAGATTTTGATTCAATATATTTATAAAGTAATCTGTGCACTATCAAATCAGAGTATCTCCGAATGGGAGAGGTGAAATGTGTATAATATTTAAAACCAAGACCATAGTGTCCAATATTTTTTGCAGAATATATTGCTTTTGCCATTGAACGAATAGCAAGTTCATTTATTAAGACTTCTTCTTGACTTCCTTTAACTTCTTCAATCAGTGCCTGGAATTGATTTGATTTAGATGAAGCAGACGGGTTAAATGTGTATCCAAGTGATTTAACGAATTTACCAAATTCAATTATTTTCTCATTATCAGGTAAATCATGGACCCTGTATATAAAAGGCTTCGGTTCGCCTTTTTCCGGTGCTGCTATATGTTTTGCTGTTAATTGATTGGCAAGCAGCATAAATTCTTCTACCAGCATATTGCTTTGCTTTATTTCCTTCCTATATATGCGGGTGGGATTTCCGTTTTCATCAAGAACAAATTTCACTTCAGGTGTCGAAAATTCTATGCTTCCCTCTTTAAGTCTTTTTTTCCTTAGAATTTCCGCAAGCCTGTTCAGCTTCAGAATTTCATTATAAAAATCCCCCGATCCTGATTCAATTATATCTTGTACTTCATCATAAGTAAATCGTCTTTTACTATTAATAACACTTTTTTTAATTTCATAATTAACTAGCTTTCCTCTTTTAGTCAATTCGACGATAACAGAATACGTTAATCTTTCTCTATTTGGGACTAAGGAACATATATTGTTTGAAAGTTTCTCGGGAAGCATAGGAATCACTCTACCCACCAGATAAACGCTATTACCCCTGTTAAATGCCGAGCCGTCAATTTCAGAATTATACTGCACATAATGACTTACATCCGCAATATGAACTCCTATAGAAATATTTCCATTCTCTAATTCTTCGATTGATAGTGCATCATCAAAATCCTTTGCGTCCTCAGGATCGATTGTAAAGACAACCTTGTCCCTATAATCTAGTCTTTTGCGAATTTCATCTTCTGATATTTTTTCTTCTATCTTTTCAGCCTCATCAAGTACTTTATTTGTAAATTTATAAGGCAGCTCAAACTCTTTTGCAATTGAAGCTACTTCAGTATCAAATGAGCCTGACTTCCCAAGGACTTCAATAATTCTTCCTTCCGGGTTCATCATTGAAGAATCCCAATTAATCTTACCTGCAATTACCTTATCACCTTCTATTGCACCGGCTAGCTCTTCCTTATCAATATAAATGTCTCTATGAAATGAAGTATCATCCGGTTTTACAAAATAAAATGATTTTGATTTATGAAGTGTACCGACAATTTCTTCTTTGTTCCGTTTAATTACGTTTATAATTTGTCCTTCAATATTCTTACCCTTTTGATTCGCAAATAATGATACCTCTACTGTATCGCCGTTAAATGCAGTTCCCATGTTGCGTGAAGATACAAATATGTCTCCCATTTTGGAGTCCTTAACCAAGACAAATCCAAATCCTCCATTAACTATTTGAAGTTCGCCCTTAACCATGTTTGATGAAGGGACACGGTTAAGCCTGTAATTTTTTCCTGTTCTTAAAAGAACTCCTTCTTCAAATAAACTATACAAAGTTGATTTAAGCGCCTCATATTCGTGATCTGAAGTAAGATCAAGTTTCTTTGCTATTTCCTTGCTCTTAAAATCTCTTCCGGGATTTTTCTTAAAGAATGATATTATTTTCTTTTTCATTAAAACTCAAATTTATATTGTAATCCAATCTCGTTTACCATCTCACTTGAAATAGTAGTTTGCGTTATTGCGTCTTTTCTCTCTAACTTTAAAAGTAAACTTTGATATAGCGGATATTCTATTTTGAAATTAGCTTGGCTTAAATCCTGAAATACGTCTGTAGATCCGCCAATTGTATATTTTATATCTTTAATTTTGCCTACTAAATTAAACTTCGTAGTAGTGCCGACATTTCTTAGCTCAACACCTTTAACATAATCTCCAAGATAATGATTTAAGAACCCTCCTAACAAAGAGCCGGCTAATGAAGTGGCTGTTCCTGTTATAGCCCCCGATTGCCTTAATGCCGTTGACTGCTGCTGAGGCGTCATATCTGCGACAAACTGTCCCTGCAATATAAACATTACTGCATCCGAAACATCTTTTGTAGGATCAGATACGTCATTATTTATATTATCAGAGCCGACATAGACTGAGATGTTATTTTTATCCTGAATGAAATTCTTAGAAAGGTCTTTTAATGGACCCTTCAGCTTAACCTTCACCGCTACCTTTTCTTCTGTATTAGGCGCTGAAGGAGGAATATAATAATTCATATAGGTTGCAACTACATCAAGGTAAGGATTACTTAGTTCGCTTTCAAACCTAATTGTTCCGGTTGCATCGAAAGTTTTTAAGAATTCAAGGTTTGATCCATCTAGCAAACTTAATTCACCTTGTGCATTTGTCATTCCATTAATATTTTCATACTGAAAATTTCCTTTTAATAATGCAGTCAGGCTTTGATTAAGTTCTTTAGAAATTATAAACTTAAATGTAGCTTCCTTTTGAACTTCTACATTTATACTATAATTAAAATAACTTTTTTTAGCAGATCGAATTCTCTTTCCTGCATTATGCGCTTGCGAAAGTTTTACCAAGTTCTCAAAATCAATTTCTTTTTTATTTGTTTTTGTTGAATCTACTATATAACGGTATATGAAATTACTTGAAGAATTTTGGTATCCTGATTGAACTGGAGGAAAAGTAAGCTGCGCATTCTGTATTATGATTGGCGCGGATAAAAACTCTCCGGTAGAATCTGCAGTAAATGAAATGTCACCGTTTGTAGCTATTACAAGTTCACCGTATACTGCGGGACTTACTGACTTAGAGTCTTCGCTTAAAACTTTTAGGTTGCCATTAATCTTGAATTGTGAAGATTCTATGCTAAATTTATTTAAGGTGGCCTTCCCATTACCGCGTATTGTACCTCCGTTTTTAGTATCAGGACTATTTGCAATCGATAAGCTGTCCACTGAAAGGAACTTGTTGTCGATGCTGATCTTCAAACCGGCATTATAGTCAAGGTTATTAGCCCCTAAAAGAAAACCTGCATTTGTAATTGCTAACTGACCTTTCGGTATAGGGTCGTTTAAAGTTCCCGTAAGTTTTAGTCCAGCGTTAAATGTTCCTCTTAACTTACTTACTTTTGGAATTATGTTGCCTAAAGCTGATAAGTTAAAATTATTAGCTGCAAGCATTAAGTCCATCTCCTTCGATTTTACCATTCTTTCACTAACGCCTGTAAAAGCAAGATCAATAGGAACATCTCCTGTCAGAAACAGAGTAGGTTTCGCTTCATTCGAAGTAGAGTCTAGAAATTTTAGATTAACATTTAAGTTTTTATCCGCATAATTAAATTTACTTTTCAGAAATCCAAATTCCTGATCCTTATACGAGATATTATTAGCAACAAAATTTATAGTCATTACCGGAGCTGAGAAATTGCCGGTGATTTTCGCTAATAAGTTTAAGTTTGCATCAAGGTCATTTGCAGGATCCAGATTGAATAGACTAGTTCCGATATCAAAACCGCTGAGTTTTGATATTGATATACTCAAATTTTGATCACCGGTTCGTGAGAGAAATCCTTCAATATCTATAAGTGAAGTATCTCTTTGCAGAGTAAAATTCTTAACATCAATTCTATCCTGAGAATATACTATAGACATTTTCTTTTTGTTTTGAAGGGTAAATTGATTATAAGTCACTAACAGGCTATCAAAATCCGCTTGCAGGATATTACCAGGAAAGTCTATTCTTCCGGCTAAGCGCACATCAATTTGATTTTGGATACTTGCTGCGAATCGCAAGTCTGCAACTTCATTAAGTAAATTAAATTTGAATATTAGATTACGAATATCTGAGCCGGAGAAAATTCTTCCTGCACTAAGCGACACATTTGCTTTTATATTACTAAGAGATTGTGCCATAAGATTATTTGTCAGATTTACATTCAAATTCAGTCCTGATGTAAAGAAAACATCCTTGTCGTTCCAGAATTTAATGTAGTCGAAGTTAGCGGCGAGTGATACATAAATACTATCAGGGTTGTTCTTTATTTCACCATTTAGGCTTCCGCTAAGACTTAAATGGTTATTATTCATAAAAAGCGAAAGAAGGGCAAAGCTTTTGAATTCAACTTGATACTTTATATCCGTGTTTGAATAAACTGGCGTATTGACATTTTTATTTATAGGAATTGAAATTCCTGTTTGAACTTGTTTACTGAAATTGTTTTGTGGTTGAAAAATTTCGTTTAGCTTGTATTTAACTTCTTTAGCAATCAAACCAGACTGACTACTTAATAAACTCAAGGTTTGCTTAATTGAAAACTTTCCTTGAAACGTAACGTCTGCTAAATCCGAGACAAGGTTAATAATTCTTTCGCCGTTATCGTTGCTTCTGATATCTACTATCGCTCTGGTGCTGTCTAACCTGTTGCCTTGTATTGTAGAATTATTGACGTTCAAGTCAAGAAAAAGATTAGCCTTATCTAAATCAAAATTATCTCCAGAAGCATCTATTGTGAAATTAAGTTTGCTCTTGAAAGATGAATCGGCAACATAGTCCTCAAGGTTTAGATCTTTGACAAATCCGGATACTTCATAAGCAGGGTCATTCTTCTTGGTCATATCAAATGTGCCTGCAAAAGAAGCAATTGAATAATTATGCCCGACATATATTCCAAACTTTATCTTTTTGTTCTTAGCATCTGCGGAAAGATCTAGTGTATCTAATTTCTTGCCATTTATTATTGAACCACCTGCTGTAATTTTCGCAGAGGCATTTAATGTCTCAGGGCTTAGCCCGTAGCCTTTTAATGTTACATTAGAATTAAGAACAATTGAAAAACCTACGTAAGGAGTAATGTCCATTTTTCTTGAATCTAAAGTAACATTATAGCCTATATCCTTCTTTCGTAAATCAAGATCTGCTTTAAGGTGAAGACTTCCATTGCCGCTTCTTGCAAATAAAGTTGTTTCGAAATTATTGGGTCTTCCAGAATAATTTAATGTATCAATATTTATCAGCGGTGCATTTAATGAACGACCATTCATCAATGACGGAAGCAGACTATGAATATCAGATGGTTCGATTCTTGAGTTATATAAGCTTGTGCGAATGAATATCTCGTCAGGCTCGGTAATTTCGCTAATATTTCCTCTTGCCTCAAGATGTGATTTTAAATAGTCTATCTTTAATAAATCAATATCCAGACTTTTTGGTGTTCCATCTGCTTTAATTTCTGCTGCAACAGTCCCTTTTAATATATTAGTAGATGTAACGAATGAAGACAGATCATCAAAATTAAATTTAGGTGCTTCAAGATTTAGCTTTATATCTGCTTGTTCAATTCTCTTAAAGGCGGTAGAGTCGAATAAATTATAATTTGTTACTTGTGCTGATAATTGTAAATCTGAATTATCAGTCAATAGTTTAAGCCCTTTTACGTTAATACCCTTTTCATTTACAGAGAACTCTCCTGTTAGATCTTTCAAGTAAAAATATTTCAAATTTGGAGAGAAGGATAAATGACTTATGTCCAAATTAAAATCGTTATTGGCAATGTCTGCTTCTGCGCTTAAAGAAAGGTAGATACCCTTTAGTCTTAGATCAGAGGTATTGAGATTGCCGTATATTTCATTGCTTCCCTTTTTATTAAAATCCTGCATGGAAAAGTTGACATTGCTTAGAGATAAATCTGCAACTTCTATTTTAAACGGGAATTTTGAATGTGTTTTACTTGGTGGGGTCGGTGGAATTAATTTTGCGATATTAAGAACACCTGCACTATCCTTAGTAAACTTCACGTCGGCATTTTTTACTTCAATGCTTCTTACGTATATAGTTTTAAGCAGAATTCTGAGTGGACTTACCTTTAAAGAAATTGTTTCAGCTTTGAATAAAGTATCACTTCCCATATTAACAGATACATTCCTAATTTGAAGTGTAGTAAAGATTGTGCCGTCTATTTTGTCTATGTTCAGATTACCATTGAGGTTTTTATCTGCAAGTTTAATTACAGTAGTGCGGAGGTATTCGCGAAAGGTTGATGTTTGGCTAAAGCCTAAAGCTATTAATAATATAACGAGCAGTACTATTCCTGTATACAAAAAGAAGTTTACTATTTTGCGGAACAGCGAACGTTTTATCTTTATTTTTGTTTTTTCTTCTGCCAAAATTAGATCTGTTGTTTTTTTGCGATTATATTAAAGGACTACCGTCAGCTCTGCATTTACTAAGAGCAAATTACAGAGGGATTACGCAATCTTGCTGGAATATAAGAAGTTAACTAACTAATTGAAATATACTAAGCTTTATACTTTTCTAAAATTGACTTTATAATTTTAGAAGTAGACTGATCATTTACAAACTCTATAGCCTTTACTTCACCGCCGTTTGCTTCGACAATATCACGGCCGACAATTTTATCAAGAGACCAATCTGCTCCTTTAACTAATACATCAGGTATAATGTTTTGAATTAAATTTGCAGGAGTATCTTCTTCAAAAACAGTTACAAAATCTACAGGTTTCAGATTTGATATTATAAATGCTCTTTCATTTTCAGAGAGAATGGGACGGGAATTCCCTTTAATTCTTTTTACGGAAGCATCGCTATTCATTCCGACAATAAGTACATCGCCCAATGCTTTTGCTTTTATAAGATAGTCTACATGCCCAGAATGGATAAGGTCAAATACACCGTTGGTAAAAACCACTTTCTTATTTTCCTCTTTGAGCTTTTTGCGAAGAATTATTAATTCATTTAGTGATTTTACTTCACTCATCTTTTATCCTTTGCAACCTCATTAAATAATTTATCAATCTCAATAGGAACTATGCCTATAACCTCACATACAAGCCCGCCGGCATAATTAGCAAGATACGATGCTTCAAGTATATTAGCTCCTGCAGCAAGAGCCATAGTTAAGGTAGAAATTACCGTATCACCTGCGCCCGATACATCAGCAGCGTTATGGGCTTTAGTCGGAAGGCGCATTTCCTTTTTCCCCTTTTCAAATAGAGCCATTCCGCCTTCGCCTAGAGTAAGTAATACATTTTTAGCATTTAGAGACTCTAATAGTTTTTTCCCTGCCTTACTGATATCATCATCAGATTTGATTTTCATTCCTAGTACATCTTCGGCTTCTTTACGGTTGGGTTTAAATACAGATACGTTCTTATAATTAAAGAAATTATTAAACTTCGGATCAACTGTTATTAATATTTTATGTTTGTTTGCCAGCTTAATTATCTTTTCTATAAGTGCCGGGGTAAGAACTCCTTTATTATAGTCTTGAAGTATAATACCGTCAAATTGTTTAATGTTTTTTTCAATGTAGTTATAAATCTTTGATTGTATACCTGCTGATAAATAATCTTTACTTTCCTTATCAATTCTTACAACGTGCTGATTATCAGCTATAACACGAGTCTTGGCTGTGGTAGGTCTTTGTTCGTCAACAATAAGACCTTCGCTTAAGATTCCCGTTTCTTCAATAAGCGAGGAAAATATAGAACCGTAATTATCGGGTCCCAGTACGCCAATAGGAATTGAAACACCATTAAGCTTTAAGATATTCAGAGCGACATTAGCAGCGCCGCCAAAGCGGTAGAATTCGTTTCCTACCTCAACAACAGGCACCGGAGCCTCGGGTGAAATTCTTTTTACATCGCCCCAGAAATAGCAGTCGAGCATCATATCACCGACAACTGCAATTTTAAGGCCCTTAAACTTCCTTTTTAACTCACTTAATCTTTTAGCTGAAATGTTAGGCATTATTAACTCTTATATTTATTACTAGTTACAAAGATAACGATAAAATAATTTTTTAGAAAGCTTGCTGAAGAGGAGGTGCAGTGCAATATTCAGCTATAAACGTAGATGATGCAAAGTATTGTTACATGGGTTATAGGGATGTGAATGGGGAAACTGCTGCTTATTTTTGAGGTGTGTAGAGTGCTGTGAGTGATTTAGGGAGGTAGTTATGGTGCTAGATTAGAGAAATGATATAGGTTTAGGTGTGCATTCAGAGTGTATTCATAGTGCATTCAGAGTGCATTCATATTTTCACTAGGGAATAGTTTAGGTGTGTTATGGCTATTTCAATCGCTTTAGCGAATATGCTCTCTGCGGTGCTAGAATAGGCTATGTTATAGAGCTCGATTGAAATATTTCTAATGTAAAATATATAAAAATTGGATAAGTTAAACAAGTAATGAAACGTATGTGGTAAAGGACAAATAAAAATTAATATTCTTTTGTATTTTATAAATCAATTTAAGGATAGGCTAATCATTTAATAAGGAATATCTATGGCAGTAATAACGGATGAATTTATGAGGGAGAGGCTTCAAAAGGCAAAGGAATATTGTGTTGTTATTTTAAAAGCCGGCCCAAGGAAGAATGAACCGGGTATTGAGAAATTAATATGGGAACACGGCAGAAGAAATTTTGCATTACGTGAATTAGGAAAGCTTTCAATTGTGTGCCCAATAAGAGATGAAAGTGATGTCTCGGGAGTTGGAATATTTAATGTAAATGTTGATGAGGTTAGAAAAATCATGGATGAAGACCCCGCTGTAAAAGAAGGGATTTTTGTATATGAAGTTCATCCTTGTAGAAGTTTCCCGGGCGATAGTTTAGCGAAGTAATAGATAGGCAATTTTTGTCATTATATCGATTCCTCACATTCTAACTTTTGACATTGATATTCATACAAGAAAATATATCTTGTCACTGTCATTTGTCCTTTAAAAGAATATGGATAAAACAACCAACATATAGTAGCCAACTTCCATGATAAAAGGATCATGGAATTGACCTTTTTTCAATAGTCCATTGTTAAAAGGAATCTCAGCTTTAACCTAATAACTTAAACAGGAGTAAAAATTATGAATGACAAAAAGACAAAACTGATTCCTTACCGCAAAAAGGATAAATGGGGGTTCTGTGATAAAAACAAGAAGATCATTATTCAGGTACAGTATGATTTTGTTGATGATTTTTATGAGGGATTTGTGAGGGTACAGTTAAATAACAAATGGGGTTTTATAAATGAAAGCGGGAAAGAAATTACTGACATTAAGTATGACGAAGCTGAAAATTTCAAAAACGGATATGCTAAGATAAACTTTGGTATAAAGATAAAAGAAGGAGTTGAAGTATTCAGCGGCAAATGGGGAGTAATAAACACAAGCGGTCAGGAAATTATTCCGCCTCAATACCATAAGATAGGTGAATTCTTTAACAACATTTTTCCAGTGATGCTTAGTGATAAATGGGGATTTGTAGATGTTACCGGAAAGCAGATCATTCTTCCAAAATATGAAAATGTAGGATTATTCAGTGAAGGACTTGTACCCGTTAAACTGGATAAAAAATGGGGTTATATTAACAAAGAAGGTAAGATGGTAATCAATAATAATTATTCATCGGTAAGTGAGTTTACAGATGGTGTTGCAAGGGTAGAATTAAACGGATGGTGGGGATTGATTGACAATAAAGGAAGAGGCATAACGCCGATAAAATATGATGAAATCATAGATAGCAGAGAGTCGCTTGTTATAGTAAAAGTCGGAGGTAAATGGGGCTACCTCGATAAATCAGGTATAGAGTATTTTGAAGATTAATGGTAAATGATTAAATGTTCTTAGAAATTATTTATTAACTAATTTCTAAGATCATTTAATTATAGAAAATCTGACCGTGTCTTTTATTGCAGAAGCAAACACTCCTATACCGTCGCCGTTAAATATTTGGACAGGCTGATGAAAGTTTCCGTCAAATTCCTGCACAGAAGGTGCTGTTATTAAATAGTCTTTGAAATTTTCATCCCCAGCATAGGCAATAACTGTATAAGAGCTATAGAACCAAGTGTCCCTGACATTCAGCGTAATAGAATATGCAGTTGATGTGAAGGAATTTATATTGTTAAGTGTTTCATGTCTAAATTTATAATCGTTAAAATTATTTGCAATTTTAGCAGAGTCGAGATTTGATCTAAAAACATTATTGTAAATAAAATTGCTAAGACTTGCCGAATCCGGAACAATTGAGAATACGTAAAAGCCAGTGCCCGGTGAAGTATTAAAGTTTATAGTTATAGGATTTGTGTTATACTTAAACTGACCTAGATTTTTATTAAGTACGGAAAATCCTTTTTGCGGCGTAGTTGTTGTTGAAGTAGTATGAAGCTTCTTACCATCTATAGTTGCAAAGACTTCTAAAGTATAAGTTGAGTCATAGCCAATGTACATTTGGCTGTTATAATAAGAGTCTGTCTGCGGATCAAATGTAAGCGGGTTACCGTTTATAGTAATTGAAACATCATTTAATGACGGAGTAAGATAAAGCTGACCCGGATCCACAGGGGCACCGAGGGCATAGTTTCTCATAAGTTTAATATCATGCACTGATTCGCCGCAATATAGATATCCTTCGACAGTTATCTTCGGCTCATAGGGGGCATTATTGACATTCACACCCGGATTGCCGCATTCAATGAATACAAAAGAAACAATAAGCGGGAAGAATATTTTTATGTATTTCATAACTTACCTTTTTCAAAAACAAATCATTTCAATATCATCTTCATAATATTGATTAAAATTTAATTGTTACGCCTAGACTAGGAAGAAACGGCAGCTCGTTTACAGTTGACACATTTTGTACAATCGCTCCATTTGTAACATTACTGCTATAGCTAATAAACCATACGTTTTTGCGATCACCGATATTGAATATTTGAAGATACGGAGAAAGAGTCCACGTACCGTAATCTTTCACCCATGTAATACTTACATCCATTCTTATATAGGCGGGAAGCCTGTATGTGTCTATTGCGCCGGGATACAACTTATAACTTGGAAGGTCATTACTACCGGTTCCGTAGCTATCCCAAGCAGGGAGAGAATTTACAAAGTATGCAGATGACGGTACTGTAATAGGCTGACCTGACGTATAAATAAAACTTAATCCGAGTACCCAATTAGAGGAACGTTTTATTTCATTACCATTCCAGTTGCCGCTGAATATATCATTAACATTTCCGTTCAACACGAAATTTAGAACAGACGTTCTATCTTGTCTTGGCTCAAACGCATTGCCTTGATTTATGCCGTCAAACGTATACTTGGTTTGGGATAATGAATAGGCAATCCATCCTGTAACGGCGCCAATATCTTTTCTTAACATCAGTTCAAGACCGTATGATTTGCTGTCCCCGCGAGTAAATAGATTTTTTGTTGATGTATAAACTGGATTCCCGTTTGCCTCATAATATGAAGGGGCTATATCGGCATTAAGATTCTGATTAAATATATAGAGATTTTTATAATTCTTTAAATAAGTCTCTGCTTCAAATACAAAGAAGTTACTTATTTGTTTCTGATAACCGAATATAAAATGAGTAGCAGAGGAGCTATTTATATTTTTATCAGCACCCACCCAAATGCTAGAAATGAATAGCCTTTGTATACTGTCGAGGTATTGATCATATAATCCTGTAGCAAACTTCAAACTGCTTGATTCAGACAGCCGGTACTTAATAGATAACCGCGGTTCATTATCTACGAAAGTTTTATCAGATGTGAATTTATTGAATCTAAGACCGGCTTCAATATCCCACAGCGGGTCAGGTTTCCATAATAAACTTGCATAAGCATTAATTTCTTGTGCATTATTATTAATACTTGCAAGACCTGAGCTCCAGTCATATCTATAAACCAAATTAAGATGCTTATACTCTGCGCCGGCTTTCAAATTAAGCTGATTAGATATATAATAATCAACCGAGCCTTTAGCCGTATAATCAGTTAAAGTGTTAGTCTCTTCGATCGGTTGTGCCTGGTTAAAACTAAAATTGGAACCGAAATTACTATTTGAGATCATGAATCTTGAAAATATTTTATTGCTAAAGAGATGTTCCCAGTTAATTGATCCTATTGTATTTCCCCAATTATAAAGCACATGAGGGCTTTGAGGCGAAGTATTATTTATCTGGAAATCGAGATTATCCTTGCTCCCGAAATAACTAGCGATAAGATTATCCCTATCACCAAGCTGGAAGAATCCTTTTAAGTTTCCGTCATAGAAATAATAAGCCGGTAAATTCTTAATGAACTTAGAATAGGTTTGGTCAATATATGTCCGACGGAAAGAGCCGGATATTGAACCAAAAGATCCAAGGGGCATTTGTAAAGTTAAGTTGGCGGCAATAAGACTTAAATTAAAATTGCCTTCAACTTTTTTCCTATCACCGTCCAAATTAGTAACATCAATTACAGAGGAGAGCTTACCTCCATATTCAGCGCCAAACCCGCCTTTCGATACATCTACTCTTTTAATTGCATTGGTATTAAAAGTTGAGAATATACCAAAGGCATGCTCGGGGTTATATATTTCTGCGCCATCAACAAGGTAAAGGTTTTGATCGGGGGTACCGCCGCGTACGTAAATTGCGGAAGAGAAATCAGACAGTGAAGTTATGCCTGGCATAGTTTGCAGAGCGCGCAGAAGATCTGCCTCGACTACTTTAGGAATTTGGTTTACCTGGCTAGCATTCATTACAATTGTAGATAAAGGCTTTGCAAAAAGTTTATCAGCAAGCTTCATTGAATCCCCTTTTACTAAGACCTCGCCAAATTTATATGCAGTAGGAGTCAAATATATTTTCAATAACTGCTGCTTTCCGTTTAGCACTAACTCTTTTTGATAAGAATTATATCCGATATAGCTTACAATTAGTTTTTGTTTTCCAAAAGGTATATCAGATATAACAAAATAGCCGCTGGTATTAGTTGTATTGCCGAGTTGACTTCCGGAAATATATGCATTAGCTCCGATCAAGGATTCCCCTGTTTCTTTATCATAAACGTACCCGCTAACAGTTGTAGTATTATTAGCCTGTCCGTAGATTATAGAAGTGAATAAGGAAAACAATAAAATTGTGAAGGAAAGATTTTCCTTAAAGTGCATATTAAGATTCCTTGTTTATCTGTATTTATTATCTGTTTGAAAGATTTAATAGAAAGGTATAGATATTTCGAAAGCGAGTCCTCTTTGTTAAATTTTAATTTTGCACTGGTTAAATATTTTAGAATAACAAGTTAAAAAATAACCATAGCATTAGATTGATTCAATTTTTGTAATCAAGAAAAATTTAGGGATGTAAAATAATTATTATTTCGTTGAATATAAGGCAAATTGGATTCTCTTTACTTTTGAGCGGGAACAATTTTATTTTGTCACGAAATAACTAAGTTAATTTAAGTTGAACTTAGAAATAATATAGATAGTAACAATAAATACGAAGGATAATGACATGAGCAAACAACTTATTGTAAAGAACAGTATTGTTATTAAGGCGCCGGCTTCTAGGGTATGGGATGCATTGACAAATCCGGAGCAAACGAAAAACTACATGTTCGGGTGTGAAACTGTTTCTGATTGGAAAGTGGGAAGTCCATTATTATGGAAAGGGATTTTTGGAGGGGTTGAAATGGTAGCAGTAAAAGGAACCATTATTAAAATAGAGCCTCAGAAATTTTTAGAGTACACTACAATAGATCCAAATTCAGGAATTCCCGATATACCAGATAACTATCTCAATGTAACTTATATTCTATCCGAAGAAAAAGGAGAAACAAACTTGACTGTAAAACAGGGGGATTATTCAAAAGTAGGTGACGGAGAAAAACGATACAATGAAACAGTACAAGCCGGCGGGTGGAGTCCAATATTAATTGAAATAAAAAAATTAGTTGAGGAAAAATGACAAGTTTAATGACATTTATAGATTATAATAAAATTACCATATAAGCAAGTTCTAATTCAGATATAAAACTCCTTACCTTCTTCTTTTGACTTCGTGAAACAAAGATTAGTCTTTTCACAAAGAATTATTTCCCTTTCAAAAGAGAAATTAATATACACTAGGGCACTTCTAGAAACTTCAATATTTGGCTGAAGGCAGGCTCAGTCAAAATGACAATTATTTGAGCGTTCTATGTAATGAACTTGCAAGTAGGCAAGTCTCTGCGTTAAATTTTATAAATGATAGTTTTTAGAAGCACACACTAGATATATTCTTCCGAATATCCTTATTTTCCTGCCATTTAAACCAACAATGATAATTCTTTGTCATATTATTTTAATTATTATATTTAAATGTTTTATTTTGATAAAACAATTAAATGGCGGAGACCTGAACTTTACAAATTAGCTTATCTCAACCGGAGACCTGATGCAAAAGAAAAAGATATACATTTCATTTTCCATAATTGGAATAATCATCCTTGTTTTAGTTGTATTAAAAATAGTCAGAACCATCTCGGAAGCTTCAAAGAGACCGGTGGCCATTCCTTCAGTAGTAGTTTCAAATGCCAAACGAGGTGAAATTATTAGAAGCGAAAGTCTGACGGGAGATATTCTTCCCATACAGCAAGCAAGCGTATATCCAAAAGTGACAGGAAATATTGAAAAGATTTATGTCGATATCGGGGACAAAGTAGGTAAGGGACATCTGCTTGCATTAATTGACACTACGATTTATTCACAGAATGCTAAGCAAGCCAGGGCGAATTATATTCAGGCATCTGCTAATCTAGAAAATTCAAAGCTTGGCTATGAAAGGAACAAATCGCTTTTTGGTCAAAACCTTGTCGCGAAGCAGGATCTTGATAATGCAAAAACGGCTTATGATGTAACACTTGCGCAAAAGGAAGCTGCATTCGCAAATTACAATAATGCTTTAATTCAATTAAGCTATTGCAGAGTCACTGCCCCATTTTCGGGATATATAACAAAAAGATTCTTAGATCCGGGAGCTTACGTAACACCAACAAATCCATCTGGTGCTATTCTATTTACTTTGATGGATGTGAGTTTGTTAAAGTCAATTATAAATATTCCTGAGAAAGACGTTCCTGATATTTCGAAAATACTGGAGATAAGAGTAAAAGCGGACGCATTGCCTAATATAGTTTACAAAGCAACGATTAAAAAGATAAGTGAGGCGGTAGATCTGTCGACGCGTACTATGGCTGTTGAAGTTGACATTAATAATTATAATAATCAGTTAAAGCCGGGAATGTTTGCTACAATAACATTGGTGATGGAGAAAAAAGATAATGTATTAATACTACCAAACCAGGTAGTGCTGAATAACGATAGCGGCAATTTTGTATTTGTCGTAAATCCTGATAATACAGTACACAGAAGATATATAACAGTTGGAATTCAACAGGATAATAAGGATGAGATACTATCAGGGATTACCGGGAATGACAAGATAGTATTCGTCGGACAAAGCTTAATTAAAGATAACATGGAAGTAAAACCTACAGAGTGAAAATATGTGGTTAACGCGCCTAGCACTTAAATATCCTATTACGACCTTGATGGCTGCATTAGCCATTTTCGTTCTTGGGTTTGTTTCTTTTACGCAGCTACCGATTGATATGCTGCCTAACATTCAAATACCGGTAATAAGCGTCATTACCTTTTATAACGGCGCAAGTCCCACAGATATGGAACAAACAGTCACCGTTCCTATCGAAAGAGCAGTTAGCTCCGCAAACGACGTTAGCTACGTTCAATCTTCAACACGTGAAGGCATTTCCCAGGTACGTGTTAATTTTAATTGGGATGCAAATACCGACATTGAGTTAATAGACGTAATACAAAAAATAAACAGAATACTGAACTTGCTGCCAGCTGCAGTATCGCAGCCATTGGTATTAAGATTTGATATAACAAATGTTCCTGTTTGTACGGTTGCTCTTAGCGGAAATATGGACGCGCGTGCGATGTACGATCTTGCTTACAATGTTATTGAACCGCAGCTTGAGCATATCTCAGGGGTGGCATCAGCATCGGTTGTGGGCGGGAAAATCAGAGAGATACATATAACGGTGGACCGAAATAGGATTGAGGCACTTAATATCCCGCTAACACAGGTAATTCAAGCTGTTTCTAATTCTAATCTAATATTACCATCAGGAGATTTGAAGTCAGGAATTTACGATTACTCTCTTAAGACGGAAAGTGAATTTAATGTTGTCGACCCGATGGGCAATATTGTAGTAAAGACGGTAAATGGTGTTCCGATTAGGATTAAGGATTTAGCTAAGGTTGAAGATTCTTACCAGGAGCAGACTGAACTGATCCGGACGAACGGAAAGTCAGGAGTAATACTTAGAGTTCAAAAGACATCGGGCGCCAACACGGTAGAAGTTGTAAAGAGCGTAATAAAAGAATTGAAAAAGCTAAGAGACGTTCCGAAATCAGTTACAGCGACATTGGCATCAGATCAGAGTTTATATATCAGTCAGTCAATTGCCGGATTAAAACAAGAAGCTATATTAGGCGCTCTTTTAGCGATGATCGTGATTCTTATATTCTTAAGGAATTCAAGAAGCGCAGTTATAATTTTCGTTGCAATACCGCTTTCGATATTGGTTACGTTTATATTCTTCCGTTTTAGCGGAACAACATTAAATATAATGACATTCGGGGGGCTAGCACTGGGAATAGGGCGTCTTGTAGACGACTCCATAGTGGAGCTTGAAGCTATATCCAGACATTATGGAACAATGGCAGAAACGAAAATAGGGAAAATGCAGTCAACAATTGATGCAGCATCAGAAGTTGCAGCACCGATTTTTATATCTACACTTACTACAGTTATAGTTTTTTTACCGGTAATCTTTTTAACAGGCATAGCAAAGCTCTTATTTGCTCCTCTTGTTTTAACAATTGCAGTAGCATTATTTGCATCATTTTTTGTTTCAAGAACAGTTACTCCCCTCTTATGCTATAAGTTTCTTCATGCTGAAAGAGAAGCAGATCCTAACTCAAAGAAACTTTCTCATAGGATGCAGATTAAAGCTAAAAGCATGCTTGATAAAATCGACAGCACTTACAAGAATATCTTAAGCAAAGCATTGAGGCACAGGAAAATTGTAATATTTGGTATCATTGGTTTTGCAGCACTATCATTTTTACTTTTCAAATTTATAGGGACAGAATTTTTCCCTGATACTGATGAAAGTCAGTTCTCAGTATTGATTAGATTACCTGTCGGCACAAGGATAGAAGAGACGACTAAATTTGTTGAAAAAGTTGAAAGTATTATAAAAAAGGACGTACCGGAAGTTAGAACGATGATTTCAGACATCGGCGTGCCTTCGCAAAGAAGCGGAAATTTATTTGGTTCAAATCCAGGCAGCCATGCTGCAAATATTAATCTGCAGCTTATTCCTTCATCAGATAGATCGAGAAGTGTATTCCAAATTATGAAACAACTTCGTCCTAAACTTACTCGACTTGCCGGAGCTAAGATATATCTTAATCCAAGCGGATTTTTAAGGTTCTTATTAAACTTTGGTTCATCTGCACCAATTGATGTTGTAATAAGCGGAGAAGATTTTGATACGTCGAATAAATTATCTCAAGAAGTGGCTAGTGCAGTTCAATCTACAGAAGGCGCTACTGACGTTTTAATTTCAAGAGATCAAAATCTCCCGGAACTAAGAGTAATAATAGACAGAGAAAAAGCAGGTGCTTTAGGAATAAATGTTGATCAGATTTCAAATACTATAGCAACTGCAATTAATGGAACAGTCGCTTCGCAGTACACCGAGCCGACTAATGGAAACCAATATAATATTCTAGTAAGACTTTCAGAGGATTACAGGAATAAAGTAGAAGACCTTGAAAATTTAACAGTTCAAAATTCTCAAGGCGAACTTGTTAAATTGGGAAATATAGTACAGATAGCACACTCAACTTCCCCGGTGCAAATTGATAGAAAATATGAAGAAAGAATTGTTGAAGTAACTGCAAACGTATCCGGAAGAGACCTTGGAAGTGTTGCTCAGGACATTCAGACAAAATTAGATAAGATACATGTTCCAACCGGATTTACAATACAGCAAAGCGGCAACGTAGAACAGCAGAAGCAAACATTTAGCGACTTAATGCTTGCGCTAGGATTAGCTATTATTCTTGTTTACATGGTTATGGCATCTCAATTTCAATCTTTAATTGATCCGTTTATTATAATGTTTACTGTACCGCTAGGAATGATAGGAGTTGTTTGGGCATTATTTTTAACAAACACTACTTTATCAGTTACTTCTTTTGAAGGTGTAATCGTAATGATAGGAATAGTGGTGTCGAATGGTATTCTCCTAGTAGACTACACAAATAAACTGCGCAAGAGAGGGATGGAATTACACGAAGCTGTAATTACCGGCGGAACGATAAGACTTCGTCCGATTTTAATGACATCGCTAGCCACAGTACTTGGTTTAATACCATTAGCACTAGGAATCGGCGGTGAA
The DNA here is from genome assembly GCA_021777835.1 of Bacteroidota bacterium. GTDB lineage: Bacteria > Bacteroidota > Ignavibacteria > Ignavibacteriales > Ignavibacteriaceae > FEN-1297. The sequence continues at coordinate 150,100 of JAJYDC010000003.1, read as the reverse complement.
ACATCGCAAGGACCTCTAGCAATTGCAGTTATCGGAGGATTAACAGTATCAACATTCTTGACTTTACTATTCATCCCGACGCTTTACACTTTATTTGAGGAAAGATTCAGAAAAAATATGGTTGCTGAAAACGGAGATGAAGTGCATGAATAAAATTATTTTAGGAATATTATTTTTAACAATAATGCTTCCAAAATTAGCATATAGTCAGACAGATACTTTAACCCTTGAGCAATGCGTAGGATTAGCTTTGAAGAATAATCCGCAGATAAAAATTGCCGAGGGTAATTACGGTGTTAACGCTGCAAATCTAAAGCTGACAAGGTCGGCGATTTTCCCCCAGCTTATGTTCCAATCAAGCTGGAGCAATAACGAAGGGACTACTTTTCTTGGACCTACTGCACGTACTTCCGACTATCAGAGTTTTGCTGCAGGATTTCAATTGCAGCAGCAGATATTTGATTTTGGGAAAACATATTACCGCATTTCGGCTTATACTGATCTTAAAGATGCATCAAAGCAAGATCTAATAAGTGCAAAGCAGGATTTGATACTCGCAACCAACATTGCATTCTTTAATTATCTTGAGGCAATAAGGATGGACAGTGTATATTCAGAAACACTTAAACAGGCAAGTGAACATCTTTCGCAGGCGGAGGCTTTCTATAAAGCAGGAACTCATCCACAATACGATGTACTTACGGCAAAAACCGATGTAGCAAATTCAAAGGTGAATTTGATTGCTGCCAATAATAATTTAAGGCTTTCAAAAATACAGTTGGAAAATATATTGAATTCAAAACTTCCTGATAGTTTCCAGCTAAAAGATATTTTAGAAGTCAATCAAGATAGTATAAACTACTCATTTGCATATCAAACTGCGTTGAGTAATCGTCCTGAAATTATATCCGATAAATACAAGATAAGCGCCAGTCAATCATTATTAACATCGGCATGGACTGCAAACTTACCAACGATTAACGCTACTGCCGGATATAACTGGAGAAGTTATACAATTGATCAGCAATATTTATATTCGTGGAATGTGGGAGTAACATTTTCACTTCCTATTTTTCAGGGCTTCGCACTTGATGCAGGGATAGAACAAGCAAAGGCTAATATGGAAACTGCACAAGCAACAAGTGATGCTACAATTCAATCTGTAAATCTTGATGTTCAGCAGCAATATTCAAACTTAGAGCAAGCTAAAGAGCAAATTGATGCAACTAAAACCTTTGTCAGGCAGGCGCAAGAAACATTAAAACTTGCGGAGGCAAGATACCGTGAAGGCGTGGGCAGCCCAATCGAAATTACTGACGCTAGAGTAACAATGGCAAATGCGAGTGCGTCATATATCCAATCGCTTTATAACTACCAGGTCACCTTTGCAAGGTTAAAGAGAGCAATGGGCGTACTCAAGTAGAAAAACATTATTTTTCTAGATACTCCTATTCTTGATTGACTTCAATTACTGAAACTTATTGTTTTTTTTATTATTTTTAATCAGTTATAGTAATTAACCCATCATAGATGAAATAATACTAGAGCGTTTTAATGCAAACAATACTGGGTACAGGCGGTGCAATAGGAAATGAGTTAGCAAGAATGCTTCCTCAATACACTAATAAAATTAGATTAGTAAGCAGAAATCCGAAAGTCATTAATCTTACAGATGAATTATTTAAGGCAGATTTATCAGATGCAGCTCAAACAGAGGAAGCTGTAAGAAATTCTGAAGTAGTGTATCTTACTGCAGGGCTACAGTACAAACTTGAAGTATGGCAAGAACTATGGCCAAAAATAATGACCAATGTTATATCGGCATGTAAAAAGAATAACTCAAAGCTAGTATTTTTTGATAACGTTTATATGTACGGCAGAGTAAATGGATGGATGAAAGAAGACACACCGATGAATCCTACGAGCAAGAAGGGAGAAATAAGAGCCAGGATAGCTACTCAGTTGATGGATGAAGTTAAGAAAGGAAACATTACAGCAATAATTGCCCGTTCGGCGGATTTCTACGGTAATACACCGACTGCGATAACTTGGTCAACAGTATTTGATAAATTGAGAAAGGGGCAAACTGCGCAGCTGCTTGTAAGTGATAAAACAAAACATTCACTGACATACGTTCCGGACGCAGCTAGAGCTACGGCATTGCTTGGCAATACGCCGAGTGCGTATAATCGTGTATGGCATTTACCGACAGATATGAATGCACTAACGGGCAAACAATTTGTTCAATTCATTGCTTCAGGATATGGTGTAAAACCTAAGTATATGGTTCTAAGGAAATGGATGCTGAAAATGACGGGATTATTTAATCCAATTATTAAAGAGATTTATGAGATGATGTACCAGCAGGAATACGATTATCTCTTCGATAGCAGCGACTTTGAGAATAGATTTTTTAAAGCTACAGATTATCATTCAGGAATTATGCAAATTGTGAATGATTCAAAACAATCATAGTCTTTAAGTTATTTCGAGTTATTATTGATTTTTTTGTTTGATCTTCTTAAAAATAGTTTTCTATTAATTTAATTTTAATAAGTATTATTATACTATGATTAAACGAATCGTTTTATTTCTTCTACTTGCAGGTGTGTCCCCTCATATATACTCTCAAACGAACGGTCAAATATTTCTTTCATTAAATAAGATAAGCAATGGTAAGAGCAGTTCCAGTAATGCTCTTGATATCAGTAAAAATTGGAAGTTTCAGCTTGGAGACAGCTTGCAATGGGTACTTCCCACTTATAACGATGAGAACTGGCAAATAAGAGGCACAATGATTTACCAGGACAGCATACCTGCGTCCGAGAACACCGGTTTATACTGTTTTAGGCTAAAAATATTGACAGACTCTTCCTTATTTAACAAATCACTTGGACTAATAATAACCCAATACGGAGCTTCGGAAATATATCTTGACGGAAAACTTGTTCATAAATTCGGAAAAGTAGGAAATACATTAAATCAGGAAAAGGATTATAACCCTGCTAAAGTACCCATAGGGCTCTATTTTGATTCCTCAAAAGTACACATATTGGCAATTAGATATTCTTATCAGCATTTATTAAATATTTATAAAAAGTACGGGGAGATTGCGTCTGCAGCAGGAATGCGAATTTCCATTGGTTTGTTAAACGAGTCTATACTAGCCCAGAATAATAGCGTACTTGAGAGCACGGCTTTGAATCTTTCGTTGTTTGGAATTGTCGTATCGCTTGCGTTGCTTCATTTATTCCTCTACTTTTTTTATAAAACACGTATTACAAATCTTTATTATAGCATATTTTCATTTTTCCTTGCATTGAATTTCCTCTTTGGATTTCTTATGGGCAATACCTCAAACCCGAATACAATAGTAATAATAAGAATAATATCAATCGTTACGATGGTGTTTATATTTTTATTCTTCCTTGCATTTATTTATTCTATTAAAAAGCAGAAACTGCCAAAAAAATTCAAGTTGTTCGTTTTATACGGTATACTAATTACTCTGATTCCCGTATTCGTAAACATTATCAGTCCTAAAATATTAAATATTGCCATTTATATATTTGCGATTATTACACTTTTGGGAAGTGTTGGAATTTTAATAAATGTAATTATTAAAAGAGTGGAGGGATCGTGGATAATAGGCTTTGGGGGCATTACATTTACCTTAGCATTGCTATTCAACTTTTCCGTAGAAATTTTTCATCTATCGAATGTAATACCTGATGAAACAATGACATTGATTATGTATTTGGGCATTGCAAGCTTACCGATATTTATGTCAATTTATCTTGCTCGAGATTTTGCCGGAACAAACAAAAATCTCTCACAAAAGCTGGTAGAAGTAAATGAACTTCTTCAGAAAACAATAGAGCAAGAAAAAAGAGAAACTGAGGTAGCGATTGAAAGGGAGAAAGAAAAGGCACGTTTGCGAGAAACAGAACTTCAGACTATAGCGTTGGAAGCAGAAAATGACCGGAAGGCAAAAGAACTAGAAGAGGCGCGGAAGATCCAGCTATCAATGCTACCTAAGAAATTGCCGAATTTGCCGCAACTGGATATTGCTGTTTATATGGAGACTGCTAGTGAAGTAGGCGGAGACTATTATGATTTTCATTTGAGTGACGACGGTACATTAACAGCAATATTAGGAGATGCTACGGGACACGGTGTTAAAGCAGGAGTAATGGTAACAGCTATAAAGAGTATGTTCATTTCTAATCACTTACAAGACGACATTCCTTTAATGTTTCATCATTTCTCTAAGTCCATAAATGAGCTAAACCTAGAATATATGTACATGTGTTTAGCCGTATTAAAAATTAATGGTTATAAAATGAGGTTATCAAGTGCAGGCATACCGCCGTTTTTGATATACAGAAAAAGTCAGAACTCCATTGAGTATATAACGATGAAGGGGATGCCGCTTGGTACAAAAACTTCCTACCCATACGCAGAATCAGAAATAATGTTGACACCTGGAGATGCAATTTTAGTAATGAGTGACGGTTATCCTGAATTGTTTAATGCGAGCAATGAAATGTTCGGTTATAATAAAATAATTGATGTTTTCAGAGAAACCGTTAATAGTACACCGGAAGGAATTATAGATTCGCTTAAAAAATCAATTGATAATTGGAAAGGCAATACTCCAACGAGAGATGACATTACGTTTGTTGTGATAAAGGTTAAGTAATATAAAATAGAAAACAGTCCTTTATTCCTTTGTCATTTAGCTCCTTTATAAAATCAACGCTAATTTTTCTTTTATAATTCCAATCGTCTCATCAATCGTATCAAGGTGAGTTCTAAAGGAAAGAACGGCCAGTCTAATTATAAATTTACCTTCAAGAGTAGTAGAAGAAAGAAACAACCTCTCATCTCTCTGAATCTCATTTACAAGTCTTTTGTTAAACTCATTAACATCGCCCTGCGGTGGGATATACCTGAAAGTAACGACTGATAAATCAGGATACTGCCCCATCTCAAATCCTTTTATTTCACTTAACTTTTCATAAAAATATCTTGCGAGCAATAACTTCTCCTCAAGTGAGTCCCTAAAGGGAGCCGCGCCAAGAAGCTTCAAAGGAAGCCACATCCTCAATCCTCTAAAGTGCTTAGATAATTCAGGTGACAAATCTCCCGGTGCAAGCTCATCATTTGATACAGTTGCATCCTGCATATAATTTGCTTTATAATGATTTGATTTAAGCAGATTCGATTTTTCTTTTACAAGCACAGCGCCTGAACCATAAGGAAGGAATAAACCCTTGTGCGGATCCATTATGATTGAATCCGGTCTATCTATACCTTTAAGAATAGCTTTAGCTGAATCTGCAAGTACAAAAAAACCTCCATAAGCAGCATCGAGATGAAACCAAATTTTATGGTTTGAAGCAATCTCACCTATCATATCAAGCGGGTCAACAGCACCAGTATCAGTTGTTCCGGCAGAGGCAATAATTAAGAAAGGATTTAGTCCGTCTTTTATATCTTTATTTATTGAAGCTTCAAGTAATTCGCTTCTCATGCGCCAGCCTTTATCCACGGGAATAAATCTCTGCACGCACTCACCAAGTCCGACAATTCTAATCGCCTTTTTTATAGAATGATGGGCCTGGTCAGTCATATAAATTACTGATCTTTCAAAGTTTTTTGCTTTGAGATCGGCAGAGTCCCTTGCCGCTAGAATTCCGACAAGGTTAGCGACACTTCCTCCGGAGGTTAAATTACCACCTGCTGAAGCAGGGTATCCAATTATTTCCGACATCCAGTTAACCATCATATTTTCCATTCTGACGGCGCCGGGTGAGGCAAAAAATACTCCGGCGTAGCGGTTAGTTACAGCGGCGAGGAAATCGCCAAGAGCTGAGTGATAAATACCGCCTCCGGGGATATATCCAAGATGACCTCGCGATGCGGGATTAAGTCCAGGGGTATCAACATTGTTTTTTAGGATCTCAAGTAAGTTCTCAATATTTGATCCTTCCTCACTAACAGGAGAATCATATATTCCAATTCCCTGTCCTTCTGTAAATTTATATGCAGGGAGAGTTTGAAGATTGTTAAGAAAACCTTCGGCATAATCGTTCACTATTCGGAATAATATTTCTCTCTCTCTTGCATTTGGTTCAAGTCTTAACGATGATTTTTCAAGCCCCTTTATTCTTTTAATCATTTGCTGCCCTAACGTTAATATATAATTTAACTTCTTTGACTAATATCGCAATTGAATAGTAAAACTAATGAATTTTTCATTAATATTTAGAATGACACTACCCAAAGCTTTAATTTATTTAGCATAACAAATTGATATTATATTATAAAATAGTATTTGACAGTCACAATAAGTTAAAAGGATACTTAAAAATAATTTCAAATTAAAATATCATAAGTGAATAATATTTTTATTAAATTAGAACAGGTTAATGAACCATTAAGAGGGAGAACGAATTTGGATATTATTCGAACTTCATTTAACTGCGTTATCTGCCAATTAAAGTTTGTCTCAAAAGGGCAACTATTTCAATATATATTACTTACCCAAAATATATTTCCAAAACAAAAGGAGAATTATCATGAAAGATAAGAAGTCAGATCTTGCCGGTCCGGGTATTGGTAACTATGAAGAACTAAAAAACATATTACCGATTGGCTACGAGCAATTACTGCCGCCCAAAGAGAGAGCCAAAGCGATATATGCAATTAAGAATTATATAGAAGAGAATCTTTGCAAAGAACTTAATCTTCAGATGGTACCCGTACCGCTAATAGTTGATAAAGATAGCGGAGTTAATGATTATTTAGATCGAGACGGCTCAAGGACGCCTGTACAATTCCCATGCGGATTGGGGCTTGAGGTACCTATTCAAGCTCAAGTTGTTCAAGCAGCGACTAAATGGAAAAGAATCGCACTTAAAGAATTCGGCTGTGCAGCCGGCGAGGGTATATGCACTGATATGCGTGCAATAAGAAAAGACTACTTCCTTGATCACGACCACAGCTCTTATGTCGATCAATGGGACTGGGAAAGGACGATAACTTCTGAAGATAGGAATCTAGATTTCTTAAAAGAAGTAGTAAGAAAAATATGGAAAGTAATACGCGACGCCGGGCTTAAAGCTCAAGAGATGTATCCACAGCTAAGGACGAATAAATATCCTGACATTCCCGAAGAATTAGCATTCCTACATGCTGAAGAGATATTAGACATGTATCCAGACTTGCCGCGGAAGGAAAGAGAAACACGTGTACTACTTGAAAAGGCGCCGGCATTATTTATTGCTGGTATAGGTTGGCCACTAAAGGACGGATATCCACATGAACTTCGAGCGGCGGACTATGACGACTGGGCAACCGAAACAATAAAAAAGAATGGTGAACAATTTCACGGTTTAAACGGTGATATTCTAGTTTGGAACCCGGTAACCAAAAGGAGACATGAATTAAGTTCAATGGGTATAAGAGTAACCAAAGACACTTTAAGGCTTCAATTAAGAATGTCGGAGCAAGAAGATTTCTTAAGGCTTCCATATCATAAAGCAATATTGAAAGATGAAATTCCTTTAAGCATCGGGGGCGGCATTGGTCAATCAAGGACTTACATGTACTTATTAAGATGTGCTCATCTAGGCGAAGTAAGCGTAGCTGTGTGGCCGGATAAGTTAAAACAAATATGTGAAGAAAAGAATATAAATGTTTTGTATTGATTCTAGAAAGATATTTATGTCCGGTTTGGGTTAAAATTTATAGAATAATGATATTCAAAATAATAAGGTGATTTGCGGAGATGTTTGCATAATATGTTTGACTTATTCCGGACATGAAATCATTTTAGAATTATTATAAGTCGATTCTGACTTTAGAAGAGCTATTTAGTAATAGTATCATTGAAATGCCATATGGCAATAACGCGGCGGATTTAATAATTTTATTTTATTGAACAAGGCTGAACAATAACACATGCCTTTACCACATTACCCGAATATTCAAAAATGAGCACCGAAAACGATGTCTGCGATGAGGGGCGGGTTAGGTGAAAAATAATTTATAAGTCCTTGGATTTCCGATCTTGAATAACAATAGTTTCAGCGATACGATCGTGTACTGTACGCCTATTTGCATCAATGAAATATTGCAGGAAGCCAAATCCAAATTCTAAAAATGAAGCTCCATAACCGAGAGCTCGTTCCACTGCATGCCAGAATCCAATCTTTTCATGAACAAGGGAAACGACTCTAATGCCCATAAGCCGTTTGCCAAGTGTTTTTCCATTGCCATAATAAATTGATAGTGAAAAGTATGCAACAATAAGAATGTAACTATACCAATGTCTAAAATCAAACACCAAACGCAAATCATCTTTTACAAGACCAAAGAGCTCTAATAGCTTAGCTCCTAATATTAAGATAGGCACAGATACGACAATAGTGATTAGAAAATCCACTATAAAAGCTACGGCACGACTTATAAAAGTTGCCAGAGGAAGACCATCCAATTCTTGCATTCGGTGAGTCTCGGTTCCATTGTAATTTCTTTTCTTTAATGAAATCATAAGGAGATTTTCCTTTTTAACAATTTAATTAGTAGAATTGTTTTTCTAATAGTGTTAACCTTTTATTCTAACCCGAAAACTTAAAAAATGTCGTTTCGATAATGCTAACCGGTTGTAAAACTGGATTTGTACTGTTTATTTTTTCTAAGGCATTATCATTTTCTTAAGTAATATCCTATCGTTCGCAATGTGTCGAACCTGGACCATAGGCATTTCATCATTCACTTATCTTACACTTAATGGTTGACAATTAAATTAATAAAATTTCTGAACAAAAGTCTTGCCCTTAAATAAGTTAGAATATTATATAAAATAATATTTCCTAGCTGTCCCTCTTTATTTAGTAGTTCGCGACGGCGAATTGAACCAACAACCTTTGGGTTATACTACTTCGCTTGTAGTATAACAAAATGTCCTGACTTTATTAAAAACAAAAAGCCTGATATTTTTATCAGGCTTTCTTAGTAGCGGGGGCAGTTCGAGGCAGATTTACAACGATTGAGACTTGGAAGCATAGCAACTCCTTGCCTCATCTAACCTGCCGACCAGCAGGATAGATTTATCAGCCTTTGTGAACAGATCAAGCTTTGCTTGGCACTCACCTCATCAGTATCATCTTCCTTATAGATACAAAATCACCCGTTCTCAATTGATAGAAGTAAACACCACTTGCAAGTTGTGAAGCATCAAAACTTACTGAATATCTTCCTTGACATTTAACCTCGTTAACTAATGTTTTTACTTCTCTTCCCAAGGCATCGAAGATTTTTAGTGTAACTAATCCATCATTTTGTAGTTGATAGCTTATTATTGTCGATGGATTAAACGGGTTGGGATAATTAGCGAACAGCTCATATTCTTTTGGGAGATTATTTATGCCATTATTTTGGTTTGAAGCGACTGCCTTATTTTTAGTTGCACTATTACCTGCTAGCCCTAATAAACCTTCAGCTGCATCTGTTCTCATTGCCCATTCTGTGTCTGTTAGATTCCTTGCCTTAATATCTGATAGCATTTGTGTTGCTTTTATCTTATCATTCTTTATGTTTAGATATGCAAACAGCTTTTCAAACTTAGCATTTATTCCTTGATAATCATTTGGGTAATTAGTGATTAACTTATCATAAATACTTATTGCTTCATCAAACTTATTGTTTTGCAGATCATTATCTGCAATTAGTTTTAATGCCAGTGGATAATGTTTATTGACGACGGGAATATTTGCAAAGTAACTAAGCATGTCATTTCTTGAGTATTTATTATTTATTGCAGCTAGCTCGGTTAAAGCAAATCCCGCATTATTATCATTTGCGATCATATTTTTATAACATGCGATTGCATCTTCAATTCTACCGGCATTTTCAAATGAAATTCCTGCAAATATACCCGAAAGGTTACTATCTGCCGGTTGAATTACTTGAGACTGATTTGCAGAAGTACTATAAGAAGCAGTGAGTAGGTTATTTGTCTGCTTAATTGCAGGAGAATTACTGCTGGTACCCCATGGATCTGATGATAAATTATTTGAGATATCTAATACTGACCCATATTCAACATATTGCTTTGGACTGTTAGTACCCCAATAATCGTATTGTGCGATAATAGTACTGTTTTGGTATGAATAAGCATCATATGTTGTATTATCGTGAATGCTGTTATAGAAGCTAAGATTATATGAAACTCCGGCATAACAGTAGCTGCCATATCCGGCTGCAATGCCATATAAATTATACGTAAAACGATTATTCGGATAGTGAATAATATAGGAATTGGTATTAAAAATAGCATGAACACCACCGCCGAAATATGCCCCCCAGCAAAACCCGCTTACATCATTATGAGCGGCATAAACCGTAGTATTATTTGTAAACCATAAACCTTGATAATTATGATAATAGCTGCTGCTGGCAGTTGTTTTGATTATTTTGTTATCAATTACCGAAGGATACATGCCAGAAGCTTCACCGTAAATCCCATTTTGCTGGGGCTCAAGTATATGGTTAGTTAATATTTGAGGCGCTGAGTTATAAATATAAACTCCATTTGTACAAGTATCGATATATGAATTTTGGATTGTAACGTTTGCACCGTTAAGGCATTTAATACCGGCACCGTAAGTAATATTGGCATAATTAAGATTTGAACTTGCCGCACCGGAACCGTTGAACGTAATTGTTCCCCAACTGCCGGGAGAAGTGCTGCCTGTGGAAGTAAATGATATAGGGTTTGTAGATATGCCTTGTGCTGATAAGACACCGTCTATAGTAAGTGAATCTCCGGGAGCAAACTTAAGTGTTACACCGGACTGAACGGTTAGGGTAACACCTGATGAAACATTTACAGGGGAATTTATAATAGTTAAAGAAGTAAGATTAGTATTAGAAGTTATTTGACCATTTAGAAAATTTATAAATGCATAATCAGATTGAACAGACTCTTGATTTGAATTATCCAAAGCTGATACTTTATAAAAAACTTTTGTAAAACCGTTAGTAGTATTACTAACCGGGTCTGTCCAAGTTGTTTGGCTTGACGGTATCGTTGCTAAATAATTATACTTTGACGGTTCATTACCAGTTGTAATAGCTTTATAAATTTTGTAAGAATTTAATCCCGGTTCCCAATTAGGGAACCAATTTATTAATATATGATCATCAGAAGTTAAAGAGGTTTGTAAATTTTGCGGCTTGGATGGGGGAAGAGTAAGGTCACTTGAATATTGATTAAAAATTTTAATTGAAACACTTCCAGTTGATGGATCTTGCGAAACCAATTGAACAGCTAAATTTGTAAGAATCTCAGACCCATTAATAAATTTTGTTGTGCTGGGATTACTCCATGGCGTAATCAGTTCATTATAACCAACATTAAAAGCATCTTTCTCATCGCCCATGATGTTTCTTGTTAAAACCCATTGGTTAGTAAGTGGATCTCTGCTATGCCAACGGTAATTATAATAGGTTGGTAAACCATTTACTTCTAACCATGGATTTCTATCTCCTTTACCTATTTGGTTATCTGGCGTATTTGGTAAATATCGATAAGGTGTACCTTTGTCAATTAATGGTAGAGTTGACGGCCAACCAGGGGGCATACTTATATTGCCGGCATACTGCCAATTCCATCCTCCATCTGCAGTTAACATAAAATCCGTACACGGATAATTGTCTGCGTTTTTTACATAATATAGGTATATCCCTTTACCTAATTGCGAATTGGGGTCCCAATTACCGCCCTGAGCGCCACCTCTAATTATTTGATCATAAGATAAGTGTCTTTGATGATTTTCTATCATAAGTTCTTCGCCAGTTGCAATCTGAATTTTTAATGCATCTCCGGTTTCAACATAATCTCTTAATGTTTTAGTTTCGCCATTGTAATAATTCATAGGAGTAATATATCCAAGACGTGCTCTTTCCCAGGCATTCATGGCATGGGTTATTCCATCATATCCATAAGGATCGCCTTGCATTAATCCGCCTTCTGTAGTATGTCCCCCTCCAAATAAGTAATGCCCGAATTCATGCGCGAATTGCTGAATGAAGGCAAAGTTATCAGTAGATGCGCCCTTGTTGTTTGTTGTAATTCCAGAAGCGTAAATTGATAGAGATGATCCGTTAATTTTCACACCATCATGAGTTATAAAATCATTAGTAAAATTTAGCGTTGCTATACCTCCAGAGAGACTAAACCAACCAGGGTCCGCCCATCTGTAAATTATATGTACTAAATCAAGATAACCATCACCATTTTCCGGTGAAAAAACAAAACTGCCATTTTGAAATTTCCAATTATCGTAACGTTTAAAGTTCGTCACACTATTATTTAAAACATTTAAGACATATTGATTGGCAGAACCATAATTTTGGTTAATTGGAACAGTAATTATTGAAGGGTATATATCTCCGATTGTATCAAAATTCCCACCAGACAATTTTTTAAAATAATCTGAGATAGTGTTATTACGATAACTTGAAGATGGAGCTTGATCAATGAGATTATTAGCCCAACTTGGCAAGCTTCCCTTTTGCCAATTAGAAATATCTGTAATGTCACTCTCAAATTGAGCAAATACTATCAATATTCTAAAATATTGTCCAGGTGCATTTGCTGAGGGCTTGTACATTCCGCCGGTTGTAGCATAAACTGTACCCTGTGGAATATTTGCAGTCATATCGCACTTGGTAACAGGTACTTGTGCAAATAAGAAATAAGAAAAAAAGATAAATATCAGAAAATTTTTCATGAAGATTTTCATAAATTACCTATGTCACAAATATTGAAACGGCAAGTAATTACTTTACATCGCAAAAAATAATAAGGCTTTACTATTTAAAAATGTAATAATGTCTCTATTATTTACAGAAAATAGTAAGTCTTTTATTTTAGTTATGCGGGCTGGTGTTGCCGCACCATCCCCTATTTTATTTGAGCAAAGTCATTTTATTTGCGGCTAAACATTTTGGTGTCTTTAGTACATAAATATATATTCCGCTGCTAAGACCATTTCCGTTAAAGTCCGCACTGTAACTTCCTGGTCGCATTTCTTCATTAATTAAAGTTTTTATTTCCTTTCCGGTAATGTCATAAACTTTAAGCGTTACAAAACTAGTATTTGGTATATCAAAATTTATTTTTGTCGATGGATTAAATGGGTTGGGATAGTTCTGAAACAAATGAAATTCTGAAGGAATATTATTTTTTATTTCTTTTACATCGGTAAATGTTGTATCGCCATAAACCTTACCGTTAATTACACAGGCAACAAGGTAATTTGAAGCTCCTTCAAAATCCATAACTTGCAAAAGCCCAAAATCATCCGACCAGTATTGCCACTGGTCAACCAATGCGCTATCAGTTACTTCTAATAATTTTACTTTTGTATAATTCCCATTCCAAACAGTTGTACCCGTATCAATTATTCTGTAATAAGCAGTTCTTTTGTAACCTGAAAAAATATTTGTCCATGACTCATTTAACTTTGCATCTTTTTTAAAATATTTCACTTCGAGATTCGAAAATGAATTATCATTATATCTTATATAAAAATTATTTGTGTCTAATCGGTTATATTGATAATATCTTTCTAATTTTGGTCCGTTTGGATATTTATATTCAACTAAATAGTATAAATTAGAATCGATAACAGCAGTACTATCGAAAACACGATAAGAAAATTTTCCTCCTGAATAATCCGAATACATCCAGTAATTACCTGGCTTTAAGGGGGCAGGCTCGTTAATAAATAATTGAGGATAAATATTAAATTGAAATAATAAAAAGCAAAGAAGTAAATATTTTCCCATTCTTAATTTCTCTTTTATTTTCTGTAAAAAAATTTGTAACACATAACATTATTTATCCTTTTGAGACTATTTGATTTTGTTTTAGCAAAGCGAAATAAACTCCGCTGCTTAAATTATCTGCATTATAATTTATGTTATATTTGCCTGCACGTCTGTCTTCTTCTAATAAAATCGATTTAATCCTTTGCCCAAGAATATTATAGAGTAATGCCTCAAGGGAAAAGTTACAATTCATAAGAAATAGTTTATATAAAAAATATCCGTAATTTAAGGCGCTTGCTTTTAATATGTAAATCCAAACGCCGCTGCAAAGTTATTTTGCATACCCCACAGGAAGGATTCATTAAGAATTTACAATATGTTATCCTAAATCAGAAAGCAGCAGTAGTTGGTTTGATCGATGAGTTTAGATTGGGAAGATTCTTTTTGAAATGTATTAGGAAAATTTTTAGTTAAAAGTTTGGCTTCAAGCTTATCTATTACTTTAAGCTTGTTTTGATGTTTTCTTTTCTGAATTGCAATTTCACTTTTTAATATTGATAATTTTTCAGAAATATTACTAAAGATAAAGGCGGTATTATAAAGTTCTAAGTTGGTACTATTAAGCTTTTGGCATTGAAAATCTTTGGGAAAAGAAATTATGCTGGAATCAATTCCCCCTGTTGAAGTTTGTGTCTGCGAAGTTAAAATAAATAAAAAGGAAAAGAGTAATCCACAGAGGGCGGATAAAAAACAATATTTTAGAATTCCCTTAAACATACTCCTGTTCAATTTCCTTTGATTAGAAATTAGGCTATTAAATAACAAGAATCAAGATAAGCTGAAAATTATTGATTGTAGCTCAGAAAAAAAGTTTTTTTTCATTATGTTCTAATAACCTCTTTTCTAAATTCTCAGTCATTCCTGTATAATGATAGCCCTCTTGACTTTGGATTACATACGTATAATATGTTTTTCTTATTCCGGTCATAAAACCATTTTTTAATTATTATCAGTCTATTCAGTTATTAGAATAACAAAAAACCTTGGTTTAATTAAAAACAAAAAGCCTGATATTTTTATCAGGCTTTCTTAGTAGCGGGGGCAGGACTTGAACCTACAACCTTCGGGTTATGAGCCCGACGAGCTACCAATTGCTCCACCCCGCGGTTTATAATTTGATTGGTAAATATACTCATTCCTTTGTCCTTAGTCAAACTTTAAGAACATTGGCGGTTCACCTATCCGTCAATGTTATTAAAGCTTGAGGTTATTCCATCGACAACTTGTGAGCGGGCGTGTATTTCATTGAGCTTTTGGATGATTTTTAAGATACTCTTTCTTCTATCTTCTATCGTAGTTTCTACAAAGCTTCTTATTTCAGGTAAATTACAGTCTTCTAGTATACTTTCATAAAAGCGGACAATTGCAGCTTCCTTACGCAGAGACTCATTTAACATTGCGCAAGTGTTTTTACATGCGTGTACACATCTAATTTCTTCTGTTTTCATCTTTCTTCTCTTTTCTATGATAAATTAAATCATACTATAGTTGGACAACTTCGTTTATCATACCCTTAGCTATTTTCTGACCTAGCTCCAGTGCTTGTTTATTGAGCGGTATTAAATGGTGATGGCGTTCCGGCAGTACTTTCGTTAATGCTTTTATTATGTTTTCGATTTTTACTATAGGACGTCTCGCTAAAAATGCTCCGACTAATATCATATTTGCAACTTGCTTCTTACCCAGCTTTTGTGCTTCTTCGTTTGCAGGGATAGATAGTATTTCGAGGTCTGTTCTTTTAGGCGGATTTATAATTGTAGATTCTTCATAGATCAGCAGACCGCCGGGTTTAACCTCATGTTCAAATTTCTCAAGTGAAGGCTGATTAAGTATGAGTGCAGAGTCAAATCTTGAGACTATCGGAGAACTAATTCTTGAAGGTGATACTATTACTATACAGTTTGCCGTACCGCCTCTCATTTCAGGACCATAAGAGGGCATCCAGCTTATCTCCTTATTTTCAATCATAGCGGCGTATGAAATTATTTGTCCCATTGACAGAATACCTTGTCCGCCGAAACCAGCAAAGATTATTTCATGAGCTTTATCCATTTTATAATTTCCTTAAGTACATTAATAGGATTATTATTCTTTCGGTGTTTTAATATCGCCTAAAGGATATTGAGGGAACATATTTTCTTCAAGCCATTTGTTACTTTCAACAGGCGTCATTTTCCAGCCTGACGGACAGTTTGAAACTACTTCAATAAAGCATGTTCCTTTGTTTAACTTTTGATATGCAAAAGATTTTTCGATTGATTTTTTCAATTTCCGTACTGAATTAACATTATATACTGCCTGCCTTGACACATAATAAGCTCCGGGAAGTTGAGCAAGTAGTTCGGTTATCTTTAGGGGATAGCCCATAGCTTCTTTATTTCTTCCGTAAGGAGAAGTAGATGTAACCTGCTTAAGAAGAGTTGTAGGCGCCATTTGTCCGCCTGTCATTCCATAGATAGCATTGTTGATAAATATCATTAAGATATTTTCGCCGCGATTTACGGTATGAATAGTTTCGGCTGTTCCTATGGCGGCTAAGTCCCCGTCGCCTTGGTAAGAGAATACAAATTTATCAGGTAGAATTCTTTTAACTCCAGTTGCTACAGCACTAGCTCTTCCGTGAGCAGCTTCCTGCATATCAATATCCATATAATTATATGCAAAGACAGAGCATCCAACAGGTGCAACGCCGACAGTTTGTTCCTGGATACCCATTTCTTCAATTACTTCCATTAAGAGTCTATGAACAACGCTATGTCCGCATCCTGGGCAATAATGAAATGGTGTATCCGTCAAAGTAGAAGGTTTCTTATATACCAATTCAAAGCCGTTTATAGTAGGTGCCGTTGTTGTTTCCAATGCAATTTCCATAAGTTTTTCCTTTTAATCTTGGCTTACGCTTTGTTTTTCGACTAGAGACTCCAATTCTTTCAGCACGTCTTCAGGAGAAGGAATCATTCCGCCCATTCTGCCTTTAAAGTAGACAGGGCATTTTCCATTAGCAGCTAATGTGACGTCTTCAACCATTTGACCTGCATTCATTTCGACAACTAGCATGAAGTTCACTTTTTCTGAAAGCTTACTTAAAGCATCATGCGGGAAAGGATACAGGGTAATTGGTCTAAGCAAACCTGCTTTAATACCCTTTTCCCTGGCAAGGTCAACTACCTTTTGGCAGATACGGGCTGAGAGCCCGAAAGCTACAAGCGCAACCTCAGCATCATCAAGAGCAAACTCTTCAAACCTTACTTCTGATTGCATCTGCTTATATTTTTCCTGCAGACCTAGGTTTATTACTTCCATTCGTTCAGGTTCTATAAAAAGAGATGTAATAATATTTCTATCTCGAGAATCTAGTTTTCCAGTAGTAGCCCAAGGTTTTTCGGTTTTTGGAAGAGAGCCTTCCTCAGGAAGAACTACTTTTTCCATCATTTGTCCCAAAGCGCCGTCAGCTAAAATCATAGCAGGAGTTCGGTATTTTTCAGCTATGCGGAATGCGTCAAAAACAAAATCAGCCATTTCCTGAACAGAAGAAGGCGCGAGAACTGCAAGATGATAATCACCATGTCCACCGCCTTTGACAGCCTGGAAATAGTCACCTTGGGAAGGTTGAATTGTGCCAAGTCCGGGACCTCCGCGGCTTACGTTAACAATTAGGCAGGGTAACTGGGCAGAGGCAATATAAGATATACCTTCCTGCATCAGACTAATCCCGGGGCTGGAAGATGAAGTCATAACCCTACCGCCGGCGCCTGCGGCACCGTAAATCATATTGATTGCGGCAACTTCACTTTCTGCCTGGAGAACAACTCCGTGACGTTTAGGCATTTCATTAGTAAAGTATTCGAGCACTTCAGATTGAGGCGTAATGGGATATCCAAAATATGCGTCTATTCCTGCTCTAATAGCGGCTTCGGCTAATGCTTCATTGCCTTTCATAAGACGAGCTTCTCCGGTTTTTTGACCGGCAATGCTATTTGATATTTTTTCTTGTTCCATTTGTAAGACCAATCCTTATAAGTTTATAGGTCACAGGTTGCTATTTACCCGGCTCTTTTAATTGCCGATTTTGGTTGACGGTAAACGGTTATTGCTACGTCGGGGCATACAAGAGCGCAATTAACACAGCCGGTACAATTATCCTGAATAAGTTCAGCAAACCGGTAGCCATTTATGTTAATTTGTTTAGATAAGCCAAGACTTTCTTGAGGACATGCAACTATACACAGCTCACATCCTTTACAGATATCCCGGTCGATAAGTACAGTTCCCTTTATCATATTTTTCAATCTTTATTGTTAAAAAATAAGTTTTAACATACGTCGTTTAAAAATCAATATATATGCCAAGCAGATTATTCAAAAATTTACATGAAATATGCAAACTAATGTTTTCATATTTAAGAACTTGTAACTAAAGTACCTGATTATTTCTTATAAGAGGGAAATAAGATGAAAAATGCAATAATTTAAACCAGCTGTTGAGAGGTATAGAAGTATTTAGATACTTGATTGTTTAGGCGGTGCTCAAACACCATAAACAAATTGCAAAGTTTTGAAAGTATCGGCTATACTGAATAATTCTCTGCAAGTGACGCTTATTTAATACGTTAGAAGGAATTTGGGTATATACGAATGATGATGTCTGAACCTTGATTTACTTAATTATGGGATTAGCATGATTTTTAACTCAAGTAGGGAGACTATGAAGATCTAAAAACATTTAATATAGGAGAAGTAAATTTAGATTATTCAAATATGATAAAATTATTTAAAAGAATTGAGTAATTGATTATCAAGTAAGAAAAATGTAATTAATACTAACTAGCAAATTCTAACAAAAAATACAAATACTCTTACGGCATGCAGATGACGGGAAGTAGCTATACTTCGAGCGCAGATCAGAGGTATAAGTTTACCGGAAGAAAATAATCGGTCTGAGATTTTAAGTTCTAATATGCTATAAATAAAATTACTCAACGATCACGCACCTTTATTTTTTCAGATGCGCTGCTTCCTGCAACTTCGGGATAGTACATTAAATAGCATTGTGCCGGTGAGACATTAAATTCACCGGGGATTTCCGCGCGTATGATATAAGAAAAGTCCATTGATTTATCGGCGTTTGTGATAAAGAAAGAGACTTTATCGTCATGATATTCTTTATCGGCGTAAAACCATCGAATTGGTTTAAGTCCAAAACCTCCGTAGTACCTATTATTATTCTCTCCTTCAATTTGATAGTTGTCTTCATCTTTAACAGCTTCAAAACCCGAAGGAAGCATATCTTCAAGAATTAAGTATTGAAGATTTTTTTCGTCTACATCAACATGGGTTTTAACAAGAATTAAGGCACCCGAACTAACCTCGCCATTAAGTTTTTCTTTTGAATAAATGATTTTATTATCGCTTTGCTGAGGTTTTAAAATATAATACTCACGCTTAACATGTATTTTTTTATTTGAAACAGCAATCTTCTTTCCACTCAAATAGGATTTTATTACTCCGCTAAAATAAAGGATACCATTACCAGTCTTTTTTATAGTTATTTTATTCACACCCAGCTTTAAAAGGTGATTCTTAAAATTATTAATTTTAATTGTCGGCTCTTCGTTGAAGATATCTGTTTTGGTAAATCGTTTTGTAAGAATTTCATTGTTATTCAAGAAGATGGATACATTGAAGTCGGGATTAAGTTCATTAGTTGATTTAAGGTAATCAGAAAGAGCAAAAATAACGCTAGCAGTTTGCTGGGTAGACTGCCATGAAAATCCCTTCTTCTGATTAAGCAGCCATCTAACAGCTTTAGAGATAAGCGCATGATCAGAATTATTTTCGAGTAATGCCTTCACTACAAATGCAGTAGTTTGTACTTTATCTTCCTGCCATGAATAATGCCATTCTTTTCCGCTCCAATAAGCAAATGATTTATCTTCATGGACTGATTTGGTTAATTTTTCTAAAATAGAGGGTAGAAGGCTTTGGGAATTCATATTTTTCAACGAAATAGAAAGCAGCGCAAGAGCATAGGAGTTCAAGTCCTTTTGAATTAGATCATTTATAATTTTTGAATAAGTTAGTTGATCAAACTGCATCCCTTTCATAGCGGTTGTATATGCATAAAGCATAAAAGCAGTTGTAGTCGGATCAAGGTTACTATAATTTTTTAATTGCCGGGTCAGGTTTTCAATTCCATTATTAAAAGAGACAGAATCAACTGAGTATCCGGCATTTTTAGCAAGGCTCATTCCATATATAACATACGCAGTCATATAAGGATTTGTCTGATCATTAGTCCACCAGCCCCAGCCGCCATCGGAGTGTTGAAAGCTGTATAGTCTTTTCAGTCCGGCGTCAACAACAATGGGCAGTTCCTTAAGAGTTTCAGATTTTAAGGGAGCATTTATTTTTTTAAAAGTATTTGCAACTATTATAGACGGCAGGAAGCGGCTCATGGTTTGTTCAACACATCCGTAAGGATAGCCGACGAGATCATCAAGAGCCTTTAGTATTGTTCCGGCAAGTGAAGGAGAGACTGAGAAGTAAAAATTCGCTGCTCTCACATCTGAATTCTTAGGAATAGTAAATTCAATTTTCTTATCCGAAATTTTTCCGGCAATATCTGCAATTACAGGACTAATTACTTTAGTTCCTGCAGGATGTACCGGGATTTTTAATTCAACTGCATCAGATTCTTCATTAGTTAAAGCTTCGGCAAATAAAGACGCACTATCCGAGGGATTAATTACTTTAACTTTCCAATCAATTATTACTTCGGAATTATTTGGGATAGGGACTACATATGAATTTCTTTTATTCCATTTTTCATTTTCCCCTGTTCCCTTCTTATCAATTCTTGATTCGACAAGCGTAACATTTTTAGGTGCAAAAGAAATCTTAACATTCTTTGTGCTGCTTAAATAATTATGGACTATTGTAGAAATAGTTACTTCGTCACCCTGTCTAAAGAATCTCGGTGCTTCAATTCTTACTAATAAACTCTTTCGTGAGATTATTTTGTCTTCTTGCTGTCCGACTTCAGTATTTGCAGTAATTCCTTTTACGGTAGCCCGCCAAGTAGTTAAGTTATCCGGCATCTTAAAGTTGACATCAGCAATTCCATTATCATTAGTAACAACATCAGGCTGCCATATTAGAGCATCTACGAAGTTAGATCTAATCTGAGGCTGGATATATTGAGTTTCATTCATACCTTTAAACATTATTCCTTGCGGAGCACGAGCACCTAGCAACATACCGGAATTCATTCTAATAAAATCATGTCCGCCGAGAAATCGCGGAGGAGGAGGAGTCGGTACTGTATTTTGGAAATCTCCCAGGTCAAAGTTTTGTGAGACTTTTCCTGTTACATCTGTTTTTCCTTTGTAAAGCAATTCAGCGTTATCCAGGAGAATGTATGCGTCGTAGCTACCTGCAACAATATCTTCAAAATTATAATTGCCGAGTGTATCTGTCTTAACTTTGTAGAAATACTTATCTCCGCTAAGTATTACGAAGATGTTTTTATATTTAACAAAACCAGGTCGTGAAATTAGCTTTCCTGAGACAGCGGCATTTCCTTTCGCGCTTAATTTATCCTCAGCATTTAAATCTTTATCTGTTAATAGCATTCTTCTGCTTGATCCGTTATAATTATTATTTTGAAGTGAGCTATAAACGGGGATAAATGAATATGAGGGTGCATAGAAGAAGTTTTGAATCTCAGGCGTATTATCCTTCATTATAGAATAAATACTCTCGTCTATCATACCAAATGAGAGGTCTACATTTTTCACCGGTCTGCCTTTTTGGTCTGTAACAAGTATTTGATAGGAAGCATCTTCGCCGGGTTTAACTATCTTCTTTGACGGTTTCAAAGAAATGTTAAGGAGCTTTTCTTTATCAAGAACGCCCACGAGCTTTGAACTAGTATAAAGCTGTTTATCCTTCATAAAGGTAACAGAAATATTAAAGCTTGGGGAGAAATCAGACGTCAGTATTTTTTTTATGTTTAGGGTAGTGCCTTTAACGTTGTAGATCTTATAGCCAAGGAAATTAGCCGCTTCATAGCTAACGAGAATTTGGGCATCGGGTTGAGAAAGAGAAATGACGGTATTAATAGTATCTCCCATGATATAAGAATCCTTATCAGTTTCAATCTGCACACCATAGTTACTCCCCTCAAACGTATTTCCGTGATAATCGCCAATAGTAAAATATCCAGTTGCAGTAATACGTCTTCCCTTTTCATCTTTAGCGATAACCAAGTAATTATAACCTCCTTGATAAAGCTGGCGCGGCAGGAAAGTAATGACGCCTTTTCCTAAAGAATCGGTAGAACCTTTTAGCGTGTCGCTAGGAGGTCTGAAATAGTTTTTATTTTGATTATTCTGTTCCGGATAATTTACTACTAATTCGAAATTAGTTTTTACCGGTTTACCTGTGAAATCTGAGGCAGTGACATTTAAGTCAATCGGTCTACCTAATTCAACGAAGTATTTATCGGGAGAAGTTGAAATATTGAAACTACCTCTTGTTATAAAGATATCCTCAGAGCCGGAAACAGTTTGGCGCGAAGCGTCTGTTACTTCAGCCTCAATAGTATAGGTAAAATCATCGCTAAGAGTTGAGTCAACTTTATAATGAAAAATATACTCTCCGTTTTTATCAAGAGAACCTTCCTGCTGAGTGATTAATTCGCTTGGGCTATGATAATTAATCCTCCTCATATTGAAAGAGTTATAGAACCATGAATAAGTAGAGCCAAGCCACCATGGTCTCCAATACCGTTGTCTAAAGACTTTAATATTTACTTGGCCGCCCAAAACAGGTGAGCCGAAGTAATACTTAGCAGAAACGACTGCATTAAGTGTATCGTTTACTGCATATTGATTTTTAAGAGTTGAAACAGTTACCAAATATTCAGGTTTTTTATATTCTTCGACGCTAAATGAACCAAAGTACGGCTGATCATCTTTTACAAGTATAATTGAGTAATTACCGAGTTCAGCATCGCTATTAAGCTTAAAGCTTCCGGTGATTGCGCCGAACTGATTAGTAGTCATCTCCTTAGTAAAAATCTCTTTTCTATTTTGGGTTCTAATTATAACGCTAAATTTTTCGCCCGGAACATTCATAAGAGCATTACCATTCCGCTCACGTATTATAGCTTTATAAAAGACAGTTTGCCCCGGACGGTATACAGGCTGATTAGTATATATATAAGCAATATATGGTTTAGCGTCCAAACGGAAATAGAAATAAGGATCGCTTAAAATTGTTTCATCTTTAGATTTTGCGACGAGCAGAGCATTTTCATCGCTGAAATCTATACTCTCCTTAATTGAAAATAATACAAGGCCAGAGCTATCAGCATCCTTTTCGGCTAAAAGTTTATTGTCGTTATACAGACTGAACTTAGTATTTTTTATTACATCGCCGGTTTTAGAATCAGCCACATAGGCAAGAACCTGACGTCCGCTATTTTTATATATGATGGCTAAGTCAGTTACGGCAATTCCGCAATAGGCAACACGGTCGCCTTTTATGGCTTGAAGGATATATGTTCCTGCATCATTGATCTTGCCAATGGTTAAGTTATTATTAGCTCCAAAATTTCCGGATGTATTTATAACAGAGTTCCACTGTTTAACTAATTTTGTATACTTAAGGAGGACCTCTCTATCGTTTGCCCAAATATCAAAATTTATCCTAAGCGAGTTCTTATCTATTTTTGAAAAGAATTTAACCGGATCGGTAATCTTAAAAAGTCTGAATTGGAAATTATTATCTGTTTTCGAATTAGAAAAAAGATTAACAGTAACGCTGCTTCCGGGAGTAAATACCGTATAACTTGAAAGATTGAAGCGATCGTTAAAATTGCTTTCGCTAACTTGAGCAATTAGTACCGATTGAGCAGAAAAAGAAACATATGCAAACAGCAGGAATAATAATTTGTGTAATTTATAATTCATGATAATAATATGGTTAATTTCAACAAATAGACTTAAATATGAAGAACAACTAACTTTCAATTTGAAATATAATAGAATTTTGGGCAAAACTTAGCTTAATAAAAACGGCATCAATTAGACTTAACGATCACATACCTTTGTAATATTATAATGACGGATATTTCTTAACATCTTCTTAACAATTCAAGTTATATATTTACATCACTAGGAAAGAATATTATTTAAGGACTTAGATATTGGAATCAAATAAGAAGGCTTGGGTTGTATCTGCAAGCATGGGCTATGGTCATCTTCGAGCAGTAGACCCACTGCGTAATATTGCTGAAGAAGAAGTAATATTAGTCGGCGCCAACGATGCAGTATCGCCATCTGAAAAGATATTATGGAGCAGGCTTCTTTACGTTTATGAATTTATGTCACGAGCCAAAGGAATTCCGTTTATTGGAAACCCTGTATTTAATATTTTAGATTCGTTTCTTAGAATCCCTTCATTTTATCCGATGAGAAATTTATCGAACAAAACATTTCAAGTTGATCTTTTAGCATCGAGTATAAAGAAGGGGTTGTGCTCAGGGATGTTGAAAAAAATAAGCACAAAGCATTTACCTTTAGTAACCTCTTTTTTTGCACCTGCGATTGCAGCGGATTTAAGCGGATACGACGGTATTTACTGTATTATTTGCGATGCAGATTTGAATAGGGTTTGGGTAGCGGCAGAGCCATGGGAAAGCAGGATAATTTATTTTGCGCCTTGCGGCAAAGCCGCACAAAGGCTGAGTGCATATGGTGTTCCAGCGGAGAGAATTTTTATAACCGGCTTCCCTTTATCGGAAGACTTATTAGGCGGAAAGGATTTAAAAGTATTAATTGCAGACTTAACGCAAAGGTTATATTATCTTGATCCAAATAATCGCTTTTGGGGAATGCATGAAAAGGGGGTTAGATATTTTCTCGGGGAAGATAATTGCAAGTTTGAAAATGCAAGGAAACTTACAATAACTTATGGTGTAGGAGGCGCAGGAGCACAAAAGGAAATCGGAAGAACTATTGCGGTAAGTCTTAAGAAAAAACTGAAGGCGGGTGAAATTAGATTAAACTTAGCTGCAGGCACAAAGGAAAATGTAAAAGATTATTTTGAGAATGTAAAGAAAGAGATTAGTCCGAACAATGATAATATAAACATTATTTATTCCGATAAATTAGAAGAATATTTTATTAAGTTTAACAATGCAATACGCACAACAGATATTTTATGGACAAAGCCTAGCGAGCTTTCGTTTTATGCAGGTTTAGGACTTCCAATTATTATGACTCCAGCAATAGGTTCACAAGAACAATTCAATGCAAAATGGTTATATGAAATACAGGCGGGAATTAAACAAGAAAACCCCGAATATACAGATCAATGGCTGTTTGATTTGCTTAATAGAGGGAGGCTTGCGGAAGCGGCTTGGTCAGGATTCTTAAAGGCAAGGAAACTTGGGACGTATAAAATTCTCGAAATACTTGAAACAGGTAAAATGACGCATGAAGATTCACCTATTTTACGTTAATTAATTATGAATCAAAAGAAAAAATATTTTTTATTATATCTTAAAACAGGCGGCGGACATCTAGCACCGGCAAAGTCGATAGCCAATACCCTAACTCATAATTACGGGGATGAAATAGATCCGATACTTATTGACGGTTTTAAGAAAACGAATAAAATAGTTAAATGGCTAATTGAAGACGGTTACAGGATACTTCAAGCAAAGGCAAGATGGTTATATCAGACTTTATATTTGGTTTATAAATCTTCTGTTATAGGTAAAATGAATAGTAACACAATTTCATTTTTTGTTAAGCCATACTTGCGTGAATTATTCAGAGAAACGAAACCGGATAAAGTTATCATATTTCATTTTTTCTTGATTCAACCTTTAATTGAGGTTTTAGAAGAACTTAACATAGAAGCTCCGGTAATTACAGTTGTTACCGACCCATACACAGCACACCCCTTATGGTTTTTAAGGAAGGATCAGAACTTTATTGTTTTCAGCGAGAGATTAATAAACTGGTGTGTCAACAAAGGAATAACCAGGGATAAACTTCACTTATTCCCATTCATACTAAATGAGAAATTTTCTAACCCGCTGAAATCAAATGAAATAGCCCCATTAAAAAAGAAATTAGGTTTTGACTTAAATAAGAATATTATACTAATATTGGGCGGAGGAGACGGGATACCGAAGGGATTAAAGATATTGAAAATTCTTTCGAGCAAATTAGATGAGGTTGAGATCGCAATTATCTGCGGAAGAAACAAATCATTGAATAAAAAAGCAACGAGACTTAAGGAGAAAAATAATCTAGGTAACTTAAAGATCTACGGGTATGTGGATTTAATTTATGATTTAATAAATTTATCAGATATAGTAATAACTAAATGCGGCGCTTCTACATTCATGGAAATTTTAATGTGCAAGAAAATTCCAGTTATAACTAATTATATTTGGGAACAGGAAAAAGGCAACATGGAATATCTAGTTGAGAAAAGAATGGGGATCTATGAGCCTGACATTAAAAAACTTCCGAAACTTATAGCCGGAATATTGTGGAACAAAGACACATACAACAGTTATATTGAAAATATTAATGGGGAATATCTGCAAAATGGTTTTCTCGCGGTGAGTAAGTTTATTAAAGGATTTACAAATTAGCATTGAGACCAAATAATTTCATCTCTTTCAAATTACATTTTTCATTTCATAGCGCATTTATAAATTACAATAGAGAATATACAAATTTTAATAAGGAATTTTGATGGAAGATTTAACATTTGAAGAAGTTCGCGTTATAGGAGCATTGATTGAAAAGGAATTAACAACGCCTGAATATTATCCTTTAACGGTTAATTCTTTAATGAATGCATGCAATCAGAAATCGAACAGGGACCCGGTAGTTTCATTTGATGAACAAACAGTTGAAGTCATATTAGATAGCCTGCGGGGAAAAGGATTAGCGAGAAGAGTAACCGGAAGTGATATAAGGGTAGCTAAATACCGGCAATCATTTACAGAGAAACTGAACTTAACTTTAGCTGAGACAGCAATTACTTGTGTGTTAATGCTAAGGGGGGCTCAAACGACAGGAGAAATTAAAGGTCGCACAGGTAGGATGTTTGAATTTGAAAGCTTAGCTTCGGTTGAAGAAATATTAAAGAATCTAGCTGAGCGAGAAAATCCTTTGGTCATAAAACTTCCAAGGCAGGCCGGAATGAAGGAATCGCGTTATGCTCATTTACTTTCGGGTAAGCCTGAAATTGAAAATAAGGAAGCGCAAAAAGTTATTGAAGCTGAAGCCGATCAAAACAAGATTGAAGTAATTCAGATAGAACTTGAAATATTAAAAGCTAAACTGGAAGATTTGCAAAGTCAATTCGATAAATTCAAGAAACAATTTGATTGACTATATATACAGAATCATGAGGGCGCACTACTTCACTACAAGGGAAAGTTATTTTATCGCCCTTCCCTGCTTCGGTTTGTATAATATCATCTTTCATAATAGTATCAATTTTTATAGATACAACACCTGTTGTCGCTCCGATAATTAATACTTCATCACCTAATTTTAGTTTACCTGATTCAAGTGAAACAAATACCATACTTGCTTTCTTAAAATAGTTAATCACTTTGCCGATATGTACTTTACGAGTTGTAGCTTTGCTGCCGTAAATATCAGCATACTCAGATGAACTAGGTGTATCAAAATAGAAGCCTGCCGAAAATCCACGGTTATATACTTTACCTAGCTCCGTAAGAAAGTTATGTTTTATTTCAGTAGTGAGTTTGCCCTCAAAATACAAATCAATTGCTTTGCGATATACAGATACAACTTTTGAGACATACTCAGGACTTCTTTTTCTTCCTTCAATTTTGAAGGAATCAATTCCGGCTTCAATCAGCTGATCGATAAATTCTATAGTGCATAAATCTTTAGGTGATAATATATAATCTTCCCCTACTATCATTGATTTATCGATTGAATTGTCTATAACTTCGTATTCTCTGCGGCAAGGCTGAATACACTCGCCTCTATTAGCGCTTTTGCCGAAAAGATGGTGGCTCATAAAACAGCGTCCGCTAACTGCAATACACATAGCGCCGTGGATGAAAGCTTCAATCTCAAGATCAGTAGAAGAGCGAATTTTTTTTATCTCTTCGAGCGAACATTCTCTCGCAAGAACAACTCTTACAGCCCCGAGGCTTTTAAAGAAGTTTGCGCTTAAAGAATTGGAGATAGATGCCTGTGTAGAAATACAAAACGGCATATCATACTTACGGCATGTTTCGGTAATTGCAAGATCCCAACAAATTATTCTATCAACTCCTGCCGTCTTGGCAGCAGCTATAATTTCTTCTACTTCAATAATCTCTTCTTCATAAACTATTGTGTTAAGGGTAAGGTAAGTTTTAACATTCCGTTCTTTACAGAATGAAGTGATGCTTTGAAGCTCATCGGTAGTAAAATTTGCAGCTTTAGCCCGCATATTCAACTTCTCCACTCCAAAATAGACAGCGTTAGCTCCTGCATTTACAGCAGCAACAAGCATAGTCCAATCACCAGCGGGAGCCATAAGTTCGGGAATGGTTTGTTGTGGTAGATTAGTCATATTACTTAGATTCTTTATCCATATAATTTATAAAAACACTTAATCTTGGAATCAGTTTATCAATCAATTTTGTAATTGTTCCCTTATCGGCTTCATCTAATAATATTCCTTAGAAGCTTAATTAAGCCATTGCTTTGTTTTAAATTGTTAACCTCTTGAAATTTTCAGATATCTTTTGTGGTCAACAAAGTTGCCTTTCCCTGAGCCTTCGGCAATATTTGCACTGATGCTGTCGGGAGCTTTTACTAATTGCTTACCTAAAACATCTTTTTCAAAACTATTCCAAGTGAAAACGATGTCCTATATTTTATCCGAAAGATTTTCAAAAAGTTTATAAACATCTAATTCTTCACAGTTCGTACTCAGTTATATGCCCGGATTAACAATTACTTTAATTAATCCAAGCAACAACAAACTACACACTATTTATGCTTTTTCTTCCCAAACCTTACTAATCTCAACAATAACCTTAACTGCTGTTTCCATATCCTGAATAGATACCCATTCTAATTTAGAATGATATGAATGTTCGCCGGCAAAAATATTAGGAGTTGGAAGACCCATAAAAGATAGCCTGGAGCCATCAGTACCTCCGCGAATGGGATTTTGAATAGGTACGATGCCAAGTCT
Organism: Bacteroidota bacterium; assembly: GCA_021777835.1. GTDB lineage: Bacteria > Bacteroidota > Ignavibacteria > Ignavibacteriales > Ignavibacteriaceae > FEN-1297. Next base: position 120,932 of record JAJYDC010000003.1, on the reverse strand, counting down.
TTTCATAGCTTCAAGACCATTATTAGCAACTTCGGCGTGTTTATCGAGTACTTCCCTCATATTACGATACTGTTCAAATACTTCAAATTCCAGTCTTGCGCCGGGGAATTTGGAGACAGCTTTTTCTGCTAAGCCTTTCAGGAAATCTTCATATTCTTTCAGTTTACTTGTTTGGAAATCTCGAATAATAAATTTCAATACTGTAAGTTCTTCATTCCCGTTAAAGTTTGTGCAATGCACATAACCTTCACGACCTTCAGTTGTTTCAGGTGATAATCTATCCTTTGGAATTGAATCGAGGAATGCAACGCCAACTTTAATTGCATTGACCATTTTATTTTTGGCGTATCCGGGATGAATATTTTTGCCATGAATTTTAATTGAAACCGAATCTGCGCTAAAAGATTCAATCTCAACTTCACCGCGAGTTTGACCATCCACAGTATAGGCACAAAAAGCACCAAACTTTTTCACGTCAAACTTTTCGGTGCCTCTTCCTACCTCTTCGTCAGGAGTAAAGCAAATTTTAATCTCTCCATGCTTAACCTCCGGATGAGATAGAAAGTAATTTACCGCATCAACAATTTCTGCGACGCCAGCCTTATTATCTGCTCCAAGTAAAGTTGTGCCGTCAGTTGTAATTATATCATAACCGATCATGCCTGCGAGATCAGGGTTATCGGCTACTTTAATTATTTGATTAGGATCGTTTAGTAATTTAATATCACCGCCTTGATAATTTCTATGAATTTGGGCATTAACATTAGCTCCGGTAACTGCGGGTGAAGTGTCCACATGAGCGATAAAGCCAATGACAGGGACTTTTTTTGAGGTATTAGCCGGAAGGGTAGCCATTACATAGCCCCATTCATCCATGTGGGAGTCTTTCAATCCCATTTTCTTTAATTCATCAGCCAAATCGGAGAGCAAGATTTTTTGCTTTTCGGTGGATGGAAAACTTGTGGATTCTTCGTCTGATTGAGTATCATATTTCACGTATTTCAAAAATCGATCAACGCAAGTGAATTTGTAATTAGCGTCAAACATGTTAGCCTCTCTTTAATTTTGATTTATAAGTATACGGGATTTTGCAAATCCATTAATTCTATAAAAAATATAATAATTAAATTTAAGGTTAATTATTCTTTAACCAAAGGCAAAATAATTGAGATTTTGAAAAATCAGAAAGGAATAAAGGATTTAAATAATGAGCAGATTGTGAAAATTTATATCGTTTTTTGCGATATTTACTTTGATAAAAGGCATGAGTTCTATTATTAAAATTGTTATATTAAATGCAATTTAATAAGAAGTTTTTGCAGAATTTACGTTTATTGACTTAATCAAATAAGATTTATAATTACCGGATATGGCAAAGGAAGAAGAAGCGAAAATTAGAACCAGTCTGCGAGTAAAACTCCTTATAGGGATAGTCACAGTTTTGCTAATAGCTCTAATGTTTCCAAAAGGAGAATCGATAGAATCAGAAGTTGCTATTGGTTCAATATGGATTCACGATGATTTAATAGCGCGTTTTAGTTTCCCCATTCTGAAAGACCCCGAAGTATATAAAGCTCAGATTAAATCAGCCAAAGAAAACATTTACCCCGTTTATCTGAAAAAAGCAAGTGTAGGGAAATTGGCACAAGACTCACTAAAAAGCTACAATAAATTTTTGCTAAGGCACATAGAGACTTCTACTTCAAAAGAGGATTCTTTGCAGTTAAATCCGACTTTCTTAAGTTATAAATCATTTAAGACTTTACAGGATTTAGCGAAGGAAAATAAAAATAAATCTATTGCCAATGCTTTTAATAGCTTAATATTTACCCCTGCTGAAGAAATTTTAGAAAATGCTTATTCTAATAATATAATAGACACAACACTTACACCTTCACTTAATGACAGCATCGCGATAAGAACAGGCAATATTGATCAAATTGAAAACATGAGCAATATTGATAATACCAGTTCGATACAAATTAAAGCTGATGCTACTATTCATAACCTTCCTCTGAACCCGGAGGAGAAGAAAGCATTATCTGAGTATATAAATCATTTTATTTTTGCCAACGTAATATATGACCAGGGTTTAACAAATGAAGAGACAAATCAAGCTGTTAGTAATGTTTCGAGATACAGCGGAATAGTAAACGAGAATGAAAGAATAATTGCAAAGCACGACAGAATAACTAAAGAAGCGAAGTTAAAAATAGACTCATATAAAGCTGCAAAAGGAGATCAAGTAGGAAGTGAAGGTAGCATACTTCAATTCCTGGGTAAGATTCTTCATATTTCATCATTATTAACGCTTATTATTATTTATTTATTTTTATTCAGAAAAAAAATCTTTCACGACAATTTAAAGGTTTTACTTCTTGCAATAAATTTTATTTTCATCTCATTTATTGCTTTTTTAATCAATCAAGTTTCAGTTGACTTTCCGCTGCAGTTTCTGATATTTGTACCTGTTTTCTCAATGCTTGTAACTATTATTTTCGATTCAAGGGTTGGGTTTTACAGTACAGTTATTACGGTATTAATTCTCGGTGCGTTAAGGAGTAACGATTACACATTTGCTGCAATGAACTTATTTGCAGGTGCACTTTCAGTATTTTCAGTTAGAGATATTAAAAATCGTTCTCAAATATTCAGGTCATTTCTTTTTATATTAATTGGTTATCTAATTACAATTCTTGCATTCGGATTTGAAAGATTTGCATCGTTAAATCAAATACTGATTGAATGTGCTTTTGCAGGCACCAATGCTTTGATTAGCCCTGTGCTTACATACGGTTTGTTAATCTTTTTTGAAAAGCTATTTAAGATAACTACCGATCTAACATTAGTTGAATTATCAAATTTTGACAGGCCTTTATTAAAGGACTTAGCGCGTAGAGCACCAGGGACGTTTAATCACTCAATGACAATGGGTACACTAGCGGAGGCTGCTGCAGAAAGCGTAAAAGCAAATCCGTTATTGGCAAGAGTAGGAGCATATTATCATGATATCGGCAAAACCATTATGCCTCAGAATTTTGTTGAGAATCAATTAAATAATCTTAACGTACATGAAAATCTTTCGCCGGAAGAAAGTGTCAGTTTAATAGTTAAGCATGTAAAAGAAGGTATTGCACTTGGAGAAGAATACGGACTTCCGAAAGAAATAATAGATTTTATACCTATGCATCACGGAACGACTGTGATTTCATATTTTTACGACAAAGCAAAGAAACTATACGGCGAAGGGAAAGTTGATACAGATGCATATAGGTATCCCGGTCCAATGCCAAACAGCAAGGAAACAGCAATAGTAATGCTGGCGGACGGCTGCGAATCAGCAGTCAGATCTATAGAAGATCCAGATCCGACAAAGGTTGAAAATGTAATCGGCAACATTATCCAGACAAGGATTGACGAGCATCAACTTGATGATGCGCCAATTACATTTTATGATTTAACCAGGATCAAGGAAACGTTCACTAATATTTTGGTAGGTCAACGCCATCACAGGATACGTTATCCTAAGCAAGATGAACTAGAAAAAGGCGCGGACGAGCAACAGGAATAATGGAAATATTTTTAAAAGAATATTTATCTATTATAAGATTAGAAAAGAATCTTTCTGAAAATACTGTTTCATCTTATAAGAGTGACTTAACTGCATTCATCCGATTCATGGAAGATTTCGGTATTGACGACCCGTCGCTAGTAACCTACGAACATTTATCTGCTTTTTTCAAAGCATTAAGCAATCTTGGACTATCAGTAAATTCAGCTGCGAGATATTATTCATCGATAAAACAGTTTTTTCTTTTCCTATATAAAAGCAAATATATTAAGAGTGATCCGGTTGAAAAGCTTTCATCTCCGAAACTGGAAAAGAGCCTCCCATCGGTTCTATCAATAAATGAGATTGATTTAATTTTTTCTAAGCCACAAGTTGAAGATAAGTTAGGACTAAGGGACAGGGCACTTTTAGAATTATTATATGCTTGCGGAACCAGAGTTTCGGAATTATCAAACTTAAAATTGTCAGATCTTTTCTTTAAGGAAGATGTAATAAGGGTTTTCGGCAAAGGCTCGAAAGAAAGAATAATACCGATAGGCAGCAGTGCAGTTAATTGGATTAACGAGTATTTAAGGAAAAGTCGTCCATTGCTTGAGAAACGGGCAAAAAGTGAAAATTATGTTTTCTTAAATAACAGGGGTACAAAGCTATCTAGAATGGGAGTCTGGAAAATAGTAGAAAGATATTCTAAAGAGGCAGGTATAACAAAGATAATACATCCGCATACATTTAGGCATTCTTTTGCCACGCATTTACTGGAAGGCGGCGCTGATCTTCGCGCAGTACAGGAGATGCTTGGTCATGTTGATATTTCGACTACGCAGATTTACACGCATGTAGACAGGGAGTATATTAAACAAGTTCACAAAGAATTTCACCCGAGAGGATAAACAATTGTCTGGAATACATATAAGCGATAAGCTAATTTCATTTTTAACGTTCTTACCAATTTTTTTTATTTCAATTTCAGTTCATGAATTTGCACATGCATTTATTGCAAATATGTTCGGAGATGATACAGCAAAAAATATGGGCAGGCTTACTTTAAATCCATTTAAACATGCAGATTTAATAGGGACTTACATAATGCCCCTTGCTTCCTTCGCTTCAGGGTTTGCATTAATCGGCTGGGCAAAGCCTGTGCCGGTTAAGAGATCCAATTTTAAGGATCCTTATAAAGATGATGCAATAGTTTCTTTTGCAGGCCCGGCTTCAAATTTTATTTTAGCTATATTATTTTTCATTGCCTTTGTTACTGTTTTAAAGGGGGGACCGGAGCAGTCCAAATACTTGATAAATTTTCTCTGGTACGGAGTTTTTTTAAATATATTTTTATTTGCTTTTAATTTAATACCGCTGCCTCCGCTTGACGGCTCATATATTTTATTCGATCTATTTCCGAATAAATATACGGCACAAATTTTAAGGCTGGGCATTTATGGGTCAATACTTTTAATGTTCTTAATATATAGCCCGCTCTGGGGATATTTTATGAATTTCATAAACTTAATATTAAGTTTGTTATTGAAAATTGCAGGCCTTGGTTGATGTTTAGGTATAGATATTTCGTATTTATCTCACTTGTTTTTTTTATTTCGATATTTTCAGGCTGCACTAAAGATGATAATAATAACAAATCATTAATCGGAACAAAAAAGAGTGAGAAAAAAACTCCCGGAAGTACGGGATATTTTTACTTTGTAGGCATGATTGGTGAAAAACCGGGATTATATAAATACAATTTTTCTTCAAAAGGATATGAAAAATTCTGGTTTAATAAAAATGAAAGAGTTATTCAGCTTTCATATTCGCCCGGCGGAAATTACGCGTTCTTTATTACCGTTGAAAATATTAGTAAGGTGGGAATTTTTTCATACCTTACAAATGTCAGACTGTATCTTTTGACTACAAAAACATCGGAGGTGTTTTTCTTAAAGAATATCGGAAGCGGTTTTCAGGTTTTCACTTCATGGGAAACAGGCAGTATATTTAAGGTTATTCTTAATTCGCCGGACAAAGGTATAGTAACTTACGTTAATCAAACCACCGCATATTATAACACCTTCGGCAAGGAATTGATGGAGCAGACAAAGACATACGATATTACTAAAGACGGGTATCCGAATCCTGTCAAAACTAAAAGTATTAATATCTCTCCCAACGGCAAGTATAGACTGTTTTCCGTAGATTCTTTATCTAATTCAATATTCTTGCAGGAGATTAATTCAGGAAAAACTATGCTTATCTCCTCATCAAATCAGCGATTGAAACAGACGGTATGGTCGAAAGACGGATCAGTTGTGGCATTTTCAACTGCTAATCTTTCACCACAGGATTCAGCAGACAGCAAAAGCAAAGAAGGGTCGAACTTTTTTATTTATTCATTGCTTGAAAATAAGGTCATTGCAAAATTGCATGCAGGCGAATCAGATAATTTTATACTTATCAATAATTTTTTAATTTTTGATAATAAGCAGAACAATAATTCTTCAATTAGCATTTTCGATATTAGGACAAAACAAGACTTCGATAGGATTATTATTAAAGGCGGCTGCGGACTTCAAGCTATTTCACAAATCCAGGATTATGGCGCTTAATGAAAACATATATTAGAATATTATCTTTTGTAAAACCTTATTGGAAGCACCTAGTAATTTCAATTATATGTACTATACTCTTTGCAATTCTAAATGCTCTTTCTGTCTATCTAACTATCCCGCTTCTTGATACATTATTTCAGCAACCGGGGAAACAAGAAACAGTTCAGCAACCAGCCTCTTTACAAAATGCAACAAGTGTTCTTCCGGATTGGGCAGTCAGAATTGGGCATAGTGTAATTACATCATTTAACAGTTTTGTATTTAGCGGCGATAAAATTGAGGCGCTTTTTAGAATATGTCTATTAGTTGTATTTACATTTCTGCTTAAAAATATTTTCGGTTATCTACAGGCGTATTTTCTTTCTTACGTTGAGCAGGGCACGATGAAAGATATACGCAATAAAGCTTATATGCATCTTCATCAGCTGCCGATGAGTTACTTCAAACAGGAGAGAATCGGAAATTTGATCTCAAGGATTACTAATGATGTTACCGTTGTACAGAACAGCATATCAGCAGCATTTCTGAATTTAATTAGAGAACCATTAACCATAATTGTTTTAGTAGGGATTGCACTAAGCATAAGCTGGAAGCTTACTTTGCTATCCTTTGTTGTTCTCCCCTTTTCGATGCTGATTATTGCCGGGATCGGATTAAAGCTAAGGAAATATAGCTCTATCGTACAGGCTAAAATGGCAGATATAACAAGCATTCTCCAGGAGACTATATCCGGAGTTAAGATTGTTAAGGCTTTTGGAATGGAAGACTATGAGAATAAGAAGTTTACTACCGAAACCCAAAGCTTTTTCAAGACAATGTTAAGGATTTATAGAATCAGAAATGCTTCTTCCCCGCTAACTGAATTTTTAAGCGTAACCGTCGGCGCAGTAATTATTTATTACGGAGGAGTTCTCGTACTTCAAAGTAATACATTGAAGGCAAGTGAATTTTTTGGATTTCTTTTTGCGATATTTCAGCTAATGCCGCCTATTAAAGAACTAAGCACAGTGAACAATCGTATTCAGGAATCAAGCGCTGCAGGCGATAGGATTTTTGAAATTATAGATACTGAACCTTCAATAAAAGACAAGCCGCAAGCTATCGAATTGACCGGGTTTAAGGATTCGGTTGTTTTCGATCATCTTGCTTTTCATTATGAAGATTCAAATGATTTAGTTTTAAGTGACTTGAATTTCTCTGTTAAGCGCGGCGAAATAATTGCGCTCGTAGGTCCTAGCGGAGGAGGCAAATCTACTCTTGTCGACTTAATCCCAAGATTCTTTGATCCTACTTCGGGAAGAATTTTAATTGACGGAGTTGATATCAGAGACGTGAACCTTCAAAGCCTTCGTCAATTGCTTGGAATAGTTACACAGGAAACATTTTTATTTAATGAGAGTATTAAAAGCAATATAGCATACGGACTTGGAAATTATCCAATGGAAAAGATAATTGAAGCTGCAAAAACTGCAAATGCTCATAACTTCATAATGGAAATGCCTGACGGCTATGAGACTATTATTGGGGAAAGAGGATTAAAGATTTCAGGAGGACAGAGGCAGAGACTTTCTATTGCAAGAGCTTTACTGAAAAATCCCGAGATCATGATCTTTGATGAGGCAACATCAGCTCTTGATAATGAATCCGAGCTTCTTGTTCAAGAAGCTATTGAAAGATTGATGGTAAACCGCACCACTTTTGTTATTGCTCATAGGCTAAGCACAATTAGAAATGCAACAAAGATTTTAGTATTAGATAGGGGTTCAATAATTCAGACCGGTACGCATGATGAATTGATTAATGATGCCAATGGATTATATAGAAAATTTTATGAAATGCAGTTCAGGGATTAAATTTAATTTGCAATTATGATTTCATCTAAATTCAACCTAAGTATTATTTTTTATTTAATAATTGCAACTGTCTTTAGTATGATGGTTTCCTTATTCCTGCTGCAGCTGTTTGCAGGCTTATTGTCTTTGTTTTGGCTTTTTGAAACGGGAAAAAGCAAAAAGGAGGCAATAGATATTTTCGCCTGGCTTATAATTATTTTCGGCGTCATTAGAATTCTTTCAATTGTTTTTTCGAACTACCCGTCAGTCAGCCATCAATCTTTTTATAAAGACGCTCTTTTCTATTTTAGTTTCTTTTCCTTAAGCTTTTACTTAAAGGTATTAGAAAAAGACAAAATCAGAAAAATAGTACTGTGGTTTATTTCAGGTGCAGTGCTTGTTGCGGTAATTGGTTTAGTGCTATTTAATTTAAAACTTGTCGATCGAGCTCAAGCATTCTCATCCGGTTACGCCACTTATTCGTCATTTCTCTTAGCTGCATTGGGTTTATGTGTGGTTTCATCATTGCCGGGAGCAAAGAGATACAACTGGATTATCCGGGTACTCGGGATTTCATTATTACTTTCCGGAATCATAGCCTCACAGGGGCGCACTAATGTAGCGGTTGCAGGATTAGTTTTTATTGCCGCATTAATCTTTAAGAAAATCAATATTAAGTCGGCAATTATAATAGTTTTTATAACTGCTTTAATTTCACTTATTTCATTTTCAAATAACAGAAAAGAGATCACCCAAAGAGTTGAAGACCCGACCACTTTGTCTGACAGAAATATTATAATGAAAGGGGCAGAAGACTTAGCTTTAATTCACCCTATTTTAGGTTTCGGTCCGCGAACATTTCACAATATTTTTCCGTATAAAAATCAATTAGCTGATAAGGGCATAGGAAGCTGGCATAATGATTTTGTTCAAGTTTATTTTGAAAGCGGCTTGCTTGGACTTTTATCCTTCCTTGCAATTATTGCCGCTGCAATTTATTATGGTACAAGTATAATACGAAGTAAACAAAAAAAAGAAGAGGAAAAGAATTTTGTGCTTGGGATACTTCTATCGCTTACTGCATTAATTCTTTCTGCAGTTACGGCAGGATTTATTGATTCTCCTGTACTATCTATAGAGTTTGCCTTTTTCTTGTCACTTTTTTCGTTGGTATTATTTTCAAACGGCAAAAAGTATTTTTGGCAACAATAGCCTAACTTAGTGTTTAATGGGAGTAAAAATTATTTAATTCGAAATATGTTCATAGAGAGGGATTATGGAAGTAAAAGAAATTCATGAATTAGCTAAAGAATTATCATCACCGATGGACCATGAAGTTCACGAAGTAGGAATAATTTTAGCTGCAGGGCACGGTAAGAGAATAAAGTCTCAAAGATCCAAGATGCTTCATAAAATATGGGGAATCCCCACTGTAGAGCGTGTTTATAATGCATGCCGCACAGGGATTTCGAATATTAATTTGATAGTTGTTGTCGGAATTAAAGCCGAAGATGTTATAAAGGTTGTTGGTAAAAGGCAGTCGACAATATTTGCATATCAAGAGAAGCAAAACGGCACGGGCCATGCGGTTCAGGTTGCTTTGAAAAAGATTGACCCAAAAATCTTTGACGGCATAGTTTATATACTGCCCGGCGATATGGGATTAATTAATGCAGAAACAATGAAAAGCTTTAGAGATGAGTTCCTGCAAAGTGACTCCGACATGATGGTGCTTACGGGAATTTTTGAAGGAGATTCGAAGGATAACTCATACGGAAGAATTATCCGTGTGAAATCCAAAGATGAAAAAGGAATTGATTCGGGAATAGATTTAGGGAAGGTTATAGAAATTATTGAGTATAAAGATATTCTTTCACTTTCAGATGATGTTCCCTACCGTGTGAAGTTCAATAGCAAGAATTATTTATATACAAAGAAAGAGTTAATTGAGAATAAGGAATTTAATTCGGGTGTATATGCTTTCAAATATAAAAAATTAAATGAATTGGTTAATTCAATTACAAGCAATAATGCGCAAAATGAAATCTACATAACAGACCTTATCTCGATATTTAATGGGAAGAATTATACAGTACAGGCTGTAAGCCCCAGAGAACAATATGTAGTAATGGGTTTTAATAATAAGTCAGTATTAAAGGAAATGGCAGATGTAGCGCGTAATAAAGTATATGAAAGATTAAAAGATATAATTGAAATCCATGACCCCGAAGACTTTTTTATTGACGAAAGCATTGTTGAGCAGATAATTCGAATGGACGGTAATAACGTGCCACTTGATATAAGTATTGGCAAGGGCGTTCATATTGGTAAGGGTGTTAAATTAAATTATAATCTTGAGCTTATGAAGAATGTCTTTGTCGAAGGCAACGTACAGTTCGGAAAAAATGTACGGGTTAGTCAAAATGTTGCTCTTTCAAGCTTTGAAGGTCAAACTTTTCTGATAGGAGACAATGTTGAAATACTATCGGGCGATATAATAAAGGGTAATATTATTATCGGTGAAGGTTCGAGGATTGAATCAAGCGTAAACATGACAGGAAGTGATGAATATCCACTTAGGGTCGGAAAGCACGTATTAATTAAAGGTACAAGTTATATTTTTGGTTCAGTAATTGAAGACGACGTACACATAGAGCACAGTGTAATAATAAGAAAACGTGTGGACAGACTTGTAAAGAGAGACGGTTCAATTCAGCCTGTAAAGTTTTATCTCCCTATGCCTGAAGGAATTGATGCAGTTGAGGAATTATAAGCTAGATTAAGCTAGATAGAGGAATTATTAACTGTGTTTTATTAAATAAAAAAGGCTCTTATTTATAAAGAGCCTTATAATAGAAAGGTAAGTTAAAAGAAAATTATTTTTCTGATTTTAGACTGTTTACATGCTTAGTTAAAGCTGATTTTTTTCTTGATACGGTGTTGCTATGAAGAAGTCCTTTTGTTGCGCTTCTATCAAGAATTGCAACTGCATCTTTGTATAATTTTTCTGCTAGCTCTTTATCTTTAGCATCAAATGCTTTTTTTACCACAGTTTTAATCTTCGATTCGGCAATTTTATTGACTTTTCTTTTCCTATCATTAGTACGGATTCTTTTCTTTGCTGATTTGTGGCTTGCCATATTATAATAACCTTTTAATAGATATTGAAAAATTGCGTCCAAATATAGACAAACCGCTGTTTGATGTCAAATGTTACTTATTTAAATTTAGGCTCTAAATTAACCTTAAATTCAACTTGTGTAATTATTTATGTTAAAAGTAAACGAAATCTACTTCTCTATACAGGGAGAAAGCACAAAAGCAGGACTTCCATGTGTTTTTGTCAGATTAACGTATTGTAATCTCAGATGTAAGTACTGTGATACAGAGTATGCCTTTTATGAGGGGTATGATTTAACCATTGAAGAAATTATTGGGGAAGTTAAAAAGTTCGACTGTAAACTAGTTGAAATTACCGGCGGAGAACCACTTGTCCAGAGCGAAGCAATCACTTTAATGAGTAAATTATGTGATGATGGCTTTGAAGTTCTTCTTGAAACGGGCGGAAGTTTATCAATCAAGGAAATCGATCCGAGAGTAAAGATTATAATGGATCTTAAATGCCCGACAAGTGGAATGCTCAAAAAGAATCATTATGAAAACATAGAATTTATTAAGTCTTCCGATGAAATTAAATTTGTTTTGGGTTCAAGGGAGGATTACGAATGGACTAAAGAAATACTTCAAAAATATAATCTGACGAAAAAGTGTATTATACTTTTCTCGGTGGTATTTGGTGAGCTTGAACCTGTGCGGGTAGTTGAATGGATATTAGAAGACAAGCTTGATGTGAGATTCCAGCTTCAAATGCACAAATTTATTTGGGAACCTACTACGAAAGGTGTATAATGAGAATCGCTAAAGAATTTAATTGGGAAATGGGACATAGACTTCCCGAGCATTTCGGCAAATGCAAAAATATACATGGGCATTCTTATAAAATGCTTGTAGAAATTGAAGGCGACGTTATGGAAAACGGAATGGTAATGGATTATTATCATTTGAAAGATGCAATAGAGCCGCTTGTTGAGAAATTAGATCACGCCTTCCTTACTTATGAAGGAGACAAAGAAGTAATAGATTTCTTAATTAAAATGAATTCAAAGAAGATGATAGTTAATTTTCAATCTACGGTAGAAAACATAACCAGGTTTTTCCTTGAAGAGATTAGGAAATCTAATCTACCGAAAAACATTCACAAGATTAAAGTGCGTGTTTGCGAAACTCCCGATGATTACGCGGAAGAAGAAATTACTATTTAGCAGTTCTCATTTACTAAACTTTAAGTAACATTTATTGAATTAATGTCAAAATTTAAGATCTATCTGGAGTATGACGGCACACGCTACAGCGGATGGCAAAAACAAAATAACGCCAAGACAATTCAAGGTTCTGTAATAAAAGCATTATCCGAAATATTCGGAAATGATAAATTTGATTTTCAGGGCTCCGGAAGAACAGATAGCGGAGTCCATGCACTTTGCCAGGTTGCTCACTTAGAAGCCAAAACAATGCTTGCGCCGGAAATATTAAAGCTGAAGATTAATGACATCCTTCCTCACGATATTAATATTCTTGAAATAAAAAAAGCCGCACCGGATTTTCATGCCCGCCATGATGCAATATCAAGAAGCTACATCTATCAAATTTCCAGAAGAAGAACTGCTTTCGGAAAAAACTATGTTTGGTGGATAAAGGATAAATTAAATTTTAAAGCAATGGATGATGCTTCAAAACTCTTTAAGGGTATGCACGATTTTTCATCATTCGCTGAAGAGGATAAAGAGGATAAATCGAAAAAGGTACTTGTAGAAGACATTCAGCTTAAAGAAATCGGTGATTTAATCCTTATACATGTTCAAGGATCGCATTTCATCTGGAAAATGGTGAGGAGGGTTACCGGTATTCTAGTTGAAGTTGGAAGAAACAGGAAATCAATTCACGATGTAGATTATTATCTTAACAATCTATCAAATGAGCCTGCAAAATTTACTGCTCCGCCTTCGGGCTTGTATTTGGCAAAGGTACTGTATAATGGCGATAAGCAGGAAGATATTATTGAACCAATGTTAAAGATATCAAAACATCGGCAATAATTGATAGATAAATTCAATATAAATTTTATAATTAATTATGTAATATTGTGTAGTATTTCAAAAAAATGGAGCTAAGGCAACATGAAACGGCTAAACTATTTAGTTATTATACTTTTATTTTCAACACAATTTCTGCTTTCTCAAAATACTTCAAGTTCCGATAAGTTTATTGAGCAGCAAGCGCCCAATAGAGAATTTCACATGGTTAACTTAGATCTTAATTTACATTTTAACCTTGATAAAAAGGAAGTTCTTGGTGTTGCTACGGAAAAAATTGTTCCGCTGCGAGAGGACTATAGTACAGTGCATCTTGATGCTGCAGATATGAAAATTTATAAAGTAGCATTCGACAATGCTGATGTTCCTTTCAAGTACGACGGTAAAACTCTTTCAATTGAGCTTGGTAAAGACTTTGGATTAAAAGATACACTTGTTTATTCTATTACCTATTCAACAATTCCCAGCAGAGGGATATTTTTTGTATTGCCTGACAGCGCATATCCTGAACGCACGCCGCAGTTATGGAGTCAAAGCGAATCTGAAGATGCACATTACTGGTATCCATGTCATGACTATCCGGATGATTTCGGAACAAGCACCATAACTGCTACAGTTCCTCAAAAATGGGTAGTTGTTTCAAATGGTCTTTTGAAAAAGGAAACTTCAGATAAAAAAGATAAAACCAAAACCTTTACGTGGGTAGAAAATAAACCGCATGTAGTTTACCTAAATTCAATCGTTGCCGGAGAATTCTCAATTTTAAAAGATAAGTGGGATGACGTTCCAATATACTATTATGTGCTGCCTAAGTATGCAAAGAATGCAAAAGAGAATTTTTCTCATACACCTGATATCCTCAAATATTTTTCCGAAGTAACTGGTCATCATTATGAATGGGAAAAGCTTTCACTTTCTACAGTATCGAATTTTACAGAAGGCGGAATGGAAAATGTTTCAGCCATTACTTTAACCGATAATACACTTCACAGCCTTGACGCAGAACCGCAAATAAGAAGCACAGATTTAGTTTCTCATGAAACGGCTCATCAATGGTTTGGTGATCTCCTTACCTGCCGCTCATGGGCACATGCTTGGCTAAACGAAGGGTTCGCGACTTTCTTTGAAGCACTTTATGGAAGGCATGCATTCGGCAACGATCATTTTAATTTTGAAATGACTAAAGATCATAATCAGGTAATAAATGCCGATAAATTTGAGCGCCGTCCGACTGTTTGGGATGGATATAAATCACCCGACGACATTTTTGGAGTTTATATTTATCCGCGAGGCGCTTCAATACTAAATATGATGAGAGAAATGCTTGGCGATGATTTGTTCTTTAAGGCAATAAAATATTATGTAAAGAAATTTCAGTTTCATAATGTTGATACTCACGATTTTACAGATGCAGTTAGAGAAGCTACAGGAGAGAACCTGGATTGGTTTTATAACGAATGGCTCTACAAAGGCGGTCACCCGGTTTATGATGTGAGTTATACTTATGACGGGAATAATCACAAACTAAATCTTAACGTTGATCAGACACAGAAAGTTGACAGCCTTACCCCAGTTTATAAAATGCCAGTTAATATTTACATCGTCACCGCCGATCAAAAGATTACTAAAAAGATATGGGTAGATTCATTAAAAAACTCCTATTCATTTGATCTGAATGAGAAACCATTGATGGTAAACTTTGATGAAGGGCATTCAATACTTGCAGAAATTAATTTCAAGAAATCGCCGGATGAATTATCTTATCAACTTAAGAATGATCCCGATGTTTCAGGAAGGGTTTGGGCTGCAAAACAATTATCAATGCTTAAGACAAAAGATGTTACCCCTGCACTAATTGAATCTGCAAAACAAGATAAATTTTGGGGTGTAAGAGAAACGAGCGTTTCAGCATTAGGTAATTTTAACTCTTCCGAAGCTAAAAATGCCTTGATTGCTGCCACTAAGGACAAAGATGCAAGAGTTGATGTTGAAGCAATAGATCAGTTAGGCAAATTTAAGAATGACAATAATATTTCAGGTTTATTAAAGAAAGAATTTAATGATAAGAAAAATTATTTTATTCGCGCTGCAGCAATTACATCCATGGCTGCTGTTGATTCGCTAGATGCAATTCCTTACATAGATAGAGGGCTTAAAATAGATTCTCATCAAGAAGCAATACGAACTGCAGCACTTCAAGCTTTAATGAAAGTTGATCCCAAAAAAGGATTTATCGAAGCACAAAAATGTTTTCAATATGGCCAGCCGGATGCTTTAAGAATAAGGGCATTAGTTTCACTTGCTATGTCAAAAGAAAATAAGGAAGAATCTCTTAAAATAATAAGGAAAAGTATTAACGATTCTTATTGGCTTATTAGACTAATTGCTGTTGGCGAATTAGGCAGGCTTGGAGATCAATCTGATATTGCAGCTTTAGATAATGTCGCAAAAAGTGCAACCAATAATTACATAGTGAGAGCAGCGCAGAGATCTATTAAGCTTATCGAAGCTAAAAAAGACAATGTTAAATCTATGTAATGAACTTTAATATTTCATGTTTGTTGTTAAAAAGTCTTGCTTTCATTTATCAAAGAATGACAAGGAATTCATGAATAATCCCCACATTTTGACGTAGGGATTATCATGCACACAATAAAAAGGACATTGTAATTAGAGAAATTAAAAATATGTTGTCAGTTGGGAAATGAATGGGTCAACTTAAATAATATAATTTGTGTTTTATGATTTTTTTTATATATTGGTGTTTAGGTGAACGTAAAATAGGTCTAAAGTCTCGTCTGCCATTTTGGCAGACGGTAAATTTTACCGACCACAAATAGTTAGTTTTTAGCTCATTTTCACACTTTTCCTTTTAGCCTTATCTTATAGTTATATTGCTTATATCTTGTACTTATCTTGCTCCTCAATATCGTCGTCTGTCATTTTGTCAATAAATGTTCTTAAATTAGAGCTCTCTTGCTCATTCAGATGTGGCATTTTTAACTCCGATTGACTAGGACTTGCCACTTTTGGTTAATGCAAAACTAAAAGAGCCTGTGTAGTTGCTAAAGTTAATTTTAATCTTTCGTGGTATCCCTTTATTGGCTTTTGTATATTCAAATACCTGATTGCTTAGCTGTGCATTACTATAAACAACCGAATTATTTGAATCGACAATTGTTAGTGAAGCACCTCCCGATGTTTGATTTGAAATAATAATCGAGCATGCAAGGGAATCTGTTGTAAATGTTAAATCATATTCGGTATTTGCCGTATATGAGACAGCTGCTAAAGTAAAAGCAAAGACATTAGCAGTGTTTGCAATTACAGGAATGTTGCCGTTAGAAGAAGCGTCAGTAACACTATCTTTTTTACATCCTAAAAAAGTAATTATTACTAATAACAAAGCGGCTGTTATTATCTTTCCCATTTATTCCTCCTTTTTTTACATCAAATAACATTACGTATGATAATCCAGTCAAATGAGTCTAGAGAATATTATCTAAGGATTCTAATAAAATAAGTCAGTTAACACGGATTCAAATAACGTCAGAATTTTCATCATTAGACCATTCGAATTTGCAGCTAAAAGTTCCCAGACATCTATGTATACGGCTTAAAATCGCATTAAATTTATATATTATTTATGATTAACACAAGCAATTAAATAAACTTCCCCGCCGCAAGCAGCGGGGAATAAATCATTCAATATTAATTTATAATATTCAGAAAGTGTTATCGTCTGCAGATGGGCCGTATATAGAAGGGACCGGTATATCATTAAGGCGCATATAGACAGTCAATTGTCCGCGGTGATGTACTAGATGATTTATAGATGAGCTTATGCTTTCTATTTTTGGTGAACTCATTAATATCGCGCCGTTGTTTTTAAGATAGAATAATTCAGATAGAGCGCTATCCTGAACATTCTTAAGAGCAGCCTCAGCGCCTTCAAGATTCACCTCAAATATATTAACTAAATCAGCGGATGATTTTGCTTCCGCAGTTTTATAAGTAGCAAAATCTATTACGGAAATTTCTATTATGCTACTTATCCATCTAGGAATCTCAGCGACAAGAAGTGCCAGGTAGCCCATATTCATTGACTTAGCATGAGGTTTCCAGGTAAAAAGAGATTCAGGAATTCTTTCCAAACATTTACGTGATGCCCTTGCTTCCGATTCCAATTCATTTAAGAAGCCCATCCCCAAAGTAGTGTTACCCATAACGCCTCCTACTAAAAAGTTTAAGTGATATATAAATTTTAATTATGAGATACAATAAGGATCAATCCGCTTCATAAATTAGAATAATTCAAACTTAAAAATCAATAGCACTTTGCGGTAAGCAGTAAGCGGTTAGTATTAAGCACATCGTCTTTTTTCATAGGCACATAATGCTTAAATTCGCAGCCTACCCTAATTACTCTACGCGCAATTCGTTATGCACTATGCCCTGTAAGAGACTTATCTAAAACGTTCTGTATTTTTTTAGATAAATACCCGAGTTTCTCATAAAACTTAATCGATTCAACCCTCACCATGCTAGTCCGTACCCTGATTCTAGTGCAACCTTTCTTATATGACCATTCTTCTGCAGCAGTAACCAGCTGGGTGCCTACTCCCGAACCTCTATGTGAAGCATCAACTACAAGACCGCGTATTTCCGCAAAGGGATCACTTTCAAGAGATTCGATTACGGAGACGTGTATCCATCCTATTAAGGTATCATGCTCTGCTATAAAAATTCCGTTCAGCGCATTGGAGTTCAATTTTGTAAATCTAACAAGCATATCTGAAGAAGTGGAAGGATAACCAAGCTGTGTAGATAGATTTGCGATCAATTCAGCATCAAATTCCTGTGCCTCGCGAATAATTAAATTCTGTATCTTTATCACAACTGACCTTTCTATAATAACTATTTAAGATTTATTATGTAAATATCTATTAAGCATTGACCAGAATAATAGGATTTAATTTGGGGAGAGAATAAAATAAAGTCAAGCAAAATGATTTTAGTATCATTTTCGTCACAGTATTCTTTTAATAGAACGTGTTTTTTATATTAAAAAAAATAACAACCGGAGCGGAGTTATTAGTTACGTTTTCCGGTCCGGCTGCTGGAGAAGCGAATATATTTGTGCAAAGAATCTTATTCAGTTTGTCCGATTGTTGAATTGTTATTTTCTTCTTTAAGTAAAATATTAAATAGTAGGAATAGTGAGGAGAATGCTAATGATATTATCATTTCTGTTGGGTTTAATCTTATAGCCGAAATTATCCCTGCAAGAAGAAACATTAAGGATTTAAAGAGCATTTTCGGATTATTTATTTTCATAGTATACCTCACAACCATCATTAAATATATTTATTACGCTACAAACATAATATTGCCTTATTACGTCAACATTACCAAAGCATTACCAGAATGTTAATTCATTCTTCAGCCTTTGAAGAAATTGTATTAATCCATGGTTAAGTGTTTTTTTTAGCGCAGAATATGACAAAATTATGCACAGATTACATGTAGCTTTCTTTGGGCTCTGCTTCGGCATTTGTTATTTTTGCAATACAATTAAGCGTAAATATATTTTAGGAATTGATTATGGCAAGAAAAGAATTACCCATACCCGGGTATTATAGTGAAGATAAGGTAGGAGAGGTTTGGAAGGTAGATTATGAACAGCGCGCTAACGATGCCTTAGCCTGGGCTAATAATTATAATATTAAACCTTCTTCAGAAGATAAATTTAAGATTTGCATATTGGCTGTCGATGTGCAAAATACTTTTTGTATTCCGGGCTTTGAATTGTTTGTTGGCGGAAGAAGTGGTATAGGTGCAGTAGAAGATACTAACCGTCTCTGTTCATTTATTTATCGTAATCTTGATCAGATTACAGAAATAATACCGACTATGGATACTCACCATCCATTACAAATTTTTCATTCGATCTTTTTGTTGAATGATAAGGGTGAACATCCGAAGCCTTACACTTTAGTTACTTCAGAGGATGTTGAAAAGGGTTTGTGGAGAATAAACGATAAGGTATGCAAAAACATTAGTGTAGAGGCAGATGACGCAGAAAATTATCTCCTTCATTATACGCAAAAACTTAAGGAAGGAAATAAATATAGTCTTACCATCTGGCCTTACCATGCAATGCTCGGAGGCATTGGCAATGCTCTAGTACCTGCTTTAGATGAAGCAATATTTTTTCATAGCATTGCTAGGTATAGTCAGCCTGACTTTCAGGTTAAGGGAAATAATCCGTTTACCGAACACTATTCAATCTTTGGTCCTGAAGTTCGTGAGGGCAGTAAAGGCAACAAGATTGCGGATAAGAACACTTCATTGCTTGAAAAACTATTAGGCTTTGATGCTATAATTATTGCCGGACAGGCAAAAAGTCATTGCGTTGCCTGGACGATTGATGATTTGCTAAATGATTTCCTTTTACGGGAAAAACATCTTACCAGTAAAGTATATCTTCTCGAGGACTGTACATCGGCTGTAGTAGTACCGGGAGTAATTGATTATACTGATGAAGCAAATAAGTCATTTCAGAAATTTGCAGATGCAGGAATGCACATAGTAAAGTCGACTGATTCAATAAAAAGTTGGCCGGGTATGAATTTGTAGATATAAAAGAATGAGGGGCTGATTTATAATTCGCAATGGAATAATAAATCAACCCCTCATCTTCGAGGTGCTATAATTGAAGTTTAATCCTCAACTACCGCTAAAATATCAGCTCTCTGAACTATCTTATATTCTTTGCTGTCAAAGGAAATCTCCTCGCCGCCGTATTTCGTAAATAATACCTTATTTCCTTCTTTAACTTTTTCGCGTAAATCTTCGTCGGTACCTACTGCAACTACTTTTCCCATGCGTGGTTTTTCTTTTGCTGTATCCGGAATAATTATACCCGAATAAGTCTTTTCTTCTTCTTCTACAAGTTCAACAAGAACACGATCATCCATTGGTTTTATTTTCATAAAGTCTCCTTTAGTTTTTAATGTTTAACATTTGATTAATTTTTGGTTTATCGAAACCGACAATCGGACGGTTATTTATTAAAATAACGGGCACGCCCATTTGTCCGGTTTTCCTTAGCATATCGCGCGCTGCAGACTGATCTCTTGAAACGTCAATCTCGGTAAAGCGAATGTTCTTTTCCCTGAAATATCTTTTAGCAGCCACACAGAAGCTGCATGTAGGTGTTGTAAATATTACTACTTTTGCTTGATCCATTTTATACTCACAAAATATTTTTTATTGATTTTAGATGTAAAAGAAGAAAAAAGGATTCAAAAATTTTAAATCACAGAGAAATAGGATATTAGAATCTTTGAATATATAAATATTGGATTGTTGAAATAATTGATTTTACTTGTTAAACCAAAATATTCATATTTCATAACTTCCCTACGCTCATTAACTTCATACTTAGAATATTGCCTTACTCGCTAATCAATGACAATTTATAAGTGTCTGATGTCATTAGAATTTTTTTTAAGAGCTATTTTTTATTATTTTGATTTGAAAAGTACGATATTTGGGTGATTATTTTAATTTATAACTGAATTTTCGACTGCTGTTTTAACCATCTAAGAGAAAATAATATTGGACTCCGAGGAAACAAATACTGACACATCAAAAAGCGTCTCTGTGTCAGTTAAAAGACTATATGAATTTTTCCAGACTGTGTCGGGGCTATCCCTTTTCATAGCTGAATTCTTTAAGAAAGTATTCATTCCCCCGTATGAATTTGCAGAAATCAAAAAACATATGGATGAACTGGGAGTCAAAACTCTTCCAATTGTAAGCGTTACCGGATTTATTATCGGTCTTGTGCTTGCTATGCAAAGTCAGCCAGTAATGATAAGGTTTGGCGCCGGATCTTTTCTGCCCGGAATGGTTGCCCTATCAGTAGTAAGAGAATTAGGCCCTGTTATAACTGCTTTAATTTTTGCAGGTAGGGTAAGTTCGGGTATAGGAGCGGAACTTGGCTCTATGCGAGTAACTGAGCAGATAGATGCAATGGAAGTATCTGCAATTAATCCATTTAGATTCCTTGTTGTAACAAGAGTTGTAGCATGCACTCTTATTCTGCCGATGCTAACAATATATGTAATATTTCTTTCGCTATTCGGCAGTTTTCTAGCGATTTTACTTTCCCAGGGTATTAGTTTCCAATTGTACTTAAATGCTGTTGTTCATTCAATTGAATTTTCAGATTTAATTCCCGGAATTGCTAAAACATTCTTTTTTGGATTTATTGTAGGAATAGTGGGTGCATATAAAGGATATAATACAGAGAATGGTACAGAAGGAGTCGGGAAAGCTTCTACAAGTTCGGTTGTTATTTCATCTCTGCTAATTTTACTTGTTGATATGGTATTAGTAAAAGTCACTTTAATGATATGGAGTAATTGATGGCAGAAGTTGAAGTAAGGAATTTATCCAAAACTTTTGGTGATACAGTTGTCCTAGACAATATTTCTCTTAAAATTAATGAAGGAGAAAACGTAGTTGTATTTGGCAGAAGCGGAACAGGCAAAAGTGTTTTAATAAAATGCATAGTTAGATTGCTTGAACCTGATTCAGGCGAGGTTTTTATAGAAGGACAAAATATTCTTTCTCTAAGCGAGAATAAGCTAAACGAAGTAAGGAAACAAATCGGATTTTTGTTTCAAAGTGCTGCATTGTATGATTCCATGTCTGTAAGAGAAAATCTATCATTCCCTTTAATAAGAAATTTCAATTTTACAGCTAAGGAAGTCGAGACGAAAGTAAAGTCAGCACTTGAGAAAGTGTCTCTTGAAGAGGCAATAGATAAAATGCCCGCTGAATTATCAGGAGGAATGAAAAAGAGAATTGGGCTAGCCCGAACAATAATCACAGAGCCGAAACTTATATTATATGATGAACCGACAACAGGGCTTGACCCGATAACAACAAAGGAAATAAGTCAATTGATAGTTGAATTACAAAAGGATCTTAAAACCACTTCAATAGTTGTAACTCATGATTTGATATGTGCGAAAATTATAGCTTCACATGCAGTTGTATTAAAAGACGGCAGAATTAAATACGAAGGTAATCTTGAAAATCTTGTATCAACAAGCGATCCTTTTCTTAAAGACTTTTTTACGAGCGATATGCTTGAAGTTAAAAACGGGAGTGTTAAATGAAAAAGAATTTCCCATCAGTAAGACTTGGAATATTCATCTTACTCGGAATAACTCTACTTGTTGTTGGAATTTTCCTAATTGGGCAAAAGAATGCTCTTTTTAGTTCTACATTTAAAGTAAAATCTTATTTCAAAGATATCCAGGGTCTGCGCACAGGAACTACAGTAAGGCTTAGCGGAATAGACGTAGGTAGTGTTAGTAATGTAGAAATAGTTAATGATACTACCGGACGCGTTCAGGTTACTATGGACCTTCAGACCGATATACAGAGATTTATTAGAACTGATACTAAGGCTTCAATTGAATCCGAAGGATTGGTCGGCAATAAAGTCATTGTACTGAAAATCGGCAGTAGTGGAGCAGAGCAAGTAAAGAACGACGGGGTTATCCAGTCCGAGGAGCCATTAGGTTTCTCTGCTATAATTGCCCAAACGGAAGGTGTAATGGAATACACCAAGAAGATGACTAAAGATCTTTCAGAAATAGTCGCCAAGGTAAATAGCGGAGAAGGTTCTTTAGGTAAGCTTATTGGTGATGACCAATTGTATAATAACGCTACTGACCTTACAAGCCAGGCAAGTAAGAGTCTAAAAGGTATTACCGGTGAATTATCTAAAGTAACCGGTTTGTTTGACACTCTTGGTCACGGAGTTGAGACCACCATAAACAATATTAATAAAGTAGTGACAAATGTAGATTCTATTGTTTCGGGAATAAATCAAGGCAAAGGTGTTATCGGAGGATTTGTATCTAAGAACGGTAAATATGATTCTACCGTAACTTCAACTTTACTAAATATTCAGAATACGAGCGAAGAAGCAAAGATCGGAGCTACACGCTTAGCAGAAAATATGGAAGCCTTAAAGCATAACTGGTTATTTAAAGGATATTTTGAGAACCGCGGCTACTGGGATAAAGCGGAGTATGAAGTTAAGCTTGATGATAGATTAAAACAGCTTGATGAGAAAATAAAGGAACTTAATGATAGGATTGAGACTCTAAAAAAAATGCAGGGTCAATCTAAATAATTCGGATCATACAGAGTAATTAGAATGAAATTGCGCAGGAATAGATCTTAGAATTTTGATAATGGGAATTGATCATTGCGTGATTTAATTGTTTCTCTATTGCTTTGATATAAGGTTACTTTAAAATTACTGATTGTATTTGAAATTTTACCTAATTGGTCCGTGAATTCTTTCCTCTAAATTTTATGAACAATATTAAAAAGATAATAAAAGAAAAAAAGATAATTATAAAAGGGGCCCGTGAGCATAATCTTAAAAACTTAAGTTTTGAGCTTCCAAGAAATAAGATTGTTGTATTTACAGGCGTTAGCGGAAGCGGTAAATCTTCTTTGGTGTTCGACACTATTTATGCAGAAGGACAGCGCCGCTATGTAGAAAGTCTATCCGCTTATGCACGCCAATTCCTAGAAAGAATGAATAAACCCGATGTTGACTTAATTTCGGGAATAAGCCCAGCAGTAGCAATTGAGCAAAAGACAGGGTCAAAGAATACTCGTTCAACAGTCGGCACTACGACAGAAGTTTATGATTATTTAAGATTACTATTTGCGCGAATAGGAAAGACTATTTGTTTTGAGTGCGGAAAAGAAGTAACTAAAGCAACTACTGGAACGGTAACCGATTGGCTTGAGGGGCAGCCCGAGGATTCAAAGTTCTATCTTGCCTTCCCTTTGCATCTTCACACAGGTCATACAATAAAAGAAGAGATTGATCTTCTAAAGAAAAGAGGATTTTTCAGAATATACTTTAAGGGTAAGATTTACGACTTAAATGAAGAATCTGTTCTTCCGGGTAAAAAGGATAAAGTCAGCGTTGTAATTGAAAGATTTAAAATTCAGAAAGGAAATGTAAGAGACAGACTTTCTGATGCAATTGAGGTTACATTTAAGGAAGGCGAAAATAGATTAGTCTTAATTAACTCTGAGACGGGTGAAGAGAAAGAGTTTAATAAATTTTACGAATGCTGCGGAATAAGATACGAGGAGCCGGAGCCTAGATTCTTTTCATTTAACAATCCTTTCGGCGCATGCCCCGTTTGTCAGGGCTTTAGCAGGACAATAGGCGTTGATATGAATCTTGTTGTGCCTAATCCAAATTTGTCTATTACTGAAGGAGCAATTGCCGTATTCCGTTCTGCAAAATATAGTACGCATCTGACAGAGCT
This sequence comes from Bacteroidota bacterium, assembly GCA_021777835.1. GTDB lineage: Bacteria > Bacteroidota > Ignavibacteria > Ignavibacteriales > Ignavibacteriaceae > FEN-1297. The sequence goes on along the minus strand of JAJYDC010000003.1, from coordinate 96,389 downwards.
TGTCAAGAATGCAAAGAAATTTAGTGTTCCGCTTAATATTCCTTTTAAAAATTTAACCCCGGAACAAGTTTCATTAGTCCAAAATGGATTTGGAGATTACATCGGTATCAATAAGTTCTTTGAGAAGCTTGAATCCAAGACTTATAAAATGCACATCAGGGTGCTGTTAAGCCGCTACCGCGGGTATACATTATGTGCTGCATGTAAGGGCTCCAGATTAAGACGTGAGGCACTTCAGGTTAAGGTCAATGGTTTATCAATCTATGATGTCGTCAAGATGCCAATTGAGCAATCACTTTTGTTTTTTACCGGGCTTAAGCTTTCTGAATATGATATGATGGTAGGTGAAAGAATATTAAAGGAAATAATAAAACGCCTAACCTTTCTTGAAAATGTCGGGATAGGTTATTTAACATTAGAGAGACTAAGCAGTACGTTATCAGGCGGAGAGACTCAAAGAATTAATTTAGCTACTTCACTTGGTTCATCGCTTGTGGGTACTCTGTATGTTCTGGATGAGCCAAGCATAGGACTTCATCCTAGAGATAATAATAAATTGATAGATATTCTAAAGAATCTTCGTGATATCGGCAATTCGGTAATTGTTGTTGAGCACGACCCTGAAATGATTAGGCAAGCTGATTTAATTGTAGATATGGGTCCTAAAGCCGGATCAGGCGGCGGTGAGATTATGGCTATGGGTACTTATGAAGAAATATTGCAAAATAAGAATTCACTTACGGGAAAATATTTGTCGGGTGAATTGAGAATACCGGTACCAGAAAAGAGGAATACTGAAGAGACAAGGTCTATATTTATTACGGGTGCAATGGAAAACAACCTAAAAAATATAGATGTTGAAATTCCACTTAATAAATTAGTAGTAATAACAGGCGTAAGCGGCTCCGGCAAGAGTACATTAATTCATGATGTACTATACGGAGGTTTAGCGAAATATCTTGGAATGAACCCGCCTAAGATTGGGAAGTATTCCGATATTAGCGGCGGCGAGTTCATAGATGAGATTGAAATCGTTGATCAATCACCAATTGGGAAGACGCCCCGCTCTAATCCAATAAGCTATATTAAAGCATTTGAACATATTAGAGAACTATTTGCATCAACTCATCAAGCTAAGGCGCGCGGATATAAACCGGGATTCTTTTCTTTTAATGTTCCGGGCGGTAGATGTGAAACTTGTCAGGGAGATGGCTTTATTAAAGTTGAGATGCAGTTCCTTGCCGATATTTATCTTGAATGTGAAGACTGCGATGGCACTAGATTCAAGAAAGAAATTAGAGAAATAACTTATCACGGGAAGAACCTTGTTGATGTATTGAATATGACAGTTGATGAAGCAGTTGATTTCTTTAGCGGTAATGATAAGATTGTCAGATATATTGAGCTTCTTTCGCAAGTAGGGCTTGGTTATTTGAAACTCGGGCAGCCTTCAAACACACTATCAGGCGGTGAGGCTCAGAGGATAAAATTAGCTTCTCACTTAACATCACAAAGGGAGAGGACACATACTCTCTTTATCTTTGACGAACCGACTACCGGGCTGCACTTTGATGATATTACTAAGCTGCTTGATTGCTTCAAGCTGCTTATTGAGAGGAATAATTCAGTTGTAATAATAGAACACAATATGGAAATAATTAAATGTGCCGATTATATAATTGATATGGGACCAGAAGCCGGAGACAAAGGAGGAGAGATAATAGCCTTAGGAACTCCGGAAGAAGTAGCAATGAATCCAAACTCATGGACGGGAAAATATCTGAGCAAGGAATTGCAAGTACTAACATAAATTTATAATAAATTGATTGGGAAAAGCGACAACGGAATTCAGTCACATGCAGCAATAGAAAGATTGACGGCTCTTTGGGCTTTCAGTGAATCAGGGCTTGGCGGTATATTGCATGCGATGAAGATTCCTCTAAGTGGTATTATAGTAGGCGGATTTGCCGTAATCCTAATATCTTTTATAGGATACTTTGCAGAGAAAAAATTTACATCAATTGTTAAAGCTACGATAGTTGTATTACTTGTTAAGTTTGCTGCCAGTCCACATTCCCCTTTACAAGCTTATTTCGCAGTTGGTTTTCAAGGAATACTAGGTGCTATAATCCTTGATAACACATCTCATTTTAGGTTTGGTACTATGCTGCATGCAATTACCGGGCTTTTAGAATCCGCAATTCAAAAATTACTTATACTTACAATTATATACGGGACTTCTTTCTGGAAGGCTATTAATATCTTCTATAGAAATATTTCGGGAGAACTTTCGATTAAAAGCACAGGCATAAGCGGAAGTGAAATTATAATTATTGCTTATCTAGGTATTTATTTAATTTGCGGAATTGTAATAGGCTGGGTAGCGGGAAAATTCCCCGGGCATACTATAAGATTGTATACGAAAGATGAATCATTAATAAATCTGCGGAGCCTTATCTTAAATAATAAAACTAAGTTACTGCCTCCTTCAATTGGGAATAAGAAGAGGAATAAATTAAAGCCGATAATAATACCTTTACTTATAATTTTGTTTATGATCCCGTTTTCTATATCCGAGTACGGCTTTTTACAAGGAGTTTACGTATTTCTGCGTGTTATCGTAATAATTTCCTTATGGTATTTCCTATTTGCACCTTTTCTAATGAAGTTACTAAGGAAGCTGCTCAAGAAACAAAGCAAAGCATATTTCAATGAGGTAGATAATATTGTAAGGTCATTGCCTTTATTGAAGAATGCAGCTAAAACTATCTGGCTGGAATCTATAAAGATAAAAGGCATTAAGAGGATTGACTATTTTATTTCAACACTTGTGATATTTTCATTAACCCATACCCCTGAAGAATCTTAATTGCTGATTAGGAGCGGAAAACGATTAAATTTAGGGTTATGCGTTTATAAGAAACGGTATTTAATCAAATATTTATTTTAGATGGTCGTGGTGTCTTAGCTTATAGGATATTATAAGCTAAGACACCACGACCGGAATTCATTTCATCATATTAATGATTAAGTTGATGACACATGCAGCGTAGGCTGTTTTTGCTGTATAACGTTATCACAACTGCTATTGTTTAACGACATCAATATCACCGCCGGAAGTTTCAACATGAAGAGGATTGCCTCCACTGTTAATGTCGCCAATAAACTTAGAGCCTGATATCTCCTTAGCATTGTTAGCACCAAAGGCGCAGGATATACTTCCGCCGGTTGTACGCATATCAGCCCTTGCGTTAAAATTAGCGGGTAAACTAAGTTTAATACTTCCACCGGAGGTTGATAAATCAATTCCTTTGTTCTCACCTAAGTAAGTAAGATTAATTTCTCCTCCTGAGGTGCTAGCGTCTATTTGTGAATCCTTACCATTAAGAGAAATATCTCCGCCTGAAGTAGAAGCATTTAGATTACCATTAAAGCTAGTACAGGTAACATTCCCTCCTGAAGTTTGAAGTTTCATAGGGCCGGTATTATTTTCACTTTTAATATCGCCTCCGGATGTTGTCGCAGTTAAGTTACTGGTTGTATTGCTTATATTAATATCTCCTCCCGAAGAATGGAGTGAGATTTCTCCGTTTAGATTGCTTAATGTAATATCACCTCCACTAGTTAAAATATGTGCATTATAATTTGAAGGAAGGCTTACTTCAAATCTAAGCCTAACATTATTCATCCAGTTAAAGAAATTCAAACCGCCTTTTCTTTCAGCCATGACCGTTAAGCCATTATCAGACGGCTCATAATTGAACTCCATAATTCTTGAGGCACGTTCATTACCTAGGATTTTTATATATATCTGAGATGAATTAGATGTGGTAACCACAACATCTCCGGATTTAGCTTTTAGAACAAAATCTTTACCGGAAGTTGTAGGAAAAGTCTTCTCTTGAAGCACCTTTAAATCACTTCCGCCCATTTCATTAGAATAATTACATGCAGTAAGGTTAAAAGTAAGTGAAATAAAGAAAAAAGTTAAAAGAAATACTTGCTTAGTATAATTTGATTTTAACATAACTAACTCCTGTTTATTTCCTAGTTAGACTTCGTGATTTAGTAAAAGGTTACTAATATACTTGACAAGAATTATTTGTATTTAAATTCCGCATATTTGTAAATAATTGATCATCTCTATCCTGATAAATCCTATTATTGATAAAGCGATTCATCTAATCTATAATGTATATTAAACAGCATTTTATAATATTAAATAATTGGGTGTATCAGTTCGAATCCAGAATAAAGCAATTACCTGATAAAGATAAGTAAGATCCGGTATAGTTTATTTTTTCATATCTTTAATCAGTTCCCTCTTTAGTTCGAAAAGAGCCGGAGAGAGTGAAACATGATAGCGATGAGGGTTAATTAGTCTTTTCACGCCTGAATCCAATTTATCTAGATCATTCTGCCTAGCGGTTCTGATTTCACTTAATGAAGGGAAATCATAAATAAGATTTCCATTGCTTAATATTTGCGTGTGTAGTGACTCAATTTTATGAATACTTGTTTTCTTTAATATTCTCTTTTTATTTTCATCGAAGGGGTGTTGAAGAATTACAGGACTATAATCACTTGGTTTTTCATTCTCGCATGTAATTAAGTCAGCAGTTGCAAAATCGTTTGAATCATAAATCCTAAAAACCTGTTTTATACCGGGGTTAGGAATTTTTTCAGGAGTCTCAGAAATTTTCAGAACAGGAATCCAGTCCTTATCATTTTTAACTGCAACAAGCTTATATACGCCTCCTAAAGACGAATCCCCAGAGGATGTAATTAATTTGGTGCCGACGCCATAAACAAGGCGCTTAATAATTGAATCAGGATCAATGCTATCATGCTTTGCTTCATCTGAGATTTGGGTAATGATTTGCCAAATATTCATCTCATCCAGTTCATTTGATAAAACAATTTTAACATCATAAAAGCCTGCGTCATTCAGCATTTTTGCTGCTTTAATACTTAGGAATGCAAGGTCTCCTGAGTCTAATCTAATTCCTACAGGTTTGTGTCCTTTTAGTTTTAGCTCCTCAAATACTTTAATAGCGTTAGGAATACCGCTTTCTAAAGTATTTATTGTATCAACTAGAAGAATGCAATCGTCGGGATAAAGATCAGCAAAGGTTTTAAAGGATTCCAGTTCACTTAGACCCATTGCAATAAAAAGCTGCACCATGCTATGAGCATGAGTTCCTTTAGGCTGCAGTCCTAACAAATGAGAGATACCGACATTTGATGTAAAGTCCGCACCTCCGATCAAAGCTCCGCGTGCACCTGCAATAGCACCACGATCCTGAGCTCGTCTAGCTCCGAACTCCAATAGCATTTGGTTTTGCGCCATTTCTTTTATTCTTGATGCTTTGGTAGCAATCAATGTTTGGAAATTTAATTGATTAAGCAATGCTGTCTCAAGAATTTGAGCCATTGCGAGCGGCCCTTCAATAATAGTAAGAGGCTCGTTAGGGTGAACAACTCTTCCCTCCGGTATTGCTCGAAGGTTTATTTGGTTAAAGTTTCCGTTATCTTGAAGCCACTTAAGAAAGTCATCTTCAAAAAGCTGGTTTCCTCTGCTATTTTTTTGAGAGCGAAGCAAATCAATTTCTAGTTTTCCGAAATAACTATTCTGCATCCAATCTATGAGCCATTCCAGACCTGCGTTAATACAGTATCCTGCTTTGTGCATGCCATAATCAGGATAGAAACGGAAGAAATGATCGAAGTGTGCATGTTTCTCATGCATGCCGGTTTTAAAATATAACTGAGCCATTACCAGTTGGTATTGATCTGTAAAAAGGATTCCTTCACTTATTTGCTGGTCAAATTTCTTTAGCAAGCTGAGCCCTAATAATCATAATTAAAAAATACAATTGAAAATTAAATTATAAAATATCACATTCAAAGAAGAATAATAAAAGTAACGATATTGATTTGGAGAATGTAGTATATTATTTAGGAATTCTTAAACATTGAAATAAAATCAGTAGTGTTTGAAGATAGAAGAAGCTGCTCAACTTTTTGTTTATCTTTGAATTTATTTACAATTTCAACGAGAAGTTTAAGTTGAAGTTCATTTTTACTTTTCGGTGTTAAAAGGAGAAAAATTATCCGTGAGGGAGTTCCATCACTGGCTTCAAAATCAATCCCTTTCTTATTTATAGCTATTGCAATTGCAGGCCTTGATATATCTACTCTTGCATGAGGGATGGCGAGATAATTAGCAATTCCTGTTGGAATTGAATTTTCCCTTTCAATTACTTCTCTATATATCTGGTCAGAGTTGAGCTTTAAATTTTTGCTTACTTGATTTACTAATTCTTTAATAACTTCATTCTTATCAGTGAAATTAGTAAATAACACTAAATTTGGGCTTAAAATGTTTAAGAGATTTTCCTTTACCTTTAGAAAATATTTCATAAACGGAGCACTGGATACGGAAGTAACAAGAGCCATAATTACAAGAGCAACAAAAACATTTGCATGAATTAGTCCATATTGAAAAGCTAATATTCCAAGGATAATTTCCATAGCACCCCGGGAATTCATACCAAAGCCAACTGCAAGTGAATCGTTCTTATTTAACCCAGCAAATCTAGCTCCTATACCACAGCCTATTACTTTGCCAAAGAATGCAAAAATTAGAATTACAGCTACTATTAAGAAATTAAAGTTTGTAATAAAGTTAACAGTGAGGCCGATAGACACAAAGAATAAGGGCGCGAAAATATTTGTAATAAATTGCTGAATAATTTCTTTTGTCCTTTCCTTTATGTGTACAGAGTCTCCTATAGCAATACCCATAATGAATGATCCGAAAATTGCGTGTATACCAATATATTCTGTAAAAGCGGCGCTAAGGAACCCAAGGATTAATATAAAGTTTAGCACGCCACCGGGAAAATTTAGATTCTTCTGTATCCAAGGAATTATTTTGTTTATTATCTTTCTCAAGATTAGGAGAACAAAAAGAGTGAAGGCAATAAGTAATATTAAAGTCTGGTTAAAGGTATGTCCATTATTAGCCCCAATCATGCTGAGAATAATAGAAAAAATCAGCCATCCAACAATATCGTTAAACATAGCTGCAGCAACAATAATGTAACCGATCTCCGTCTTAAATATTCCTAAGTCCATTAGAGTTTTTACAATAACGGGCAAAGCAGAGATTGACAATGCGATTCCAATAAACAGTGCAAAGGCTAGTTTCAAATTGTCGTCTTTTATTCCCAATAAATGTGGGAAGAAATATGCCGCAGTAAATCCAAGGGCAAACGGAATTATAATTCCCATAACACCTGTTAAAAAAGCCGTCTTTCCTTCTTTTACAACTACTGAGAGGTCAACCTCCAATCCAGAAACAAGAAGAAGCATAATAACTGCAAGGTTCACAATTCCATCAAGCGCGACTTTTACACCATTATTTTGCGGAAACAGCCAATTATATGTATGAGGAAGTAACGAGCCAAATACAGTAGGTCCCAAGATAATTCCTGCAATAATTTCTCCCACTACGGCAGGTTGACCTATTTTATTGAAAAGCTCCCCTATTAATTTAGCAGATAACAACATCAGGCTTATGCTTAACAAAAATGTGACAATATTTTCTGAGGTTAATTGCATTAATATTATCTAAGGATTAAAAGGTTAGATGGAAGGTGTTTAATCGAAAACTCAAGTTCATTGGGAAAGAGCCTGTCAAAGAAATAAAATTTTTTAGTTTTTCCGTTAACTGCGAATATGTCAATATTATTGTTTTGAACAAAATCTCTTTCAGCCCAACCTTCACGCCCATACAGGCACTTAACAATTACAGGAATTCCTTTCAAATTTAATTCTCTCACAAACATATTCAGTTTTTCTTCTTCCTCCTTTTGAAAAATTGAAATTACTTCTTCAGCGTTTGAAGTACTACCTGATTCCATTGCAGCACTTGATAATCCAGGCGTATATATATCCCTGACTATAATAAATTCATGCGCATTTTCCATTAATGCAAATTGATAGGATAATTTAATAACGGATTCGCTATCCTGGGAATAATCTGTTGATACACAAAACTTCTTAAATCCTGCAGCAGCTTCTGAAGGAGATTCTATAATTAGTACGGATGAAGAAGCTTCACGCATAATTTTTCTAGCTACTGAGCCAAGATAATATTTAAGAACGGGTTCTTTCTCCAGGGCGCCTGCAATTAGTAAATCAACATTTTTAGATTTAGTTACCTTAAGTATTTCATTTGCCGGGTTTCCCTGGACCCAGATTATTTCCGTGGACTGCTTTGCCAAACCAGAATTATCTATCATTTCACCTATTTTCTGTTCTGATTCATCGTCTTTCTTGCCTGAATGAATTAAAACTATTTCTGAATTAAATAGTTCCTTTAACCGCTTAGTTTCTTTTAAGAGGGCAAATCCGGTGGGTGAAAAAGTTAATGCCAAACCTAATTTCTTAAATGGGAAGTGCATATAGTAGTCTTCTTTAGTCAAATTTATAAAAATGAATATTTTGTATTTATAATTGGAATTTTAGTAATGAAAGTCAAGCTTAAATTATATTAAAAACTTTTCACGGGATTTGTTTTTTTCGCTTTTCCTATAAAACCTTGCCATTTATGGTTCGCAGTAAGGTTTTTAATCGAAATGATTCAACTACAAAAAGGGATTTAATTGTTAATCTCTTTTAATTTAATCTATTGGTTTAATTAATATTTCCCAATTCGAAAGAAGCTTATTCAAATTTGAAAAATTGAGTGAATAATAATTACTATAATCGTAGTGGTCGAATTTTGCCTAAATAATTTATCCTTTTTTCACAAGAGCTTTAATTTTTAACGTACCGGAGTTTTTAAAGTGAAGGAAGAATATTTCGCTTGAGTTAGGTTTCAAGTTCTTTTTCAAGAACAAAAGCATAACGTGATACCCGCCTTCTTTAAATGTGAAAGTTGAATGGGCTTTAAAGACAACGTATTTAACTTCGCGCATTCCCATCATACCTTTAGTTAGATATGATTCATGCAGTTGAATAAGTCCTGCAATATTTGAAGTAACTTTTAACAATGTGTCAGGTATATTTGAGTTATTATTAACCTTAAAATATAGCGCGCTATTCATACCTTTGTTGGCTGGACGGAGCCATGCATTTTCTACATCAATTTTTTGAGAATGGAAATTAAGTAACATAATAAATGCTAATACAAAAGTCATTTTAATTCTCCAAGGATTTTATATCTGAAATTAATTTTTGAGAGTTTACTTTACTGCCTCGAAAAGAGGTTCTAATTCTTCCCTTTTTATCAACAAGAAAAAGTTTATCGGTATGAGTGAAAAAATAGACCGGATGCGTTTTATCGACAAAGGTTGTATCACCAGGTATAGCTATGAAGTCAAACTCATGAAGTATAGAATCCACATCCTTCTTATTTCCGGTAAGGAAGACAAAATTATTTAATTTCATGTCTCTTACTTCTGCATATTCTTTTAAAACCTTGGGAGTATCGCGATTAGGGTCAAATGACATGGCTGCAAATTGTACGTCGTGTATCCCTTCATCAGCAAGTTTCTTTTGTACTTCCTGCATATTATGAGTTGTCATCGGACATATATCAGGGCAATTTGTATAAATAAAAGTAATCACAAGGATGTGCCCTTTAAAATCAGATGGGAAGTTTACTTTAGTACTATCCTGGTTAAGCAGGGTATAATTCACGCCTGATATATTCTTATCTTCAGGAAATTTCTTAGTGCAGCCGAAGAATAGAAATGACATCAGGAAAGAAAAGAGGATAAATAATTTGGCAATATTAGCGGGAAACTTAAGATGATTCATTTTTTAAACACATGTTAAAATCTTGTTATTAAATGTAACAAGCTTATCTAAATTAAACTGTGATTTTAGGAATAAATATAATCGGGAGAAGACCTTGTCATTTCTTTCGCCTAAATATTCTAGAGCAAATGTTTAATTATAATCGTAAACCGTTTCTCATTTTCCCGGCTTAGATATAACCCCTTTGCCTTTGTGACCATTGATTTTAACTGTAATAGATTCATCAAATCTTAGGTGACGAGTATAGTTTAATTCTTTTAATGACTTTTGAGAAAGAAGCCATTTCCAGTCGATAAACCCTGACTTATTCATATCATTGACTGTAAAATAGCCTGTTTTAAATGATGTAATGTTTTGGAAAAAGTGAGAGCCTTGAGACGGAGTAACATTAAAATCCTTAAATCCTGATTCCACAATAACAGAGGCGCCGGCAATTTGATCCCAGGTAACAGGTATACCAAGCCATTGGTCAAGGCTTCCCCATCTACCTACGCCAATTAGTATATAAGGTCTTTTCTGATCGAGTAAGAGTGAATTGAAATAACTAACTTCAGATGCAGCTTCTCTGCTTTTGGAGCGATCAAATTTTTGAATATCAACAAATACCACATCATAAATATCTTTAGTTGCGCCATTGCCAAGCACCTGCTGGCTTTGACATATCAAATCTTCGTTATTTGCAGAATCAACATCGAGTTCTTCAAGTTCATGGCTAATAACCAACGGACGCATTTGAAGCATTGCGAATTCTTTAGGATTTCCGGTAGGGACGTCAAGATTTACTGCAAATTCAATTTCAACAGGAACGCCCATTCCCCAAGCTCCCATATCAAGCAGTATATCTAAAATATCGGCGAGTGGAAAAACCTTTTGCTTAAGGATTGGTGCAAAAGTAACAACTCGTTGGCCGGGTCTTGAAACGCCGTCATACACAGCATCATTTTCTACTGAGTATGTTGAGCCGACGTTTAATAAAGTATTATCTTCTTCAGCTTTTTTTAAGTCGAATTTTTTAATAAAATTGTCAGGTTTACCTGTTAATACTTTATTTGAATGATCATTTATATCGAGTGCGAAAAACTCCTGTTGCGCATTTCGAATAGTTTCTTTTGCCGAAAAGAATTGCATCATATGCTTTGGGTATCTTGGACAGAATCTAACAGCATTGCCTCCGTCAACTACCTGTTTTCCAAGTCCCAGCCCTACCATTGCTATTCCGTCTGATGATTTTTGGGGAGAGACTGGATAGAAATTATATGACTTAGCTACGCCAGAAAAATCAGGGTAAAAGCGTCCATCACGCTGAGCCCCTACAAGCCTTTGAATAATAACAGCCATCTTTTCTTCTTCAAGACGGTAGGTTGTAGCCCTCATATAATCTTGAGCTTTTTTGTAAAATGTAGAGGCGTAAACGCCTTTGATACATTGCAGTAATTGTTCAAGTCGAGATTTAGGATCAGGATTATTGTTGGGGATCATATAAGTTTGATATACACCAGCAAAAGGCTGAAACTGTGAATCCTCAAGCAAACTTGAGGAGCGGACTGCAAGTGGTTCGTGATTAGCACTAAGGAAATCAATTAGCTTAGTTACAATTTCAAGCGGAAAGATGCTTGCATTAAGAAATCGACTTGTAATTTCATCGTCCTCAAGTCCTCCCAGAGCAAAAATATCTAGTCGATTATCTTCCAGAAATTGATCGAATACATCCGTAGCAATAACGACAGCAGAGGGAACAGAGATTTCAATCCCGGCAAATTTATTTTTTATCTTGTCATTGTTAATTAGAGTATTTATAAAACCAAGACCGCGAGCCTTTCCGCCTAGTGAGCCACCGCCGATTCTAGCGAAACTATTTTTGTCATCGAACGATTCTTTAGTAAAATCTGTGATTATACCTTTAAGTCTATTTTCCTGATAAAGATGAATTGAAGTAATTAATTCATTTCTTAGTTCGGCAGAATTTTTAAAGTCCGATACTTTTCTTGGTCTTAATTTATGAGCTAACCAAAATTCAGTTCTAGCTTTTAGCCACTTTGAATAGTCGTTTCTTTCGGCATGGTAAAAGATACTTTCATCAGGAACAATTTTTAATTGTTCTTCAAGCGTTTTAAGATTACCGGCGCGTCCCACTTTTTTTCCATCAGCAGATTGAAATATAAAATCGCCGAAGCCTAGATTATTCATGATAAACTTACGAAGTTCGTGTAAAAGCTTTGGTGAGCCTTTTAGAAGGAAGTCTGCACCAACTTCTTTAGCTTTTTCTGCAAATTCAGCATTACTAGATTGAAGAAGAATTGGAATATCCTTGTGCTGGGCTTTAACATTCTTGGCAAACTTTATACCTGCTTCCGGATCTCTAACACCGAAATGTCTAAAATTGCTGTCTGTAATTATTCCGAGGATAAAGTCTTCATACTTAGTATAATATTCCCAGGCTTCCTCATAGGTAGTACAAAGTAGTATTTTCGGACGGGCACGCATTCTTAAAAATTTATGAGTTAGATTAACTCCTTCAGAAAGAAGGCGCTGCGATTGATCGAATATTTCAGTATAAATTAACGGAAGGTAAGCAGAATAAAACTTTACGTTATCCTCGACTAAAATTATTACCTGAACGCCAACAACTGACGTGTCATTTTCAACATTAATTCTATCTTCGGCATACTTAATTATACCTATTAAGAGGCGGTAATCTCCCTGCCAAATAAAAATTCTATCAAATATAGAAGTATCATAATTTGCTATTAAATCCTTTCTTTCACGATTATCATATGCTAACAGAATTATCGGAGTTTTGATACCAGCATCCCGAATAAGTCGAGCAAACTTAATTACGTGCATATCCTCGATGTGCAGAGTTGTGATAATTAAGTCGAAGCGATTATCTTCAAGAGCAAGCTCTAAGGCTTCAGATCCTGTAGTAACATGAGTAATTTCAGGGGCCTGACTTAAGTTTAGAAGCTGATAATCCTGGCGAATAAGCTCATACAATCTTCCATCTTCTTCAAATAGATAATAATCATATAAACTTGAGATGAGCAAGATCTCACGGATCTTGTATCGCATTAATTTTTGGAATTCTTTAATGCGGGTACTAAAAATATCTTCAATATCGATGATATTAAATTTATCCATTATCGAATTGACTAACTTATCTGTCACGAAAAACTCTTAATTAAAAAAACAACGGCAGGAACTATTATTTATTTAAGTCAAATAAAGAAATCTCCTTTACAGGAGATTTCTCATTTGAAGCACATTAAGCTAATTTACTGCACTAAGATACTTTACATTCAATATTAAACAAGACCTTGGTCAAGCATAGCGTCTGCAACCTTGAGGAAGCCAGCAATATTGGCACCGTTAACATAGTTACCCGGAGTACCAAATCTCTCAGCAGTTGAAATGCAGGTATCGTGTATTTGTTTCATAATTTGATTTAGTCGGTGATCGACTTCCTCTTTAGGCCATGGAAGGCGCATGCTATTTTGAGACATTTCTAAACCAGAGACAGCTACTCCGCCCGCGTTAGCAGCCTTACCGGGAGCAAATAATATTCCCGAATCTCTAAAGATTTTATATGCATCAAGCGTTGTAGGCATATTTGCAGCTTCACAAACACATTGGCAACCATTTTTGAGAAGCTCCTTTGCGTCATCAACAAAGATTTCGTTTTGAGTAGCGCAAGGCATTGCAACATCAGTCTTCACACCCCAAGGACGTTTACCGGGATAGAATTCCACTTTAAACTTATCAGCATATTCCTGCACCCTATCATTAGCACTAGCTCTCATCTGTAAAATGAAATCGACTTTTTCTCCTTTAACGCCGAATTTATCATAAACAAATCCATCCGGGCCAGAAATAGTAACAACCCTACCGCCGAGTTGATTTATCTTTTGAATTACTCCCCAGGCAACATTTCCAAATCCTGAAACGGCAAAGGTTTTACCTTCTATATCCATACCTTTGGTTTTTAACATTTCATGTGCAAAGTAAACTGCACCAAATCCGGTTGCTTCCGGACGAATAAGGGAGCCGCCCCAATTCAATCCTTTGCCCGTAAGAACGCCTGTAAATTCATTTTTCAATCTCTTATACTGTCCGAATAAGAATCCGATTTCCCTTGTGCCTACTCCAATATCGCCTGCAGGAACGTCTGTATTCGGTCCAATATGACGGAAAAGCTCAGTCATAAAACTTTGGCAGAAATGCATAACTTCATTATCACTTTTTCCTTTGGGATCAAAATCAGAACCACCTTTTCCGCCACCCATAGGTAATGTTGTCAAACTATTTTTAAGTACTTGTTCAAATGCTAGGAATTTCAAAATTCCCAAATTAACAGAAGGGTGAAATCTTAGACCTCCTTTATAAGGTCCGATCGCGCTGTTCATATCAATTCTAAATCCGCGATTAATATGGATATCACCTTGATCATCCATCCAGGGAACGCGGAACATAATTAGTCTTTCAGGTTCTACCATGCGCTCTAAAATTTTAGCGGAACGGTATTCAGGATGACGTTCTAAAACCACCTCAAGAGATTCAACTATTTCTTGAACTGCTTGATGAAATTCAGGTTCGTTAGGGTTTTTGGCCTTAACTTCCGACATTAACTTGGCTATGTATTCAGACATAAAACACTCACTATTTTTTTGAATAGGTTAATAAATAATTGGTTGATTAAAATTGACTGTTGGTCAGAAATGAAAATCGATTCCGGAAATCGTGGATATAATTTCTGGCAGAAATAAACTCCGGGAAGTTTATTTCCCGTGTTACTATCTTGCAAGCGGGTCACGCATGAATTAGTATTAAGAAATTTTATCGACCAGGCAATATGCATGGCTGACAAATAATTTGTTTCCCTATATGAAATATTTTGCTTTTTAAGCGGAAGAATAATCATAAATTTTTTACTAATCTCTTCCGAGAGAAAATTTCTATACCTAAATTAGTAATAAATCTTCTAAAAAGCTGAGAAATTTTAAACAATAAAGAGGTTAATATGTCTGAAAGTATTCTTAAAGAAAAGATAGCCCAAGCAGTTCAAATATTAAGTGATAAGAATATTGATATGTGGCTTACATTCGTAAGGGAAAGCGGCAACATAAAAGATCCTGCAATGGATATGATTTCAGGAACCGGATGCACCTGGCAATCTGCGTTAATGATTTCAAAGGATGGTGAGACTACTGCAATAGTAGGAAATTTGGAGGTCGAAAATTTTCAGATTAAGGGTTTATATAAAAACATAATAGGTTATGTTGAGTCCGTTAAAAAACCATTATTGGATTATCTTAAGAAAAAGAATCCTTTAAAGATTGCTGTCAATTATTCTATGAATTCAAATCTAGCCGATGGGCTAACTCACGGAATGTATCTTATATTGATGGATATACTAAAAAGTACTACTTATAGCGAAAGACTAATTTCATCCGAAGAAATAATCTCGGCATTAAAAGGAAGAAAATCTAAAGCTGAATACACAATAATGAAGGAAGCAGTTGATGAGACTTTGAAAATCTTTGATGAAATGTCGTTGTTCATTAAGCCAGGAAAGACAGAAATTGAAATTTCTGAATTCATTAAGGATATAACCAAAAAGCGCGGATTTGGACTTTCATGGGAAGAAGATCACTGTCCTTCTGTATTTACCGGGCCAGAGGCAAAAAGTGCACATGCTGGACCCACTAACAGGAAGGTAGAGAAGGGCCATTTAGTAAATGTTGATTTCGGCATAAAGTATAAGGAATATTGTTCTGACCTTCAGCGGACGTGGTATGTATTAAGGGATGGTGAAAATAAGGCTCCAGCGGAAGTAGAGAAAGGTTTTGATGTTATCCGAGATGCTATCCAAAAAGTAGCAGACAATTTGAAACCCGGAGTAAAAGGGTGCGAGATGGATGATATTGCACGAAATTATATTACAAGCTTCGGCTATGAAGAATTCCCGCATGGGCTTGGACATCAAGTTGGAAGAGAGACACATGACGGCGGCGGCGGATTATTTCCAAGGTGGGAAAAGTATGGCAATACACCTTATCTACAAATTGAAGAAAGCCAGATTTATACAATTGAGCCGCGTCTTTACGTAAAGGGTTACGGAACGTCTACAATTGAAGAAGAAGTTTTTGTTACAAAGGATGGGTGTGAATTTATTTCTCAGCCTCAGAAACAGTTAATGCTAATTAAAAGCTAGAAGTTACATTCTTGTTTATTTGATAGTTGGAGCAATAAGTTATATTCTTCAAGGGTAATTTCTTTTGCTCCAAACATCTTGAGGTGCTCTGTCATAAATTGGACATCAAGCAAAATAAATTTTTTATTATTGAGATGTTCTAATAATTTCATTAAAGCAAACTTTGATGCCTGCGGAACTTTTGAGAACATTGATTCTCCAAAAAAGGCGCCGTGGTAATTTATACCATATAAGCCCCCGACTAAATGATCGTTACTCCATGTTTCAACAGAATGGACATGGCCTATTTTTTTGAGTCTGATATAAGCTTCAATTATATCTTCAGAAATCCATGTTTTACTTCTTTCTGCGCAGGCTCTAACAACAGAAATAGTTTGAGTGTCTATTCTGATTTCGAAATTTAGTTTAGAGACACTTTTTCTAAACGAGCGTGGAATGTTATATTTATCAAGTGGTATAATGGTTCTGATTTTAGGGTAATACCAGTCAACAGATCCCTCTTCATCACCCATTGGAAAATAACCGCGGGCATAAAGTGACAGAACATATTCTGCATTATAAAGCAAATTATGTTCACTAGAATCATGATTTTTCATAGCATAAAATATTACTCATCAATTCTTACATCAAGGTGTACAATTTCATAGCCTTTAATTGTTTCATAGGCGGCAAATGTTACTCCGGCTAGGACAAGAACCATGCCTGCAAGGAAAAGAAAGGTTATTATGTTGTTCATATTCTGAATACTTGTAGTATACTGAAATCCGATAGATAATGATGTCAATACAAAAAATGCAACAGCAACAGTATAAGACAATACCGCATTTCTTACAAGCCGAACTCTTCTATCGAGTGCTCCGAGCTGCATTGAAAGGCTTTCCAGTCTGACATTTTCATGGTAATTAAACTCATTATCGTTAGTATTTTTAGATATTTTTCTCCGTTCTTCATTTAGAAGTCGGATTCTATTAACAACTAAAGAATATTTATTATTCATTCCAAGTAAAAGCAAACCACAAGCAGATATCATAATGCCGGGAGCTAACATTAGTTGAATCATTTGAACTATTGATGCATTATCATTCATTGTTTTTCCATAAAATATTTTAAGTATCACAATAAATTTACTTACTATCAAGGAAACATTGTAGTGGTATTAAATTATATTTTAACCTTAAATGGTTTTGGTTTGATTCACTTCAATCGTTTGTTCTTTTAATGAAGTCTACAATAACTTTATCATCGGAATTCAACAACTCTTGCGGCGTGCCTATAAAATGGATAATACCGTTGTGCATTATAGCTACTTTGTCGGCAACATTCTTTACACTATACATGTCGTGGGTAACCACTACAGAGGTCACGGATATTTTCTCACTTAACTCCTTAATCAATCCGTCAATTGAATCAGACATAATTGGATCCAGTCCCGTTGTAGGCTCGTCATACAAAACATATTCCGGATCAGTGACCAATGCTCTAGCAAGACCTACGCGCTTCTTCATACCACCGGAAAGCTCTGCAGGTTTCAGCTTGTTCATTCCTGTAAGTCCAACAAGCTCTAATTTTTCATTTACTATTCTATTTATTTCGGATTTTGAGTAGCCCGAGTCTGACTCATCTAAAGGAAGAGATACATTTTCACCAACAGTCATAGAATCGAAGAGTGCGGCTCCCTGAAAGAGAAAGCCGAATTTTTTCCTTAATTGGTAGAGTTTCTTTTCGTTAAGCTCATTTACTATTTGGTCTTCCACCTTAACAAAGCCGCTATTTGGTTTAAGCAATCCAACAATATGTTTAATAAGGACACTTTTTCCGCATCCGCTTCTACCGATAATAACTAAAGTTTCTCCCTTGTTAATGTTCAAATTAACGCCATTTAATACATCATTATTTCCGAAACTTTTATAAAGGTTAGAAATTTCTATCATTTTAACTATACTTAAAATATTTAATAAATCAATTTATATAAAAACTAAGACAACTAAGTAACCACAATTGATAAAATCTCAATCTATTACTTTTTCCGTACGGTAAAAATTTTCCCTTTTACTATATCGCACGGTAAGCATGACGTTAATGGAGTTGCTTCATTATTTATTAAAATCATTTTTAACTTACTTCCACTAAATTGCCCCAAAAAGAAAGCAGTTACTAATACCGGATAAGTAATGAATGCGAATCCAATGCCCGAGGCATAACGTAATGCAATCACAAACGGAACCGGCAAATGAATAGCCAAAGCCCACTGCAAGGAAAATTTCTT
Source organism: Bacteroidota bacterium (assembly GCA_021777835.1). GTDB lineage: Bacteria > Bacteroidota > Ignavibacteria > Ignavibacteriales > Ignavibacteriaceae > FEN-1297. Next base: position 78,084 of record JAJYDC010000003.1, on the reverse strand, counting down.
TACATTAGATCGCCAATAACCAAACGGTATATTGAACAGAAAAATTACAAAAGCTACAATTAGTAATTTCATAAGATTTGTTCCGAACTTTTTTTTCTTGTAAATACTTACATATTTTTTATAAATTAAACAGTAAAATAATGTTCTTTTAGATAAAATATAACTTATAGGTAAGCGTGATTAAAAAAATAAAGAAAGTTTGTGCGTTTTGCGCTTCTAGCGATTTATCGGATAATGAATTTTTAGAAGCCGCATTTCGCGTAGGTGAAATTCTTGCCGAGAATTCAATAGATCTTGTCTATGGTGGAGGCGCAGCTGGCTGCATGGGTAGAATTGCAGACGGCTCGATATCCAAGGGAGGAAAAGTTTATGGTATTATTCCGAAATTTATGTTTGATTTAGAATGGGGTAGTGACAAAATTACTGAGTTAAAAATTGTTGAGTCATTGAGTGAAAGAAAGGAGATGATGATAGAAGGGACTGATGCGACAATTGTCTTACCAGGCGGATCCGGAACTTTAGAAGAATTATTTGAAGTAATTACTTTGAAACGACTCGGTTTATATTTGAACCCTATAATTTTGGTTAATATCAGGAAATTTTTTGATCCATGTATAGAATTGCTTGAGAGATCGATTAAAGAAAGATTTATGGACGAAAGGAATAGGCAAATGTGGGATATAGTTGACTCTCCAAACGATGTTTTGCAGGCTATAGAAAATTCATATGCTTGGTCTTCCAATTCACGAGAATTTGCTACATTAAGGAATAAATAAAAAACCGTCAATTTTTACTTTGACGGTTTTTGGAATGATTCTGTTTGTTTAAATTTAATATATCTATTCGAATTTAAGTATAAAAGACGCAGCTCAATTTACCAAGTCCAGAATCATTTTATATTTGATTTAGTTTCTTATTTAGACTTTCATATTGGTTAAAGGGTTTAAATATTAATGTGTCATAGGACATTATTTTATCAAATTATGGATTAGCGAAGCTTTCTTGCTATTACAACAGGAATTTTTATATTTTCAATAGTACCAAAATTTTCATTCAGAGCTTCAAGAAAAATTATATAAATTCCGATTCTTAGGGGAAACCCTGCATCATCAAGGCCATTAAAAACCACAGATCCATTCGATCCACTTGCTTGGTTATTAATCAAAGTTCTAACAAGTCTGCCCTGACTATCGAATATTTTTATTCTTATTTGCGAGATCCTTTGAGTAAGATGATAATTAATAATAGTAAAGTCTTCGAATCCATCGTTATCGGGAGAAAATGGATTTGTTGATACAGAAATATTTGCAGCTTTATCTATTATAATAGAAAAGATACTGTTTTGCTTCGAAGGAGTCGCACCATTTTTATCAGTCGAGCTACTCCAATTAAGTCGATCATTTCCATTTAATCTCGGATTTATTCTTTCTAGAGAAATATTTTTTGTGCTAACCAAATTTTTATTATGCCAGGATGCTGAATACCGGACTGAATCAATTGTATTTCCTAGGGCATCTTTTAGCAAAATTAATTTTCCTGAATTGGTTAAGCCAATTGATGCTTTATTTAAAACATTCCGTAACCTAGAATTAGATAGAGAATATTTCGATATATAGGATGAGTCAGAACTTAATACAAAATAAGCTCCGGATGGGACAGAAAGTCCTGTATTAGTAATATTATGATAACTTTTATCTTCAAATTCAATTTTCCAACCTCCGATATTTATTGCTTTTAAACTAGTATTTAGAAATTCAATAAACTCGCTATTATCAACTGCAGGATCAAACATTATTTCGTTTATTACCATCTCGCCCATATTGTAAGGTATTATTTCGTTTGATGAATTAGGCTGTCCCGGAGTGCTTTTGTTTTTATTGATACATGTCATCCAATTAGTGCTATCATTAGTTGGGGCAGACAATGAAATTCTTTCTAATGAATATCCGGAAGTTCCACCCCAGGTATTTTTGTAAAAAAGAGAATCAATTGTAATTCCGAGGTTATTTTTTAGTACTATACCATCATTATCATTATTTAGAACAGGTAAATTCAGGATTAAAACTTTTTGTGATATTAAATTAGAATAATTCATAAATGATGAATCTTTTAATATAACCAGATATGAATTTGGCGGTATATAGAATTTATTATTTATTGTTGCTTTAGCAGGTGTGGTTAGAATATCTGTTATTGACCAATCCTTTAGACTAATTGAATCATTTGAAGTATTATAAATTTCGACCCATTCGGATTCTCCGTTAGCTGGACTATACATTACTTCATTTATAAAAATTACCGAGTCATATGTGTCAGGCAAGACAGATTTATAGAAATAATCATTATACTCAACTTGATCATCCTTGCAATAAATTTTTGCATAAAATCCTTTTTTGTTTTGGAAATTATGAACTACGTAATCAGTGATAAATGATGTTGATTGCTTAGGCGCAAGAAAAAGCTGAGTATAATCTTGAAGCATTACATCCGGCAAAGAATCAAGGTTTGTATCCTCAAAAAGTTGCAGAGAGAAGTTTTCTTCTTTAGTGCCTTCGTTCTGAACTACCACTTCAATTTTGAAATACTTTCCAATATTAGTAGAATCAGGAATTATTACAATATCAGTTATTGCTAAATCAGATTCCTTCGGTGAAACTGAATTAAGAAATCCCGGCGTTCCATTAGGCATAATTGAATTCTTCCAATTTGACTTTGAACTGTCTTTACTACTTAATACCTTTTCATCGGAATAACCTTTATTGTTATTTGCTGAATAGGTATAAACATCCAAAGTGTCGTTTAAATTATCTAGTAACCATAAAGGCCTACCAATTGTGTTTGCCATCCCTGATGTACCGAATGAACCTTCTTTAATTTTTAATATTAGTGCTTCTTGGGGAATTACAGAGGTGTAAATCCCGCTAAAAATATCATAATCCCCTTCTAAGACTATAGCATATGATTTTGGCGGCAGCATTGTACCGAAACCTGCTGACGTAATTATATTAGGCTGTGAAGAATAATATTTAATTTTGAAATTATTAAGATCAACCGAATCCTTATTATTTGAATTATATAATTCAACGAACTCATTTTGGTCTATCTGAGGTGTAAACATTATTTCATTAAGTGTTACTAAACCTTTAATTTGCGGGTAGGAATTAACCGTTATTGTCAGAATAAAAATAAAAATGGCTTTATTCATAGTATCCCCTTGCAGATTGAAAAAGACATCAAATAAATATTGCGAAATGTAAATGAAACTATTATTAAAATAAAAAGTTATCTATAAGATTTCGCAATAAAATCAAAAATGAAATTAGGAACGATCTTCAAAAATTTTGCCCCAATTGAGGTTGAAAAGGGGAACTGGATTAAAGTCTTTTCGTTTTTAATTCCTTTAATAATTGTATCAGCAGCTTGCTCAACATCTATAAGAAATGGCATCCTAAAATTATTTTTATCCGTCATCGGTGTTCGAACAAACCCCGGTTTAACTGTTATAACTTTGATGTTATATTTCTTTAATTCGACCCTTAAACTTTCTAAATATATAGATGCAGCCGCCTTACTGGCAGAGTAAGGTCCGTTTTGAGGGAATCCCCTTCCATCAGCTAAGCTTGAGACACCTACAATAATTCCATCTTTATTTGCTGCCATTTCAGGTATTAATACTTCTACAAAATTAAATAGCCCAAAAACGTTAACGTCAAAGACTTCTTTTGCATATCTGCTTTTGAAATTAGTTATGTTTTGAGGAATACTTATTCCGGAATTGAGAATTGCGACATCAATTTTTCCAAACTTACTTTTAACTTCTTCTATAGCGTCCTTAACTTCATCAATTTTAGTAACATCACATTTGATCGTAATAATTTCTGTTGCGAATTTCTCAAAACTTCTTACTTCTTGTTCAATAACTTTCTTCCTTCTGGCTAGCAGCGCTAGATTACAATTTTCAAATGCAAGTCTTCTTGCCAATTCTAAACCTATTCCACTAGAAGCTCCTGTAATTAGAATACTTTTGTTTTTCAGCTTATACATATTTTATGTTCCAAAGTAATTATTATTAATTCAAAAATAAATCAAAACCATGATAAACCGGCAATCAATTCTGCTATATGGGCTTTTCAATTAGGCAACAAATTATTATCTTTCCATCAAAAATTATTCCAATGTTTGTTAGTAATTTTATTCGTATTGAAGATATATTAGTTCGACCGGAAATTACAGAAACCAAATTTTCGTGCGATATAGAGAAATGTAAAGGTGCTTGCTGTACTCTGGAAAGTGAATATGGTGCCCCACTTTTAGAAGAAGAAATTAAAAAGATTGCGGAAGTATTGACAAGCGCAGAAAAATATTTGCCCAATCAAAATATAAAGATTATTGAAGCAGACGGTTTTTTTGAAAAAAAAGACGGTGAGTTTTTAACCAGGAGCATAGAAAACAAAGATTGCATTTTTGTATATTACGATAACGGAATAGCAAAATGCAGCATCGAAAAAGCTTACTTTGAAGAAGGAACGGATTTCAGAAAACCAATTTCTTGTCATTTGTTTCCTATTCGCGTGTCTAAATTCGGCGGCGATATTTTGAGATATGAAAAATTTAGTGGTTGCTCACCCGCGTTGGATAAAGGTAAGGCTAATAACATTAAACTTGTAGATTTTTGTAAAGATTCATTAATAAGATTATATGGTAAAAAATGGTTTTCAATTTTAAAGGAAACGATCGAGTAAAAACATGTTATCTCTAAGTCAAAAACTTTCGCAGCAGCAAAAATTATCACCACAGCAAATTCAATATCAGAAATTGCTTCAATTAAATACTATGGCATTGGAGCAGAGAATTAAAACAGAGCTTGAACTAAATCCAATTCTCGAAGAGGTGTTAGATGAAGAAATGGATATTACTATAGACTCAGAAGATAAAGATAAGAACGATGAAACAAGCGAGATTGAAGAAGATTTTGAAAATAACTCGGACGAAGAATTTGAATTAGAAGATTTTATGAACGATAACGAATATGAGGGCGATCGTTCAAACCGAAGCAAAGATGATGAGATTTATCAACCACTTGCGCCATCGAAAGAATCGATTAACGAACATCTTCAGGAGCAGTTAAGAATGATTAATCTTGATACGAATATGTCAATGCTGGGAGAAGAAATTATCGGTAATCTTGACGCTGACGGATATCTGAAGACGAGTTTAGCAGATATTTTAAAAGAGCTCGAAATGTTCGAGCATGTTAGAATAGAACCTGCTGATGCCGAAGTATTACTTAAAAGGATTCAGACTTTTGATCCTGTGGGGATTGCGTCGAGGAATTTACAGGAATGTCTACTTGTCCAGCTGAGAAATTCATCTCATGATCCGTACTATTCATATCTAGCCGAAGAAATGCTCGAAAAACATTTCCGCGATTTTACTCAGAGACGTTTTGATACAATAAAGCAAAAAATGAATTTGACTGACGAGGGACTCAAAGCGACAATAGATTTGATTCAAAGCTTAAACCCAAAACCAGGCGAAGGAAATATTGAATCTGTGGAGATGAATCAAATTACTCCAGATTTTATTATTGAAAAAGTTGAAGACGATTTTATTATTACTCTAAATGACCGAAGTGTTCCCTCGGTAACTTTAAGTAAAACTTATCTTGAAATGATAGATTCGAATAAAAGGACTAAAAAGGCATCGGAAAGAGACAAAAACACTTATAAGTTTTTGCGGGAAAAATTTGAATCAGCGAAATGGTTTATTGCATGCATTCAGCAACGCCGAGAGACACTGATGAAAATTATGCAAGCGATTGTAGAAAAGCAGTATGAATTTTTCGATAAAGGTCCAAAATTTTTAAGACCAATGATTTATAAAGATATCGCAGAGGAAATCAATATGGATATATCTACAATAAGTCGAGTGGTTAATGGCAAATATGTACAAAACCCCATGGGAATCCATGAATTAAAGTATTTTTTTAGTGAGGGCCTAAGTACAGACTCGGGAGAAGAAATTTCAAATAAGCATATTAAAGAAAGACTAAAAGAAATTATTTTATCAGAAGATAAAAATTCTCCTTACAGCGATGACAAATTGGCTGAAATGCTGAACGAAGAAGGAATTCATATTGCAAGACGTACGGTAGCAAAATACAGGGAACAGCTAAGATTACCTATTGCAAGGCTTCGAAGAGAATTATGATAAAATATTCCGTCGATGTTTTAGAAGTATTTCTGCTCTTCGGAATTTTTAGCTACCTTCACACCTATTTAGCTTCAACTAGATTTAAGATCTTATTAGTAAAGAAATTTGGTAATCTAATTGCATTTTATCGCTTAGTATATGTTTTTTTTTCATTAATTTCATTTGGGTTAATATACAATGTCGCTCCGCGAACAGATTTAATGATTTATGATCTGCGGTATCCATTTGATTTTTTAATTTTAATTCCTCAATTCTTAGGCCTTACAGGTTTACTATGGACTTTCAAATATTTTTCATCTAAAGAATTTTTAGGAATTAATCAGGTCATTCGTTGGTATCGAAACGAATATGAGATTGATGATGTTGATGAGATGATTACTTTACGTATTGAGGGAACATATAAGTATTCCCGGCATCCTGTGTATTTTTTTTCGATGGTTTTTTTGGTTTTTAGACCGGAGATGGATTTAATTTATTTAAGTTTTCTTGTCTGCATAATTGCGTATTTTTACATAGGTTCTTTTTATGAAGAAAAGAAATTGCTTGATAAATTTGGTAAATTGTATATCGATTACCAAAACCAAGTACCTAGAATTGTTCCAATATATTTATTCAAGAATATATTGTTCAAAAATAAGAAAAATTGAAAATCTAATTGTTTTGTTTAAGGTAATTTATACAAGGCTTGGATCAAAGATTTTATGATGAAAATTTTAAGATACATAAAGCCTAAATTGAAAAAGGAGCCGACAAAATGGAAATGACAATGCACGCAACTACAATAATCGGAGTGGTCCACAACGGCGAGTCTGCAATTGGTGGCGACGGGCAGGTAACTCTGGGCAATACGGTTATGAAACATAATGCCGTAAAAATTAGAAAGATTTCTAATGGGAAAGTATTATGCGGGTTTGCAGGAGCAACTGCCGATGCATTTACACTAGTTGAAAAATTTGAAGATAAGCTGGAACAATATCGCGGAAATGTAAATCGAGCAGCCGTTGAGCTAGCTAAAGAATGGCGCTCCGATAAGTATCTCCGTAAATTGGAAGCAATGCTGGCGATCGTAGCTGAAGGCAAGGCACTAATTATTTCTGGTAATGGAGATGTCATAGAACCTGACGATCAGATTGTGGCTATCGGTTCAGGCGGTATGTATGCTTTAGCTGCAGCTCGAATGCTTAAGAAATATAGCAAGCTTACAGCTAAAGAGATAGTTTCGGAAGCCTTAAAAACCGCATCGGATATTTGTATTTATACAAATGACAAAATTAATGTTGAAGTAATAAAAGATTAAAAAATGAAAAATAAATCAATGCATGCACTTACCCCTTCGCAGATAGTAAATGAGCTTGACAAATATATAATTGGTCAAACAGAAGCAAAAAGAGCTGTAGCAATTGCACTTAGGAATAGATGGCGTCGACAACAGGTAAGTGAAAATCTTCGAGAAGAAATTCTTCCAAATAATATTATATTAATTGGACCCACCGGCGTTGGTAAAACTGAAATTGCACGCAGATTAGCTAAGCTTGCTGAAGCCCCCTTTGTAAAAGTTGAGGCTTCAAAGTTTACGGAGGTAGGTTATGTCGGACGAGATGTAGAGTCAATGATACGTGATTTGGTCGACTACGCTGTAAACCTAGTGAAGTCAGAAATGACTTTAGAAGTTCAGGAAAAAGCAGAAAATTTAGCTGAAGAAAAAATATTAGATATTTTGATCCCACCATTAAGAAAGAATCCCAATACAAACGAGAATGTGGATGCTGAAGGCAATAATGAAACACTTCAAAATAAGAAAACACGTGAGTGGATGCGTGAGAAGTTAAAAAATGGCGAGCTGGATAAAAAAATGATTGAATTTGATGTCAATACTCAAAATGGTTTAGGCATGCAAGTGCTCGGTCCATTTGGAATTGATGACTTAGGAATTAATTTCCAGGAAATAATGGGCAATATTATGCCCAAGAAAAAGAAAAAAAGAAAAACTGCAATTTCTGAAGCACGCAAAGTAATTGCGCAGGAAGAAGCACAAAAGTTAATTGATATGGAAGCTGTCCAAAAAGAGGCTATTGAGCGAGTTGAGAATTCAGGCATAATTTTTATAGACGAAATCGACAAAGTTGCTGGCGGTGGAAAGGGTTCCGGTCCTGATGTATCGCGCGAAGGAGTACAAAGAGATTTGCTTCCAATAGTCGAAGGCTCAAACGTTAACACAAAGTATGGCGTAGTAAAAACCGATCACATATTGTTTATTGCCTCAGGTGCATTTCATGTTTCCAAACCTTCTGACTTAATTCCAGAATTACAAGGTCGATTTCCTATTCGTGTTGAATTAAAAAGCCTTACTCAAGAAGATTTCGTGAAGATTTTGACTACACCCGAAAATGCATTGTTAAAACAATACAATGCATTACTTGAAACTGAAGGAGTAAAATTAGAATTTACATCAGATGGAATAAGGGAAATTGCTAGAATTGCTTCGGAAGTAAATGAACAGGTTGAAAATATTGGGGCTAGAAGGCTGCACACGATTTTAACTACTTTGCTAGACGAAATATTGTTTAGTGTACCTGATAAAGTACCTGCATCAATTGTTAAGATAAATGCTAAATTCGTAAAACAAAAATTAGATAGTATAGTTAAAGACAGGGACCTTAGTAAGTATATTCTCTAGTTAACATAATACTATAACTTTTGGTATAAGCAATGCCCACTTCGAAATTCGTACTGAAGAATAAAGATGTGATTAAGAGAATTTCTACTCTTGCAGTGCTGCTTTTACTTATATTATGCCCGAATGTGAGTAATTTTTTTGACCACAATATAGAATATGCCTATGCTCATATTCATGGACAAGTTCTGCCCGACACTAATATTGTAATTATTGACATTTCTTCCTCAGATATAAATTCTCTTGGTCACTGGCCAATTAAAAGAAGTTATTATGCTTTGCTTGTAGATAAATTATCTGATTTCAATGTAAAGGAAATCGGTATTGAAGTATTTCTAAGCGCAAAATTTGTAACCCAAACGTTATACGATAACCTTCTTACAAAGGAGATTGAAAGATCAAGAAGAGTAATCCTTAGCTCTGTTGCAGGTGAAGTGTATTCTGCAGATAATAAATTCTATACCGATTCACTAAGCTTCCCGAGTCCAAAACTATTAGATTCTTCATTTCAAACCGGTCATCTTAATTATATAGTCAACAACGGTGTTAATATACCATTGTACCTTCACAGCAATAATCATATTGAAAAAGCATTTTCTCTTCAGCTTGCAGGGTCAAATTACAGATTTGACAAGAATAGTTTATTAAAATTAAATTTCATTTCGTCGTGGAAAAAATTTCATCATTATTCTCTATTACGTTTTTTCCAACTATTACATAAAAGTAGCGATTCACTAAAGGTATTAAAAAATAAAATAATTTTAATTGGAATTAGTGACCCGGGCATAGCAACAACTATCAAAACAAATTTTAACTACGCAGTTCCTGGAGTTGCCATTCATGCATTTGCACTTGATAATATCCTAGAAAATAGATTTCTTAAAGACAATCTTCTTAGACCATCGCGTATATTTTTTTTGCTTTTGATTTCATTCCTTTTATTATTTCAGACGAAAAATAAATCTGCATACTATTTTGCATTTTATATTTATGCTCTTCTCCCTTTTATTGTCGTAACATTTATCTTTTACTCATATTTTAATTATCAGCTCGGATATTCATTCTTTCTTTTACCAATGATGGCATTTCTAATGTGTGATGTATTCTTTTACATTTTTGAAAAGAAAATCCTTCTTGATGGGGTTATGGATGAAAGCCAGATGCTTAAATCACTTCTTGTTGCTAAAGAGAGCGAACTGTTAAAACTGCAGAATGAGACTAATGTTTCCGAAAGCAGTAATTCGTTGAAATTATTGGAAAAAATTAAGTCATTGAAAGCAGACATTGAAAAGCTAAAAGAAAATGAAAATGATAAAGAGACTGCTGAAATCGGTAATACTTCCGTAGTTCATAACTTCCATGAAATTATTTATATTTCTAAACCGATGAATAATGTTGTAAGCCTAATAAAAAAAGCTGCCCCAGAGAATGCAAATATTTTGATTCTGGGTGAAAGCGGTACTGGAAAAGAATTGGTTGCTAAGGCAATCCATAAACTAAGTAATCTAAGCAATAATAACTTTGTTACTGTTAATTGCGGAGCGCTTTCAGATACATTATTAGAGAGTGAATTATTTGGTCACGTTAGGGGTGCATTTACAGGTGCAATAAATGATAAAATAGGTCGTTTTGAGGCTGCAAACAATGGAACAATATTCCTTGATGAAATTGCCGAAACTTCAGAAAATTTTCAGATAAAACTTCTTCGAATAATTCAAACTGGTGATTACGAAAAAGTGGGTTCTTCAAAAACTCTCCATGCAAACGTGCGAATAATTGCAGCAACGAATAAGAATTTGGAAAAAGAGGTAAGAGAAAAAAAGTTTAGGGAAGATTTGTATTATAGACTTAACGTAATTAAAATTGAATTACCGCCGCTCCGTAACAGGAAAGAAGATATAGAAGTTTTATCTCGTTACTTTTTAGATAGAGAATCCAGCGGATTTATGTTTTCAAAATCGGCATTAGAATCAATTATTAAATATGAATGGAAAGGGAACGTAAGAGAACTTGAAGCTGTAATTAAACGCGCTGTAATTTTCGCAAGAAGCGCAGAACGCAATTTAATTCAGCTTGCTGATTTACCGGAGGAAATCGTTAAAGATAGTAAATTTAACTTTGACGATATTGTTCTGGATTCATTGCGTCATAAGAAATTCTCTCATTCTGCAATTACTGAGACTGCAAAGGAATTAGGAAATGTAAGCAGAAACGTCATTTCAGAAAATTACAGAGGCTTTGCTCTCAAAACTTTAGTAGAAAATAGTTTTAATCTGGATTCATCATCATTAATAATTTCGGGCTCTAATGACCCTGAAGTTATAGACAAAGTTAGAAATAAACTGAGAACATTTATTAGAAATATTGAAACAGACGTAACTAAATTAAAGGGGAAGGATTTTGAAACTGTAAAGAATAGTCTGCAGTCAAAGTACAAAAACCTTCCGGTAAAATTCCATTTATATCTTGATGAGATAATTAAAAAATTTCTAAGCTAATATTTCATCAATAATTTTTTGCCGTATTTCATCAAATTCTTCTGCTTAATTAAAATAACTTCCATTACTAAAATATTTTTCTTTATTTGATAGTAATATTTATAATTTATTTTTCGCCTTAAGAAATTGAAAATTGAACATATTGTAGATTAAAATGAATTAATTGTCCATATTTTTATTCACCGGCTTTAATATGAATCATTTTATTAAACAAAATAATTACTTTTTCTCGGCACATTGTTTGAAATACATATATTGAAAAAATCAATTAGTATTATTTAATAGGAGGAAAATATGTACGGCAAAAAAAATCTTTTCATTTTTATAATATTACTTTCGGCATATTCCTTTGCCTATCCACAAAATGAATTAGATTCAACATCTTCCAAAAGTACGGGCTTGAAATATCGCCATTCTCCCAAGTTTAATATTAATTTCTGGGGGAATGAATTCTTTAGTAAACCTACTATCGCACTTGACTATGGTTTTTCTAAAATGAGCCAAAATGGCTTGAACAGAAGTTTTGTTAACCCTAATCTAGTCGAATTAAAACTTGGATACTCGAATGAAAAACCAGCTTGGCAATCTGATGATATTTTGGAATACAAATTTCATTATTTTCGCTTAAGTAATATTACAACAAAATTATCCGAGACATCATCTAACTCGTCTGATTACAATACCGATCTTTGGCGTTTTGGTTTTGGCTGGGCCTCTGGATATGGTTATAAGATAGGTAAATTGTTTCAAATAATTCCTTATTATGATTATGCAATTGATTGGTCACAGTTAAAGTTTAATTCTGATCCTGCGATTGCGAACGATAATAGTATAATCGGTCTTTACAATAATTCATTTCGTTTCGGTACAAGTACGGAAGGTGGACTAAAAATAAATCTCATACCACAAATTCAAGTGAGTGTGGCATACGAACACTCAATAATATTTCCGCGCCATATTTTTTGGAAATGGGTAGGGAGCGTTGCTATTGAAACCGCAGGTCAATGGGCTGTGGATCGTTTTATTAATGAAATAATGGATTCTTCTCCTTATGCGACGCCTATTGTTAATTTTGTTTTGAAAAATGCCCTTTCTTATGGAATATATGAACTACGTAAGGATAAAATGAATTGGCCTTTTGACTCGGCAGCGCCTTTATTTTATGAGCAATTCAAAGTCGGCTTCACATTCGTTTTATAAGACAATTTATACTTTTATTCCTGACCCGGTTTCATTTTGATACCGGGTTTATTATAATATTATCTAATGTGCAATAAAATGCTCCTAATATAAATTTAGAGATGCTCTTTTCATTCAAATCATTATATAATAATTATCAACCGTTCTCTATCTACCTATTTATTCGAAATATTTTTGCGTATTTAGCTGCGGAAATATTTAATTGATCATAAATTTACATTTTGTTAGCTTTAAGAACGAAAAATTTATGATTGGTTAAACTAATATTCCGTATTCGCCTGATTTTTTTAGGAATCTTTTATGAGTAAAAAAAATATTTTATGCATAATATTAGTTATTATTCTATGTAACTTCAGTTTATTTGCACAATGGAAATCCGTCGGGTTGAGTAGCCAATATGTTTGGACATTTGCGGTAATCGACTCAAATATTTTTGCCGGTTCCGGCGGAGGAGGAATTTTTCTTTCTACTGATAATGGGACAACTTGGGAGCATCCTGATACAGGACTTACCAGTTTGGGAATTTCATCTTTAATAGGATTACCCAATCCGGCCGGTGGTAATTATATTTTTGCTGGGACTTATGGAGGTGGGGTATTCCTATCAACAAATAACGGAGTGACATGGTCACAAACATCATTAGACAGTCAATATGTATGGTCTTTAGCAATCAGTGGGTCAAATATATTTGCGGGTACTAATAAGGGAATTTTTCTTTCTTCTAATATCGGCTTAAACTGGACACAAATAAATTCTGGGCTAACAAATTTTGTTATCAACGCATTAGTTGTAAGCCCTAACGGAACAAATATTTTTGCTGGTACTGCAAATGGAATTTTTCTTTCCAAAGATAACGGTACTAATTGGGTAAGTATTGATTCGGGACTTACAAATAATTATGTGTGGTCTTTGTTTGTAAGCGATTCAAATCTCTTTGCTGGAACTGAAAAAGGCGTTTTCATTTCTACAAATAACGGTGAAAATTGGAAACAATTGGGTCTTGATACCCAATATGTTTGGTCTTTTGCAAAAGTTGATTCAATACTTTTTGTAGGCACAAACGGAGGAGTATTTGCTTCAACGAATAACTCTTTTAATTGGATTCCCCTAAATTCCGGCCTAACAAATCCTGATGTTACTTCTTTGGCTATTAAAGACACGAATATTTTTGCAGGATCTCTAGGTGTATATGTGCTTTCTTTGAACAACGTTTTTACTCCAACTGGAGTAAAACCGATAAGAAATAGTTATCCTAAAGAATTTTTCTTGGCGCAAAATTATCCTAATCCTTTTAATCCATCTACCACAATTAATTTTGCTGTCCAAAAAGAAAGTTTTGTAAGTATAAAGGTTTATGATGCACTGGGAAGAAAAATATCAACTTTAGTAAATGAAGAAAAACCGGTAGGGAATTACAGTGTACAATTAGAATTTGGGAATAAACAATTGGCAAGCGGAGTATATTTTTATAGAATGCAAGCAGGAAATTTCGCAGAGACAAAAAAATTAGTTTTTATGAAATAGCTCTTGCATAGTCAAATATTAGAATTTTCTCGCACAAAATAGATTTTTTTCTTTGGCTGAAATTAAAGTTATGTTACAAGAGTTTTAGCAATTTTAATAAGCCTCTATTATTATAAAAATTCCTTTAGCCTTTTTCAAATTTTTCAATTTGTTTCTTTACGTTTTCAGGTATTGGGAATGATGTCAGTTTAGTATAATCATAAGAAACCAACTTAGTCATAGCAGAAGCTGCAATGATTTTATTCCCTTTTCGATTAACCATAATTAGGTGCTCCACATCGGAACTTTTAGTCCCCATTTTTGAAACTCTACTGAGTATTTCTACCTCATCTCCAAGTATAATCGGCTGCTGATAATCAATTTCAATTCTTGCAACTACTGCATCAAAATCGAGGCCCTCCATTGGTTTATTCAGGACATCTTTGAAATAAGCAATCCTTGCTTCTTCAAGATAAGACAAAAATGTTGCATTATTTACATGCCGCATTGCGTCAAGGTCGGAAAATCTAACCTTAATTTTAATGCTGTGTTTGAAATTTTTTATATCCATTTTCAATTAAATACCTCTTCAATAATTTTGCTTGCAATTCTAATTTCATCAAAACTTACATCAAGATGTGTTATTGCCCTTAGGTAACCGGGTTTACCCGTTGAAAGGAGCAATCCCTTTTCTTTACAAAGGATCAATGCATCATCAATGGAAATATTTACAGGTTGAAAGATTAAGATGTTTGTTTGAACCGACTGTAAATTGATTTTTAATTTCTTACAATTATTGATTGTCGCGGCAAGTAACTTTGCTTTTTCATGATCATCTGCAAGACGGTTAATATTATTTTTCAAGGCATAGAGACCGGCAGCAGCGAGAATGCCTATCTGGCGTGTACCTCCTCCCCAGGCTTTACGTACCCGAAAAGCTTCTTTAATAAAATCTTTCGAGCCGGCAATAATAGAGCCCACCGGTGCGCCAAGTCCTTTTGATAAACAGCATGAGACGGTATCGAAGTATGACGCATATTCTTTAACTGAAATTTTTGAGGCAACCGAAGCATTCCAAATTCGTGCGCCGTCAAGGTGATAGAATAAATTATATTTTTTTGCTAATTCACCCACTTTCATAATATTTTCAATTGGATGGATAGTTCCTCCAGCGCGATTATGAGTGTTTTCAATTTCGATTACTTTTGTCCGAGGCATGTAATAAGCAGAGGTGGGTCTAATGTATGGCTCAATTTGTATTGGTGTAATAACACCAGAGTCACCATCGACTGGCATTATCTGGATTCCGCTTAATGCAGCCGGCGAACCAGACTCATATTGAAAAATGTGGGCATCTCTTTCACATATAACTTCATCACCGGGATTGGTAAGTACATTCAGGCAAATTTGATTTCCCATTACCCCGCTTAAGACGAAAAGAGATTCTTCTTTCCCTAAAAGGTCCGCTGCATATTCTTGCAGTTGATTTACTGTCGGATCTTCCTGAAAAACATCATCTCCAACTTCGGCGGTATACATTGCTTTACGCATTTCCTCCGAAGGTTTTGTGACTGTATCACTACGGAGGTCAATAAAATTATTCATAGCTATAAAATTTTTCCTTTCCAATTTGATTTAACTAATCTTTATATAATAAGTTAAACAATTTCTTATGTTTATTTAATCTGAGATGTTAACCATTTTCCCTTAATTTTTTTCAAGATAAAAATTCCAAAAATCCATAATGAAACCCCAAGAGAAATCTCTGGGATAATTAGAGGATATTTTGTAAAGAAAGTTTTTGTTGATTCTAAAGATGCATCGCCAACAATAACATCCTTAGTAAATAGTTTTGATTCAATTATTGTTTTACCGAGAGGGTTTATAATGCAGCTAATTCCACCATTAGCAGCTCTTAAAACGGTACGTCTGTTTTCAACTGCCCGTAATACGGAAATTTCTTTGTGCTGGTAAGGCCCGCTTGATTTACCATACCAGCTATCATTTGTAACAATAGCAATAAGCTTAGCACCGCGCTGCACAAAATTGGTAACAAAATATGGGAATACAGATTCGTAGCATACAAGTCCGTTTATACTTATTGAATCTTTAGAATAAGTCTGAGATGGAGATATATTATCTTCAATATCAGGAAGTTTGAAGTTGACAGTATCTTTACCAACGTTCCAACTTGAAATTCCGACGCTCCATCTAATTAACTTTCCAAGAATAGGAAGTTGACTAACAAACGGGACTCTTTCCCCAAATGGAACAAGCTTCATTTTAGCATATCTCTGAACAATTCTTGTATCTGGGGAAAGCAAGAGTATACCATTATAAGTCGCATAGGAAATATTTTCTCTTGAATTCGTTTTAGCATCATAAGGGGCATTTTCCCCGGGATAAAAATACTTTACGTCGGGCATTCCCGTCAGAAGATAAACGTTATTGCGCCGCAGGAAGCTATAAATTGAATCAAGGGTAATACTATAAGAACCATCCATCAAAAAAACAGGCAAAGCAGTTTCAGGCCAAATTATTAGACGCGCTCCTTTGTTAACCGCTTGCTGCGAAAGGTTAAGATATTCGATTGTTAAGTTATTTAAATTTTTGTCATTCCATTTATCCCATGGGTTTAAATTTGGCTGAATTAGTCCAACTTTAATTATTTTGTTTGAAACGTGAAAAGTATCAAGTCTAAAAAATCCATACCCAAGCATAAGGAAACAAATAATTAGTGCTGTGGATAGATTTAATAGAAATTTTCTTTTCGATAATTTTAGATTGAAAAAGGCTTTATACAAAAAAATATTTATATAGATAACGACAATAGACAAACCAACTGCACCAATTGTATCTGCAATTTGGATGAAAAGAATAAATTCAGCAAGACCATGTCCTAAGGTTAGCCAGGGAAAGCTTATGTCGGTAAGCATATAGAGATATTCATAGGCAGCCCAAAACATAGGGAACAAAAAAAGTGCAACAGTTCCTGAAAAGGATTTTTTCGCCAAATAGAAAAGTGTGGAGGGGATCAAGAACAATATCGGTTCAAAAAAGAGTAACGTGCCGCCGGCAATCATTAGAAACGGATCAGATTCCTTTTGCCAACTGCCAACCCAATAAAGGGTTATGACACTAAAAACAAAAAAAGCAAGGTAGGTAGCACGGTTTATTTCTGCTAAGGTTTTTCTTTTTTCAATTACAATAAAATATGGAATTAATCCTACAAATAGAAAAAGAGTAAACGGAAAAGGAAAAGGTGGAAAGCCAACACCCATGAGTAATCCACTAAGAATCAGAAGTAATCTTTCGTTTTGTTTTGCCTTTTTTTCTTCAGTCGAAATTCTAATTCTGTTATACCAGAGGTTAAAACTCAATTTTGCGCTTCTTTCTTTTCTTAAAAAGATATCTCACTATAAAAACTGCTGCAATGAATATTGTAACAATGAGGATAAGTCTACTATAAGTTGAAATATAATTATCGACCTGATGGATATTTCTGCCAAAAATAAAACCCAGGTAAATGACAATAGAATTCCAAAATAAGGCGCTAATTGTAGCCAACAGAGCTGTTTTCTTAAATTTCAATTCGCTTAAGCCTGCAAACAAAGAAATAATTGATCTAGTACCAGGCAAAAACCTGTTTGCTAAAATGACAATATATCCATACTTCCCAAACCAATTTTCAGCACTTTCCAAGCCTTTTACAGAAATGAATTTGATCTTTCCGGCTCGAACAATTTTTTTATCCAATTGGCTACCGATAAAAAAAAGGGACATAAATCCTAGAACGCTTCCGGTAGTAGTAAATAGTAATGTCGGGACAAAATGGAGTGAATCTGTTGCGATTAATGAACCACCGACTATAACAACTAAGTCGCTCGGAGAAGGGGGAAAAACATTTTCAATAAATGCAAAAAGAAAGAGTGCCAAATAAATCCAAACAGGATTTAGATTCGAGAATAAGTCAAGAATATTTTCTATCATATCAATTTTTTTTAATGATTAGAACAGTTGCAAATGCCGAAATGCCTTCTTCTCTTCCAATAAATCCAAGGTTTTCGGTAGTAGTTGCCTTAACGGAAATCATATCGATATTTGTTTGAAGAACTTCCGCAATTCGATTTCTCATTTGATAAATAAATGGAAATATTTTTGGTCTTTGCATAGCAATTACGGCATCGAGGTTTCCAAGCTGATAGCCTTTCTCTTTTATGAGTTGGTAAACATGCTTTAGCAGAAGAACGCTATCGGCATTTTTATACTTTGGGTCACAATCAGGGAAATGTTGACCAATATCGCCCAGCGCCAGAGCTCCAAGGAAGGCATCTGAAACTGCATGAAGAAGAACATCGGCATCGGAATGACCGAGCAGACCTTTTTCATATGGGATTTCAATTCCTCCCAAAATTAATTTTCTTCCCTCAGCAAATGCGTGAACATCAAAACCAATTCCTGTTCTATAATCTTCAATCAAAATCTTACCTCAAAATTATTAAATTCATTTTTCAACTCGTGCCAGATAATTTTACAATTATTAACCGAAGCGTGAGAAGGACCAATTTTAATTTTTAGAAAAAGATCTTCAATAAGAGCAACCTCACCTTCCACAATAGTTTGTACCTCACCTGTATAAATATTTTTTACAAAGCCGGTCAATCCCAAACTATGTGCATGGCGTGAAACGTAATATCTAAAACCAACTCCTTGCACTAAACCGGAGACTATTATTTCAGCTCTCTTTTTCATTTGAAACAACAGTTAGTTTATCAAAAACTTCTGCCACTATAAGTCCCAGGAAAATAAGCGTACAACCTAATGCCGCAAATTTAGAAATTTTTTCGGACAAGATGAACAAGGCAAAGATAGCAGAAAAAATTGGTTCGAAAGATAAAATAATTCCCGCTTTAGTTGGAGTAACCACCTTTTGAAATTTTGTTTGGATTGTGCTGGCAATAATTGTTGCGAAGATGGAAGTATAGATGATTGCAAAGATAAGAGAAGAATTTATAATAAGTTTTTCAGTCTGCAACCCAGTGGCAGATACAAAAAGTGCAGAAATAATACCCAATAAGCCGGTAAGTGAAATTTGGATAAAGACCAGCGGCTTGTAATCGTGTTTTTTGCTTGATATATCAAGATAAACAAGATACATTGCAAAAAACACAGCACAGATTAAGGTAAAAAAATCCCCAATATTAAGTCCGCTTCCTATTTCAGAAAAAACATCAAGTGCGTTTTCTCCTTTGCTTGAAAGGAAAATTAAACCAAGAATTACAAACAATATTCCAATTAGGTTTCCTTTTCCAGGAATTTTTTTTTCAAAAATTAATTGAAATATTGGTGTAAACAATACAAACGTACCGGTAATAAATGCTGACTTTGTAGCTGTTGTATATTGCAGTCCAATAGTTTGAGTAGCGAACCCAAGAAAATAGATTACACCCAGAATGAGTCCGTCTTTTATAGTTTCCTTTGAAGAATTTAACACGGAGCGAAAGAAAAATGGAAATAGTAAAACTGCCGCTAATGTAAATCTAACAGCGATGAAAAGCATCGGAGTTATTTCACTTAAAGCTCCTTTGATGATTACAAAAGTTGCTCCCCAAATAATTGTGATAAATAATAATGATCCTTCGCCAAGATATTTTTTAACCATTCTTATTAAATCGCCGGTAAGTAGTTTAAAATGAAATTCATTCTTTCCATTTTGTATAACCTAGAGATTTTAGAACATTTTCATCGGAACGCCATCTTTCTTTCACTTTTACACGCAGCTCCAGGAACACTTGACGTTGAAGAAATTCTTCAATTGACTTACGTGCATCTTCTCCGACTTTCTTTATAGCGGCCCCTTGTTTTCCTATAAGAATACCTTTTTGGCTATCCTTCTCAACAAATATCTCTGCCTGGATTAAATCTTTTCTTCCTTCAACTTCCTTAAATTCTTGAATTACGACTTCGCAGCTATAGGGGATCTCTTCCTGGTAAAGCTCGAAGATTTTTTCACGTATAATTTCAGAGACAAAAAATCTTTCATTCTCGTCGGACACAATATCATCAGGATAAAACTTAGGGTTTTGCGGAAGAAGTTCAACTATTGAGTCGACTATTTGTTGGATATTAAATTTTTCTAATGCAGAAACAGGGATTATCTTTTCAAATTTTTGTGTAGAGTTAATTTTATTCATTAATAACTTAACATGTTCTTGCGATGTCAAATCAATTTTATTAAGCAATAGTATTTTAGGCTTTTTAACTCTCATAAATAGCTTATATGTAAAATCATTTTGAAGGGTTTTTAATCCATCCGGGTCCTCAATCAAATCTAAAATTAGGATAAGAATATCAGCATCCTGTACAGATTGCTCAACTTCTTCCATCATTTTTTCTTGCAGAAGATAAACAGGTGCAAGGATTCCCGGAGTATCAAGAAATATAATTTGATACATTTCTGTTGACAGTATCCCCAGGATTCTTTTTCTGGTAGTTTGCGGTTTACTTGTGGTAATAGAAATTTTCTGCCCAAGTAATACATTAAGGAGAGTTGATTTACCAACATTCGGCTTACCAATAATTGCTACATATCCTGCTTTTGTCATCTTATTATTCTTTAATTGTTAATTTTCCCTATACAAATATACAAACTAATATTAAATGACGGAGGCAATAGTTTACTACAAAATAAAAAAGGCTGTAATTTCAACAGCCTTTTTTAACTATATAAAGGTTTGTTACTATTGTTCTATCTTTCTTTTAGAAAATTTATGTTCTTCATACATAAAGTAAGCAACAGCAAGGAAACCGAATGAAATAATTGATCCGAATATTGAAATATTCTGAGGTGTAAATATTTCTTTCGCACTTTCGGTAAATTGCATTAAAATCGACATGTATAAATTTGTTTTCTCTACTATTAATCCTGTGCTAGAAGGATCTGAAATAATATTGAATAACAGATAACCGGCAATTGCCAGACAAAATATCATGAAAACAGACGATATAGATAAAATGAAAATTTTGTCTTTTTTACTTGATTTTAATTTTTTCTCTAACTTTGACATAACGAAACTGGTGAAGTTTGCTGAAGTTTGATATATTTTCAACTGTCCTAGATCCCCGTGAACCTTTTGCAAATATTCTAATCTTTTCCTGTCAATTTCAGAGTTAATTAATTGTTCTTTAACAATATTAAGCTTTGATTGGTCTAACTCGCCGTCGATATATTGATTTAAAGTTTCGTCATCTATGGGAATCATAATATTTCCTCTGCGTAATTATTTTTTATAAGAATATCACGCAATAAAATTCTGGATCTGTGTAGCATTACTTTTACGTTAGAAACTGACGTCTGCATAATTTCACTAATTTCTTCGCAGCTCATATTGTCAAGATAAAACATATTTATGACTGCTGAATAGCTTGGAGGCAGTTTTTCGATCATCGATTGCATAAATTGTGAAGAATCCTTTTGTTCTGTCGTTTCAGGATTATAGTTGCTTTCAAGAAAGTATAATTCATCAATAGAAGACATGTCATTCTCAACTTTTCTTTTCTTCGTTGAAAGTCGTGTTAATGCCGTGTTATAAACAATCCGGTAAAACCAAGTTGAGAATTTTGCTTGCTGTTTAAAACTCTCTAATGAATTATACGCTTTTACGAAGCAATCTTGAAGAACCTCTTCCGCATCCATTTGGTTTTTTACCATTCTTACAATCAATGAAAATGCCTTATTTTTATACCTATCCACTAATATTGAGTAATCTGCTCTATTTCCTTTCTTAACAGATTCGATTATTTCTAAGTCGCTTATATTTTTCATCTACTTTTATGACTAACTCACCATTTAAAAGGTTACATATTAGTAAAAAGATAATAGGAAAGCATATGTTAGTCTAAAAATATTTACAAGTAACATAAGATGCAATAATTTTTTTTGTAACCTATTCGCGCAAATACAAGTCATAAGCTTTGAGAGAATAAATAAAAGAACTAGAAATTAGATATTTCAGTTTGAATATTTAGAAAAAATTTAGAAAGGAAATTAAAAATGAATGCAGGAGTTGTTGGAGTTTTTGTACCAATAGTAATGTTCCTTGTAATAGGACTCGTACTTATCGCATATTACTATTTTAGGTTTAGGGAGAGACAAATGCTGATTGAAAAAGGTCTTTCTGCAGATTCAATAAAAGAGTATTTCGAAAGAAAAAGAGATCCAAATAGAATGTTGAAAGTAGGGATAATTTCTATTTTTTTCGGAATAGGATTAGGCCTCGGATTAATGTTGGAGGACATTTTAGGACGTGACTATTATGTACCTTTTTCTTTATTTACAATAACGGGTATCGGTTTTGTAGTTGCTAATCTTCTATCTAAAAAATTCGAATCAAAAGACCTTGCTAAGTAAAAAAAAGCCGGCAACAAGCCGGCTTTAATTTTTCGTAATTTTATTCTTGCGATTCTAACCAGCGTTCCGCATCAATTGCAGCCATACATCCGGTTCCTGCTGCAGAAATAGCTTGACGATATGTTTTATCAGCAACATCTCCGGCAGCAAAAACACCTTCAATATTTGTGTAAGTAGAACCCGGTTTTACTTTTAAGTAGCCGGTTTCGTCCATATCCAATATTCCCTTAAATAAATCAGTGTTCGGTTTATGCCCAATTGCCATGAACAAACCATCTGCGTCGATCGGCGAAGTTGAATTATCTTTTGTATCACGAAGAATCACTCCGGTCATTGACTTTCTGCCATTCTCATCTTTTCCAACAACTTCTTTAATTACTTTATTCATTAGAAATTTTATTTTGGGATTTCTTTTAGCCCTATCGAGCATAATTTTTGAAGCACGAAATTCATCACGTCGATGTACAATTGTAACTTCCGAGGCAAACTTTGTTAAATAATTTGCTTCTTCCATTGCTGTATCTCCTCCGCCAACGACAAGTATTTTTAGACCCTTAAAGAAAAATCCATCGCAAGTTGCACAAGCGGAAACACCATAGCCCATATATTTATTTTCACTTTCCAAGCCTAGAAGTCTTGCTGAAGCGCCTGTAGAAACAATTACGGAATCAGCGGTATAAACTTCGTCATAGGATTTCAGAACAAATGGGCGCTTAGAAAAATCAACTTCTGTGATTTCTTGATAAACAGATTTTGCACCAAATCTTTGAGCTTGCTTTCGCATAATATCCATAAGCTCCGGCCCTTGAATACCATGTTCAAAGCCGGGATAATTTTCTACCTCTGTTGTAATAGTAAGCTGTCCTCCGGGCTGCATTCCTTCAAACATTAAAGGACTTAGGTTTGCCCTTGCTGTGTACAAGGCTGCTGTAAATCCTGCCGGTCCTGAACCGATGATTATAACTTTAAAATGATTATCTGCCATATTTTCTCCGTTTACTATTATTTCAAAAAATCCTGTTTAATAAAATATTGTTTTATATGTATTTATAATTAGATTCATTTCTTAGCTGAAGGTTTCAATTTATCTATTAGGAATGAAGCAAACAATAATTATTGTAATAGAAATAATGCATTTCTTTTGAGTCCCGACAGTTTTGTCCTTTTTACTGGGCTATTTAAAAATTTTGATTTGAATCCGTCTTCGTTCATCTCCAGAATTTCGTTCAAATTAAGTTCCATATTTTCAGAATGATTAAAATCTTCGGATAAGGTTTCTTGAGAAAATTTTATATTCCAGGGACAGACATCCTGGCAAATATCGCAGCCAAAAATCCAGTTATCTAGTTTTCTCTTAAACTCTTTAGATATTTCATTCTTGTTCTCTATAGTCAAAAAAGAGATACACTTATTAGAATCTATAATATATGGATTGACGATTGCTTCTGTTGGACAAGCATCTATACAGGCTGTGCACGTACCGCAAAAATCAGGGATAGGAATTGCATAGTCAAATTCAAAGTTTGTAATAATTGTTGCGATAAAGAACCAGCTTCCAAATTCTTTATTAATTAAGTTTGTATGCTTGCCCATCCAACCTAAACCGGATTTTAAAGCCCATACTTTATCCATGACAGGACCAGTATCGGCATAAGATTTTGATTCAAAGTTATGATCTATTTCTTTTAGTTCGCTTTCTAATTGCGAAAGTTTTTCCCATATAATAAGATGATAATCTTTTCCCCATGCATATCTTGAAACTTTGCCTGTCTCAGGCTTACCTGGAAATTTTATATCGCGGTAATAATTTAATCCTAATGAAATTACGCTTTTTGCATTATCTAAAATTTTTGAGACATCTTTTCTTTTATTCACGTTGTTTCCCATGTAAGACATCTCTGCCTGATAACCTTTGGCAAGCCATTCTTCAAGATGATTAATTTCTTCCTTTAGCTCATCTGCTTTTGCAAAGCCAACCAAATCAAATCCATTTGATTTTGCTTTCTGAACAATTATATCATTTGTAATTTTCATTCAACAAAAATATTTCTTGTTACCATTTTGGTTCTTTTTTTTCAACCTTCACATAGACATTTTCATTACAGATTAAAGTAGGATAACTTTCAAGACCTTTTCTGTTTAAGGGCATTTTGCCTGTTTCAAGGTTAAACATCCAGCCATGAGCTGGACAAATAACATATCCGTCCTCAATAAAGCCATCATAAATTAAAGCCGTGTGCTGATGCGGACAGATATTATTAAGAGCATAAACTTTTCCATTAACTAAAAAGACTGCAATCTCGACATCGCTAACCATAAATCTTTTTCCGTTTTGTTCAGAAAGGTTTTTTATTGGGCATACTCTTTTAAAGCCATCTAAATCAACTTGCTCACAATTCTCTGAATTTTTCATCAACTTGAAATCCTTTATCAGTTCTTTTAATTGTGGCTAAAGCAAACTCGGGATCGTGTTCAAAAAACAATTTCCATTGTTCTTCATTAGCTTGAGATAAAATATTTTTCTTTTCCTGTACGGCCATAAGAGGTTGAAGGTCGTAGGCCATTACATATGGAATCGGAATATGTGAAGAAGTCGGTATCAAATCGCCACAATATAAAACTGTAGAGGAGGAGTCAGATATTTTTACAATCTGCTGAGAAAAGGTATGACCGTTTACAACTAAAAACTCAATCTCGTCATCAAAATCGATATTATTGTCGATAAGATTTAGCAAACCAGCTTCGAATAACGGAACAAAATTTTCTTTTATATAACTACCCCGGTCCCTTTCTGAGGGATTAACCGCCCACTCATAATTTTTTTTCTGCACATAATATTTAGCATTAGGGAAAGCCGGTATTAGTTTTCCATTTTCCAATTTTATAGATCCACCGGTATGATCAAAATGGAGGTGAGTTATTATAACATCCGTTATTTCGCCTGCTGAAATTCCAGCTTTACCTAATTCCTTGTTCAAAGAAAATTCATCTTGATTTATAGAATATATGCTTTTTGATTTTGCATCCCATTTATTTCCCATTCCCGAATCGATTAAAATTTTCCGGTTGCCATTTAAGAGTAATAAATTTCTTGTCGAAAGTTTAATCCTATTTGCGGAATCAGGGGGGTTTGTTTTTTCCCAAAGAGGTTTGGGGATAATGCCAAACATAGCTCCGCCGTCGAGCCAAAAATATCCAGAATTGATTATTTTAAGTTCATACTTTCCGATCTTCATATTGGAACCTTTTGTCGTTTGGATAATTTAAGAAAGCGCAAAAAGACACATTCAAAATTCTTAATTTCGCCAAGACGAGCATTAACAATTTTTATTATGCAAATTAAACAAGTTTAACAAATGAATAAAGAAGTGAAATTAGTATGAAGGCTGCGAAAGTCGATAGTTTTGAAGAAAAATTATCTATTTTGTTAGTACTGTATTATTTGCTCGATACTTAAATAAAAGAGGGCGCCTGGCGCCCTCTATCTTCCCTATTGTAAAAAATACTAATTACCTGCCAATTGAATCAAGATATTCTTTTTTAGTCGTTAAAGCAGCTTTATCTTCAGTGTGATTTGGATCAACAACGCAACAGTCCACAGGACAAACATCCTGACACTGAGGTGTATCGTGGAAGCCTTCGCATTCTGTACATTTATCTGGAACTACATAAAAATAGTCATTTGAGTAAAATCCATTTGAGCCTGAGGGGGCAGCTTCACCGTCTCCGTAAGTTTTTCCTGCTAATTCCCAACTGTTTCCTCCTTCATAAATTGCATTATTTGGGCATTCAGGTTCGCAGGCTCCGCAATTGATGCATTCTTGTGTGATCATTATCGCCATTATATATTCTCCTTACTACTTAAACATTTATTATTTATAATTATTAAAAATTTAGTTTCCATAATATTTCTGATTCTTTTTAACTAATACTGTGCCAATATTGTATTTGACTTTTATATTTTAGAATTGAAAAATAACCAATTAAATTATGACGCCAGACAATAATCTATTGCCATATATGAGAATAGAGAACATACATTTCTCTGTAATGGGCGACTGAACGATTTGTAGATTTTTTGCTTATTACATAAAAAAAGGGCATCTTTTGATGCCCTAAATTCTAGGAACCAATTTTGGAAAAATTGAACTTTAGTAACTGATAAGGTTATCTTCCAATTCCATCAAGATATTCTTTCCTTGCCAAAAGAGTTGCTTCATCTTCCACATGATTGGGGTCTGGAATGCAGCAATCGACAGGACAAACAGCGGCGCATTGCGGCTCATCATGAAAACCTTTACACTCAGTACATTTGTCGGGAACGATATAAAAGTAATCATTCGAGTAGAATTTGGTAGCACCTGACGGCGCATTGTCTTCTGCACTGTAATTCTTTCCAGCTAGTTCCCAATTCACTCCACCTTCATAAATTGCAGTATTCGGGCATTCTGGTTCACAAGCACCGCAATTGATGCATTCTTCGGTAATCATTATAGCCATAATTTAATTCTCCACTCTCGGATAATTATCCCAAAATAGGGATTAAGTATTATTTAATATATATCAATTAATTTGATATACAAGTTTAAAAAAAGCGTTATAAAACTTCAACATGAAAATAAGTATTTACCATGTAAACAATTCTGATTTAAGATTAAAATTATCTTATACTTAAAAATGCTTTACCAACTACCGCTGGCACCGCCGCCGCCAAAGCCGCCGCCGCCGCCGCTAAAACCACCACCTCCGCCAAAACTGCCCCCCCCGCTTCCACCACCAAATCCTCCTAATCCACCGCCAAGTAGTCCTCCCCAGAATAAAAAGCCGCCGCCTTTCCCTCCACCTCCTCTAATAAAAAAGGTAACAACAAAGAATATTAGCATAATAATTGTAAATATCGCGTGCGCACCATTGTTATTATTAGATTTTTTCTCTGCCTTGTACTCTCCTTTTGTTGCTAAAATAATAGCATCAATTCCTTTTTGAATTCCATCAAAATAATCGTCTTGCTTAAAATAAGGGATCATTACATTTCTGATAATGGAACTAGCTAGTGCGTCAGGTAATGCACCTTCTAGCCCATATCCAACTTCAATTCTTGCTCGGTGATCGTTTTTCGAAATCACAAGCAATATTCCATTATCATTCTTCTTTGTCCCTATTTTATTTTGAGTCGCTGTTTCGTTAGCATAATCTTCAATAGAATTATCCCCGATTGTGGATATCATTAACACTACCAACTGATTACTTGTAGAATCATCAAAAGCTCGAAGCTCAGAATTCAAATAATCAAGTTGTTGAGAATTTAAAGTGTTTGAAAAATCGTTAGCATAATTCTTTAATACGGGGTATTGGCTTTGGGTCTGCCCAAAACCAATAGAAACAAAAAATATGAATAAAACTAATTTCTTCATTAGAATTCGACTTTTGGAGGTGTTTCAGAACCGGCTATAGCTTTGAAATATTGTTTATTTCTAAAGCCAAAAGCCCCTGCAAGTATCGAGGTTGGAAATCTCCTAATATCTGTATTATATCCTTGAACTGTCTCATTAAATTTTCTTCGTTCTACAGCAATTCTGTTTTCGGTCCCCTCTAACTGAGCCTGAAGTTCAAGAAAATTTTCATTTGCTTTTAAATCTGGATAATTTTCAACAGTTACCAGAAGCCTGGAAAGTGCTCCGCTTAACTGTCCTTGAACAGCTTGAAATTTTTGAAATGCTTGAGGATCATCCAAAACATCTTTACTAACTTTCAATTGTCCAACGCTTGCACGAGCATTTGTAACATCTGTTAGAACTCCACGTTCAAAATTTGCGTAACCTTTTACAGTATTGACCAAATTTGGAATAAGATCGGCTCTTCTTTGATATTGATTTTCGACCTGACTCCAACTTTGGTTAACGCTTTCACTTAAAGTAACCAAATTATTGTAAGAACTGATTCCCCAAATAATAAACATTGCGACAATGAAAAATATCCCCCCAAGAATTGACAGTCCTATAATCATTCCTTTTTTCATTAAACCTCCTTACTGATGGTAGATTTCTTATTTGGCATCAATTGTTGAAATTGTAACATGATTTTTTTTTCTAAATTTAATTTAAGCCGATTTTGACTCAATATCCAATAAAAAACGTTAAGTTTTTGTTGTATATATAGTTAAAAACCACAAATGCAAGAGAATATATTTTTGCTTATTAACAAATTCTACTCGATTATATAATTAAACTTTTGCATTTTATTTAAGGTTTAAGTCCATCGTACTTGAATTGAAGATAATTTAATGCTTTGTTGGTTATAACTAAATTTTTTTCTTTAGCGAAGTTCTGTGCATTTTGAATGTTGCCATTATAGAACCTTAACCATAAAAGATTCAGTTCAACTAGCCCATCAAAAATTCTATTCGCTGCAAAAGAATTTACAGTTACATACCCCCAAAGGATATTCCATCCGAGCGAAAGAAAACCGCTAAAATAATTACCGGTATAAATCTGTCCTGTACCAGGAATAAAATGTGAGATTAAATTTGAGAATACTTCCGAATATTTATCTTTATGTACTTTCTCCGCTAAATATTTTAGTTGTTTACAAGAGTCAATCTTGGAAAATGATTTGGAGGCATCATCCCATTTGTCTGCAAACATAAAATCCCATCCACGCCAATAATTAATTTCATTCGCTTTGTGAGCAAATCTTTTGTCTTTCTCAAGTTCGCCCAGCAATTGCAGAGCTCTGTCTGTAGTTCGCCTTAAAATGTTTGTTCTAATAATTTCAATTTTGGCTTGATAAATCTGTTGTATTGTTTTTGCATTAAGTTCTGCGTCCGTATAATTCAAAATGGCATCAGAAAACTTCCCGCCCATTTTATATGATTTTCCCATGAGCATATACGCCTCAAAAGTATAGTGGCAACCGGTATCAAAGAATAGTAGTCTTTTTAATTCCGTAATAGCGTCATAATAATCTTCATTGGAATAGAGATTCTTTGCATAAGCAAATTGTTTTTTTAACACATCCTGCGCACAAATATTTGAAGTTAAAAAAACTATTATTGAAACAAGAAATATTACGAGCCATTTCATATTAGTATCATCTGCAAAATTTTATTTCAGGTATGAAAAAGTCTTGGGCATTGAGGAAAATTTTTAAACTATTCACGAAATCAAATTGAATTTTTACATTATAAATCTGCGCTGCTGCAATTGAGCCATAGATGTTTCCCGCATAAAATCCGGCAGCTACTCCACCAAATACCCAGCCGCGTATATCGTGCCCGGCTTTAAAGTCCGTATAAGACAGATATCCCAATGCAGCCGTAGCTAAAAAAGCAAATACGCCGTCAGAATATTCCTTAACATAGAATTTTCCCAATCCGGGAATAATAGCCGCAAGTATTCCAGCAACAAGAGAACTTTTATATGGAGGAGCTTCCTTCCAATTATAAAAATCTTTTACACGTTGAAAATCTGTTCCATCAAATGGGGATAAAAATTGATTTTCGCTGGGAAGGCTATCATTTGTGAATAAATATGAAAAATAAAATAATTTTTTAGCCCGGGGAGAATGTAAGAATTGATTAGACGAATCCGCATTGATGATATCATTTCTTAACTCAAAATAATCCTCGTCTTGAAACAATGCTTTGTAATATTCTAATTGTGCATCAGAGAAAAAGTGCGACTTATGATCAATGGATGTAAACAATTTTGCTGCTTTGGAATAATTTCCGATTTTTGAATTAGCAATAGCAATTTTATAACTAACCGTGTCGTTATGATTTGTCGAGAGATACCTTTGATATTCTAGTGCAGCTCTTAAATAATCATGCGAACAGAAAAGATAATCGGCAAATTTTTTTATGTTGGACGGGGAAAATAAGTTAACTTCTTTTTGTTTATCCACAGATTGAGCGATAAGTATAGAACTATAACACAATATCAGAAAAATAGTTTTTTTCATTCATTATTTACAACAACTGAAGGCGGAATATAATTTATCTCATTTTTATTTAAAGTATAGAGCGAAATCGGATCGTAAAAATGTCCGTCCGGAACACGTGGATAAAAATCTATTTTGGCAATAAAATCCATATCGCGAGTAAAACGATCAAAGAACATCAGCGTCCCTTGGACAAGGTTTGTTTTGCTTACTGATTGAAGAAAAAAATTTGAACATGTTGGCGAAAATGCGCAGTTATCACCATCAACATCCGATATAAAAAACCAGTAAGAATCTAACAAGGATTTCAAAACAAACCTTCCTGGGTTCTTTGCATCAAAGCTTAATTCTCTTTTCTTAAAATTATCCTTCAAAGCATAAGAATAGTTAGCTTTCCCCCATTTTTGCCAATCTGTTTGTGCAAAAATTATAGTCGAAAGTAATATAAAAAAACAAAGAAATAATTTCATAATTATTTTTCATCGAGCAACGCGCGAGCAATAACCATCTTCTGAATTTCAGATGTACCTTCATAAATTTCAGTGATCTTTGAATCACGTAAATATCGTTCTACTAAATATTCTCGGACATAACCATATCCTCCATGTATTTGAACAGAGTCAAGAGCACACTCTACAGCAATTTTTGAAGAATATAGCTTTGCCATTGCCGCTTCTTTAAAATATTTTTTCTTTGCATCCTTTAATGCTGCTGCTCTTAATGTTAAGGCTTTTGCAGCTTCAATTTTAACAGCCATATCAGCTAACTTAAATTGAATGGCTTGAAAATCAGAAATGTGGCTTCCAAAAGCCTTTCTCTGTTTAGAATATTTTAATGCAGCTTCAAAAGAAGCTACAGCAATTCCTATTGCTTGAGATGCAATTCCTATTCTTCCTCCGTTTAAAATATTCATCGCAAAATTAAATCCCTTTCCTTCTTCCCAAATTAAATTCTTTACCGGTACTTTACAACCTTCAAACGTTAACGAAGAAGTATCTGAACTTCTGATTCCAAGCTTGTCTTCTTTCTTGCCTCGGCCAAAGCCCGAAGTTCCATTTTCAACAAGTAATGTCGATATACCATGATGTCCCTTCTCTTTATCGGTAGTCGCCATCACAACAAAATAATCAGCAGAATGTCCGTTTGTAATCCAATTTTTTATCCCATTAAGCACATAATATTCATCCACTTTATCAGCTATGGTTTTTTGTTTGGTAGCGTCACTCCCTGCTTCAGGTTCCGACAAAGCAAATGCTCCTAGCTTTTCGCCCTTAGCCAATGGTGTTAAATATTTTTCCTTAATATAATCCGAACCATATTCTTCTAGTCCATGACACACTAGAGAATTATTTACTGACATTATTACACCAACGCTAGCGTCAACCTTTGATATTTCTATCATCGCAAGGACATAGCTTATTGTATCCAATCCAGCACCTCCGTATTCCGGAGAAACCATCATGCCCAAAAATCCCAGTTCACCTAATTTTTTTATTATATCTGATGGAAATTTTGCGTTAATGTCTCTGTCAATTGAAGATGGCGCTATTTCTGCTTCAGCAAATTCTCTTGCTGTGTCTTGGATCATTAACTGATCATCTGAAAAATTGAAATTCATGATTCCCTCGTGTTAAGTTAATATTACTTTTTGGTAAGTTGTCCGTCTAACTAATTTCAGATTTGTAATCCCAAATTGAAGAGACGAAAGAAATTTTTCAGTGAAGATAAAACAATATTTGATATATATCAACGGTGATTTTAATTTGATGATATATACGTCATAAACGAAATTTTCAGTTTTTTAAAACCTACTTAATTTTTATATTTGTAATATGGAAAATCAAATATCTTTGGATACTAATCTGTCGACAAATAACACCAACTCTGAAAAAACTGTTCTCAAAGGCCTAACCTTGGATGAACTGAAAGCATATTTTGCTAAATCAGGCGAACCAAGGTTCCGAGGCGAACAGGTCTTTAATTGGATGTACAATCACCTTGTTACTGATTTTTTTGAAATGGCAAACTTACCAAAGGTACTTCGAACAAAATTGAAAGATAATTGTGAAATTATGACTCTTGAATATGTAGAGTCAGAAATTTCTTCTATCAACGGCACGAAAAAGTACATTTTTGAGACTAAAGCTAAAAATAAGATCGAATCTGTTATAATACCCGAAGAAGACAGAACTACTTTATGCCTATCAACTCAAGTTGGCTGCCCTCTTGATTGCAAGTTCTGTGCAACCGGTTTAATGGGATATAAAATAAACTTGACTGCCGGAGAAATATATGACCAATACGTTATTGCGGCAAAAGATCACGGCAAGGATAATATTACAAATATTGTTTTTATGGGAATGGGCGAACCGCTACTTAATTATAATGCAACCGTTAATGCATTGGAAATTTTTGCTCAGGAACTTACTACTGGAATTAGCAAAAAAAAGATTACTGTTTCAACAGCTGGCATTGCTCCAAAAATCAAAGAGCTCGCAGATAAAAACTTAAATGTTAAATTGGCTTTATCGCTTCATTCTTGTTTTGATGATATCCGATCTAAAATAATGCCTATAAATGATAAATACCCTTTGAAGCAAAATATTGACGCTGTAAAATATTACGCAAGGAAAACTAGAACAAGAATTACTTTTGAATATATTATGCTAAATGGTATTAATGATAGAGATGAAGATATCGAAGCTCTATGGAAACTTTGTAAAGAATTTCCATGCAAAATAAATGTAATTCCTTTTAATTCCTTAAAACACATGAATCCTTCTGGTTTATCTGCTGAGTTAACACCGACACCTCTAGAAAGAATAAATGAATTTGTACAGCAGCTTAGAGATAAAAACATAACCGTTATGATTCGGAATACTCAAGGCGAGGATATCGCTGCAGCCTGCGGACAGCTTGCAATAAAGTATAATTATTAATCCTCTTTTTTTCTTCATGAAGAAACTGACCCACGATGAAATTGCAGTAAACAGAAGTACACTTGAAAACATATCTAATATTAAGAAGCTACCTGTTTATGTAATCCTGGATAGTATTAGAAGCAACTACAATGTAGGTTCTATTTTTAGGACATCAGATGGCGTTATGATCGAGAAACTTTATCTATGTGGCTATACGCCCCATCCTCCTAAAAAGGAAATTCTAAAGACGGCACTTGGATCAACCGATAGCGTTTCTTGGGAATATGTGAAGGAACCTAAAGAAGTCGTAATGACACTTAAGGAAAAGGGTGTTAAAATTTGTGCCCTCGAACTTACAAACAAAAGTAAAAAATATTACGAAGTCTCAAGTAGTGATTTCCCTCTGTGCTTAATCATAGGAAATGAAATAACAGGGGTTTCTCAGGATTTAATAAATATCTGTGATTGTTCATTAGAAATACCACAGTATGGAATTAAACAATCCCTAAATGTAGCTGTAGCCTATGGAATTTCAATCTTCGAGCTTAGAAAAATCTTTGATTCGATTCATTAGCTATTATTAATAGATAATCTTAAAGATCTTCAATTTTTCACGGTTTTTATCTAATAGAAGTAAAAAATTCCTCTCCGTTATCTTTTGTATGTATTGCAAGTAGATTAGCCCGCACTAATTTTACCAATGTCCTTGAAGCTCTTCTTTCGGAAATATTAAGAAGTTTACTTAATTCTTTTACCATAATGGTCTCCTTCGATTCAAGAAATTCAAATACTTTTCTTTCACTATCGCCTATTGAATATTTTGTAAGATTAAGCTTTTCCGCTTGAGCTCTCATAATTCTCACCATTTCTTTACTAGCCTGTATGGATTTATCGTTAACTCGGATAAGAACTATTGCCTTACTTATGTCTAATTCATTTAGATAATCTTGCAGCCTATGTGGCTTCTTGTCTGACTCCGGAACTTCGACAATTACAATTTCTTTATCATTCATATCCATGTATTCTATATTAAACTCAAGCGCTGGTTCACAGTAATTTTTTGCGGTATCTATAATTAAATCAGTTTCACTCTTTTCACTTTCAACCCCAACGATCTTTTTATCATCATCAACACCGAACAAAATATATCCCCCTTTTGTATTCGCAAAAGCAATCATCTCGCGAGCAATTTTTTCAGGGGATGAAAATTTTCGTTTGAATTCACATTGAAGATTTTCCCCTTCATCAATTAATTCCTTGAGCTCACTTCTTTTCATAAATTTTCTTTAGGAAACAGAACTACGTTATTCATTCTGCCAAGAATTATAGATGATCTCCTTAAGACATAAGCCGAATTTACATTCGGCTTATGTTCAAGCGGAGAAGGAATTACTCCTGCTAATCTTGCGCATTGAGTTACGGTTAATTTTTGCGGCGATTTGCCAAAATATTTTTGTGCTGCTTCTTTAATACCAAAAATGCCGTCACCCCACTCGATTTCATTTACATAATCTTGTAGAATGGCTTGCTTGCTTATTTCCTTTTCCATTCTGAATGTTATAAGAAGTTCTTTCGCCTTACGCCATATATTTCTTTCTGTTGTAAGATAAAGGTTTTTAGCAAGCTGCATTGTCAGGGTACTTCCCCCTCTAATAATTCGCTTTTTCCTTTTATTCAATTTCAAGGCGTCATCTAGCTGCTTCCAGTCAACGCCTTTATGTTGAAAAAAATCATCATCCTCCATTGAGATTATTGCGCGCAAAAGATTTGGGTTTACTTTATTTATGTCTATCCAGGATTGATGTGGATAAAAGATTAGGTCATGTTCTAAAGCTCTTTGTTCCATCAAGGATGTAATTCGAATATGTGTATATTCAAGTAAAGGTATTTGAAAAGAAGGAATGCTGAAATAAATAAGGAAAAAGATATAAAGAATGAAATTTTGGAATTTCCTCTTTCTAATCCCGGGTAACATTTGCTCAAATAGACTGCCGAGTTCATTTTCGGAAATTTGCAGAGATTGCATATTAAGTCTCTCCGATAAATTCAACTTTAATTTTTAAGATCATTTCTATTTAGATCTACCCAAAATTCCCCTATTGAATACTCTTATAAGAGTATCCGGGTTTGCAGAGGTATTCGGTTGTACATTATTTCCGGTGTTTGGCAGCATAGGGGTTTGGACTCGTTTGTTTTTACTTTCGCCTGCAATTGCTGATGCCGATATGGTGGCGGATTTATTAATGAGAGCTAAATTTTGTGCATCTTCAAATTCCTGAAGACTTAATCTCTTAAACTTTGCGCTGTCTCCTTTAGCTGCATAAACCCTTATCGAGTCTTTATACGCATTCTCCATTTTTATTTTTTCTTGATTGTAGAGGTTCAATTCCGGCAATATTTCAGTAGAATATACAGATCCGGGAAATTTTTTAGTTAAAGTATCATAAATTGCCGCAGCAGAATCAAGAAGATTAAGTTTGTTTTCCAATATCCAACCGGACGCATATAGCGCTTTAGCAGCTACTGGTGAATTTGGTGATTCCTTATAAATATCATAAAATTTATTAATAGATGAATCATATTTCGCAGAGTATAAATATTTTTCTCCCTCTGCATATTTGATTCTCAAAGGATCAGAATTAAAATCTATAAATGGCTTATGAAGTTTATCAGCTGCTGCATTTACAATGCTTTCGTCTTTATAATTTTTATAAACAATATTGAATAGACTATCGGCTTTTACTGAATCACCCTTAGTTAAATAATATGCACCCAAAGCATATATTGTTCTTCCCTCATAAATCGATTCCGGATGATTTACCAAAATATCATTATAATAATAATAAGCGGTATCAGGAAGATTAAACTCCGAGAAAAGTAAATTACCTTTATCATATTCAAGTCTTACTATTTCACTGTTCAATGTATCTGCTGAAACCGTAGGGCGAACGGGCGGCTTTTTGTGGATCACTCCTATAGGATTTACTCTATTCTGATTGATCTGATTTGGATTTTGTCCTGCTGTTGGATTTATGAATCTATTATTCAAAGGATTTGGGTTTTGACCTTGTGCAGGGTTAGTAAATTGATTACTAATAGGATTTGGATTTTGCCCAGGTGCTAGATTTGGATTTTGATTATTAACTTGGCTAGGATTTTGTCCGGTTGTTCCGTTTCCAAATTGATTGTTTAATTGATTTGGATTTTGAGCATTAGGAAAATTTGATTTGGTTGTATCACGAAGGCTTCCATTATTGAAAAAAGTTGAGTCTGTACCGGGTACTCTGTTTGAGTCCAAACTATTAGGTAATCTGCTCTCACCGGCAAAGTTTTGTTGATAGTTGTTTTGAGGATAAAGATAATTTGTGTTGGATGTGTCAGAATAATATTCAATTGAATCCTTAACAAAGGCTTCTGGGTCCTTAAGGTAAACTAATTGACGATTGTCTTGATCTAATTCAGCTGAAATTTTTCTATACTTACTAAATAAATTTGCTTTTGAACGTGCAATTAAAATGTATTCCTGCGGTGCCGATGACAGAATTACCCCGTTGTAATATGTCTCTGCACTGTCAAGATTTTTATAATGATTCTCATAAAGACTGGCTATATTCAGACTTGCTAAGCCAGAATAGGGGCTTCTTACGTATGCAGTATCCACTAGTTTAAATTGTTCTAACGCGTCATCAAATCTTCCCAACTTTACTAGGGTTAACCCCCTTTGATATTCAATTGAACTAAGCGAATCAGCATATTTATCTTGAACTATCATCTTTTCAAAAACACTTAAGGATTTTTTATTATCCCCGGACTCACGTAATGTCTTTCCAAGATTAACTTCTGAATTATAAAGAATATTAAATGTTGGTGAATATTTCGTTACTAATTCAAATGATTTTATTGCGCTTTGGAAGTCTCCCAACTTTAGATTAAGTAATCCCGTTTCATAAATGACTTCAGCATTTATTGCTCCATCACTTGATACTGTTAGGAATTGTTTAAGAAGATCAATTGCTCCAGGATAATCTTTCTCCGTAATTCTATATTTAATTTCTTCTATAAATGCATCGCGGCTTATGTTATCTCTACCCTTCTTCGTCGCTTCTTCTCTAACTGCATTTAAAGTTGCAAGTCCTTTTGAATAATCTTCAAGGTGCATTTGAGTTTTACCAAACCATAGCCGGGTTTCAAGAATTAGATCGCTGTTAGGTTGTTTAGTCATTAGCTCTTGCAGTTCTCGTGAGGCTTTTTCAAAATTTGACTGATAATAGAATGACTTGCCAAGCATTAGCAAAGCATCATCAACATAACTGCTCCGGGGATGGAATTGAAGTATCTGAGAACATTTCTCAACAACTTTAACTAATAGCTGATTTGCATTAGGAGGCAGTACAAGAGGATCGGTCGTAAATAATTCACGCTTTTGTTGGTTGATTGCATCTTCTGCCTGCTGAAAAAGATCAACCGTATCGTAATAAAGATTGAAATATGTGGTAAAGTTTTCCCATACCCCGCATCCGAAGAAAATGAACATCGGTAAAGTGAAGACAAGCACTTTTTTAAAATGCGAATGTTTATTTAATTGCATAAGGGAAGCTATAAAAGATTAAAAATAAGTAAAAGGTAAAATATTTTACAGAGCATCCTTGCCTGATTCTTCTGTTCTAATCCTAATAACATCCTTTACATCATATATGAATATCTTACCGTCGCCTACCTGCCCGGTTTTTGCTGTTTTTAGAATCGCGTTTAGGGCTGCTTCAAATTTATTGTCTTCAATTACAATTTCGATTTTTATCTTAGGAACAAACTCAATCCGGTATTCACTGCCTCGGTAAGTCTCAGTATGCCCTTTTTGTCTTCCATATCCGCGCACTTCCGAAATTGTTAAACCCCTCACGCCTTCTTCGATTAGTGCTTCTTTTACCTCATCTAGTTTAAAGGGACGAATAATCGCTTCTATTTTTTTCATGTTTTTCCCTTTCTTATTTACCGTGACAGTTTTTGAATTTCTTACCGCTTCCGCAAGGGCAAGGATCGTTTCTTCCTACTTTCTCATCAGCGTGAATCGGCTGAGGCTTTCCTGCAACTGCTTCTTCTTGACCGCCGTCGCCTGCATTAGCTGTGACTGCCATGCTAGATGCACTTTGTTTAATTTGTCTAATTCTACCTAAGGGCTGACGTCGTTTTTTTGTTTGCACTTCTTCTGGTGCCTGCGGGAAGAACTTGAAGCTGAAAGAAACAACTTCGTTTCTTACTTGCTCTAATAATGCCTCGAATATCTTGAATGCTTCAACTTTATATTCTACTAAAGGATCTTTTTGTCCATATGCTCTTAGGCCTATTCCCTCTTTAAGATCATCCATTTCGCGTAGATGTTCTTTCCACTTATGGTCAATGACGCTAAGCATTGCATAGCGCTCTAAGCGAGCCATTAAATCCGATCCAATCATGTCTTCTTTTTTC
This sequence comes from Bacteroidota bacterium, assembly GCA_021777835.1. Lineage (GTDB taxonomy): Bacteria > Bacteroidota > Ignavibacteria > Ignavibacteriales > Ignavibacteriaceae > FEN-1297. The sequence continues at coordinate 39,261 of JAJYDC010000003.1, read as the reverse complement.
TTATAGAAGGATTTAGCAGCTTCTAATATTTTTTCTGTTATTCCTTCCTTACCCAATTTCTCGAATTCGGTTGGTTCAAGCGGAAATTCTACTAAAGTATTTCTTAATACTTCTTCTTTTATTTTATCAGCATTCACGTCTTCAAAATTTTCTTCAACTATATCATCCACCCAGCCTTCAAGGTAATCGAATATTTCACCTTTAAGCCTATCGCCTTCAAGAGCATGTCTGCGCTTCGTATAAATGACTTCCCTCTGTTGATTCATTGTATCATCATATTCAAGAAGTCTTTTCCTAATTGAGAAGTTGTTCTCTTCGACTTTTTTCTGTGCACGTTCAACTGACTTAGTAATTAGCGGATGCTGAATTACTTCGCCTTCTTTAATTCCCATTCGCTGCATTACAGAGGCTATTCTCTCACTGCCGAAAAGTCGCATTAAATCATCTTCCAATGAAAGGAAGAACTTAGTTGTGCCTGGATCACCTTGACGTCCCGAACGACCTCTAAGCTGACGGTCGATTCTTCTGGATTCATGACGTTCTGTGCCAAGTATGAATAAGCCTCCTCTATCAACAACACCCGCGCCTAGTTTAATATCTGTACCGCGTCCAGCCATGTTGGTTGCAATAGTTACTGCGCCTATTTCACCGGCATGAGCAACTATTTCAGCTTCTCTCTGGTGCTGCTTTGCATTCAAAACATTATGAGGAATATTCTTACGTTTAAGCATTCTGCTTATAGTTTCAGAGACATCAACGGAAGTTGTACCGACAAGAACCGGTCTGCCTTGCTTTCTTAATTCTTCTATCTGTTCTATTACTGCGTTTAGTTTTTCACGTTTGGTTTTGAATACTGCATCGTCTTGATCTTCTCTTGTCGTGGGTTTGTTTGTTGGTATAACCACTACTTCAAGTTTATAAATCTCGAAAAATTCGGCTTCTTCAGTCTCAGCTGTACCGGTCATTCCGGCAAGCTTTTTATACATTCTAAAGTAGTTTTGAAGTGTAATGGTTGCGAGAGTCTGAGTGTCCCGTTCTACCTTTACGGCTTCTTTAGCTTCAATTGCCTGATGAAGACCGTCGGAATATCTTCTTCCTGGCAGCACACGCCCGGTAAATTCATCAACGATAGCTATTTTTCCATCTTCGGTAATTACGTACTCATCATCCTTTTCAAAAAGAGTGTATGCTTTTAATAATTGATGGATAGTGTGAAGCCTATCGCTGGCTTCTGAAAAGTGATTGTATAGTGCATCTTTCTTCTTAATTTTTTGTTCTTCGGAAAGTTCTTCGAGATGTTCTATCTTACTAATCTCCGTGCCTAGATCAGGAATAATAAAGAAGTCTTTTTCAATGCTGCTTCCTCTGGCAAGTTCTTCTCTTCCCTTGTCGGTTACGTCAATCGTATTGTTTTTTTCATCTATTGCGAAGTAGAGTTCATCATCAATGATATACATGTTTTTAGCTTTTTCTCGAAGATACTCCATTTCAGTAGATTGAAGTAGTTTCTTATAATCCGGTTCACTTAAAAGCTTTGCAAGTTTTTTATTCTTTGGAAGTCCCCGGTATGCTCTTAATAGCTGCACGCCTGCCTGTAGTTCATTCTCTTTTCCTCCGGCATTAAGCAGATCTTCAGCTTCTTGAGTTATTTTTGCGACGTAATTAGTTTGAAGACGGTAAAGCCTTTCTACACGAGGCTTCATTTCGTCAAACTTCTGATCGTCTACTTCAACAGGGCCTGAGATAATTAAAGGAGTTCTCGCTTCATCAATTAGAACTGAGTCGACTTCATCGACTATTGCATAATTATGTTTTCTCTGAACCCGGAATTCCTCTTCAGTTGTCATGTTATCGCGGAGATAGTCAAAACCAAACTCGTTGTTGGTTCCGTACGTAATATCGCATTCGTAATGTTTCTTTCTATCATTAGGATCCATAGTGTTAAGAATAACCCCGACGGTTAAGCCATGGAACTTATAGATTTCTCCCATCCATTCGCTATCACGTAAAGCAAGGTAATCGTTAACGGTAATAAGGTGAACTCCTCGACCGGTAAGCGCATTAAGGTAAACTGGAAGGGTAGCTACAAGAGTCTTACCTTCACCCGTAGCCATCTCTGCAATTTTGCCTTGATGAAGGACTACGCCGCCCATAAGCTGGACATCATAGGGAACCATATCCCATGTTATTTTGTTACCCGCTACAGTCCAGCTTTTTCCGAGTAATCTTTGGCAAGTTGCCTTTACAACGGCGAAAGCTTCGGGAAGTATTTCATCTAATATTTCTTCATATTTTTCGTCAAGCTCTTCTTCAAGAACATCCAATTCATCATAAATGCTGTGCCTGTCGAAGTCTTCATTTGACTGAAGTTTAAGTTTAAGTTCGTCTATCTTGGCCCTAATTTCCGAAGTATATTCTTGAATTTTATCTTTGAATTCTTGGGTCTTGGCTTTAAGTTCATCATCGGTGAGGTCTTTTATTTTATCATACTCTTCAATTATTTCTTCAACTATAGGCCAAAGGAGCTTTTGATCTTTAGAATGCTTATCTCCAAATACTTTCTTAATAAGATTTAACATTTATTCCTTTTCTTCATAATATATTGGACTTCAAAATTAAATATTGGGCGTCTGAAATGCAATTTAAATAGAATGGGTTGAATAAATAATAAATTATAGTATAACAGGTTAGAAGAATTTAAGAATTATCGAGACGCGATTCGGTAGAGTTCCCTTCTTTATTTTATAACCTAAAGGCAATAACTTCGCCAAAGATTTGCACAGACTTAGAAATGGCTTACTAATTCTTGTAGGAATTGTTATATGTTCATTATGATAAATAAAATAATGTAATTTTGGAAAAGTGGGAAACTATATGTTATCTTTTCTATAGTATTTCTGGGTAAGGCCTTAACTCTGGTAGTACTTGTTTTACATTTGAGAGAGAACGTTTTTAAGACGTATTCAGAAATTGGTTTTAATCTAATTTTGGATAGGTATTGTTCGAAAAAAGATAGCCGTGTTTTAAATATAACGCAATATTGAAGTCTAAATACTAATATTTAACTGAATTTAATATATAAATTTAGTTGAATCGAATGCAATATTCTTACGATTTGCGGTTAATTGAACAGGGATATTCAGTAGTTTATTGATAATGAATTGGCTGCTAATTAATTATTTTCAATGATCTTAGAAAAATATTTTTAGATCTTTTGCTCTTAATTTTGCATTATTACATTGATGTGCGCTTGGTTCGAAAAAGTCAATATAATTAGGTTATGGGTTTTTTTATACGTAATTTTGTTCATCCGGAATTAGTCCGGTGTTTTTTATTATTATTATTTTAGAGGTTCTAGAGTGAGTACTAAATTATTTGTAGGTTCTCTACCGTGGTCGATAGACGATCAGGGTTTACAATCAGCTTTTGAAGGACACGGAACGGTTGTCTCAGCAAAAGTTATAAAAGATCGCGAAACCGGAAGGTCAAGAGGCTTTGGTTTTGTTGAAATGGAGAATGCTACTGATGCAGAAAATGCTATTAAGGCATTGAATGAATCAGAATTAGAAGGAAGAAATATCGTAGTTAATGAAGCGAAGGCACGTAAGTAAGAAGATATTTTTTTTAATCCCTTAATTAGGGAATTTATGTCTGATAGGCGTCTGAATTGACGCCTTTTTTATTTATAGTAAATAGCGGTTAGAAAATTTATGTTGGTTGGGTTATATTAAATTATAATAAAAATTGTGACAATTGTATCAAAAGAATAAATATTTCATTGATTATTATTATTTAGTCATATATTTTTTATGTATGCGGAAAAATTCTATTGGAAATGTGATTTCCTTATTTTTTTGCACAATTTAGTATCTTGATATTATTACACTTCTGCATTTAATAATTTATTAATTTAACAAAATGGAGTTATTTATGAAGAAAGAAACTTTTTTAATTTTCAGTTTTGTGCTAATGCTCTTTTTTTCTTACAGTGTATTTGCACAAACTATGGATTCTGCAGCCGTAAAGCCTTTTAATGACGGTTTAGATAAGATGCAAAAAGCGGATTATAAAGGTGCATTATCGGACTTCGAAGCTGCCCTGAAGGTTGAAAAAGATTATCGCATTTATTACCAGCTAGCTGTTGCAGAGGTAAAACTTAATAATCTTAATGAGGCTGTAACTTATTACAAGAGTACAATTCAAGCTAAACCTGATTTTGAAGCCGCATATAATGATCTCGGTAACGTATACTTTAGTATGAGTAAGTATCAGGAAGCAATTGATAATTTTCAGAAGGTTTTAGATACTTCAAAAGACAGCACTTTGCAGAATGCAGTGAAGTTTAACATGTCTCTTGCTTATACAAATCTTGGTCAAGGAGCAGATAAAGTTAAGAATTATAAAAAAGCGATTGGATATTTGAACAAAGCAGTAAGTTACAACAATTATGATGCAGCTTATCTTTTCTTAGCAAGAGATTATTTCTTGCTAAACCAATATGATAATACGATTAAAGCTTGCCAGAATGCATTAAAATATAAGAAGACAATTGGTGAAGGCGGTCCTTATTATTATATGGGTGTCGCATATAGTAAAAAGAACGACGTAAAAAAAGCAAAGGAGTCACTTGAGAAAGCTAAAGCTGATCCGGTATATAAAGCAGTTGCTGAAACTGTTCTTAAATCATTAAAGTAAATATCAAGTATTTATAAAGAAGCCCCCGCAGAAGCGAGGGCTTCTTTATTTCTACACACCGATTTTTTTTAATATCTTTATTTCCTTCAAAATCATAGTCATATCTTAATTCTTTTTCATTTATAAAATATTAAATTTAGTGGTAAAATCTCCTAAGTTTTTATTAATTTATGGCGGGGACTGGCTTTAATTCATGTTAAAGACTTCTATAAGTTTAACCTAATTAATATGCAAGCATCAAAATTTTAACAATAATTATAAAAATTAATATTATGAAGAACTGTAAATCATTCTACACTACTTATTATATACTATCGGTGATTTCACTTTTAATTGTTTCTAACGCGGCTATTCTTAAAGCACAGAACGTACCGTTAGTAAATATTACAGGGCGAAACACAACTTCACTTGACGGTGACTGGCAAATCATTATAGATCCCTATGAGTCGGGATTCTACGATTATAGGCATAAAGAAAGCGGCAACGGATTCTTTCGGAACGAAATTCAGACTGATAAGACTCAGTTAATCGAATATAAGTTTACGAAAGAACATGTGCTAAAAGTACCTGGAGATTGGAACTCTCAAGATCCAAAGCTTTTTTATTACGAAGGTACTGTATGGTATAAAAAGGATTTTAAGATTAAAAATATTTTGGATAAACGATTGTTCATTTATTTTGGTGCCGCTAATTATGAATCAATTGTATATGTGAATGGGACGAAAGTTGGCACACACATAGGAGGCTTTACTCCGTTTTGTTTTGAGATAACAAGCCTAATCAAGAAGGGAAATAATTTTGTTGTTGTCAAGGTTGATAATAAGCGTAATATGAGTGGAGTTCCGACAATAATGACTGATTGGTGGAATTACGGTGGTTTAACAAGGGACGTATATGTTGTTGAAGAGCCAAAAACATTTATTCAGGATTATTTTATCCAGCTTAAGAAGAATTCTTTTGATCAAGTTGAGGGCTTTGTCAAACTTAACGGGACAACATCAAAACAGAATGTTAAAATTGAAATACCGGGAGCGAAGATTGAAAAAACATTTGAGACTAATGCTTCAGGATATGTAAATATTAATATTCCTGTTGAAAACTTATCCTTGTGGTCACCCGGAAACCCAAAACTATACAAAGTTTTTGTCTCTTCGGGTAACGATAAAATTGAAGACAGAATTGGTTTTAGGACAATCTCAACTAATGGCAGTAATATCATTCTTAATGGTAAATCTGTTTTCTTAAGAGGTATAAGCATTCATGAAGAAAATCCTCTTAAAGGAAGAAGAGCCTATTCTATAAAAGATGCCGAGATGCTCCTTGGCTGGGCTAAGGAGTTGGGGTGTAATTTTGTACGGCTTGCGCATTATCCTCATAATGAAAATATGATTCGTACAGCAGAGAAAATGGGATTAATGGTTTGGGAGGAAACCCCTGTTTATTGGACAATTGACTGGAAGAATAAGAACACACTAGCAAACGCAGAGAATCAGTTAAGCGAAGCAATTGAACGTGATAAAAACAGTGCATCTATTATAATATGGTCGATGGGAAATGAAACACCTGTCAGCGATGCAAGAAATAAATTCCTTATTGCTTTGTCTAAGGTTGCAAGGAAAACTGATGGAACAAGATTGATAAGTGCGGCAATGGAAAAGCATACAAACGAAGGTGACCCTTTAACTCAAATTGTACAAGATCCGTTTGCAGATTACGTAGATGTGCTTGCGTTTAACGAATACATCGGCTGGTACGAGGGTTTGCCGGTTAAATGCTCAAAAGTAAAATGGAAAATAAACTATGAAAAACCCGTAATCATAACGGAGTTTGGGGCAGACGCACTTGGCGGGTATCATGCAGATAAATTAACGCGTTTTTCAGAAGAATACCAGGAAGATCTATATAAACAGCAGATATCCATGTTAAAGAAGATACCCCAGTTGAGGGGAATGACGCCTTGGATCTTATGCGATTTCAGGTCTCCCAGAAGAGTGCTTCCTTATTTTGAAGACGGTTGGAATAGAAAAGGGCTTATCTCTAATAAAGGAATAAAGAAGAAAGCATTTTATGTGTTACAGAACTATTATAAAGAATTGAAGGCAAGTAGTAGTTTATTAAAATAAAAATAGGAACGGATTTTAACTCCGTTCCTATAAAAACAAATTATTATTAAAATATTGGATTTTATTTTCCTGACGCAAGTTTAACTTCAGACCAAAAACTAAAGGGTTCCGGCATTGAAGCACCGGATTGATATCCGCCTCCGCCTCTGCGTCTTCCGTAAGAATTACCTCCTCCTTCATCTCCGGTGCCCATATCACCATCTCCGGCTCCCATACCTTGATCTGCATTATCGCTGCCTATAGAGCCATCGCCGCGGTCACCTCTGCTTTTGATTTTACTAAAATCTATTGTGCCGGTTTCCAGACCTATACTAATAGTTTGACTGGTGTCGGTATTAAGCGCATAAGGAATGCCGGGACTAAACGTTAATGGCATTTTCATTTCATAAACTAGAGTACTGCTTTGAAATGCCATTTTTACTTCAATACCTTTTAACTCAGATACAGTCATTCGGGTAAGGTCATCTTTATTTCTGCCGACAATTTCAAGATCATTTAGCTTTCTTGATAGCATAGACTTTAGCCTATCAGAGCTCATTGGTTCTTGATTTCGTTGGCGCATAATTGACTGATTATCTTCACTTTCGGTTCGATGGAAATTCATATCCTGGAAGTTAAGAGGATATTTAATACCAAAATTTTGATTATCTCCGCCAGTTCTATCAAACCATACAGTAAGTCCCATTCTAATGATTTTAGCTTGAAGGTCGGGATCATTAGTAGCAAAGCATAGATAAAGATTCTTGCCGTCATTTTGTACACCATACATAAAATTTGATTTATCATTGTATGTAAGTGTACTTCCCCAATCAGTATCATTACCGTCAATTACAACATTGCCTGAACTCCATCTACTCTGAATAGTTTTATTATTGCATCCACTAATAATAACAAGAGAAAAAAGGAATAATAGAAAAGTTAGATTTTTCATAATATTTATATAATTGTTTGAAATGAATAATAATTTTTATGTTAGACAATTTAACTTATTTTTTGGTTTATTTTAAGGATAAATTTCAGAATAAAGTATAAATGGAATATTGGCGCACTTCTTTGTGAGTAAATGATCAAAAACAAATCATTTTAGCAGAACCATATTTTTTGTTTGAATATTATCCCCGGCTATAATTTGGTAATAATAAACTCCACTTGCCAAATGTTTATTACCAGGCGGAAATTTGACTGAGTAGGTTCCTGCCGGTTCTGCTTTATCTACTAACCTTGCTACAATATTTCCCAATTCATCATACACAATTAATTTTACTTGAATAAATCCTTTTGAGTTTACGGGTATTGAATAATTTATTGTGGTCGAGGGATTAAATGGATTGGGATAGTTCTGGTAAAGTGTAAATGTTTGCGGTTTGGTCAAATCAATTGAATCGATTATTGAAATATCTTTTAGTATCAAATTATTCGGATCAAAGTTTATATACTGCGGTGTTCCTTTTACATTAAAACTGATTAGCTGATTTTGCCGGTTATTAAATATTGTTACGAGTGTATCACCGGCAGATGTTTTAACTTGAATTTGAATAGGCATGGTGAAGAAAGCAGGGTTTGTGTTTGTAGTTTGAGAGAGATTAAGATTTACGGAATAAATATTATTGCTAATAAAATTATAATTCCAGCTAACTGAATAATGGGGATAATTTTCGCCATATATCCATTCATTAAAAAAATAGCTTAAACTTGAGCCATAAACTTTTTCAGCATCCGCTTCAAAGTTGGCAGTAGTAGCAGCGCCATAAGCAACTTTAGGATCAGAGGCGTAAGTCTTCATAAGCTGGTAAAAAAGTGAGTCGCCCATAATTCCTTTAAGCATGTGAAGGACAACGGCTCCCTTAGCATAGCTCCTGTCGTAATCAAAAATTGAATTAACATTTGAAATGTTCTGAACGTAAATTGAGCCAACTGCATTTTTAGCATTATCCATAAAAGAGTTCATCATCAAATTATATGAATTTAAGCCGGAGACTGCTCCGAAATAAACGGCTTCCGAGAAAGATGCAAAGCCTTCGTTAAGCCATATATCTTGCCAATCGGCGCAAGTTATTTTGTCTCCATACCATTGATGTGCAAGTTCGTGCGCTTCAAGATCTTCGTCAAAGCCGCCAAGCGAAGTCATAGTTTGGTGTTCCATTCCTCCACCCCAGCCAAATTGTGCTTCACCATATTTTTCTTTTAAGAAAGGATATGGTCCGTAGAACTTTGAGAAAATGGCTATCATATTTGCAACTTTATCAAGGTAAGGTTTTGCGATGTTATAATCTTCAGGATAAATATAGAATACAATTGGCATAGAATCAGACGGAGCATAATGATAGTATGTGGTATAAACCGTATAATTTGAAATCGCTATAGAAATTAAATATTGGGCAATAGGATAAATGTTCTTCCACTTAAATGTATGAGTTCCATCCCCATTATCAACTACCGCTTGAAGAGTACCATTGGAAGCCGCTGTTAAGCTATTACTGCATGTTACCCAGACATCTGAAGAATCTGCTTTATCTGCCGGGGTATCTTTGCATGGAAACCAATCACTAGCCCCATAAGGTTCACTTAGCGACCAAATAGCAGGAGCATTATTGTGGCTGCTAAATTCAAAGCTGCCGAATCCGCTTGAACCTGGAATTCCTTGATAATAAATTACGACTGAAAATTGTTCACCTATATTATAACTCCTGGGAAGAGCAATTTCCAGTTTAGCTAATGAATGCTTGAAGTATATTTGGCTGCTATTTAAAAGTACTGAGTCGACATGCATCGTATCTTGAAGGTCAAGGAAAAAATTAGTTAGTCCATTCTCGGTACTTTTAGCATTTATAGTTGCGATGCCTTTCAAATAATTTGGAGAGTAAGTAATATTAAGGTTAAGTCCATAGTATGTAATATTTATACTTGAGTCACCCGGATAAAGAATTTTATTTATCTTATAGAATTTCTGAAGTTGATATTTTTCTGCATTAACCAAATTCCTTTTGTTAAGTTGGGAAAAGCAATTTGGAGCGAAGAAAAGGGCGATTAATAGATAATAATATATTGATGTTTTTTTCATATCGTAATTTCACAAATTAGGAAAATGAAAATAATGAATTCTAATTTACATTATCCTAAGATTAAATTATTTGAATTCTCCGATACTACAGAAGTTAATTACTTATTAACTTGCTTCTTGAATGCGGCAGATAGAACGAAAACCGCAATAGCCGCAAACCTTAGTTTCTCTATCTTCGAGTTTTGAAAGATTGAATTTTCCTTCAACTATATTTTCTACATTTTTTTTAATTGAATCAATACAGATTTCTATCAACTCAGGATTTCTTTCTTCTTTAATAGTTGTTTTAAGCCCAAAATCCTTCGTGACTGGCTTTAATGAATAGATAGATGCTTCAAAAGGTGCAAATTTCTTTTTGATCTTATCATCAATTAATTTTTGCGCAGCAAAAAGATAAAGTGGCAGTTGAAGAGATAACCCTGTATCAAGGTCCTTTACCGATGGTTTTTTACCGTTAAGTTTGTAATCAATTACTCTATATTTCTTGTTTACATCGTCAAGATCAACTCTATCAATTTTGCCTGTTAATTTGATCCCTTCAACTTCAAAAGCATTATCGTCGTTTTGTTTAAGTCTATCTCCAAAGGATACTTCAAAGAAGGTTGGGACAAAGCCATCAGACGAACCCCTTTCTTCCTGAAGGAATTTAAATAATATTGAATTTATTTTATTCCCATTAATGCCGGTAATCCTTTCTTTTTCATAAAAGCTTAAAGGAGATTTGAAATTAACATTGCCTATTTTGTCTTCTGCAATCTCGAAAATTAAATCGTAAGCAAACCTAAATTGTTCATCACTTGATTTTTGTAATATAATATTAGCTTCTGTAAGCTTTTGATAAAACACATATAATATTTCATGCAGAAGACTGCCAAGTTCAAGTGCTTCAACTTCTTCAGAAGGTTCTTCGACTGGCTCGAGCTTAAGTATCCTTTCGGCAAAATATTTGAATGGGCATAGCGCATAAGTTTCAAGTTGTGTAATTGAATATCTTCTATCCTTAAATTCGCTAAGTTTTCTTTGAGCTTCCTCTGAAATATTACCGCCTATTCTGCCCGTATAAGGTGATTCATAGAATGGGTTACCAATCCGCAGATTATTAATTTCAATGAGTATTTTGATTTCATCAAGAGGTAGGCTCAGGAAATTTAGCTCTTCCTTGAAGCCGGCAGCAATATGTTTGCCTGCAAATTTTAATAGCTCTTCTTTAGAATATAAATTATTTTCATAATCTTTTTCTGTTTTCAAATTCACCTTAAATAGAGAATTGAATTCACTTAGAAAATTGGATTCAACAAGTTCAGTTTTTTCTTCGTGGAGTGGATAAGTCAAATAAAGCCCTTTACTCCATGAACAAAGTGATTGATAGAAGTGATATCTGTTTTCGATTTGATGAATTTTTTCGTTTTTTACAAAGGAACCGGAGAAGAAAATTTCGGGTGAGTATCTAGTTGGGAAATCACCATCACACATTCCGGCAATAAAAAGATAATCATATTTAAGTCCTCTTATTTCGTTAAGAGTAGTTACTTGAATCCCATAATTTGTTTTTTCTTGCACATTATATCTTGATGCGCTTACGACCGCTCGAATATTATTTAAATAATACTTTAGCGGAAATTTCATATCGCTGCCATTTTCAAGCTCCATTATGTTAAAAAGTGCGGTTATTTCACCGATAAATGTGGTTAAAGCTTTAGCATTTAGTTCAATATTCTTATCGTGATCGTTAACGAGGTTCGAAAGAAAATTTTGGGTAAAAATAAAATCATTAAGTCTTGTCAGAAATTCTTGAATAGACATTTCATTTATAAACGGGGAAAGTATATTTCTAAGAGCTACAATGCTCTTTAAGGCTTTTTCATACAAATTCTTATCAAAGTTAAAATTATATTCATTCTCGTCCTTATCAATTGAAGCAGCATATATAGCATCCTGTAAAGAATTATGCCAATTATTATATCCTGAAATAATCTTTAGATTGACCGAGGCTTTTAACAAACTGAACGAATCTATATTATTAAATACTAGATAGCGGTTGCTTAATGCGCGAAAGATATTTTTATAGAAGAAGTCATTTTCTACAATCTCAAGAAAATTTATGATTGAAATAACAGGAGAAGAAGCATTTAGCGGAAATCGATCGGTTAGATTATAAGGCAGCCCATACAATGGGAAATAATACCTAATCAACGGTGAATATTTTTGAATTAAATTAAAGCATACACAAATTTCATGAGGCTCAACTTTTTGGGTTATAATAATTTCTTTAATTTCTTTGGCAATTAGTTCAATTTCATTTTCTCTATTAGAAGCAGTAATTTTAGTAATTGTTGAGTCATTGGTTAGTTGATTGTGTGACTGAGAAACATTAAATAATTCTCTCCGGATTAAGGTCTGAAATTCATTATGTGTCTCATCTGAATCATCTTTAATCTTTATGAATCCATTACTAATAAAGTTATTATAACAACCGTCAAGATGAGAAAAAATGGCTGGGTTTTCGGAATAATAATCAAAGGAAATAAAAAGTGATACGTCAATAACATCCGCAGAGGAATTTATAATTTTTATTTCGGGATTACTGAACTCGTCAAAGCCATTTATAATTACGTTATTTACATCGGGGTATGAAGCTCTAAACAGTTGATCGAAGTTTCCTGAGACCGTGGAAATTATTTCATTATATATATCTCCGATTTCTTTAACACCAAGTTGTTTACATTTTGAGTTATATAACTCAAAAACGTTTGCAATGTCCTCCGCCTTAAACTTTTCTGATCCGTTAAGGGCTTCTGATTCTCTAACCAACTCTGAAGGAGAAATTCCGCGTCGTTTATATTCAGAAATAACATTTTTAATTCTTTGCAAAGTTCCGAAGGGGAATACTTTTTCATAGTTTGAGAAATACTTCAATTGTGATTCCTTGAAGCACTGTTTAATCAATACTGTTGATGAAGCATCGCTTAAGACTCGGGAGCCAAATGCACCTTTCGTTGACAAAAGATTAATTGCATAGCTTTCAATAGTCTCAAGATTAATTTTACATACAGCTTTATTTGGAGTCGAAAAAATAATTTGCCTTCTGAGGGATCTAATTTTACGCTTTGTAGGTACAATGAGCAAAAGCTCATTTAATTTTCCTGAGTTTATTTTATCTGAAATTATCTTATCAAGATTTACAGATTGAACTTTCCTTTTAGTTAAGATCATTTTTTGCTATTATTTAATAAAATCAAATCACGGTATGATTTTTTTATTTGAGGATGATTACCGATATGAAGAAGATCGACTATTTGGTCAAATCGTCTTTTTGCATCTCTTTTACCAAAAAGAACTAGAGTTTCAAGCTCCAAGAACAAGCCAAGGTTTTTTACGTTATCAAGATGAACTCTGGTATTATTATACATATATAGAATTCTCTTTTTTTGTACTACTGTTTCAATTTTAAGAAGTTCTCCGAAAAACTTTTCTGCATTACCGTTTGAGAAATGTAAAACTTCAAAATTTGAAAACCTATTCTTTGATTTCTCATTTCGAATATATCTTATAATGCTTTGATTATCGTTTTCAATTCTAAGCTTCAACAAACCGGAATTTGATTTGTAGTAAACATCTTTTTGAACTAGCACTGCAATTAAAGTTGAGTTAATTTCTCTTAAATGTTTTTCAACTTCAGTAAAAGTGGTAAGCTTAATTTTCAGTTCAAGATTAGTGGGCATTTTTTACTCGTTTTAAAGGTTAATGATTGTTTTAGTGCATTAATTCTTAACATAAATTTGCATTGCTTCTTTCCCTTCTCGCGATTTGATAGAAATTATTCTTCGCGAGGAGTATTCAAGTTGCAAATATTTTTTTGTGATGGAATAAAATTCCGGCAGGCTTATACCGATCGGAGATTCAACCCCTTTATCATTTACCGAGAACAGAATGGCAATAAACTTTCCGCCATCTCTCAGTAAAGAAGATATCTTTCGAATATATTCTTCAAGCAGAATATCGTTTACTGTGCTATAACTTGAACAGTCGTAAATAGCGTCAAAAGACTCATTAAAAGAATTGCACATTAGTAATATATCGTCCACAATAAAGTCAATTTGCGCGTTGTTCCGTTGAGCAGCTAGCTTTGAACAAAAGATCTCTTCAGAAGAGAGCCCACTTGCAGTAACCTCATAACCCGCTTTTGAGGCAGTAATAGCATCGTAGCATTTACCGGAACCCGTTACCAATAGCTTACCCGGTTGAATAAATGTTTTTGAATTTATAAGTTCAATAAAAGCAGGAGTCGCAGGTTTCATGCCCCAACATGCTTCATCTAGTTGAGAATTCTTACTCTGGTATGCATTACTATTATTTGTATAGTTCATTGGTTAATTGATTTATAATAATATTGAAATTATCTTTAACTTAACTATTTTAAAGATAAAAAGAATAGGACATGAAGAAATTTTTATTATTTGTAATATTAATAATTCCTTTTCTTAATGTAAATGCTCAAGGGATAGGTGAGTTAGCACCTACAAAACCGCCTGATATATTTCCAGACAATGCCATCGGAGCTGATATTATATTTAGCGAAAGTGGTTTTGGATTAGGAGCTTTTTACAGGCACCAATTCAATCAGAAAATAACCGGCTTTGCAGACTTTTCCATTTCCGAAGCAAAAGATCCTCAAGAATTTACTTATGTTGACTATTTTGGAAATACCTACACTTATGGAAAAATAAATCGTGCCTTCTTATTACCTGTCAATTTAGGTGTTCAATATAGACTATTTGAAAATGATATCTATGATAACTTAAGACCATACATAAATATTGGGATTGGCCCCGCAATTGTATTGACCACTCCGTATGACAGAGAATTCTTTAATGCATTTCATGCTGCAAAATTATATCCAACTTTAGGCGGGTATATTGGATTAGGAGCAAATATTGGGATTAACAAGAAAAATTTACTAGGAATAAATATCAGGTATTATGAAATTCATTTATTCAATAAAGGCATTGAAATTCTACAAAACAAATTAGAAAATGATCTTGGAGGATTTTTTATTACCGTGAATATCGGAACAATGTATTAAATTAAAGTTTGCTATACTTCATAAAATCCCATAAAGAAATGACATGACAGACAATTTAGATTTTGCTTACAGGATTTATTATGATTATCAGAATTATCTCGAATATAGCTTAACTAACCGGCGAGTAAAGCATTCGGATATTTTGCCATTAATCGACCGGTTAAGAGAAGGAAATATTTTTACTGTTACTGAAGCAGGTAAGTCTGCCGAAGGACGCGATATTTTTTTAATTAAAGCGGGTACCGGAAAGACTAAAGTATTTTTATGGTCCCAAATGCACGGAGATGAGTCTACTGCTACTAGAGCATTATTTGATATATTTAATTTCTTTCTTTTAAAGGATAACTATAATAGTTTCAAAGATACTTTATTTGATAAACTTACAATTTATTTTATGCCGATGGTTAATCCTGACGGTGCGGAACTCTTTAAGCGAACAAATATTTTTGATATTGACATTAACCGCGATTTTGTGAGGCTTCAAACCCCCGAAGCTAAATTATTAAAAGATACTTTTAATAAAATAAATGCAGAATTTGGATTTAACCTGCATGATCAAAGTATCCTTTACTCTGCGGGACACAATTTTAATACAGCTACACTTTCATTTCTAGCGCCGGCTTTCGATGCTGAGAAATCAGTTAATTCCGTACGTGAGAATTCAATGAAATTAATTGGGAGTATGTTCAATACCGTTAATTCATTTATACCCGGGCATATTGCAAAATATCCTGATGATTTCGAGCCCAGAGCGTTCGGCGACAACTTCCAAGGGTTGGGCATGAGTACAATTTTGATTGAATCAGGCGGCTGGAAAGATGATCAGGAAAAACAATATATAAGAAAATTAAACTTCATCACTCTGCTTATAGGTTTAAAATCAATTGCTGAAGAAAGTTATAATGATGTAGCACTGGATATTTATGATTCAATTCCGTTCAATGAAAAGGATTTAATGGATTTAGTGCTCAGAAATTTAAGATATAAAAATAATGGCTATGAATATTTTGTTGATATTGGAATAATAAGAACAGAAATAAATGGTTCTCTTTCATCAGAATATTTCGTAAAATCATCAATAGAAGAGATAGGCGACCTTTCTATACTATTTGGTTATGAAGATTTAGATTTAATGGGAATGGAAGTTATTCCCGGAAAGACTTTCCCGGAAGAATTTTCTTCGATAGAAGATTTTAAAAAAATGAATATACATTCTTTATATGCTGATGGCTATACAAATATAATTTTAAGCGATAATAATTTAAACGAAGAAATCACAGAGCTTCCAATTAATATCATTAAAAAATCAAAAACAATTGACACATCTATAAAAGTTGGATCCCCGGCTAATTTGATCATTCAAAGGGAAAACAAAATAATTTATATCGTCTTAAATGGATTCTTATATGATCCTTCTAGACAAACCGGATCTATTAAAAATGGCATGATTTTGCACTAAAATTACCCAAAATGATCAAAAACCTTCGTTTTCTTCAATATTTTAAGAGTGTGTTAGTCAAATTATGTTGCTTATCGGGTAAGGCTTTTTTATATTTACTAGTCTAAATTTTGATAAGGAATGTTTTTATGGCCAGAATAAAAAATGTGGAAGCCTTCTGTTCGGTTTGTAATGCGATGAGAAAAATGGAACTTAGCGGTGATACTCCAATTATTAATGGAGAATCAAACAATAAGCATTGGGCAAAATGTAAAAAGTGCAAGCAGACAATGCTGATTGATATGACTGAAGACGTTAAGGAAACAAAAGTTTCATTGGAAGGAATAGAAAATCAGGACTGCACGGTTTATTCTCCTCAAAAATCTTTTACAATTGGTGAGGCTATCTATCATAAAAACTGGGATGATTTTGGCAAGGTTGTAAGTAAAAATGTAATGTCAAGTGGACAGAAATCAATTGCGGTAGAGTTTCAAAAATCAGGTCACAAGAAATTAATAGAATCATTAAATATTTAGCCCAAAAAAGGAAGGTGATATAATTGGTAGGCATTACTATTGGCGAGAATGAATCAATTGACAAAGCTCTTAGACGATTTAAGAAGAAATATGAAAGATCCGGTGTTCTTAAAGAATATAAAAAGAGAACTTTTTTTGTTAAGCCATCGATAAAGAAAAGAATGGAAAAGATGAAAGCAGCACGTCGTGCGCACAGAGTCGATACTATTATCGAATAGTTTTTAAGCCCCGGTAACGGGGCTTTTTATTGTAAGGCAACTTTTGGTTCGGTTAGTTCAATTTCCTTTTTATTAAGATAATTTTTTTCGAAGTGCTTGATTACACAATTAAATGCTTCATCAACTGAATTACAAAAGGAAAGGTACTGCATATCCTCTGGATTTATAACACCGTTCTCGATCAGTCCATCAAAATTTATAATGCTTTTCCAATACTTCTCATCATATACTACAAGCAATAATTTCTTTTTGATCTTACCTGTTTGAACCAATGTCAACATTTCAAAAAATTCGTCTATTGTGCCGAATCCTCCCGGAAATACTATAAGGCACTTTGCTAGATAAGCAAACCAAAATTTCCTCATAAAGAAGTAATGAAATTCAAAGCTCAATCTGGGTGGGACATATTTGTTGACATATTGCTCAAATGGAAGACTTATATTTAACCCAATTGAGTACCCACCCGCAATTTTAGCGCCTTTGTTTGCTGCTTCCATTATTCCAGGCCCACCGCCTGTGCAAATTATAAACCTATTTGCTGATGTCGGAAGCTGCATTGACCATTCGGTTAAGCGTTTTGATAGCTCTACAGCATCTTCATAATATTTTGACATACGAACCTGATGCTGGGCCTTTCTCAATTTTTCGGCAAGCAGAGGAGTAGTTTTAGGGTTTATTGTTTTGAATTTATTTAACTCAATTATTGCTTCTTTTTTAGACTTTAACCTGGCTGAACCAAAAAAGACAATAGTATCAATAATCTTTAATTTTTTAAATTCTACTTGGGGCTCAAGGAATTCTGCAAGAATCCTTATTATTCTAGCATCAGCCGAATTTAAGAAATTAATGTTTTCATAAGCTTTTTGAGTCGTTTTTTTGTTTGACATAGTTTAATAATCTTTATTATAAATTTTTATAACCAATATTTTTTTAATGGGGTAAGATGAAAGCCTTTTATTTGTGTTTGGAAATTTTATATTTACACGTTGTTTTTGTTTATCAAAATGCAAGTTTTATCATAACGGATTTTATCGTCAACATAAAAATAAACATCTAAATGTATATTGCAAATATGAAAGCTATAGGAGAAATATTATCATTATGTTAAGAAGAATTTTACTTTTATTTCTGATGATAAGCTCTATCTCATTGTGCGCATCAAAAGAAGCGTTGAAAAAGAGGATAGAGAGCATCCTTACTAGAGTACCTCACGAAACTATTTCGGCTATTATAGTGCTTAATCCGCAAACGCAAGATACAATTTATAGTGATAATATTGCCGATACGGTAATCCCCGCCTCAAATACAAAATTATTTACAACTGCCACAGCGCTTAATTTAATGGGTGGCGAGTTTCCATTATCAACTAAGATTTTATCCGTTTCCCCTTTAAGAAACGGTGTATTGAAGGGAAATTTGTATATAAAAGGCTACGGAAATTCTTTATTTACGGAAAATGATTTAATTGAGATGGTTAAAGAGTTAAAGAATAAAGGAGTAAAGAAAATAACAGGTAAAATAATAGGAGACGATTCTTATTTTGATGAAGATTATTCTCGTGATGATTGGATAAATGACGAGCTAACTAACTATAGACTTCCTCCTGTTTCTGCCTTAGTCCTTGATCACAATAGAACTGCAGTAAAAGAGCGAATTAGAGTTAGAGTTGCAAGAAGACGTTATAGAATAAAATATGTAACGGTTTTCAAAGACGTTTCAAATCCTCCATTATTTGTTGCCCAGGCTTTAAGAGCCGAATTAATTAAAAACGGAATACGCATAGATGGGGCTGCCGAGAAAGGAATAACACCGAATGATGCAGATGTCCTTGCTGAATCCACAATAAAGTTAAAAGACTTAATAAAAGTTATGGATAAACATAGCGATAATTTCTTGGCTGAATGTTTATTTAAGACAATTGGAGCAGTATCAACAGGCGAACAGGGGAATGCGTTTTATTCAACTCAAGCAGTTATGCGATTTATTAAGGATAATGGAATTTTTTCTAAAGGAACTTCTTTAGTCGATGGTTCGGGGCTTTCAAGATATGATTTAGTGACTGTTGGTGCAATTGCTGGAGTATTAGAAAAAATGTACTTTGATCGGAAAAATTATAAAGATTTTTATAACGCCTTAAGCATCGCAGGGGTTGACGGAACTTTAAGATATCGTATGATAGGAACTCCTGCAGAAAACAATTTCCATGGGAAAACCGGAACGCTTAACGGAGTCTCTTCCCTATCCGGTTATCTTAAGTTAGCTAATGGAAATGATTTAATTATAAGTATTGTTTTTCAATATCGCAATCAGGGAGCCTATTACTATAGAGAAATTGAAAACGCGATTGTTACATCTTTGTCTGAATGGAGATAGCGATATTGGTGTTCAAAAGTTAATTGACTAGATCATTTATTCAAAAAGAGTATTGAAGTCAATCAGCTTTCTTTTTTGCAACAACATAGCTTATTATTTCTGCTTTTTCCATTGTAATTAAACCACCACAATTAGCTTCTTCAAAAATATCATGCAGTAGGGGAAGGAAATTATTTATTTTTTCCTCTTCGTCGACTATTTCAATTACCATAGGCATGTCTTCAGAGAGCCTTAATATTTTGGACGTGTGGATTCTGCTATTACCACCATAACCCATAACCCCCTTAAATACTGTGGCTCCTGCAAGATGCATCTTTCGAGCTTCATGCACTATCCTTTCATAGACTGGTATATGATGAATAATATCAGATTCACCGACAAATATTCTAACAAGTTTTGCTTCGCCTTTTAACTCCATTTTTCACTCCTTTATAAACTACCGGTTTAACTTAATAGTTTTGATATTTTATAAGACATAAAAAGAGCAAGAAGAGTAAGTAATATATTAGCTAAAATATTCATTCCTGCAAAAAAGAATTCTTTATCCCTTAATAAATTAATGGTTTCAAATGAAAATGTTGAAAAGGTAGTAAGACCACCGCAAAAACCTGTTGTCAGAAGAATTCTCACTTCAAGGCTGATTAATTCATTATCATTTAAGTAAAACATAAACATTCCGATCAAAAAGCTGCCCAGCACATTTACTGAAAGCGTTCCGTATGGAAAATTTTCGGGCAATATTTTTGAAGCATAGCCGGTCATCCAGTAACGAAGTATTCCGCCTATACCTGCCCCTAAAAATACGACAATATAGTTCTGCAATATTTTTATCTCCTTTTCATTAATGTTAATTTTATAAGGTAGGAGTTATCAGTCTGGCAGCAAACCAAAACATTTTAAACTTAAGACTTAACAGCCGTTAGTAATTAAGGCGAACCCCATCGCCTTTGCAAATATACCAAATCAAATAAATATTCAAAATTTCTTTAGTCACACTGATATATTAAAGATTTGTTCTTATAATCTAGTGTTAATAAGCATTATATATACTAATCTATAAATACACATATTATTAAAGAAAGTTAGTTGATTTATATGGTTATAAAAAAGGCAAGACAATAATTATTCGAGGAGATTATAAAGTTAAATTCTATAAAGTCGTAATTAGAAATCATTCCATAATAATGCAAGTTGATTTTTGATAAATTCTAGGTTATTAAGCTACACGTAATAACAGGAACTGTTTGAATAAAAGTTAATATTAAAACTAAATAACTCTTCTATTTAGATTCCCGTCTATAAACTAATCTGCATCAAAATATGTTGCTCGAAAAGTTCGCGTTCAAAATTACAGTATGCTCACAAACATAAACATCCAATCCTTTTAGAAATACAGTCTTACTGAAAGTAATACGTGCTATTTCTTAGGAGCTTGATTTTGTTGTGCCGGAGCAGATGTCTGCGGCGGCAAGCTTGGTGTTTGAGGAACTTGCCTCCCTGAACCTTGAATTATTTTTTCTCTTTGCGCTGCACTTGATTGACCTGGCAAAAAGAAAAGATTAACGACAATTGCCAATACAGCAATGCTCCCGGCAAGCCACCAGGTAGCTTTGCTTAGAAAATCTGCTGTTCTGCGGGTTCCGAACATTGTACCCATGCCTGAGCCAGCGCCAAAGGTTCCTGAAAGTCCGTCTCCCTTACTAGCCTGCATAAGAATAATTATCATTAGAAAAACTGAAATTATTGACAAAACTAATATCAAAAATGAATACATAATTATTAACTCCTAAATATTGTAGCGGGGGAGGGATTCGAACCCCCGACACGTGGATTATGATTCCACTGCTCTAACCAACTGAGCTACCCCGCCGATTTTTAAATTTTAGCGTGTAAATATATGAACAAATACCTAAAATATCAAAGACTTTTGCGCCTAAGAGGCGGGTCTTAGTCGATAAATCATCAGCATAATATTGCTTAATTACAACGAATTTAAGGATTTGTTGATCGTTTTAAGTGATTTTTACACTGATTTCATTCCATAAATAATCAAGTAACTCCGGAATCCCCTGCTTAGTGGCAGACGAAAATAGAAGCAGTGTTGAGTCAGTATTCCTTATTTTTTTCTTTGCTATTTTTTTTAACTGATCGGCATCTACTAGGTCAATCTTTGATAATGAGATTACTTTCTTCTTTTCTGCAAGTTTCGGGCTGTAGCTCTTTAATTCGTTAAGCAAAATATTATAGTCCCGCTGATAATTATCCGAAGTTACATCAATCAAGAATAATATTACTTTAGTGCGTTCAATATGGCGTAAGAATTTATGTCCCAACCCTTTTCCCTCATGTGCACCTTCAATTATGCCGGGAATATCTGCAACTGTAAAACTTTGGTAGTTTTTATATCTTACTATTCCTAAATTCGGCTCTAGTGTTGTGAAAGGATAATCTGCTATTTTAGGCTTGGCTGAAGATATAGTAGATATCAACGTCGATTTGCCCGCGTTTGGAAAACCCACAAGTCCAATATCAGCTATAAGTTTTAGTTCCAAAATTATTTTCTTCTCTTCACCTGGCTTTCCGGGTTCTGCAAATCTTGGCGTCTGGTTTGTCGGGGTCGCAAAATTACTATTTCCTTTACCTCCCTTACCTCCTTTAGCAACAACTGTCTTCTTCCCATCTGTATCAAGATCGAATAAAACTTTTTTAGTCTCAGCATCTTTAATTATAGTCCCTACCGGCACTTTAACAATTATATCTTCACCGTTTTTCCCGTCTTTCAAAGCGCTGGCACCGTTATCTCCCTTGCCTGCTTTGTAATTTCTTTTGTATCGGAAATCTAGAAGCGTTGAAAAATTATGATGAGCTTCAAAAATAATATCTCCGCCTTTCCCACCATTTCCGCCTGATGGCCCTCCTTTAGGTACATATTTTTCACGTCTAAAGGTTACTGCTCCGTCGCCGCCTTTTCCTGAAGCTATTTCAATTTCTACATAATCAATAAACATAATTAAGCCTGGTCAAAATAATTTGAAACCGCGTTAGTTAAGGTAACGGCTTCCTGCGAGTAGGGATCTACCCTGTATGTAACAAAAACAGATTTTAATATCTCAGTTGCCTCATCGTATGAAATGCTCTCGGATATCTTTGAGATAGTACTTTCAAAATCATCGCGGTCTTCATTAAAAACTGATGATATAATTTTTCTTATATCTCTTCTACTTAAGTATTCATAAACATCTTTATCATATCTTTTAATAATTTTTTTATTAGTATTTGCCTGATTTTCGTTATCATGATTTTCATCTTCTATTTGAAAACCGGAGTTTCCCTTACCAGCCAAATCTATTTCATCCTCTGAATCATCCGCAATTGAATCTGCATTAGTGGTTTCTACTTCTTCGTCTAAATCAAGCAAAAGCGAACTATTATTTTCGGATTCTTCAATATCCGCAAGCAACGGTTCATCTGCGGAATCATCAAGTTCTACTGTAAACTCGAAATTACTTATGTCCGTCTTTATTTCTTTCAGCTCATCTTCAATGGATTGAAGCTCGGAGTCGTAAAGAGACAATAAATCATCATCTATTAGTTCATTCTCAATATTTTCGATTTCAGTTTTATTTTTAGCCGCTTGTTCAGTTTCAACATCAAATATTTCGGATTTCTTATTGCTTGGCATTGTCTGTGGTTCTTCCAAGTCTAAATTAAAAGAAGTTTCACTTTTAATACTCGTAGGAACCTTTTCATCCTTGCTCGAGCCGTTATCATAGAATTGAGACTTAGGTTCTATGCTTATTTCTTCTTCTTTCGCTTCTATTTGCTGCAAAGGAGTTGATGAGTATAAAACTTTCTTTACCTCTTCGACATTATAACTTTGATTCGAATCTGCGGGGAAGTGCTTCCGAATCTTGAATTGATAATCGATTAAGTTCTTCTCTTTAAGAAAAAGTTCAAAGTATGCCGGCGTAATCGTGGTTTTTTTAACCCCGCCTTCATTAAAAAATTCGGCGGTCGAATATATTGAATTATCGAGAAATTTTTCAGGTTGACTTAAAAAAAGTTCTTTGTCTATTTTGCTAAGTATAGCCTCGAACTCAGTAATGCTTAAAACAGTCAATTTTCTTTTAATTAAGTAACCAAGAAAAATATTCTTGATATAATCATAATAATAAATATAGTTGAAAGCTAATTTGATTTCATCAATAGTCCTCTGCTCTGAATCGTTAAAAACGAGCTTTACCAAAGACCAATTGGGTCTAATTAAAAAGTTGATATTGAAAGAAACAGCTTGAATCATCAATTTCTTCACATCTTCAAAAGAAATCTTTTTGTCCCTTTTGATTTCTTCGCCGATTATATTCAAGTGTTTAGCTATTTCACTCCCTGAATAATCAAAAGCAGAATTCTGAAGTAGTTTCTTTCTGTCTTCATAAATTAGAAAGTCCAATTCTGCAGATATATATTGAATTATTGCAGGATGTACATCGCTGCTTACTAGTTTTGCAAAAGTAAAAAATGATCCGAACTTTTTTACCTTATTGAGACTAAAATCAGATATAAATTTTATTTCTTTTTCAAACATTTAAATCTTCTCCAAATAACAACTCAAAATAAAAAAATCCCGATTAACTTGCCTGCCCAAAGGCGGGAGTGTATCGGGATTTGCATGAAAAACTAAATATCTATTTTCTTAGTGAGCCAATTCTTCTGTTTTTAACTGAGCAACAATGTATTCTCTGTTCATCCTTGCAATATTTGATACAGAGATGCCTTTAGGGCATTCTGCCTCACATGCATAAGTATTAGTGCAACTTCCGAAGAGATTCTCATCCATTACTTTAACCATCGCCTGTACTCTTTCATACCTTTCAGATTGACCCTGAGGTAAAAGTGCAAATTGAGAAACCTTCGCAGCAACAAAAAGCATGGCTGAAGAATTTTTGCAAGCCGCAACGCATGCTCCGCAACCGATGCATTCGGCTGCGTCTAGAGCTAGGTCCGCTATTTGTTTAGGAATTAAAATGTTATTTGCATCCGGAGCGCTTCCGGTGTTAAAAGACACATAACCTCCGGCTTGTTGGATTTTATCAAATCCGCTTCTATCAACTATCAGATCTTTAATTACTGGAAAAGCAGCTGCCCTGAATGGTTCAATGTAAAGTGTTTCACCGTCGTTAAAGTTGCGCATATGCAATTGGCACGTGGCTGTTTTTGGCAAAGGACCGTGTGGATGACCATTGATTACCAAACCGCATGTTCCGCATATCCCCTCTCGACAGTCGCTTTCAAATGCAATAGGCCTTTTACCTTCTGCTTCCAAATGATTGTTTATTTCGTCAAGTATTTCGAGTATTGATGCATCTGGGGAAACATTTTGCTTATACTCTTCAAAATTACCCTTTGAAGAAGGAGTTTCCTGTCGCCAAATATTTAAAGTTAAATGAATATGATTTCCGTTCATTATTTGTAACTCCTCGTCGCTAATTTTATATTATCAAATTCAAGATTTTCCTTGTTTAATTCCCACTTGCCAGGCTGCTTAAATTCCCATGCTGCTACATAAGAATATTCGTCGTCTCTCCTTAAAGCTTCGCCTTCGACAGTTTGATATTCTTCACGAAAATGACCGCCGCAGCTTTCATTTCTATTTAAAGCATCAATCGCCATTAATTCGCCTAGTTCAAGAAAATCAGAAACTCTGCCTGCCCTTTCAAGCGTCTGATTAAGTTCACTTCCTTTCCCGACGATTTTTACGTCCTTCCAGAATTCTTCGCGTAATTCACTTATACTATTAATAGCTTCCTTTAGTCCCTTTTCACTGCGCGACATTCCTACTTTGTCAATCAGAATATGACCGAGTCGTTTATGGATTGAATCGACAGTTTGTTTTCCATTAACATTTAATAGTTTACTTACATTTTCTTTAACATTGTTTTCCGCTTCCTTGAATTCATTAGATTTTGGATCCACTTTAGCCGGCTTCTCTGTTGTAAGATAATTTCCGAGGGTATAAGGAATAACGAAGTAACCGTCTGCAAGCCCTTGCATAAGTGCACTTGCGCCAAGTCTGTTTGCCCCGTGATCAGAAAAATTAGCTTCACCAAGAACAAATAAACCCGGAACGTTGCTCATTAAATTATAATCCACCCAAAGACCTCCCATTGCATAATGCGGTGCAGGATAAATCTGCATTGGAACTTTATAAGGATCCGTACCGGTAATATTTTGATACATATCAAATAAGTTACCGTACTTGTCCTTTACACCTTCCGTCCCGATGCGATTAAATGCTTCAGAGAAATCTAGATATACCGCTCTGCCGCCGTTTACTCCGCGCCCTTCGTCACAAACATACTTTGCATTACGCGAA
This sequence comes from Bacteroidota bacterium, assembly GCA_021777835.1. Lineage (GTDB taxonomy): Bacteria > Bacteroidota > Ignavibacteria > Ignavibacteriales > Ignavibacteriaceae > FEN-1297. The sequence goes on along the minus strand of JAJYDC010000003.1, from coordinate 13,361 downwards.
GCCACATCGCGAGGAACTAGGTTTCCAAATGCAGGATATTTTCTCTCTAGGTAATAATCTCTCTCATCTTCTGGAATTTGATCTGGAGATCTTGTATCTCCTATTTTTTTAGGTACCCAAATTCTTCCGTCATTTCTTAAGCTCTCGCTCATTAAAACTAATTTTGATTGATTTTCGCCATGCACAGGGAGACACGTTGGATGAATTTGAGTATAACATGGATTAGCAAATACGGCCCCTCTTTTATGAGCACGCCATGAAGCAGTTACATTACTATTCATAGCATTTGTCGATAAGAAATATACATTCATATAACCACCGGTTGCTAAAATAACTGCCTGTGCAGAGTGGCTCTCAACTTCACCGGTAATAAGATTACGCACCATTATGCCCTGTGCTTTTCCATCAACTATAACGAGATCGAGCATCTCTCTTCGTGGAAACATTTTAACGTTACCGAGATGAATTTGCCTGTTAAGCGAACCGTAAGCGCCAAGAAGCAATTGCTGTCCTGTTTCACCGCGAGCATAAAATGTTCTTGACACTTGTGCTCCGCCAAACGAACGATTTGCAAGAGTTCCGCCGTATTCCCTAGCGAAAGGGACCCCCTGCGCTACACATTGATCAATAATATTGTTACTAACTTCGGCTAGACGATAGACATTGGCTTCGCGAGAACGGAAGTCGCCTCCTTTTACTGTATCATAGAATAATCTAAAAACAGAGTCTGAATCATTCTGATAATTTTTTGCAGCATTAATTCCTCCCTGCGCGGCTATTGAATGAGCGCGCCGAGGAGAATCGTGATATGAAAATGCTTTAACTTTGTAACCCAATTCGCCTAAACTTGCAGCGGCAGAAGCTCCTGCAAGACCTGTTCCGACAACAATTATATCATATTTTCTTTTGTTAGCTGGGTTAACAAGCTTCATCGAAAATTTATGGTTAGACCATTTTTCTGAAATATTTCCATCGGGTACATGAGAATCTAACTTTACCATTATTTACCTCCCATCAAAAAAAAGTATATTGGAATAGAAGCGAAACCTATAGCTAATATTAGAGCGTATATTGTTCCTATTTTTTTTATTAAGGGAGTATATCTTTTATGATTCCACCCAAATGTTTGAAATGCACTTTCGAAGGCATGATTAAGATGATAACCCAGGACAATCATACCTATTATATATATTAGTGAATAAAATGGGTTTTGGAACCAGTGAGTAACAATAGTGTAGTATGGGTACTCTGTATTTGGATGCACACCAAAGTTAAATGTAGCCCAGAATGTTGATAAGTGAATAATAAGGAATACAAAAATTGTAACCCCCGTAATCGCCATTGTTCTAGAATATATATCTGTATTTTCTCGCGAGCCATTAACGGCATATTTCTTCGGATTTGCTTTTTTATTTTCATACCAAAGTTTTAATCCGTTATAGATATGAAAAATAAATATTAATGCTAGTAGAACTTCAATTACTCTAATTAACGGTTTGATCGTTTCTAAAGTATCTACGTAAGTATCAAAAGCCTTAGGACCAAAATAAAGCATCATATTGCCTATGAAATGAATAATTAAAAAAATCATAAGCAATGAACCGGTAAGAGCCATAATAAACTTTTTACCGATTGATGATCTTGTGAAAGTAGTGAACCAACCCATTAAATTACTCCTTTAGTATACTGAATTTTCGATGGGACAATTTGATTATTTAAGATAGAATATAAATCTCTGTTCATTTTCAATAAATTGTTTTCGATGTGATATTGTGAATGGCAAACCTCTTATTAGAATACATTATAATTTTTGCTAACCGAAATTATCAATATATATATATAAAATCAATCAAAGTATCTATACAATCGGTTACATTTTATTATGACGCAATAGGGTGGAAAAACTCAAATCTAAAAAATATGATGTTTTCGCATATTAAAAGAAATGTGCCCTTTTTCAATAACTCAACCCTAAAAAACCTTACGAAATAGCGTAGGTTTTACCCCGTTTTTTCCTCACAGTGCCTCGATTTTCCAATCTACCATACATTTACCCTTACCCATGAATAAATCTGCCTTCAGAATTGATTTTTTCATTTTTCCCAATTAATTTCTTTTGAGTTTTTTTGACGTTCAAGGGTTATATAATAAGGTGAGTATTTTCCAAGTTAGTGCTTAGATACCTTTGGAATGGAATTAAGTAACTAGTCTTCAAGCAACCAAAGTACTATTATTAACCTAGGGATACTTGTGGATCTGCTCTAGTCTTTGCTGTCAGATATGATTCGCTTAAGCTATTTGACTTTTACGACTTTCTTTACTTTGGTATTCTAATTTTTATTCCTATCTTCGGTTACCCTTATTATTATGTTATCGGTTATTAAGTATAAAATATTTTCCTCTTCCAGGAATTACTTTAACAAATTAAGGCACCTTATACTTCAATTTCCTTGGGATCGGATTCTAATTCGACAACTTTCCATTCGTTTTCGATTCTGTCAAAATCACCTATTTTTTCTAATGGTACTTTAAGATATTTCCCCGAAGCGGTTACTGCAACGTCTCCGTTTTTTAGTATGATTTCTCCCGTGCCCTCGAATATTCTGCTATTCTCATTCGTAATTCTTCCTATAACTTTTAGTTCCTCATTCAGTGGAATTGTTTTCTTGAATTTCACGTTCAAGTCGATGGTAACGCCCCAAATTTCTTCATCATATTTATTTAGAATAGCTCTTCCTATTGTTTCATCTAAAATTGCAGATGCTATGCCGCCGTGAAGCCTGCCTGGATAACTTTGATGCTCTTGAGAAGGTTTAAATATTGCAATTAGTTCTTGATTTTCTGTGATATAAAAATGCGCATGTATGCCGAAATTATTTTTAAGTCCACATACAAAACACATTTTAGAGTTGTGCTGCTTGCCGGTAACTTTGTGTAACATTATTTAATCCTTATTATTTCTTCGTTTAGAAATGACAAATGAATATTCCGTAAATGCTTTGCAAATGTAATTGATAGTTTATCTATTTACATATTCCCTTGTCCAATTTCCTAAATCAAAATTAATATTTTCACTATTGTCTTCAAATTGAAGCTCATGATTTGAAACGAAACCTATATGCAAGTAAAAATAATGATATTCATTTGAAAACGATTATGAGATAACCTTTAATTTATCTTTTGCACTGCACGATCCTGAATTATTTTAAATTGTGGATAGACAAAGAATAAAAGTAGAAAGAGCTAATTATATGTTGGTAATTGCTGAATGCTGGGACAACCGTTTGGAACATGCTAAATGAACAATCTAATATTGTGACTAATTATCATAATATCTATAGGCAGTCAAATCCAGCATTACTGAAAAATAAAGGAAATACTGGTGTGAGTTTTTCAAGGATATTTCTATTATGCGGTCATTATATCTTGAAATACTATATTGAGAACAAAATTGATTAAATAAAAAATCAGCTTGTCTTTATTCTCTTTCATATTCATCTTTGACAAAATTTAATACTTTCACTTCCTTCAATTGGACAGATTAAATATTAATTTGCATGTATTACTTTGCAAAACGGTTCATGATAAACTTTGAAGTTACAAGAATTTGCAATGAAACATAATTCATTTGCCCGTTTATGTAATTCGTTTGCTTTTGGAATCATCTCTTTTTCCTTGACTGTAACAATTGGTCTAAGTGTAACTTCAGTAAAGTGTCCGCTTCCATCCGGTGATTCTATCATGGTTCCCAAAGGACGATCAGCATAATCTAATACTATAACTCCGTTATCTGCGCATAAATGCAAATACGAAAGCATATGACATGATGAAATAGCAGCAACCAGCAACTCTTCGGGATTATATTTTGTCTTATCTCCCAGAAATACAGGATCAGAGGAACATAAAATATCGGACTTATTTTCCGTGTATATTGTATGACTTCTTTCATATGAACGATACGCCGAAGTTCCCTCGCCTTTGTTTCCCGTCCATTTTAATGAAAGAGAATATTGATGCTTCTTATCCATAAGTCTAACTCCTGGTTTTGACCAAATTATCATTTACTTTCTTACATATTGTTTTAGATAACCCGGTAACGGTATATTATCTATTAGATTAACATTTTTAATTGGTTCTTCGGCTATAATTTTTGTCGGAATGACGCCAGTCCATATGTTCAAATCAATATCTTCTTTGTCATCATTTGGCGGCCCTGTTCTTATTTTTGCCGAAGCTTCGTTAATTTGAATAGAGAAGACTGACGTTGCTTTGAGTTCTTTTGCGTTTGGCTTTCTTGTGTCACCCCACCTTCCCGGAATAATATGATCCATAATTATTTCAAGTGCTTTGTTTTTTTCTTCGTTGCTCACTATCTTATTTGGCTTTCCAAATAATATTACCGACCTATAATTGATTGAATGATGAAATGCGGATTTTGCTAATACAATTCCGTCAACCAAAGTTACAGAGATGCAAATATCTTCGCCTGTTTCAAAAGATTTAAGCATCCTATTGTTTTTTGATCCGTGGATATACACTAATTCGTTTTTTCTGCCAAAGGCTGTTGGAATAATATATACATGATTGTTTATTTTGAATCCTACCTGGCAGATAAATGTTTCATCCAAAATATTATATATTACATCACTATCGTAAGATGCTCTTTTGGGAAGACGCTTTACTCTGGTTCTGTTTGTAATATCTAGTTTTTTCATATCGTTTCACTATAATGTTAATTATAAACGTGGTAACAATTTATTTGACTTCAGCTTTAACAGTGCTTAGTGAAGGACTTTCAATTGATTTCCAATTTGCGACTATTAAGCTTGCTAAGATTAGTATGCCGCCGGCTATCAATTGCCAGGTAATTTTTTCATGTAAAAAGATGACTCCTAATAAAATTTCCCCTAGAGGAAATATATAGGTGACCATCGTTGAACGTGTAGGACCGATTTCATGAATAAGATAAAAAGCCATTAGAAATGCTAAGCCTGAACCTAGCACACCCATGAACAACAATGCTATCCAGGTAATTTCTAATTTGGGTATTTGAACTTGTTTCTCCGTCAAGGCTACTATAATCCACATTGTAACTGAAGCAGATAGCAAAGGACCGGTGCTGCGCAGTATACTTGGGGTTTCTTGTGTAGTCCTGCGAACATATACCGCACTCCCGGCATAGAATATTGATGCTAAAATAACTGCAGCCTGCCCAAAGATGGTGCTTTCTGACTCTCCGATGTCCTTGCTAAGAAGAACGATGACTCCGGCAAAACCTATTATCAATCCAAGCATTTTAGGTAATGTCATTTTGTCGTCTTTTAATAAGTAATGAGCTATGAAAATTGTAAATAGCGGAACTGTTGCATCAAGTATAGAAGCAACTGAAGAATCAACAGACTTTTCACCCCATGAAATTAAGTAAAAAGGTATCGCAATATTTGTTAAGCCAAGCAATAATAAGGGCAGCCATTCCTTCCTCCCTTTCGGTAGCCTAACTTTTTGTATTATAATTATTGCTATTCCAAATAGCAGACCAAATAATACACGGAATGCAACCAGACTTGAAGGACTAACTTCCCTAAGCGCCAGTTTAATCCACATAAAAGATGAACTCCATATTGCTCCAAGTAAAATGAAAACGAGCCAGTGTTTGAGTTTCAAATTTGTAATCCTTTGCTAATTAATGTATTCATATAATACTATTATTTCGCTGCTTTGGCTTATTCAGTAATTACTACTCTATATCTTAATTTGCACTTATCTTTGGCTCAAAAGTAATCTGTTAAAGGTCTTGAGAAAAGAGCCATTATATGAAATTATGATAGAACCACTTTAGGTATGTGACAAAGGATTCTCTTTTCTTGATATGGGTATGATATAAAGCATTAGTTTTTTTCACCCGTATTAAAATATTATCATTATATTATTCCATTCTAAAATTAAGACTCTATTTTTAATAGACATTAAACTTTTTATAATACTTTTCTAACTATAGGATTAAAGTGCCAAAACAAATAGAAGAATTACCTCTTGTAGGAATACATATTGATTTTGCTTCAGGTATACCTCTTTATAAACAACTTTATTCATTACTAAGAGAAGCAATATTGTCCGGTAGATTAAAAGGAGAACAAAAGCTTCCAAGCACTCGAACATTTTCAAATGACCTTAAGGTTTCAAGGAATACTGTAGTCCAAGCTTTTGAGCAATTAATGATAGAAGGTTATATAACAGGAAAGATCGGAGCGGGTACATATGTAACCAATGAGATTCCTGATAAGTACATTTTAGACAGAAAAGCGCAATCTGTTGCAAAGAATAAGAGCAAGATTCCTTCAATCAAACTTGATAAAAAGTTTGGCTCAACAGGTTTAATTCATAGAAATATATCTGAAGATAAAATTGCCCCATTTCAAAACGGATTGCCTTCACTTGATGATTTCCCATTTTCTACATGGTTAAAAATTATAAATAAGAACGGAACATATTTACCTCGACTTCAATTCGGATACAAAAGCTCCACCGGATACGAGCCGTTAAAAGAAGCTATAGCTAATTACCTGCGGACTTACAGAGCTGTCAATTGCACTTCTGAACAAATAATTATTATCAATGGTTCTCAGCAAGGTCTGGATTTAATAAGCAGGGTGATGCTAAAAGAAAACGACAATGTAGTCCTTGAAGATCCTTGTTATTTCGGGACAAAAGCGTCTGTGCTATCAGCTAAGGCAAGTATATTTCCGACTCCCGTAGACGATGAAGGAATTAGTGTTGACTATGCAGCTAAGCATTACCCAAAGCCCGACTTTATATACACCACTCCATCCCATCAGTTTCCTCTTGGGTCAACAATGAGCATTTCCCGACGATTAAAGTTACTCGAATATGCTTATAAAAACGATGCTTGGATAATTGAAGATGATTATGATAGTGAATTTAGGTATACTGGAAGCCCTCTCCCTTCTCTTCAAGGTATGGATAAGCTCAATAGGGTGATCTATATAGGAACATTTAGCAAAGTTTTGTTCCCCGGGCTAAGACTGGGTTACCTTGTGCTCCCTTCTGTCGAAATGGTAAATCCGTTTGCTATTGTAAAATCTTTAGTTGATCGTCAGAGCCCTATTCTTGATCAAGTCGTTCTTTCAAAGTTTATAGAAGAAGGGCACTTTACTAAGCATATAAGAAAAATGAGAATACTTTATAAGGAAAGACAGGAATTTTTAATTGCAGAATTGAAAAGAGAAGCCGGTAGTTTATTGGAAGTAAAACCGTCAGGTGCAGGTATGCATGTTGTTGCATGGCTTCCCGACAGATTTGATGATAAGAAAATATCAGTTATTGCTAAAGAGAATGGTCTTGTAATCTCCCCGCTTTCCGAATATATATTAAAATTCAAGCGGAGACCTGGCTTGATTATGGGATATACGGCTTTCAATAAAGACAGATTAAAAACAGGAGTAAATATTTTGAAGAGGATTCTTAAGGCTCAATAACATAAGGAAAATTTATTCGTTCGTTTGATCAGGAATTACAAATTATTTTGAGTATTAAATTGCAAGAATTACTCTTAATATAATTACTGGAAATGCGTATACTATATTATGTAATTAGCTTCAAACTGTGATTTAACTGCTGAGATATTTAGGATAAAGATTTTATATTTGAGGATATTTATTACAATTCAATGAGGAGGGATTTGGTTATATGCCTAATTTTATTCAAGTACTTATTCTAGCCATAATTCAAGGAGCTTGCGAGTTGCTCCCTGTGTCTAGTTCCGCTCACGTAATCATTGCTGAAAAAATAATGGGGCTCCATCCGTCTGCCCCGGAAATGACAATGGTTCTTGTAATGCTCCACACCGGAACTATGTTCGCAGTTATTGCTTATTTCTGGAAAGGCTGGAAACGTGATTATTTTTCTTCTTCAGGGAAGTTACGTGATTTTGCCGTTCAGATTGTAATTGCTACAATATTTACCGGTATTGTTGGACTTGGATTAAAGGAAATCATTGAGAAGGTATTTATGCGCAATATACCGAATGCGCAAATCGAGGACTTGTTCTCTAACTTGCCCTTGATTGCTATTGCACTGGCTGCCGTCGGAGTAATGATTATTTATGCCGGGCTGCATGAAAAACAATCTATTAAGAATGAGGAAATAAAAACTAAACACTCAATCTGGATTGGGATTGTCCAAGGGGTATGCCTTCCCTTTCGAGGATTTTCACGTTCGGGCTCAACTATATCTACCGGATTGTTTTTTGGTTTGCCGAAGCAGAAACTTGAAGAGTTTAGCTTTGCGCTTGCCGTAGTTTTAACACCCGCTGTAGTTGCAAAAGAGGCTTATCGTTTGCTGAAGGATCATTCATTAAACACTCATGGCTCACCGCTGCATCTTTTCGTACCTGGTATTACAGGTATGATATTTAGCTTTATAGCGGGGCTATTAGCATTGAAACTGCTGTCGCGCTTGCTTGAAGGCGGACGGTGGCAATGGTTTGGGTATTATTGTCTTTTTGCATCTGTAGGAGTTTTATTGTTTTATTTCAAAATGTATTGAGTCTCTGGGTATACTCTATCTCTTTGCTATGAAATTAATAAAATTAGAATTTAAGTATTAGTCGTGCATAATGAAATTTAATATTTTATAAATTAATAAATTTAAGGAAGATTATATGCCTGAAAACAAGTTAGTAGAATACAAACAGTTTGATGGGATAACTTCTGAAGTACTAAGGACAGGTATTGGATTATTTTCATTTGCGATCATTGCATTAGGAATAGAGACATTATTATGTGCTGGTTATGAGAGTATTTCTCCTGGCTCTTCTCAATTTGTAGTTCCCGTCATCCCTTGGTTGCCGGTAATCCCATGGGCTGCATATATCGTAGGCATAATTTGGATATTATGCGGAATTGGACTCCTATCCAAGAAAACATTGAGATCTTCTGCAATAGTCATTGGAAGTTTAATGTTTTTGCTTACACTATTTCTTGATGTACCAAGAAATGCTGCTAATATCGCAGGCATCTCATTGCGCACCCGTGTATTTGAGCCTTTTACGATTGCAAGTATAGCATTGCTGTTACCCCGTAAAGACGCAGTACCGGGTTATATAATTCGCGGTAGCCACCTTCTGCTTGCACTATCATTAATTGTTTTTGGAGTTGATCATTTTCTTGCATTGAAGTTTATCGCGACACTAATACCTGTATGGATTCCGTGGCATGAGTTCTGGGTTGCGTTTTTTGGTGCCGGATTGGTTGCTGCTGGATTAAGTATTGGAATTAATTTGCTTGCACGGTGGGTATATGTTCTTACAGGAATAATGTTCGGAATTTGGGTTATCACACTTCATCTTCCTAGAACTCTCGGGTTATATGGTATTCCAGGGGCTCGTAACGACCCTAATGAATGGTCAAGCTTGTTCATTGCTGTTGCTATTTGGGGAGGCTTGTGGGCTTTAGCTTACGTTAAAGATTAAAGCTTAATCTTGAGACGTATTATTATTTCTTTAAAGTTAGAAAATTCACTTAACCAATGACCTGCCTGCACCTTAGGCAGGTCATTAAAGATTAAACTCAACACTTTATTTGATTACTTGCTAATTATAATTTCTTTAGTTAATTATTCTGACTACTCTGTTACTTTAACATCACTGAACCACAATTTAAATGCATGAGTTGGCGTTGAATGTAAAGTAGAGATTGTTATGCCTCCAAAGTTTTTGTTTCCTTCCCAGGTAGCAGGACGGGGATTGCTTAATTTGCCGCCGTGAAAATAAATCCATTGCTTAATCATATTGTCTTTCCCAAGGAATAATTCAAAAGCATCGCCCGGTGTATATCCCACCTTGTCCGAGTATTTTACCATCAAAGCATGACCTTCGCCTCCTCCTAAAGGATATTTCTTTACGCCTTCATCTGTGAACTTTACGTTAGTATCCCACACCAGATGAAATGGAAACAGCAGCCAGTAATTATCGTTTATGAAACCTGCATCTATTTTCTTTGTGGCTTCATCCATAGGCTTGTTTCGATTGTAGCTTATCTTAATTTCCTTATTAGTGCTATCCTTGCCCCAATAAGTAATATCCTTTGTCTTAGGATTCCGTTGCCACTTACGACTGAATTTCTTTCCGCCAAATTCTACATTAAAAGTATATGTTATAGATTTAACCTTTGAGAATGAGCTTATGCCGTAAGCATCTGCAATTTTTTGATTTAACTGATCTGTTTTATTAGCATGTTCAGTATTATCAATTATATTTAACTTGTTGCCTTCCTTGTGCAACTTCAAAGACATTTCCGGAGTTGACAATATTAAAAACAAAGATAGAATTAGTGTGTAAAACATTTATTCACCTTATTAAAAGTTTATGTTAGATATTTCTAAAAGTACTTATTACTCCATAAACGTTAAATGGCAGTGTTTAACAAAATATCCAGTTTTTAGATTCACATCAATGCAATAAATACATTTGTGAGAGATCGCATGTATAATAAATTAGAAGATTTATGAAATAGCCATTGGTTACTTTTATATCCAAATTAAAAAGTGTTGTGCATATCAGCAATAATAATATTATTTAAGGAGAAAATATCTATTAATTGTTTATAGCTAGATTACGCCTTTCCTTAAAACTCTCAATATTAAATATCCGCCGGTTCCATTTGCATTAAGCCAAAGTAAGGTTTGCATTTATTCACGTTGGAATCTGCGTCATTTGTTAAATATTCAAGTCCTTCTTGCAGTTTTAGGATTACCGGCATTCGGTGGTGAATTGGCTTTATAAAGTCATTAGGAGTTGTAGTTATAAGAGAGGTAAATATGTTTTTATTTTTATCGATATGAAATAATGCTGGAACGAAAAAGAATTCCTGGTCGGGAAGATATATTCTATATGGAATTTTTTTAGCACCTTCCTTTTTCCATTCATAGAAGGCTGACATGGGCACCAAAGAACGGTTCTTGTCGAATAGATTTGCCCAATACCTTTTTTCTTTAATTGTTTCAATACGAGAGTTAAATATTAATGGTGAATCGGTAGAGAATTTAATACCCCAATTAGTTAGAGAGATGTTATAGTTCTTCTCTTTATAAGTAAGAGAAAGAATTTTATCGGTTGGAGCAATATTACTCGACTTGTAAAGCTCCTTATCAATATTTACTTCAATCTTATGCTTTTTTAGAGCAATAATGATTGATTGAAGCGACGGTTTTGTTTCGAAACGTCCGCACATGGTGATTGGTTTAAATCTAAAATTAAATTATAGCTATTTCTTAGTATTTGATTCTTTAACAAACTTAATTTGTTTTTTACTCTCTAAAATAATTTCAGTCTCATTTTTATATTCTTTAACCATACCCGACACTTCAACTTCTTTGCCCGTGTATCTTTTTATATCGCCGAACTTTGAAGCATCAGATTTAAATATAATTGCAGTGAAAGGATTGTTGGGAAACTTACCGCCCATATTAAGGAAGTATGTGCCTGTGTTTGTTAGGTGGACTTGATCAATTATTCCGGTAATAGTCTCTGTCTTTCCTATATAATTTTTTGCCTTCGCAGGAGTGATTTTAATGTGCGCAAACACTAAGACCGAAGTGATAAAACTAAGAATAATAACTAATTTTATTTTTTTCATACACTTACTCCTTAATCTATTCCCTTCAAAGTTTATACAAAGTTAAACAGCTCTTGAATTAAATTCGTTTTTCATTTCAATTACATACACTACTTGGTTTAAATTGTCTAATAATGAATGTAATCGCTATCGGGTATAAAACGTTTCTATAATTTAAGAACAAACATACAAAAACGCATAGTAATTTTTTATCTACGGATTAAATTGATAGATATAAGTATAACCGATTATATAACCAATAATTCCGACAATTACTATCTCTGCAGGCGCGCCAAAGAACAAGGCGGTCTCATAATTAAAAAACGGAGAACAAAAATGTGAAAAAGATCCGGCAATTCCATACAATAAATAGATTACAGGAGCAGCTATTAATAACCCTGGTACAATTCCAAGCCAATTATTTTTATAATATATTCTTTTAATTAAATTAAGCGGGATAAATCTATTAGAAATACTATCTCTTGTTATTGAAATTTGTATTGATGAATCAGGTAAATATTTTACGTCTTTTACATTAATTTCTTTTCCATTTTGAAGAAGTATATCAAATGCTTGAATTGAATTTCGGTCATAAATATAATTAATACTTTGTATTTCCTTTAGAGGCATCGTTTTTAATTCTGATATTTGTTTATGATCAATGAGAATAAGCGAATCTTTTGATATTCTTGATCCTTTATTTGAACTAAAACAGCTATCATTATTTAAAACAACGTTAACCTGTTTATCTTTTACTGTTTTATTGAAATCTTCATAAAATTTCTCTTTTGATGAAAAGTTTCTAACGGTATAAATAGAAGGACAGCCAGTAAAGATCAATATAATAATTGGAATTAAAGAATATATTTTCCCCATAATTATTTCCATTTCATTTTAATAATAAGTGTTTCGAAAACCAAACCTCGTGTGTAATTTATTTTAAGTTGTGTTAGCTAAGTAGAAATGTCAGTAATAAATTTAGTTAACTAATAATTAAAGTATTGCATTAGGGTAACGCAAGGAGAGCTTTGCCCGACTGAATTTACCCTAATGCTACGCGAAAATAATTCCTCTGCTTGTCATCCGATATCTTCTGATTCATTTTCCTCCAGGGATGACTCTTTGGAACTGTATGCAACTTATATCCTTTTTTACCAGTCTTACCTCGTTTGGTGCAATAATATCGACCGTACTTTTTTATAAAATATTATGAATTAAAGAAAAGCTGAAATATGATATTATTAGCTCAACTGTACTTACTATTAACACCTAACTTCAGTTAGGTGAACACGACCTGGCGATATGCCCGCATCCTACTCTCACCGCAACGAATTGCGATGTTAACCGTAATCCTATTATACTATCATTACACTTATTCTGTGCTTACCATTAACACCTAACTTCAGTTAGGTGAACACGACCTGGTGATATGCCCGCATCCTACTCTCACCCCAAGGAATTGCGATCTTAACCGCAATCCCATTATACTATCACTACACGTATTCTGCGCTTACCTCTAACACCTAACTTCAGTTAGGTGAACATGAAGGCAACTCGACACCCATTGTAACGGTTTCAACCGTTTATAATATTTATGCGGACAGCTTGAGTAAATTAATAAATCATAAACTTTTTCAGAATTAGTAAGAGATGAACTCTTTTTTTCAGGATATCATCTAAAAATTATTACCTTTTATTATACTAACTTCGTAATATTTCAATAGTTTT